>NZ_JBIVQG010000001.1:0-622060 GCF_044755025.1 Paenarthrobacter sp. NPDC092416
CACTCCGCGGTCTCTTCCGGATCACGATCAGGCAGCTGGGCAGTCAACCCGCTGAGGATGTGTGAGGTCTCTTCTCCTGCAGCCACGTCCAACCTCTCTTCATTGAATGTCTGGGCGCTTGCTCTGTGGGGGCGCTCAAGGAATTTCGTATTGTGAGAATAAAATTCTGCAATTCGAGATTATCCGGGCTGATGGGTACCGTCAACACGAAGTCGCGAACTTCAACAGTCAACTGGGAAACCTCGTCGCAAGCAACCAAATGTGACCCTGCATACACGTCCGGCCCTTGACGTGACGTGACCTGAGTCATAGAGTTCTTTCACTATTCAATAACTTGTTTCCATATTGTGGAAACAGTACGAAGTGGAGATCCACGATGCAGACGACTTCATCAGTCGGCGTCACTGAGACTCCGGATGACCTAAAGGGTGGCCCCAACCACCCGGCAGTGGGTAACACAGCCCTCTGCGAGATCGCCTCCGAAGCCT
This sequence comes from Paenarthrobacter sp. NPDC092416, assembly GCF_044755025.1. NCBI lineage: Bacteria > Bacillati > Actinomycetota > Actinomycetes > Micrococcales > Micrococcaceae > Paenarthrobacter > Paenarthrobacter sp. NPDC092416. Next base: position 489 of record NZ_JBIVQG010000001.1, read on the forward strand.
CAGGCCGTATCATCAGTCCCAGCCTGTACAACATTGACCTCGCTCCCACCAAGGCCAAAGGCCGTAAGTGGACGAGCTACAGCATCTTTACCCTCTGGGCCAACGACGTCCACAGCCTGGGTAACTATGCCTTCGCGATCGGACTGTTCTCGCTCGGTTTGGGCGGCTGGCAGATCCTCGTAGCACTGGGTATCGGCGCCGTCCTGCTGTTCGCCCTGCTGAACTTCTCCGGGTTCATGGGACAAAAGACCGGCGTGCCCTTCCCTGTCATGAGCCGCATCAGCTTCGGCATCCGCGGTGCTCAGATTGCCAGCCTGGTCCGTGGCGCCGTCGCTGTCGCCTGGTTCGGTATCCAGACCTACCTGGCATCCGTAGTGCTTCGCGTCATGCTCGTCGCCATGGCCCCCGGTTTGAAGGACCTGGACAGCAACTCCCTCCTTGGCCTCTCGACACTTGGCTGGCTCTCCTTCGTAGCCCTGTGGATCGTGCAGTTGGTCATTGTCAGCTTCGGCATGGAAATGATCCGCAAGTACGAGGCCTTCGCAGGCCCCATCATCCTGGTGACCATGGCCGCGATCGCCGTGTGGGTCTTCATCGAGGCCGGCGGCGCTATCCAGTGGTCCGGCATCAAGGGCCTTGAAGGCACCGAGATGTGGCTGACCATCTTTGCCGGTGGCGCCCTCTGGGTATCCATCTACGGAACGTTCGTCCTGAACTTCTGCGACTTCACCCGGTCATCGACGTCCAAGAAGTCAATCGTCAAGGGCAACTTCTGGGGCATCCCCATCAACATGCTGGTCTTCGGTGCAATCGTGGTGATCATGGCCGGCGGTCAGTACAAGATCAACGGGACGGTCATCGAGAGCCCCTCGGACATTGTCCAGAGCATCCCGAACACGCTCCTGCTGGTGCTGGCTTGCCTTGCCCTGCTGATCCTGACCATCGCCGTGAACTTGATGGCGAACTTTGTGGCTCCGGTCTACGCGCTGACCAACCTCTTCCCGCGGCACCTGAACTTCCGCAAGGCGGCCTGGGTCAGCGGCACCATCGGCCTCATCATCCTGCCGTGGAACCTTTACAACAACCCGCTGGTGATCGTGTACTTCCTGGGCGGTCTTGGTGCACTCCTCGGCCCGCTCTTCGGCGTTGTGATGGCCGACTACTGGCTGATCCGCCGGGGCAAGGTCAACGTCCCCGAGCTTTACTCCGAGGATCCCAAGGGTGCCTACTTCTACAAGCGTGGCGTCAACCCCAGGGCGATCCTTGCCATGATTCCCGCCGCCGCGTTGGCTATCGCCATTGCGTTCATCCCGGCGCTGGCTGCGGCTGCACCCTTCGCCTGGTTCATCGGAGCGGGCGTTGCGGCACTCACGTACTTCGCTGTGGCTGACAAGAAGCAAGCCCACGAGGACGTCTCCGGCGAGCCGATCGCCGTCGCCAGCACCCACTGACAACCACCGCAATCAAGGTGCCGCCCGCCCTGCCCCAGTCACCCGGACTCCGGTCCCACTGGACCAAGGGCGGGCGCTGCCGTTGAGAGGAAACCATGCGCATCCTTGTCGCAAACGTGAACACCACCCAATCCATGACCGACTCCATTGCTGCCCAAGCCCGCGCCGCAGCCGCCCCGGGAACGGAAATCATCGGGATCACACCGCGCTTCGGCGCCGATTCCTGTGAGGGCAACTTCGAGAGCTACCTCGCCGCGATCGCCGTGATGGATGCGGTGGTCAACTACCCTGAACCCTTCGACGCAGTGATCCAGGCCGGTTACGGCGAGCACGGCCGCGAAGGATTGCAGGAACTCCTCGACGTCCCGGTGGTGGACATTACCGAGGCGGCCGCGAGTACGGCGATGTTCCTCGGCCACAAGTATTCGGTGGTCACCACCCTCGATCGTGCTGTCCCGCTGATCGAGGACCGCCTCAAGCTTGCCGGCCTGGAAGCGCGCTGCGCCTCTGTCCGGGCCAGCGGCATGGCCGTCCTTGAGCTTGAGGAGTACCCGGACCGCGCCGTCGAGGCCATTGTTGGCCAAGCCGAGGAAGCGGTGCTCAACGACAAGGCCGAGGTGATCGTGCTCGGTTGTGGCGGCATGGCCGGACTCGACGAACAGATCCGCCAGCGCACTGGTGTCCCGGTGGTCGATGGTGTCGCAGCGGCGGTCACGATTGCCGAATCGCTCGTACGGCTCGGGCTGACCACGTCCAAGGTCCGCACCTACGCCACGCCGCGTCCCAAGACTGTCATAGGCTGGCCAATAACCGCCGGCACGACTGGCGGAGCCCAAACTGCACCTCAATCCGCCGAGGCTCAGGCCGCCCGCTAACGGCAACATCCGAAAGGCAACACCATGACTGACTCCAGGCCGCCCGCAGACTACAGGGTCGCCGTCGTCACCGGGGCCGGTTCGGGCATCGGCAGGGCTGTTGCCCGGCTCATGCTCGCCGAAGGCTACCGCGTGGCTTTGGCCGGGCGCCGCGAGCCGCAGTTGCTTGAGACCGCCGACCGTCACCCGGACGCGCTGGTGGTGCCGTGCGACGTGACAGTGCCCGACGACGTCGCCCGCCTTTTCGCTGAGGTTCACCAACGCTGGGGGCGGGTGGATGTGCTGTTCAACAACGCGGGCATCTTTGGGCCCTCCGGCGACGTTGGCGAGATCGACGTTGACGAGTGGGAGGCCACGTTGCGCGTCAACGTGACCGGCTCCATGTTGTGTGCCGCCGAAGCCGTGCGGACCATGAAGGCCCAGGAGCCGCAGGGTGGCCGCATCATCAATAACGGCTCCATCTCTGCGCACTCACCGCGCCCCAGGTCTGTTGCGTACACCGTGACCAAGCATGCGATGACCGGACTGACCAAGAGCATCGAGCTGGATGGCCGTGAGTTCGGGATCACCTGCGGGCAGATCGACATCGGCAACACACGGACCGAAATCATGGACACCATCGGCGTTGGTTCGGGCGCGCTGCAGGCTGACGGCACCCGCCGTGTGGAACCCATGTTCCCCGTGGAGGACGCCGCCCGTGCGGTCCTGATGATGGCCAACATGCCTGCCTCGGCAAGCGTGGGTTCCCTCGTGGTTACGGCGGCGGGCATGCCCTTCGTGGGCCGCGGCTAGGTCGGCCGGAGCCTACGCGTGCCGTCCTGACCTTCTTTGCATCAACTTCGCCCACGACACGCCCCTATTTTGGGCGTGTCGTGGGCTTTTCCTTGTCAAAAGAGGTCAGGAAGCCTCCGCTACCAGCCTTTCCACCGAATGTGACTTTCCGCAATATGGAAATTCATTTTCCCCTTGCGGAATCGTGTGAGCGGGATTACATTGAAAACATCCCCCAAATGTGGGGCTGTTCCCAACTGATTGGTTCAGATCAATGAAGATCCCAGACTCTGCGGCGCTGAAGGCGAGTTCGGCCCCGCTGAAGAAGAAGCCACTGTACAAGTCGCTCTTCTTCCAAATCCTGATCGCCGTCGTCGCAGGTGTGCTCATCGGTCATTTCTGGCCGAATATCGGGTCCACCCTCCGGCCACTGGGCGATGGATTCATTCAACTCATCAAAATGATCATCGCTCCGCTGATTTTCCTCGTGATCGTCACGGGCATCTCGGCGGTCGGCGACGTCAAGGCGGTCGGAAGGGTCGGGGTCAAAGCCCTCCTGTACTTCACCGGCGCCACGCTTTTCGCCCTGGTCTTCGGACTCGTCGTCGGCAACATCGTTCAGCCCGGTTCCGGCCTGAACATCGATCCGTCAACGCTTTCCCAGGAAGCGCTTGATGCCAAGACCGGCCACGCAGTGCCCAAGGATGCGGCAGCGTTCATCCTGGATGTCATCCCCACCAGCGTCATCGGCGCCTTCGCGAACAACAGCCTCCTCCAGGTGCTGTTCTTCTCGGTCTTCTTCGGTGCTGCAATCGTGGTTATCGGCCGAGAGCGTTGCATGCCGGTCATCAGCCTCATGGAAACCGTCCTTGAACTGATCTTCAAGATCATGTCCTGGATCATGAAAGTGGCTCCCATTGGTGCTTTCGGTGCCATGGCGTTCATCATCGGCCAGTACGGCCTGGGCACGTTGGGCACGTATGCCTTGCTGATCGCCTCCTGCTACGGAGCGGCGATCGTCTTTATTGGCCTGCTGTTCCTGGTGGCCTGGGGCTTCGCCCGGGTTCCGTTGTGGCAGTTCCTGAAGTACACCCGCGAAGAATTCCTGCTGGCACTCGGCACAGCCTCCACGGAAGCCGTCATGCCGCGCATCATGACCAAGCTGACCAATGCCGGTTGCTCCCGTGCAACCACCGGATTGGTAGTCCCCACCGGCTACTCCTTCAACCTCGACGGCGCCGCGATCTACCTTTCGATCTCGCTGCTGTTCCTGGCCCAGGCGTTCGGCCACAACCTTGACCTCGGCCAGCAGTTGGCCGCACTCGGTGTGTTGCTCCTGACCTCCAAGGGCATGGCAGGTGTTCCGGGTTCATCCTTCCTGGCGCTCTCGGCTACGGCCGCCGCCCTCGGCATCTTCCCGGTTGCCGGCGTCGCACTCCTCCTCGGAGCCGACCGCCTCATGGACTCCATGCGGGTCGTCGTCAACTTGCTCGGAAACTGTGTGGCAACGTTCGTCGTCGCAAAGTGGGAAGGCCAGTTTGACCGTGATGTCATGGTCCGCGCTTTCAACGGCGAAATCACCAACGAGGATTCGGCCATCATGCTGGGCAAAGAAGAGATCTTCGAAGAGCAGGAACTCCAGCGGCTCAGCGGGGGTCAGAACCCCTCGCCGAAGTTCCGCGGCGGCCCCGCAGCGGACGATATCCCGCAGTTCGAGATGAGCAAGCCGGGACAAGCAACCACACCGGTCTGCCCCGACTAATCACACAAGTGAATGTGCAGCTGGTGCCCCTAAGACGCGGTCTTGGGGGCATCGGCCGTCCACAAACCGGTTACAGCGGAAGCAGGTCCGAAAGATCCGCACGCAGCCCGGACGCAGCCACCAAGTGGTTCGAAACAGCGTCCGCCCACGAGATCCGACCGGTCACCAATGAAAGCCATGTGTCGGCGTCGCACTCGATCACGTTCGGGGGAGTGCCCCGCGTGTGGCGGGGCCCCTCCACGCATTGCGTGACGCCAAACGGCGGGACGCGGACCTCCACCGAATTGCCGGGCGCGCGGGCGGTGACTTCCTCAAGCGAGAAGCGGACCGCCGTCGCAATTAATGAGCGCGACGGCGGTGTCCCCGCCTCGGCGCCAGGAGCTTGGCCACGCGAGGGGCCGACGGCGGTCAGCCAGGCCGCCAGTGCGGCGCGGCCCTCTTCGACGTCAATGCGTCGGCGTGCAACAGCCATGACACAGCCTTTCCTTTTCTATTTGGTGCCTGGTTCTACCGAGCGATCAGTTCAGCCGAGCAAAGCCGACACAGCGTGCCCCAAACGGATCTTGCCCACTGGCCGCCCACCGCCAAGTACCGGCTCAACCACTTTCTCCAGGACGCTCGAGACGCCGGGGATGTCCAACGCCCCGCTCACGGCAAGCAGCGTCAGGCCCACCAGCGCGGTGGCCCGGAAGTTGCCATCCAGCATCTTGACGGCCGCAGTGGCCCCCGTCTGCGTGGCCAGGACCAGCACTCCCTCAGCGCCACCCTTGGCCAGGACGTCGAGCTCTTCCATGACGATCGTGTTGGATTCGCCCTTGCCTTGGACGGCCCACGGATAGTCGAGCATGGAGGTGGCGATAGTGGCGGCGCGGGCATTGGAAGAGGGATCGCCCGGTGACTTGGCCAGCCGCGAATAGGCCCGGGCCAGGCCGGTCAGCGAGATCGCTGCAACCGGAGCACCGCAGCCGTCGATTCCCAGATGCGAAATGGATTCCCCGCTGTACTCCTCGATCACTCCCCGCACCCGCTGCTGGAGGGGGTGGTTCGGCTCAAGATAGCTGCGGGTGTCCCAGCCGTTCTCCGTGCACGCCCAAAGGAACGCGGCGTGCTTCCCGGAGCAGTTGGAAGCGAGCTTGGACATGCCGCGTTCGGAGCGCACCAGCCAGTTGCGCGCAGTTTCATCCTGCGGCCAGGCGGTGGGGCATTGGAGCTGCTCTTCGCGGATGCCGGCTGCCTTGAGCATTCCTTCCACCACATCCATGTGGTCCAGGGATCCGGTGTGGCTGCCGCACGCCACGGCAACCTGGGCGCCGCGGAGCGGAACGCCGGACTGCATGGATGCCAAGGCCTGGAAAGGCTTCAGGGTGGAGCGCGCGAAGATGGGGGCTGCGATGTCGCCCAGCTGTGTGACAACCGAGCCGTCTCCGGACAGGACAACGGCCGCGCCGATGTGCCGGGATTCGATAAAGCCACTGCGTTCGATCACGGCCAGTTCGACTGCGGATTCAACGTTGAACGTTTCATGGGAACTCAGTGGCATGAGGCCAGTCTAGGGCGCGGCGGGGCAGATCCCGGGTCATCCCATGCCCGGGGAGCGACACAGCTTAGGACGGGGTGCCCTTCACAAAGTACCCTTGAAGACTGTGAAGGTACTCGTCATTGGCCCAGGCGGCCGCGAACACGCCATTGTCCGCTCTCTGCTTGAAGATCCCAACGTTTCCGAGGTCCACGCGGCCCCGGGTAACGCAGGCATCAGCAAACTCGTTCCCACCCACGCGATTGACGGGAACAACCCGGAAGCCGTGTCCGCCCTCGCCACCAAGCTGGCAGTGGACCTGGTGGTCGTCGGACCGGAAGCCCCGCTTGCCGCGGGTGTCTCCGACGCCGTCCGGGAAGCCGGTATCCCGGTCTTCGGTCCCAGCAAGGAAGCAGCCCAGCTGGAAGCCTCCAAGGCCTTCGCCAAGCAGATCATGGCTGAAGCCGGCGTTCCCACGGCGATGGCCCGCGTGGCCACGAACGCTGAGGAAGCTGCAGACGCACTGGACACCTTCGGCGCTCCGCACGTGGTGAAGGACGACGGCCTGGCCGCCGGCAAGGGCGTTGTGGTCACCAACGACCGCGACGAAGCCCTGGCCCACGCCCAGGCATGCTTCGACGCCGGTGGAACGGTAGTCATCGAGGAATTCCTTGACGGCCCTGAGGTCTCCCTGTTCGTCCTCTGCGACGGCCGCACCACCGTCCCGTTGTCCCCGGCGCAGGACTTCAAGCGCATTTTCGACAATGACGAAGGCCCCAACACTGGTGGCATGGGCGCGTACACACCGCTCGAATGGGCTCCCGAGGGGCTGGTCCAGGAAGTCATCGACCGCGTGGCACAGCCCACTGTGGACGAGATGGCCCGCCGCGGCACCCCGTTCATCGGCGTGTTGTACTGCGGACTTGCCCTGACGTCGCGCGGCACACGCGTCATCGAGTTCAATGTCCGCTTCGGCGACCCCGAAACGCAAGCCGTTCTGGCACGACTCAAGACGCCGCTCGGCGCGCTGCTCCTGGCAGCTGCCAAGGGCGAACTGGATACCGCAGAAGAGCTGCGCTGGTCCAAGGACACGGCAGTCGCCGTCGTCGTTGCCGCCGAAAACTACCCGGACACGCCCCGCACGGGCGATCGCATCCGCGGCCTGAAGAAGGTGGACGAGCTTGACGGCGTCCACGTAGTCCACGCCGGCACCGCGCTGGATGAGGAAGGCAAGGTCGTCTCGGCCGGCGGCCGCGTCCTGGCGGTTGTCGCGCTCGGTTCCGATCTGGTGGAGGCCCGCGAAAAGGCGTACGACGGCGTCGAGCTGGTTCAGCTTGAAGGCTCGCAGTTCCGCACGGACATCGGAGGCAAGGCCGCGCGCGGCGAAATCCGCGTGCCCTACGCAGCCACCGGAACCATCCCGAAAGTACAGGCCTGAGCATGACTGAAAGCACTCCCGGCGGCCTCGAGACCGAGGCCCTGCAACTTCCCGGTTGGACGCACGTCTACTCCGGCAAGGTCCGCGACCTGTACGTTCCGGCCGATGAATCCATCACCGAAAGGTTCGGCCAGGAATGCGTCCTGGTGGTCGCCAGCGACCGCATCAGCGCGTACGACCACGTCCTGAGCAGCGAAATCCCGGACAAGGGCCGCATTCTCACGCAGCTCAGCCTCTGGTGGTTTGATCAGCTGGACGTAGAGCACCACGTGTTGGCTTCCACTGTGGAGGGCGGCGTTCCTGCCGCCGTCCAGGGCCGTGCCATGATCTGCAAGAAGCTGGACATGTTCCCGGTGGAATGCATTGCCCGGGGGTACCTCACTGGTTCAGGCCTGGCTGAGTACAAGCACTCCCGTACGGTCTGTGAGATCCCCCTGCCGGAGGGCCTCGTGGATGGATCCCGGCTGGAGAAGGCTTTGTTCACCCCGTCGGCCAAGGCCGAGGTTGGCGAGCACGACGAAAACATCACTTACGACGACGTCGTAGCCATGGTGGGCGACGACATCGCGGCCCGCCTCAGCGAACTCACATTGAAGATCTACACCCGTGCCGAGGAAATCGCCCGTGAACGCGGCATCATCCTCGCCGATACCAAGGTGGAGTTCGGAATTGACGCAGCTACTGGCATCATCACCCTGGGCGACGAAGTCCTGACTCCGGATTCCTCGCGGTTCTGGGATGCGTCCACGTATGCGCCGGGCCAGTCGCAGCCCTCGTACGACAAGCAGTACGTCCGTGACTGGCTGACCTCCGCCGAGTCCGGTTGGGACAAGGCCTCGGACACTCCGCCGCCGGCACTTCCTGCCGACGTCGTGGACCGCACGCGCGCCCGCTACGTCGAGGCGTATGAGAAGCTGACGGGCCGCACGTTCGCGTAGGTCCCACCCAACTAAGTCGCAGTAGAGCGCGTTTTGACCGCTCAAAACGTGCTCTACTGCGACTTAGTTGGGTCTAGCTGGCCTCGGAATGTTCCTTTGCGGCGCGGCGCTCGGCCAACCGGATTTCCAGGACAGCGTCCATTGCTTGCTGCACCCGGTCCGAGGCTCCAGCGGCGCTGAAATCGTGCTGTGCTTCTTCCAGGTAATGCAGGGCTTCGGTCGACTCGCCGGCTGCCTTGAGAGACTTGCCCAGGAGCAGCGAGACTTCGCCGGCCGTGTGCCGTGCCAGGACCTTGCGGTCCTCGTAGATTTCGCGGAGCTTGGACACTGCGGCCGGAATGTCACCTGTCAAGTACAGCCAGCGGGCGCGGATGAACGCGACCTCAAGCTGGTCCGTCTTGTTTCCGCCCACGATCGACAAAGCGAGTTCGGCGCGTTCAATGGAAGAAAGCGTCTCCGGTTCCACGATCCCGGAGGACAAGCGGACCGCCGCCGAGGCCTTGTTAAAGCGGGCCCAAAGTTCGATGTCGTTGGCGGGGGAGAGAAGCTTGGCAGCGCGCTCGTGGTGCTTGATGCCTTCAATGTAGTCGTGCCGCATGAAAGCGACGTTCCCCACCACCCAGGCGACCTCGCCGGCCAGTTGCGACATGGAGTGCTCGTCCATGTGCTCGATCATGGCCAGGCAATACGTCCACGCTTCGTCGAGCTTGCCGCTTTCGGCCAACGCGCCGATCAGTGCACGGTGCGCACCGATGATCAGCGTGGATCCTTTGGGCAGTTGCTCGCTCAGCTTTACTGCCTGCTTCGCATGCTCGACGGCGGTAGCCAGTTGGCCTTGGCCGTGGCACACAGCGGCAAGCATCTGCCAGGCACGAACACCCAGGCCGGCGGATTCCGTGGCCATGGGGTGCTCCAGCAGATGCTCGACGATTTGCTGGCATTCCTTCAACATGCCCTGCTTCATCACGCATTCTGCCTGCATGTACGTCATGTTCCACCAAGCGCTGTTGTTCTTGGCCTCCAGGGCGATCTGCGCTGCGGTGGCGGCGTGGCTGGCTGCCAGTTGGTAGTCCCTCAAGTCCCAGGCCTGCCGGGCGTAAAGCCCCGCCAGCACGTACTCGGCGTCGCTGATGGATACCGGCTGACTCCAGGCCTCCAGTGCCTTGGGGGCCAACTCCAGCCGCCGTGCGAGCTCCTCGATGACCTCAGCAGTGGGCTCACGTCGGCCGGTTTCAAGCAATGAAATATAGCTCGGCGAGTACAGGTTCTTGCCCAACTCTGCCTGCGTCAACCCACGTTCGAGCCGTTCGGCACGTAGCTTCTCGCCGAATCCGTTTCCCACGGGGTCCCTCCTACAGGTGTCTTTTTCACCAAAACCTTGACAGTCTCTGTGGAAAACATTTTACAATGTATGTCAACAGGGACCGCGCAATTTCCGTAACGAATCCGACTCGCATTGGGGAAAACTATGTTCAAGAAAATCGCTGCTTCAGTCGCTTTGGCAGGCGCTGTGGCATTCACGGCCGCGGCTCCCGCGATCATGTCCGCTGCTTCGGCAGTGGACTCCGGCTCTACCGTAAGTGCAATTGGCAACTGGCCCGACCCCATGCGGGCCAGCACCACAACCACACCGACCAAGACAACCGACACCACGTACACCACGTCGTCCATCGGCAACTGGCCGGATCCTATGTAAACAATTGAATTGAAGAGAAACCCCGGAGCGTGACGAGCGACGCTCCGGGGTTTCTCATTTCCACCGAAAGTTTGGTGGCCGGCCCCCTGAACCTGACACCAGCTGAACGGGGCGGATAACGCAAAGAGGGCCTTCCGAATGGAAGACCCTCTTTGTTTTGGTCGGGATGACAGGATTTGAACCTGCGACCTCTTCGTCCCGAACGAAGCGCGCTACCAAGCTGCGCTACATCCCGATCCGCTGCGAAAGCAACTGTTCAAGAATAGCTGAAACGGCCCGTGATGCGAAATCGAGGAGGGCGTGTCGCTGGTCACAACGGCCGCTTCGCCCCGGCACCCCCGGCCCAGCGCCGGGTCAGACGAGCGAGTCCCGCCAGGCGCCGTGCAACTGGGCGAATCGGCCGCCACCACTGATCAGCTCAGCAGGCGTTCCGTCCTCCACAATGCGGCCATCGTGCACCACGAGGACCCGGTCTGCGGTCTCTACGGTGGACAAGCGGTGCGCGATGATGATGGCTGTCCGGGCAGCATCGCCACCCGCGACACCCTCCAACAGGTTGGCGAGTCCTTGCTGGACCATGCGTTCCGAGGGAATGTCCAAGGAGGACGTCGCTTCATCGAGGATCAGGACCGCGGGCGCGGCCAGGAACGCGCGGGCGAAGCCGATCAATTGCCGCTGGCCAGCAGAGACACGTCCGCCACGCTTGTTGACGTCCGTGTCGTAGCCGTCCGGCAGGCTCGTGATGAACTCGTGGGCTCCCACGGTCTGGGCTGCTGCTTCGATTTCCCCGCGGCTTGCCTCGGGGCGGCCCAGCGCGATGTTGTCCGCTACCGATCCGCTGAACAGGAACGCTTCCTGGGTCACCATCACTACTGCACGGCGCAGGTCTGTGGTGGATAGGTCCCGCAGATCAATTCCGTCCAGGCGGATGGAGCCGGACGTGACGTCGTAGAAGCGCGCCAGAAGCTTGGCCAGGGTGGATTTCCCTGCGCCGGTCTGCCCCACCAAAGCTACGGTCTGGCCGGCGGGAATGTGCAGGTCCATCGTGGGGACCACCAGCTTGCCGTCGCCGTAGCCGAACTCCACGTTGCTGAAGTCGATCTCGCCGCTGGAGCTCCTGAGTGGCACCGGGGTCTTTGGCGGACGAACGGTGGGGATCTCTTCCAGGAGGCCCGAGACCTTCTCCAGTGCAGCCTGCGCACTCTGGAAGGAGTTGTAGAACATGGCCATCTGGTCCACGGGCTGGAAGAAGCGCTTGGTGGAAAGGATGAGTGCCAGCAGGACACCGACAGCGAGGTCGCCGCCCAGGACCCGGAAGCCACCAAACAACAGCACGACGGCGACGCAGACGTTGCCGATCAGCACCAGTCCCGGTTGGAAAATGCCGTTGAGGTTGATGGAGCGGACAGTGTTCTTGCGGTAGTCCTCAGCCAGTTGGCCGTACTGCCCGGCGTTCTCGCGCTCCTTGCGGAAGGCCTTTACTGCCCGGATGCCGGTCATGGTTTCCACGAAGTGCACGATCAGCCGCGCTGACACCACACGGGACTCCCGGAATGCGATCTGCGAGTGCTTCTGGTACCAGCGGGCCAGGAAGAACATCGGAACGCCGGCCGCGAGCATGATCAGGCCCGTGCGCCAGTCCAAGGCGAACACGGTGAAAGCCGTGAACAGCATGAACAGCATCCCCGAAGCCAGCGAGCTTACTCCTGAGTCGAGCAGTTCCCGGAGGGCTTCAAGGTCGGAGGTCTGGCGCGCGATGATGCGGCCGGACGTGTACTTCTCGTGGAACTCCAGGCTCAAACGCTGGGTGTGCCTGAAGACGCGGAGTCGCAGATCCAGGAGCATTGCCTGGCTCAGGCGCGCAGTGGAGGTCACGTAAAGGGCGGTCATTCCTGCAGTGGCGATGGCCGCAGCCAAGTACAACGCACCGGCCAGGACCAACGGGAAATTATCGCCCGCCTGCAACGCTGGGAGCGCGTTGTCGATGCCGAACGCGATCAGCGCCGGCCCCGCTACGCGGGTCAGTTGGCTGACGATCACCATGGCGATTGTCAGCCAGAAACGCAACCGTACAGGGCGGATCAGCGAGGCAAGCAAGGCAAGTGACCGGCGTCGTACGGCTTTGCTGTCCGCTTTGGTGAGAAGCGTGTTGTCTTCGTTCGCGGTTCCAAAAGTGGTGGAGCTCATCGGCGGGCCTCCTGGGCGTTCTCGAGCTCGTCCAATTCGCTGTCCAGGTCCTTCGGGCCGGTATCCAGGCTCGCGATCACGTAGCGGTAATGGTCGTTCTCTGCCAGCAGTTCCGTATGGGTCCCGACGGCGGTGATGGTCCCGTTTTCGAGCAAAGCCACCCGGTCCGCCAAGGCCACAGTGGAGGGCCGGTGGGCGACGATCAGCGTGGTGGTCTGGTTCAGGACCTCCCGCAGCCGGGCCTCCACCCGTTCCTCGGTATTGACGTCCAAAGCGGAGAGGGGGTCGTCCAGCACCAGGACCTTGGGCTTGGCTGCGATGGCCCGGGCAAGCGCGATTCGTTGGCGCTGGCCACCGGACAGGCTCAGCCCTTCCTCGCCAATCAGTGTGTCCACGCCGTCAGGGAGTGAGTATGCGAAGTGGGCCTGTGCGACGTCCAGGGCTTCATCCAGCGCGGCATCGCTGGGGTCCGGGGCGCCGAGCAGGACGTTGTCCCGGACCGAGCTGGAGAACAGCGTTGTGTCCTCGAACGCCACGGCTACCGCGGACCGGAGGGCTTCGAGATCGAAGTCCCGCACGTTGACGCCGTCGATCGTCACGGCACCCTCGGTCACGTCGTACAAGCGGGGGACGAGTTGCAACAGGGCGCTCTTGCCACTGCCCGTGATGCCCACAAGGGCCATGGTTTCGCCGGGACGGACGTCCAACGTGATGTCCCGCAGGAGCCGACCGCCGTCGTCGAATCCAAAACCAGCTTGCTCAAAGCGCAAAGCGCCCTGCACGGCTGCCGGGACCGCGGCCTGCTCGGGCGAGGTGATGGTGTTCGCTGTATCCATGACTTCGAAGTGGCGGTCCAGTGCCGTCTTGGCCGTCAGCGCCATGGCCAGAAGCATGCCCGAGAATTCCACGGGAGCTGCCACTACCGCGGCAGTCGCGAAGAACGCGACCAGCGATCCGATGCTCAACTGCCCACTCGCTGCGAGCATGATGCCGACCACCAGGCCGACGCCGAGTGCCAGTTCCGGAAGGAGCGTCACCACCAGCGTGAAGCTGGCTTGCTGCTTTGCCTTCGCGATTTCGGTTTGGCGCAGTTCCTCCGCCTGGCCATTGAAGTTCTCCAGCGCCTCGCGGCTGCGGCCAAATGCCTTCAAGACGCGGATGCCGTGGACGGATTCCTCCACGGTGGTGGCGAGATCGCCGGCCTGGTCCTGGCTCAGACGCGTGACCAGGCTGAAGCGCCGACGGAAACGGAACGAGTAGATCATGATCGGTACAGCTGCTGCCAGGAAGATCAGGGCCAGCTGCCAGCTCATGGAAAACATGACGGCCACGCCGATGATCACCGTCAGCGTGGTGACCACCAGCATGATCGCGCCGAATGCCATCCAGCGGCGCAGGAAGCTGAGGTCCGTCATGGCGCGCGAGAGCAGTTGCCCGGATCCCCAACGGTCATGGAACGAGACCGTGAGTTGCTGCAGGTGTCCATAGAGGGACACCCGCATTTTCGTTTCCACTGTGGTGGCCGGGTTGATAACGAACTGCCGGCGCAAGGCCACCAGTCCTGCTTCCGCCACACCAAGGACAAGGATGACGACGGCGGCAGCCCAGACTGCGCCCGTGTCGCCACCGGGTTGGAGCGAGTCGTTGATAAGGACACGCAGGACCTGTGGGATGGCCAAGGCCACGATGCTGGCCAGCAGGGCGCAGATGAGGCCCATGAAAAGCCGGGGGAGTATGGGCCGTACGTGGGGGTACAAGCGGCCGACGGATGTGAAGAATGACGATTGTTTGGACATGCCCGCTTCTCAACAGCTGGATCTTCAGATGGTGCGGAGGTAGTTTCCCGTAGCAACTACCCTATGCCATGAGGTGATTCGTTTCACAGGACCACACTTTGCTATGTGGAAAGTTCCTGACAGTTATTGAGATTCGTAATGGTGCTAGGTTGCGTCGGACTGCCGGCCCCGTAGATCACCGCCCCGACCCGCCGGCCGACGGGAGCCGCAAAAGAAAGATGCGTTGGCGTCCAGCGAACAGGCACTTATCCACAGGTCGAAATGCGGGACTTTGTAGGACTGACATGGACTGTTAGCCTAGCTCCGCTTTACGAAACTGGAAATTCACAAATTACGTTAGGTTGGGGAATGCGTAAGAGAACTACACTTGCTGCTGTCATAGCGGTGGCCGCGTCGGCGGTGCTGATGGCGCCGGCGGCCAACGCCTCCGCGTCACATCATGGCCTGGATCCGGTATCGTCGGGCTGCGCTTCAGGCGCATATGTTGTCTCGACTTGGAACATGGTCAATCAAAAATACAACCAAGTGCAAGGCAAGATTCAGCTCATGTACTCGCCAGCATGCCAGACCAATTGGGTTAACCTGTACGGCAACGTTTCCGGAAATTACTATAATGCCGGAATTTTCGTGGGCACGGTCCCTGGCGGCAGTATGCGCGCCGGTGTCACCAACGTTGGTACTGACTACTCCAACATGGTGTACGCACCTGGCAGTACGTGCGTGACAGTTGGTTCAAGCATTACGGATATTGCTAGCGGTGTCGTTGAAATGAACAACTCGCGAACCTTCTGCTGAGTTTGCTGAGGGCGTCGTAGGGCCCGAGTCCGCCGGGCTCTACGACGTGAGCGTCAGCAGAACCGCTTCGGGGCGACACGCGATGCGGACCGGGGCGAAGCGTGAGGTGCCGATACCGCCCGAGACGTTCACCGGCGTCGTGAATCCATCGCTTTCCCAATCGTGGAGGCCCTTGGCGCGCCACGTGGGGAGGTCGCAATTGGAGACGAGCGCACCGTAGCCGGGGATGCAGATCTGGCCGCCGTGAGTGTGTCCGGCCAAGATCAGATCGGCTTCTGCCTCCGTGAAATGGTCCAGTACCCGCTGATACGGGGCGTGGATGACGGCGACCCTCAGGTGAGGACGGGCGTCCTGGTTCACTGTGCCGCGCGGCCACCCCGCGTACCGTTCACGCTTCAGGTGAGGATCGTCCACGCCGGAGAAGTCGAAACGCAGACCGTTCAGCACTACGGACTGGTGCCGGTTGGTGAGGTCCACCCAGCCAGCCATGCCGAAAGCGGAACGCAGCCTGGGCCAATCCAGTTTGATGGGATCGTTCCTGAGCGTGGAAGGCCCACGGAAGTACCCGGCAGGATTCTTGATCCGTGGTGCGTAGTAGTCGTTGGACCCGGGGACGAAAACACCCGGGAACTCCATCAACGGGCGGAGCGCGCTGATCAACGGATCGATCGCCTTGACGTGGCTCAGGTTGTCGCCGGTGTTGACCACCAGGTCTGGCTTCAAGTCAGCCAAGGACTGCAACCACTGGGTCTTCTTGTCCTGACCGGGAACGAAGTGGATATCGCTCAAGTGCAGGACCCTTAGCGGGTTGGAACCCTCCGGCAAGATGGCGAGAGTTTCGTGGCGGACCTCGAACTGGTCCTTTTCCCACCAACCATAGGCCGCCGCTGCTGCACCCACTGTCACGCCGAGTGCAGAAGTAACGGCGAAACCGCGCCCGACAATGCGGACGCGGTTTGCCAGTGAATCACCGAAGGACACGATCAGCCCTTGTTGCCGTTGCCGTTGCCGTTCCCACTGTTGCTTGACGGAGCAGTGGAGGGAGCCGTGGACGGCGTGGTGGTGGACGGCGTGGAACGCTGCGTGGGAGTCGGCGTGCCCAACAGGTTGGACGGCGGAGCCTGGAACGGATTGGTTCCATATGCCGGTGCCACGGACAACATGTAGTTGGTGAACTGCGGACCGGCGATCATGTAACCGTCAATCGAGTCGTAGAACTTGCCGTTAATGGTCAGGTTTCGGCCCGGGCGGGACTGGTTGTCCAGCGGATCTCCGAACCAGGAAGCGGTTGCCAGGCCGGTGGTGTAACCGACTACCCATGTGGAACCGTTGGTGTCGTTGGTACCGGTCTTTGCAGCAACGGGGAAGTTGGCCTTGGTTGAGAGGCTGGGGCGGATCAGTGAACCCGAACCTGCGTTGAGGACTTCCTGCATCGCGTACGCCACGCCCCGCGCAACCTCAGGCTTCACTGCGTCACGGCAGGTGGAGGACTGGGCCGGCAGCTCAGCGCCGGACGGATCCTTGACCGACGTAATGGCGATCGGCTCGCAGTACTTGCCGTCAGCGGCGAACGTTGCAAAGGCTGCTGCCATGGTCAGCGGTGCTGTCTGCGTGGAACCAATCAGGTTGGCCAGCGTGGTCATGGGAACCTTGGGATTCGGATCGGTGACCTTGTTATTGTCATCCCGGATCGGAAGGCCGCCGTGGATGCCGGTGGCGTCGACGATCTTCTGGATTCCGCAGAGGTCAACCTGGGAAGCCGAAGCAAACGTCGCGGTGTTGATGGAGTTCATAAGACCGTACAGCACGGTCATGTTCCTGTAGTGAACGCTGTCTGAATTCTGAAGATCGAACGTGCCGTTCGTGGCGTCATACCAGCCAACCGTCGGGGTTTCGCAGGTGTTCTTCCACGGGAAGTTCTGGCCATACCGCCGGACAGAGGCATTGATCGTCGTGTTCATCGACTTGCCCTCGTTCAGCCATTCAGCGAACGTGAAGGGCTTCATCGTGGAACCGGGCTGGAATCCGCCGATGCCGTTGAGGTCATTGCCCTTGGCATCCAGAACATCGACGTTGAAGTTCTGCGTCTGATCGAACTTCCCCTCTTGAGGGAGCCACACGGTGTTCTGGGCCATGCTCACGATCTGCCCGGTGCCCGGCTGGACGGAGGTGATCGAAGCACCCCACTTGTCGGGGTTGGCGCCTGCGGTTCCATCGACCTGTTGCTGGGCAACCGCCTGGGCGGTGGGATCCAGGGTGGTCTGGATGGTCAGGCCGCCGCGCATGACGCGCTTGACGCGTTCCTCTTCGGTGTCACCGTAGGCGGGGTTGTTGAAGAGCAAGTGCAGCACGTAGTCGCAGAAGTACGGAGCCATGGTGGCGTAGGCACAGCCTTGACGGGCTGGAGTGACCTTGGTGGTGACCGGCGTAGCAATGGCTTCGTCGTACTCGGCCTGCGTGATTTTGTTCTGGTTGACCATGGCGGCAAGCACCAGGTCACGGCGCTTTTGCGCGTTTTCCGGGTTCGCGATCGGATCGAAGGCCGACGGGCTGTTCACCAAGCCGGCAAGAAGTGCGGCCTGCGGGAGCGTCAAATCCTTGGCAGAGGTGCTGAAGAAGAACTTCGACGCAGCCTCAATGCCGTAGGCGTCACGGTTGAAGAAGACGATGTTGAGGTAGCCCTCGAGGATCTGCTCCTTGGAGAATTTCTTCTCCAGGGCGATCGCAAGTTTCATTTCGCGGAGCTTGTCGCCAACGCCCTTGTTGTAACCGTTGAGCTTGACGTCGTCTTCCTTGCCGGATGCCACCAGTGACTCATTGATGACGTTGTTGACGTACTGCTGGGTAATGGTGGATGCGCCCTGCTTGTTACCGCGGGCGGTGCTTACCAGGGCTCGCATGATGCCTGTGGTGTCGATGCCGCCGTGCTCATAGAAGCGGCTGTCTTCAATGGCGACAACTGCGTCCTTGATGAACGGGCTCATCTGGTCCAGCGGCACTTTGGTGCGGTTCTCGGCGTAGATGGACGCGATGGGCGTCCCGTCCTTGGCCAGAATCGTGGTGTTCTGGCTGGGCGGGTCCACCTGGAGTTCCGCCGGCAGAGTGTCAAAGAACTGAATTGAACCACTGGCGGCACTGCCTGAGACGGCCGCGGCAGGGACCAGCAGGCCCGCCACCAGGACGCCACAGATCGCACTCACGCCAAGGAAACCTAGTATCTTTCCGAGGGTGGTGGCAGTGTCGAATATGGGGTTCTTGCGAGTCACCATGTTTTCCACTTTACCGGCAAGGGCTAGGCTTTCTGTCATGACCAAATGGGAGTACGCCACGATTCCGCTCATTATCCATGCCACCAAGCAGATCCTGGACCAGTGGGGCGAGGACGGCTGGGAGCTCGTCCAAGTCGTCGGTGGACCCGATGGAAAAGGCCTTGTTGCATACCTGAAAAGGGAGAAGCAGTAACTATGACAACCCCCGCAGAAACCACGTCTCCCGCGGAATCCGGCGCCCCGACGTCGGCTGTTGAACAGCGTCTGGCGGAGCTCGGACTGACCCTCCCCGAGGTCGCCGCTCCCGTGGCCGCCTACGTGCCCGCAGTAGTGTCCGGCAGCTACGTTTACACCTCCGGACAGCTGCCCTTTATTAACGGCAAACTTGAAGCTACGGGCAAGGTATCCCTCGGCGAGTTGGGCACCTCCGACGAACCGACCGTTGATCCCGAGGACGCCAAGCGCTACGCCGCAGTATGCGCCATCAACGCCCTCGCCGCAGTCAAGAGCGTCATCGGCGACCTCGACCGCATCACGCGCATCGTCAAGGTGGTCGGTTTCGTATCGTCCGATCCCACCTTCACTGGCCAGCCCGGCGTTATTAACGGTGCCTCCGAGCTCCTCGGCCAGGTATTCGGTGACGCAGGCAAGCACGCACGCTCCGCCGTCGGCGTTTCCGTCCTGCCACTCGACTCGCCTGTCGAGGTCGAGCTCATTGCTGAATTCAGCTAAGGAACCGGTTCAACCAACGTGCCGCAGCTAGCCCGCCGCCTGTTCGTCCTCCCTCCGGAACTCGAAGGGGCAGCACGAAACTGGCTTGAGCTTGGCGAACGGACCCCCAGGGCCGCGCGCTACGCATCATCAGTAGTACTTTTGCGCGATTCGCCCACCGGTTTGGAGACCTGGCTTGGCTACAGGCCAGGCTCCTCGCCGCTGGGCGTCCTCGCGTACCCCGGCGGGTCCCTCGAAGCCACCGACGACGACCCCGTCGGTTGGTTGGGCCCCTCACCTCAGCAGTGGGCTGAGCACATGGGTACGGACGACGTCGGACTCGCCCGCCGTCACGTGGTTGGCGCCATCCGCGAACTCTTCGAAGAAACCGGAGTCCTGCTCGCGGGACCGGACGCTTCGTCGACCGTTGAATCGAACTCCACCGTCGACTGGATGCGCGCTCGCGAAGCCGTGGCAGCGCAGGAGAAGTCCTTCACGGAGATGCTCTCCAAACGAGGACTGTCGCTGCGCACGGACCTGCTCAAGCCCTTGGTGAACTGGCTCAGCCCGGACTTCGCCCACACTCGTTTCAATACGCGCTACTTTGCCGCCACGGTGCCCGTCAACCAGCAGCCCTCCATCCTGGGCAGCAAGGGAGTCTGGGGCCGTTGGGTGTGCGCCGCCCAAGCCATCGAGCTCCGCGACACCACGGCCCTCGGCGACGAAGTCGCCCAGGAAAATACCGTCGGGCTCACGCTTGGCCAACTCCTTGTCCCTGGCTCGGAAATCATGCTGGAGAAGATGGCCCACGCCAACGGTTGCATCGCCTACCTCAGCTACAAGCGCAAGGCGCACGTTTACCAGCCAAGGCTTGTGAACGAGGCCGGTGAACTCATGCTCGAGGTCGAGGCTGCCAGAACCGTAGCCGGCGAGCCGCAGCGCGAACGCTGATCGTCTCTCACATCCCGTCGGGTTTTTCTGGATCGTCTCTCACATCCCGCCGGGGGACTGCGGCAGCTCTACGCCGTTCGCCGCGCGGAGGTAGACCTGAGCGAGGTGCCTCAGGTGCGGCACCAAAGCCGCCGGCGACTCGACGGTGAAATCCATGCCGAGCATCCCAATGTACGCGGCGATGGTTTCGAGGCTGTCGGCACCGGTGACCAGTACGGATTCGGTATCGGAGATCGACTCGACGACGCCCACCGTATGGTTGATTCGCGCGAGGACGGCTTCCGCTGGAGCGGCGACGCGAAGGCGCGCATGGACTTTCCAGCCGCTGGCCGCGATGGATCGCATGGCGAATGCCGTGTAGTCGCCGCCGGGCAGCGGGGACGGGGTGAACCGGCGCCACGTACGCATCTGCGGCTCAATCCAATCGGCGCGGAAGACGTCCCATTCAGAGGTGGTCGGATCACGCCCCACCAAGTACCAGCGCCGCTGCCAACTCAGCAGGCGATAAGGTTCCACAAGCTTTGACGTACCGCGGTCATCGAAACGGAACCATTCGACGTCGCGGATCGCTGCGGCGATTGCGGCGAGGACTGAGTGGTTGACTTCAGGGTCGGGCGCATCCGTTCCGTTGTTCTCGGGCGCACGGTCCACAGTCGAGAGCGCCGTCACGGTTGGCCGCAGCCGCGAAGGGAGCACCTGTTCCAGCTTGGCGAGGGCACGGGCGCTCGACTCGGCAATGCCGGCGATGCCTGTTGCGGTACGCAGACCGATAGCGACGGCGACGGCTTCCTCATCGTCGAGAAGGAGAGGTGGGAGCTTGCCGCCGGCACCGAGTCGATAGCCTCCAGCAGTCCCCCGCGTCGCATCGACGGGGTAGCCGAGCTCCCGTAACCGGTCGATGTCGTTGCGCACGGTGCGTGTAGTTACGCCGAGACGGGCCGCGAGTTCAGGACCCTTCCAATCGGCCCGGGACTGCAGCAGAGAAAGGAGCGCCAACAGGCGTTCAGCAGTAGAGGACATTGCTTGAGATTCCTCGTTCCATGCGGAAGAAACCGTTCCTATATCCACCGTATCGTCTTAAACATGGTGAACATCACAGACACGAACCTCCATATCCGCGACTTCCGACTCGACGTTCCCCAGGCCGAACTCGACGACCTGATGGAGCGGCTGGCCAGGACACGTTTGCCTCAAGCAGCTCCAGTGGACGACTGGGACGCCGGGACACCGAACGCATACCTTCGCGATGCATTGGACGTGTGGACCAATGGCTTCGACTGGCGCGTCCAAGAAGCGCGCATCAACGCTGTCCCGCACTTCACCACTGAGATCGATGGGCAGCGTTTTCACTTCATCCACGTGCGCTCACCGCATCCTGGCGCTACGCCGCTGCTTCTGGCCCACACCTACCCAGGATCTTCCGTTGATTACCTCGACATGATCGACGAACTCATCGATCCCGTATCGCACGGCGGGCGGGCAGAGGACGCCTTCGACGTGGTGATCCCGGATGCTCCCGGCTACGGGTTCTCCGCCCCGGTCGCCGACGCCGGCTGGAATACTGCCCGCGTGGCGCGCGCCTATGACGTTCTCATGCGCGGGCTCGGATACTCCCACTACGGAATCCACGGTTCCGACAACGGCGCTATGGTGGCACGAGAACTCGGACTTCTCAACCCCGACGGATTCCTTGGCCTCCACGTGCTGCAGCTTTTCTCGTTCCCGTCCGGTGACCCGGGTGAGTTCGAGAGGCTCGAACCACAAGATTATGCGGGCCTTGCGCATATGGAATGGTTCCAGTCCGTCGGGGGATACAACTCCATGAACGCGAGTCGGCCACAGACGGTGGCGGTGGGATTGAGCGACTCACCTGTGGGACTTCTGGCTTACAGCGAGCTGTTCAATTCGTTCGGCAACGGCACCTCGCTCGTGCCGCTCGAGAAGATCCTTACTGAAGTGACCGTGAACTGGTTCGCGAATGCGGCAGCAGGAATGAGCCGAAGCTATCTCGATAACGCGCGCTCCCAGGCCGAGACGCGCGTGAACGCCGCACCCACCGGCGTCGCCGTTTTCAAGGATGACTTCCAGACGATCCGTGTTTTCGCAGAACGCGACAATGCAAACATCGTGCACTGGAGTCGATTTGAGGAGGGCGGACATTTCGCAGCTTTGGAAGTCCCGGCGCTGGTAGCTGGTGACATTCGGGCATTCTTCGCGAAACTGCCCACCCGGCGGTAACCGACGACAACGCTGTAACCAGCGACAACGCGGTAACCTGCGACAACGCTGTAACCAGCGACAAAAAGCCGCCCCGGTTCACACCGGGACGGCTTTTTGTGGAAAGACTTTAGCGCGAACGCTGGCGAAGCCGCTGCATGTCGAGGATGACGACGGCGCGGGCTTCCAGACGCAGCCAACCGCGCTGTACGAACTCGGCCAGTGCCTTGTTGACAGTTTCGCGGGAAGCTCCAACCAGCTGGGCAAGTTCTTCCTGCGTCAGTTCGTGAGCTACCAGGACGCCGTCGGTGGCCGGGCGGCCGAAGCGGTCGGCCAGATCCAGAAGGGCCTTGGCTACGCGACCGGGGACGTCCGAGAAGACGAGGTCGGACAGGGAGTCGTTCGTGCGGCGCAGGCGGCGGGCAAGGGCCTGCAGCAACTGGGCAGAAACCTCGGGACGCGTGCGGAGCAGGGCGTTGAGGCTCTCGTTTTTCAGGCCTGCCAGGCGGGTCTCCGAGACGGCGGTGGCCGTCGCGGTGCGCGGGCTGGGGTCGAACAGTGCCATTTCGCCGAAGAGCTCGCCCGGGCCAAGGATGGCCAGCAGGGACTCGCGGCCGTCAGGGGAAGTGCGGCCAAGCTTGACCTTGCCGGAAACGATGAAGTACAGCTGGTCACCCTGGTCGCCTTCGCGGAACACTGAGGCTCCACGTGAAAGGTCCACCTCGGTGAGTTCGTCCGTCAGCAGGCGGAATGCGTCGTCGTCAAGGGTGGCGAAGAGGGGTGCGCGGCGCAATACCTCGATGTCCATGAATTCTCCTGAATATAAGTTTCGGTCGTGGCGCTCCAGCCATTGTTTCAGAATTTTTGAGCTTCTGTGACGTACTTGGCACGTGAAACGCTGAAACGACGCGGGTTTGTCCCGCTCTGAGGCCTGTTGACGGGCCCGCAGGACATCTCCGATGCCACCGTATCGTGACCGGACTAACGGTTTCTTGTCAGGGGGCCCATCTAGAATTGGCGCAACCCGGCTGTGAGGAGCATTGGTGTTTGGCTTGACGATTTTGGATCTGGCATTGATCTTGATGCTGCTGTCCTACCTTATCTATGGCCTGCGCAACGGCTTCCTCGTGACGCTGGGAGGCATCGCTGGTTTCGCAGTCGGTGCCATTGCTGCCTTCATGGCAGTGCCGCTGGTGAGCGGCTGGGTGGCCGACAGCGGTTGGAGGCTGACCGCCACGGTGGGCTCCGCCGTCGTACTCATTGCTTTGGGCCACGGGCTTGGCACCATGATCGGGCGGAAAGTGCGCCACGCAGTGCGGATCAAGCCGCTGCACGCGGTGGACCGTGTGGTGGGTGGCGTGGTCAGCGTGGTGGTTGCGGCGCTGGTCATGTCCATGTTGGCGTTCAGCATCAGTTCGCTGGGTGTGCCGTTTGTTTCGCAGCAGCTCGCGCAGTCGCGGGTTATCCGGTACATCGATTCGTTGACGCCCACCCCGGTCAAAACCACCATGGCGCAGCTGCGTTCCACGGTCATCGGGGACGGCATCCCGAAGCTCATCGAAGGAATCGGCCCGTCTACTCCAGTGACGATTCCGAACGAATCCACCGACACACCCGCGCTGAACCAGGCGGCACGTTCCGTGTTGAAGATCGCAGGCACTGCTTTCGAATGCGGCCAGAACCAGACAGGCTCAGGGTTTGTTGTGTCACCCGGGCGCGTCGTGACGAACGCGCATGTTGTGGCGGGCGTGTCGCAGCCCGTCGTGGAGATTCCCGACGGCGGTGCGCTGCCGGGTCAGGTGGTTTACTTCGACCCCCAGCGGGACATCGCGGTGCTGGCCGTGGACGGACTTCCCTCCAATCCGTTGCCCCTGAGCTCGGATCTCGCTTCCGGAAGTTCGGCTGCGTTCGCCGGTTACCCGCACGGCGGTCCGTTCCAGTCGAAGCCTGCCACCGTCCAGGGGATTTCCACCATCCTGGTGCCGGATATCTACGGCAACAACCCCTCGCCCGAGCAGGTTTACAAGCTTGCCGGGGACGTTCAGCCCGGGAATTCAGGCGGACCGTTGCTCACCATGCAGGGCCAAGTGGCAGGCCTGATCTTCGCCAAGACCACCACCGATGCCGCACTCGGTTTCGCCCTCACCATGGACGACCTTGAGCCCGTGGCTGCCCAGGCTCCTGGTCTCAGCAACCCGGTCTCGCCCGGGCAGTGCACCCGTAAGTAACCGATCCACTCTCACATCGTGAGTGTTTTCGACCGACCCGCTCTCACGTTTTGGGCGTGATTCCCGGACACCCTCTTGCAGCTATAGATTGGGAGCCATGACTGAAGCCACCCCCGCCACCGAAGCCGGTCGCGGCACCATCCTTGTGATCAATGGACCCAACCTCAACCTTCTGGGCACACGCGAACCGGAGAAGTACGGAACTTCCACGCTGGCCGACGTCGAGCAACTGGCCATGACCGCGGCTGCCGCCCATGGATTCACCGTTGACTGTGTCCAGTCGAACCACGAGGGCGACCTTCTGGACGCCATCCACGCAGCCCGCGGCACCGCCGTCGGAATTGTCATCAATGCCGGAGCCTTCACTCATACTTCCGTCGCCCTGCGGGACGCCTTGGCGGCCGTGCAGCTTCCCGCCGTCGAGGTCCACATCACCAACGTTCACCAGCGCGAAGAGTTCCGTCACCACTCCTACCTATCAGGAGTGTGTACGGCGATCATCGTTGGCGCCGGTGTGTTGGGCTACAAACTGGCCATCGACTACTTGGCGGAAGCAGTCTAAAGGTCGGGATGTGAGAGAAGGTTCCCGGGAACGGGTCGGGATGTGAGAGGCGGTTCCCGGGAACGGGTCGGGATGTGAGAGGCGGTTCCCGGGAACGGGTCGGGATGTGAGAGACGGTCAGAGAGCCGTGCACCGCAGCAGGATCGCGTGCTCGGGGTTCAGCAGCGGCATGGTCAGCCCTACCTCGCCCAGGAACCTTCCGGAAGCCACCGCGCCCTCTGACAGCCACGCCGCCGGCTGGGCCTCAGTGAATGTGTGCCCGTAGTCGGCGTCCGCTGGGGAGGGGAAGATTGCCTCGACCCGGTAGGAGCGGGCAGGATCGAGTCCCGGAATCGCCACCCGGCCGGTTTGCTCGGCGAAACCTGTCCGGGTCTTGACCAGCGCGAAAAGTGCCGCGGTTGCACCGGCCGGAACGTCGCCGTCGTGCTCGCCAAAGCCAGCAACAACGCCGTGCAGCATCAATGACTCGTCCGGGACGTCGGCGCGCACCGCTCGTCCACTGTGGATCAGCGCCCGGTGTTCCTTGTACAGACCGATGAACCGTTGGAGTTCCTCGCGTTCGGCCCCCGTGACCGAGCGGACATCCCACTCCATGCCGAAGTGCCCGAACAACGCCGTGATGGCGCGGAACGAGAGGTCGTGCGTGCGGGCTGTGGTGTGGGACGTTGTGGGGCCGATGTGTCCGCCCACGAGTTCCGGCGGGACCACCATGCCGGTCCACCGTTGGATGGTCTGACGCTCCAGGGCATCGTTGCAGTCCGAAGCCCAGATCCGCTGTGTCCGCTCGAGGATGCCAAGGTCAACGCGGGCGCCCCCGGAAGAGCAACTCTCGATCTCGACGCCGGGATGGGCCGCGCCGAGGGCCTCAAAGAGCCGGTAGGCGGCCAGTGTCTGTGCGTGGACCGAGGCCCGGCCGGCATGTCCGTGCTCCAGGAGGTCCCGGTTCTGGTCCCACTTGAGGTAGCTGATCTTGTTCTCGCGCAGCAGGGCATCGATACGGTCGTAGACGTACTGCCAGGCCTCAGGGTTCGCGAGGTCAATGACGTGCTGATGCCGCCATTCGAGGGGGAGCCGGCCGCCGTCCTTGAACGATGTCACAGATGGACCCACGATCCATTCGGGATGCGCACGGGCGATGTCGGAATCGAGGTTGATCATTTCGGGCTCCACCCAGAGACCGAACTCCATGCCATGCGAGGTCACGGCGTCGATCAACGGTGTGAGGCCCTCGGGCCACACGGTCTCGTCCACATACCAGTCGCCCAGTCCGGCGTGATCGTTGCGGCGCCCGCGGAACCATCCGTCGTCGAGCACGAAGCGTTCCACGCCGAGGTCCGCTGCGGACTCCGCGAGCTCGATCAGGGTGTCCAGGTTATGGTCGAAGTAGACCGCTTCCCAGGTGTTGAGGACCACTGGACGCGGCGTGTTCACATGGTGCGGCCGGGAGCGGAACCAGCTGTAGAGCGCCTCGCTGATGCCGTCCAGCCCGTGGTCCGAGTAGGCCGCGAACAGCGCGGGCGTCGTGTAGCTTTCACCCGGCTGCAGCACCGCTTCGGCGGGACCGAGCAACTCAGAGCCGCCCACCATGGTGCGCCCGGCCGCCACGTTGTCCGCGAATTGTTCGTGGTTGCCGCTCCAGGCCAAATGTGTCGCCCACACCTTGCCGTGGCGGTTGCCGAATCCGGCTGTCCCGGCCGCGAGCAGGAGCGAGGAGTCATGCCCGGTGCGTCCGTGGCGACCAGTCCGCACCCAGGTTCCCTGCTGGATGGCGCGGCGCTGCGGGTGGCGTTCGCGGCACCAGCGGCCCGTCAGATCCAGGAGTTCGACGGCCTCGGGCGAGACCGGAAGCATGGTGGCCAGCTCATCCACCTGGAACGGTGATGTGCCGTGGTTGGCGACTGTATTGCGCAGTTCCAAAAGGCCGCCGGGGTGCAAGGTGAGGTTGGTCGTCACGGTAATACCGGCGTCGGGATCCGCTTGGACGACGACGGCGGTGTTGCCGTCCGCTGTTGCGCTCACCGCCCGCAGGCGAACCGAAAAATCGAAGCCGGCGATGCCGTCAATGATGCGGTGTCCGCGCAGCCCGGGACGGCCTTGCCATGAGGAGGAGGCCTGGGGGATGAGCCCGGCCGGGACAGTGCCGTCAATCGAGGAGGGGGCGATGGGCTCGTTCAGGATGGCCAAGTCCGGCAGGGCATCACCCAGGTCGGCTCCCCAGTGGGAAATTTCGGCCTCTCCTCGATGGGTGCTGATCACCAGGCTGGTGCCGGCGGAACGGAGATGAAGCGGTTGCATGGGGTGAGTCGCTTTCGGGAAGGTGGTTCGTGGAAAAGTGGTGGTCCGGGCGCCGCCACCGAGGAGCAAACGGCGCCCGGACCTGTCAGTGGTCCCCTATTATGGGGCGTTCAGGCCTACTTCGCGAAGAGGGCGTTGACCTGTTCGTTGGCGGCCGTCAGGGAACTGGCCGGGGCCTTGCCGGCGATTACCGCGTCCATGGCCGGCTTCATGATTCCCGAAACCTTGGCGGCGTTGTCCGTGATCGGGAGCATGAAGGTGGTCTTGTCCTTCACGTGCTGGGTGAAGGCGCTGACGTCTACGTTCTTGGCCTTGAAGGCGTCTGCGGCCTTCTCGGAGGACGTGGTGATAGCCGGGAACACGACGGCCTTGGAGGCGACGACATCCTGGCAGGCCGCGGAGCCGAGGTATTCGACCCACTTGATGGCGGCGTCCTTCTTCTTGGTGCCTGCCCAAACGGAATCAGCCAGGCCGTTGAACATGGAGGCGCGCTTGCCGTCGGGGCCCTGAGGGGTGGGCGCGATGCCGACGTCGATGCCCTTGTAGCCGGTGTACTGGCCGATCATCCAGGAACCATTGCTGTTGATGGCGGCCTTGCCTGCGCCGAAGCTGTCGGCAGCGTTGGCGCCCACGGTGGTTTCAAGCTTGGGCATGTAGCCCTTCGCGGCGAGCGATGCCCACCAGTCGATGGTGGCCTGGAGTTTCGTGTCGTCGTAGTTGAAGTGGGTGCCCCAAGGGTTCTTGTCCGTGGTGGTCCAGCCAGTGGTGGCAGACAGGTAGCTCCACTGCGTCTGGCCGGCGTTCTCGGCATCGGAGCCCGGCAGGCCCAATCCGTAGACGGCAACGTTGTTCTTGTCGAAGCCTGCCTCATCGCCACGTTTGCCGTTTTTGTCCACGGTGAGTCGGGCGATTGCCTTCTCGTACGTTCCGCCGTCCTGCGGGTTCCAGGTCAGTGAGCCCATCTGTTCAGGGGTGATGCCGGCGTCGGTGGCCATCTTCTGGTTGTAGAACAGGGCGATGGTGTCCCAGTCCTTGGGCAAGCCGTAGCGCTTGCCGTCCTGGCCTACCCACAGGTCAGCGAGGCCTTCGTTGTACTGGGATAGGTCTACCTTGTCCTGCGTGACGGCGTCGTCAAGGGCCACCAGCTGCTTGGTCTTGAGGAAGTCCGGGTACTTGGACAGGTGGTCGGTAAAGACGTCCGGTGCGGTGCCGGAGGCCATGCCATTGGTGATTTTGGACCAGTAGTCATCCCAACCGGTCTGGGTGATCTTGACGGTGATATCCGGGTTGGCCTTGGTGAAGTCCGTGGCGCATTGCTGGTAGGCAGGGAGCTGGTTGGCGTCCCAGAGCCAGTAGCTGATCTCGCCCTTGGCAGTGTCTCCTCCGGAGCTTCCGCCCGAGCAGGCGGACAGGGCGAGAGCAGCCACTGCTGCTACGGCGACGGCGCCGAATGCCTTCTTGTTCATCATGGTTGGTCCTTTCAGGACGGGTGTGGTGCGGGTCGGCACATGCCGGTTTCCGCGGGAGGGAGGTGGAGAAAGCTACTTGGTGCCGTTGAAGCCGATGGAGTTGACGATCCGTTTGCCGAAGATGGCGAAGAGGATCAGCACGGGCGTGGCGGACACGAGCGTTGCGGCCATGAGGCCGGACCAGTCCGGTGCGCCCTGCGGGGACTGGGATTTGAAGACCCCCAGGCCCACGGTGAGCACTCGGGATTCTTCGGAGGTGCCCACGAGCAGGGGCCAGAAGTATTCGTTCCACTGGCCCATGAAGGTCAGCAGCGCCAGGGTCGCGATCGGGGCGGCGGCGTTGGGCATGATGATCTGGAAAAAGATCCGCCAGTGCTTGGCGCCGTCGAGCATTGCAGCTTCTTCAACTTCCCTGGACATGTTCAGGAAGAACTGGCGCATGAAGAAGATCGCGAACGGGGTCATGAACAGGTAGGGAAGCACCAGTCCGAGCATGGAATTCAGCAGGCCCAGGTTCTTGATGAGCAGGAAGTTGGGCAGGGCGGTGAAGATCGGCGGGACGAGCATTGTGGCAAGGAACAGGGAGAAGACCGCGTCGCGGCCTTTCCACCGCAGTCGGGAGAAGGCATAGGCGGCCATCGAGCTGAAGAACACGGCACAGGCCGTAGTGATGCCGGAGAAAAGCAGCGAGTTCCACAGGTACTGCCAGAAATTGATCGAGGCGCCCGAGCCGCCTTCCGCGATGGCTTCGGAGGCACTTTGGAGGCCGAAGACCCGCTTGAACGCGCCCAGGTTGAAGTCGGCTGGCAGCAGGTTGGCGGAGTTCGCCGCGAGGGAGCCGTTGGAGGACAGGGCTGTGCGCAGCACCCAGTAGAAGGGCAGGATGCTCACGGCGATGGCCAGGGTGAGGAGGGTCAAGGCGATGGCGCGGCGCCAGTTGAAGGGACGGCTGAATGGACGACGGCGGGCGCCGTTCTTGGGGGAAGCAAGAGTGGTCATGGCGTGTCCTTAGTCCAGGTCCGACTGGTTGCCGCGGAGGAACTTCATCTGGATGAAAGCGACGATGGCGAGGATGAGGAAGAGGATGACGGCCAGTGCGGATCCGTAGCCGAAGTCCTGTTCGTTGAAGGCGCGCTGGTAGATGTAGAACTGCAGCACGCGGGTGGCGTTGACTGGCCCGCCGGCGGTGGTAACGGCAACGGTGTCAAAGACTTGGAACGAACCGATCACGGTTACCACGAGGACCAGTACCAGGACCGGTCGCAGCAGCGGCAGGGTGATCCGCCAGAAGGTGCTCACGGCCCTGGAACCGTCGATGCTGGCGGCCTCGTAGACGCTGTTCGGGATGGCCTGCAGTCCGGCGAAGATCAGGAGCGCTGTGTAGCCCATGTGTCGCCAGGTGTTGATGAGTGCTTGGGTGGGGATGGCCCATTGCTCGCTTCCGAAGAAAGCCACCCGGGGCAGTCCGGTCCACTCGATGATCTGGTTGATGATGCCGATCTGGTAATCAAGCATCCAGAACCACAGCAGGGCCGCGATGACGTTTGCCATCAGGTAGGGCATCAGGAGGGCACCGCGGATGAGGGTGGACTTTGCCACCCGGTGCATCAGGATTGCCAGGCCCAGGGCCAACGCCGTCTGAAGGACAATGTTGATCACCACGTATTCCGAGGTGACGCCCAAGGCGTTCCAGAACAGCGGATCCTTGGCTATGCGTTCGTAGTTCCTGGCGCCAATCCATTCCGGATCGCCCAGGATGCTGTACTCCGTGAAGCTGAGGTAGATGCCCCGGATGGTTGGCACGAGGTAGAAGAGGATCAATCCGACCATCGCCGGAGCGATGAAGAAGAGTGCGACCTTCAGGTCCCCGATGCCGCGGAAACCGTCGGCTGGTTTTCCCCGCTTCCGTGTCTTCCGGGATCCCCTGGTGGCGGAGAGTCCCGGATCGGGCTGTTTGGTGAGCGTGGTCATCGTCGACCCTTTCCTAACTGTGATGCGGATAACAACTGGACCTGAATCTACACGAGTAGATTTGAGCTTGGCAAGAGTTTTCGCTGATTTTTGTTGTTTATTGTTCGAAAGTGTCCAGTTTGTTGACTCGTGTAGATCGTGATGCAAGACTCAATTCATTCCCTAAGGGGTCATCACAACCAGCTGCCGCAGGCGGCTCCAGGAAGGTAAACAATGACGTTTTCGATCGGTGTAGTGGGTGTCGGACAGTTCGGCGGACACTTTGCCCATTTGTTCAAGCTCCACCCCGGCGTCAGTGCGGTCTATGCCGTTGACGAGCTGCCGGAACGCGCAGCCACCGCGAAGGAACGATGGGGCTTGGACGGCGTGTTGGGATCCTTTGAAGAGCTGCTGGAGTCCGACGTCGATGCTGTCGCGATCTTTACGCAACGGTGGACTCACGGACCCCTCGTCGAACGGGCCCTCAGGGCCGGCAAGCACGTCTACTCGGCCGTGCCGATGGCCATCTCCGAAGAGGAAATCGAGCGCATCATCGAGGCAGTCCGCGAGACGAAGCTGGTCTACGCCATGGGTGAGACCAGCTATTACAACCCCGCCACAGTGTTCGCCCGTCAGCAGCACCAAGCTGGCAAATTTGGCCGGATCTTCTACACCGAGGGCGATTACGTCCACGACATGGACCTTGGCTTCTACGAGGCGTACCAGTACAGCGGGGGAGACCGCTGGAAGGAAACGGCGAGCTACCCGCCCATGCTGTACCCGACGCACGCCATCGGCGGTGTCCTCGGCGCAGTGCCCGGTCATGCGGTCAGCGTCAGCTGCATCGGCGTCAAGGACGACCGCGCTGACGGGGTGTTCGACAAAGACATCAGCATGTTCGCCAACGACTTCTCGAACGCGACGGCTTTGTTCGAAATGAACGACGGCGGGGCCATGCGCACCAACGAGATGCGCCGGGTGGGCTACCCCTCCCACATCCGGGAATCACGTTTCCGCTTCTTCGGCACGGAAGCCAGCTTTGAGCAGCTGGCCACCACCACGGTGTGGCAAGACAAATCGACTGTTGAGGACGTCTCGGAACAGGTGGAAACCAAGCCCAGCATGTCCGTCGATGATCCGTCCCTTGCCGATGTTGCCCCGGAATTGCGGGACGCCTTCATCTCCGGGCTGGCCCCTGTGCACGATCAGTCGCGGTTGCCCCAGGAATTCCTCGGTGCGCCGAACGGTCACGAGGGCAGCCACCAATTCCTGGTGGACGACTTTGTCACCGCCGTGAACAACGGCACACTGCCACCGGTCAATGCCTGGGTCGCGGCCCGGTTCACGCTCCCCGGAATCGTTGCCCACGAGTCCGCCCTGCGAGGTGGCGAGCGGCTGTCGATCCGCGATTTCGGCGATGCCCCGGCGGAATAGCTAGCATTTACTCCATGACGACTTCAGCAGTACAAGCCCCGCGCGGCCCGGTGACACGCAAGGACGTGGCCCGGTACGCCGGGGTGAGTACCGCCGTCGTGAGTTATGTGGTTAATGGTGGGCCCAAGAACGTTGCCCCGGCCACGGAAGCCAAGGTGCGCGATGCCATCCGGGTTCTCGGGTATCGGCCCAACGCCGCGGCGCGGGCGCTGAAACTGGGATCCAGCGAAACAATCGGCGTCGTGGTCCCGGACAACACCAATCCGTTCTTCTCCCAGCTCGCGCACGCGGTGGAGGATGCCGCGGCGGAGCTGGGATACGGCATCGTGCTGACCAATTCGGACGGCAACATGGCCAAGGAACGCAAGAACATCCGCAACCTTGCTGCCCGCCAAGTGGACGGCGTTTTCCTGGCAAGCTGTGTGTTCGATCCCGACCTGACCGACCTCGAAGCCTCCGAGATTCCGTCGGTTTTGCTGAACAACGCAGGGTCGCCTCCGGGCTTCAACAGCGTGGGCGTCGACCTGCAAGCCGGTGCGCGGGCGGCAGTGGAGCACTTGATCGGACACGGCCACACGAACATCGGCCTGGCGATTGGCACCAACACCGGAAACCAGCTCGACGGGCGCGAAGTAGGGTGGCTTGCCACCTTGCGGGGGGCCGGTTTGCCCGACGGCCCAATACTGCATGGCGAGTTCACCCGGCCCGGCGGCTACGAGGTAGGCAAACGCTTCCTGTCCATGGCCAACCGGCCCACCGCGATCTTTGCCAGCAACGACATGCAGGCCATCGGCATTCTGAGGGCCCTCCACGAGGCCGGTCTGAACGTTCCCAACGATATGGCGCTGGTGTCGTTTGACGGCTCCATCGATTCCGAATACAGCTGGCCGGCGCTGACCACCATGGCCCAACCGGTGAAGGCAATGGCCGAGGCAGCTGTTCAGGCCTTGGTGGGGGAGCGGCGCGGCGATGAACTGCAGCACCGCATCCTGCCCACAGAGCTGATTGTGCGGCAGTCCTGCGGGTGCAAGTAACCTTCTGCGCCGAGACGGCTACGAGTCCATACTGGCGTAACGCTCCGGGCGGGCGAGTACTTGGCTGATCCGGGCAGTCCCCGCAGCAACAGCCAGCCGAACCAAAAGAAACCCAGCCGCGAAAACGCCCACAACGGTCAGCAACACCACAGGTTTCGTCAGAACCGCAGCGCCGGTCAGGGGCAGGACCAGCGCGGCCGCTGCTGCGGCCGAGATTCCGGCCACCAGGAACAGCGGCGACATCACAGCCCTGACCCTCGCTGCCACCATGAGCCTTCGGGGCATGCCCACCCGGTCCAGTGCAACCAGCATGGATGCCCGATCCAAGACTGCGGCGGTCTGATTGACGCCGGCAGAACACGCCACCATCAGGAACGATCCCAACAGCGTGATCATGACTCCGGTGTTGATGTCCCGCACCAGCAAGGTGGTCTCACCTGACGCGCTGCCGCCCATGGTGTCGGCCACGGCCATGCCAACACCCACGAACACACCCACGAAACTGGTCATGGCCACGCCGCCCACTTGCCGCCAGGATTCCTTGGGGCTCTCCAGGACAGTTCGCGCAGCCAGCAGCTGCTCGGGCCCCTTGGCCCGCTTGAGTTGCGAGGATGCCCGCAGCCGCAGGATCCACGGACCCATGAGGTTCAGCGCCAGCAAAGCGAGCCCGAAGCAGCCGCCCATGACGGCCACAATCACCAAGAACGCGCCAAAGCTGCTGAGCATGCCCATGGCCACCACTCCCGTGATCACCACGGCAGCTGCCACGAGACCGCGAACCCAGTGCGCGCCGTCGGCCGCTTGCCTGGTTCGAACGCCCAGCGGCGTCACCACCACCTTCCGAAGGCCCAAGGCGGCGCTCGCCGCTGCCAGTACGCAGACCGCAACGATGCAGGCCAGGATGGACGGAACCGACAGCCAGGCGTAACCGCCGATTGCGTGGCCGCGGAACTGGATGAGGCCGAGGAACGGGGCGATGCAGGCGTAGAGTCCGGCTCCGGCCACCGCGCCCACAGCGGCGAGAGCGGTGGACTCGATGACCGTCATCCAGACGACTGTTCCACTGCTGGCGCCCAGCAGGCGAAGGGACGCCAAACGGTCATCACGACGGCGGGCGGCAAGCCGGGCGGCAGAGGCACCAAGCGTCAGCAACGGGATGATCAGGAGGACCACGGCGACGACCGCCAAGGCCTGATACGTGCCCGCAAGGTCGTCGGTCCACGACCAGAAGATCTGCGAACCGCCGGCCACCGTCAGCAGCAGCGCTGTGACAGTGCCGAAGGCGAGAATGGGCAGGCCGGACTCTCGGAGGTTATGACCCGCCTCGCTGGTTCCGCGGCTCATGAACGGTGACAGGCGCAAGGCCATGGTGAGGCTAGACATTGAAGGCACCCTTGAAGTCCTTGGTCGCGGGCGCGGACTGGACCGCCGGGGATGGCTGAATCGGCCTGCCATCCGCAACCGGGCCTTCGGCCGCAACCCTGCTGCCACTGTCCGCCACAATCCGGCCGTCCCGCAGTTCCACGACCCGTCGGCATCGTGCCGCCACGTTGGGATCATGGGTCACCACCAAGAGTGTCCTGCCGTTGGCTGCTACAGATCGCAGGAGCACGTCGAGGACCTCGTTGGACGTCGCCGAATCCAAGGCGCCCGTTGGCTCGTCGGCAAAGACCACACGCGCGCCGGTCACCTGGGCTCGGGCAATGGCTACCCGCTGAACCTGCCCGCCGGACAATTCACCGAGCCTGCGTCGTTCCATGCCGGCCAGTCCCAGGGCGGCCAGCCACTCCGCAGCACGTGCCTCGGAGGTGGCCCGGTCCGTGCCGTTGAGCATCAGCGCCAAGGCCACGTTCTCCACCGCGGTCAGTTCCGGCAGGAGCATTCCTTGTTGGAAAACGAAGCCGAACTCCTCGCGGCGAAGCCGTGAAAGAGCACCGTCCCCCAGGGAATCCAAGCGGAGCGGGCCGGCTGGAGAGTTCAAGGTGACAGTGCCGGCGTCGGGCCTCAAAATTCCGGCGAGGCAATGCAGGAGCGTCGTCTTGCCCGAACCTGAGGGGCCGATGATCGCGATGGATTCCCCGGCGTTGGCAACGAAGTCGACCTGGTCGAGCGCGATGCTGCCAGGGTAGTGCTTGGAGAGGCGTTGGGCGCAGAGGATGGCGTTCATGGATCCAGCATCCCCAACGGACCCAGCCCAGGGCGTCAGTCCGGCGGCTGAAGTCCGGCCGCGGCCCTCCACCCACGGTATGAGACCCCTACTGGGGTTAGACGTCCGCGACCCGCAGCTTTCCTACGCTCTCGCCCAGGATTCGCCGGGCATCCTCGCCGAGCAGGGAATCAGTGATGAGTTCATCGGCTTCTTCCAACTGGGCGATTGAGGCGATGCCCACCACGCCCCACTTGCTGTGGTCTGCGAGGACCACGGTGCTCCGCGCAGAAGCCATGAAGGCCCGATCGGTCTCGGCCTCAAGGAGGTTGGGCGTGGTGAATCCTGCCTGGGCGTCCATCCCGTGCACACCCAGGAACAAGGCATCCAGATGAAGCTGCTTAAGCGAGGACGTTGCAATGGGGCCCACCAACGCGTCCGACGGCGTGCGCTCGCCGCCAATCAGGATCACCGTGGAGCCGAAGCGGGCAGGACCCGATGACGCGCCATGGTGGAAAAGGTCGGCGATCCGCACCGAGTTGGTGACCACGGTGATACGGGGGCCATTGACGAGTTCCTTGGCCAAGGCCCACGTGGTGGTTCCGGCGCTGAGGCCAATCGCCATGCCTTCGTGGACGAGCGTGGCGGCTTCGACCGCGATCGCATGCTTCTCCGCGGTCAGCTGCGTGGACTTCAGCTCGAAACCTGGTTCGTGGGTGCTGGCATCGCCGGGCAGTTTCGCGCCGCCATGGATGCGCTCAACGCGACCGGTCTCCTCAAGGGCTTCGATGTCCCGCCGCACGGTCATGGGGGAGACGCCGAGCAATTGTGCCAGGTCCGAGACCCGGACCACGCGCTCGCGCTGGACGGCGTCAATGATGGCGGTGTGGCGTGCTGCCTGGAGCATCAGGACCTTCCCTTGGAGCGTGACTGATTGGTCAGGTTCTCAGTCTAGGGTGCCGTACCGTCCCCCGACGTGCAGGGACACCGACGGCGCCGCTCACCGTGCAAGGTGGGCGGCGCCGTCGTCGTTATTCCAAGCTGGTGACGTTACTTCCGGAGCGATTCGGCGATCTGGGTC
The DNA here is from genome assembly GCF_044755025.1 of Paenarthrobacter sp. NPDC092416. Taxonomy (NCBI): domain Bacteria; kingdom Bacillati; phylum Actinomycetota; class Actinomycetes; order Micrococcales; family Micrococcaceae; genus Paenarthrobacter; species Paenarthrobacter sp. NPDC092416. The sequence goes on from NZ_JBIVQG010000001.1 coordinate 37,061, forward strand.
ATGATGCTGGGGTCGGCCAGGGTGGTGGCGTCGCCGGTGTCGCGGCCTTCTGCGATGTCCTTGAGGAGGCGGCGGACGATCTTGCCGGACCGGGTTTTGGGCAGTTCCGGGACGATGAGGAGCTGCTTGGGTTTGGCGATCGGGCCGATTTCCTTGCCCACGTGGTTGCGCAGTTCCAGGACGGTTTCGTCGCCGTTGTTCACGGCGTCACCGCGGAGGATGACGAACGCGACGACGGCCTGTCCGGTGGTCTCGTCAGCGGCGCCGACCACGGCCGCTTCAGCGACGGACGGGTGCGAGACCAGGGCGGATTCGATTTCGGTGGTGGAGAGGCGGTGGCCGGAGACGTTCATGACATCGTCCACGCGGCCCAGGAGCCAGACGTCGCCGTCTTCGTCCTTCTTGGCGCCGTCGCCTGCGAAGTACATGGCCTCGAACCGGGACCAGTAGGTGTCCTTGAAGCGTTCCGGGTCGCCCCAGATGCCGCGGAGCATGGAGGGCCACGGTTCGCGGACCACCAGGTAGCCGCCTTCGCCGTTGGCCACGGATACGCCGTTCTCGTCCACGACGTCCACGGCGATGCCGGGCAGCGGGACCTGTGCCGAGCCGGGCTTGGTGGCGGTAACGCCGGGCAGCGGTGCGATCATCTGCGCGCCGGTTTCGGTCTGCCACCAGGTGTCCACGATCGGGGCGGGGTTGTCCTTCTTTTCACCGTTCTTACCGGCGTTGGCGCCGATGACGTCCCGGTACCACATCCACGCTTCGGGGTTGATGGATTCGCCCACGGAGCCCAGGACACGGATGGAAGAGAGATCGTACTTGTCCGGGATCTCCCGGCCCCATTTCATGAACGTCCGGATCGCGGTCGGGGCGGTGTACAGGATGGAGACCTTGTACTTTTCCACCAGTTCCCACCAGCGGCCCTGGTGCGGGGAATCGGGAGTGCCTTCATACATGAGCTGGGTGGCGCCGTTGACCAGTGGTGCGTACGCGACGTACGAGTGGCCGGTGACCCAGCCGACGTCGGCCGTGCACCAGTACACGTCCGTTTCCGGGTGGAGATCGAACACGGCCTTGTGCGTGTACGCGCCCTGGGTAAGGTAGCCGCCCGTGGTGTGCAGGATGCCCTTGGGCTTACCAGTGGTGCCGGAGGTGTACAGGATGAACAATGGGTGCTCGGAGTCATGCCCGACGGCGGTGTGCTCGGTAGCTGCGACATCGACGGTGTCGGACCACCAGAGGTCGCGGCCTTGGACCCAGTTGACGTCCTCGCCGTTGCGCTTGACCACTACGACGTTGGTCACTGAGTGGCCTTCGGCGTTTTCCATAGCGGAGAGGGCTTCGTCCACGGCAGGCTTCAGCGCGCTGGGCTTGCCGCGGCGGTAGGTGCCGTCGGCGGTGACCACGAGCTTGGCTTCGGCGTCCTCGATCCGGGACCGCAGTGCGTCCGCGGAGAACCCGCCGAACACCACTGAGTGCACCGCGCCGATCCGGGCGCAGGCCAGCAAGGTGATAACGGCCTCAGGAATCATGGGCAGGTAGACGGCCACGCGGTCGCCCTTGGCAACGCCGAGGGACTCGAACGCGTTGGCGGCCTTCTTCACTTCTTCGGTCAGCTGCGCATACGTGTAGGTGCGGGTGTCCCCGGGTTCGCCCTCAAAGTAGATCGCAACCCGGTCGCCCAGGCCGTTCTCGACGTGCCGGTCCAGCGCGTTGTACGCGGCGTTGATCTCGCCGCCCACGAACCACTTGGCAAACGGCGGGTTGGACCAATCCAAGGCCTCGGTGAAGTCCTTGTCCCAGGTCAGCAGCTCACGGGCCTGCTTCGCCCAGAACGCCGGGCGGTCAGCCTCAGCCTCGGCATATGCGTCAGCGCTGGTCACGGCATTCGCGGAAAACTCCGCCGACGGAGCAAACTTACGGTCCTCATGAAGAAGATTTTCGAGGGCCTCGACGTGCGGGGCCTGTCCGTTCTGAGCCGTTGAAGCTGCAGCGGTGGCCGTGGATCCGGTGGTGTCCTGGGACATGGTGAACCTCATTATTCATCGATCTTTGCTGCGCGGACGCCGTCCGCAGGTGTCGCGCCGCCGCCGAAAACCGGCGTCGAGCGTTCCCGCAGGGGCTCCGCAGAGTGCTGTCCGGCATCAACACTATCGTCTCGGGAGATCCTACGTGTGCGTCGTCACAAATCCGCCAGCGAGCGGCGCGGATTTAGCGCCGAATGGCGCATTGTGGTGCTGGGAACCGCTTACATGACGACGACGGCGGCACTCGCCATCCGCGGTTACGCCGGGCTTCACTCTTCTTCTGAAAGAGAGCTTGGAGTTTCCTGTGCAGGTGCCGTCTGCCTGGTTTCGGCTAGAAGACTGTCAGTGGCGTGACATAGGCTGAAGAAGTCTTGGGACGCATTGGAGGCGTGCCCGGTTTTTGGCGGAATCCCGTCTCAAACCCCGGGCAGGAATGCCCAAGGCGCCGCCGTACGAAGGAGAAATACATGAACCCGCAGAGCCCAGGCCCGCACGACTCGAATCCGACGGGACCGGACACCGCGGCTGGAACGGCCCCTGCAACAGGCGGTGCCGGTTCCGCCACTCCTGCCAAGTACCAGGCCGTTCTGGGTCCTTTCACTATCCGCGACCTCACCATCTTTGGTTCCACGCTCCTGATGTTCATCGCGTCGCTCTTGCCGATGTTCGGTGGCCGCTACAACCTCTGGAACCTTGGTAACCTCTTCTTCCTGCTGCTGGGGATCATCCTGCCGCTGGTGGTTGTGGCCCTGTTCGTGGCCCGGCGGCTTCAGCCCGGCACCATCGTCCGCGTGGGCTCGCTGTCGATCGACCAATTCGCATCCGTGACGGCGTCCTTCGCTTTGCCCTTGTTCTTCCTGACCATTACCGATTCCTTCAATGGCAGTGTCCTGCTGGGGTTGGTGGGGTCGTTGGGCCTGCTCGCAGCAACTGTTCTTGCTCCTCACCTGCCGTGGCTCTCTGCTGACTTTAAGGACCGCGCTGAGGCGCCTGCCCACGTGGTGGCCCGAGAGGCCGCTGTCCCCAGCCGCAAACCCGCTGCACCCAAGGCCCCGAAAGCCCCCAAGGAAGCGAAAGCCCCGTCCGCCGCTGGCTTTGGGTCTTCGAATGCCGGCTTCGGAACCGGGACAAGTAGCCCCTACACGCCGCCGGTAACGCCCGCCGCGTCAGCTACCTCGGCCACCCAGCCCCCAACGAGTGGGGCACCCGTCGTCGGCGAGGCACGAGACTCCAGGCCCGCTGTGGATGTGCAGCCTTCGGCAGAACCGGTGGCTTCCGCGGCTCCCGCTGCGGCTGGAACTCCGGCTGCCACCGCGGCAGAGGCTGCGCCAGAGCCTTCACCGGCTGAGCCCGACGTCGCTTTCGGCGGGCCCGCGAAGCCTGCAGCTCCTGAAGCAGCCACGACGCAGCACACAACCCAGCCGCCCGCGGCGCAGCAGACGGCAGACAACGAGCCCGCAGCGCATCAGCCCTCCGCCGAGCAGCCTGCATCCCAGCGTCCGTGGGCTGCCACCATGGCGACGCCCATTGTGTCCGGTGATACGCGGGTCGTCAGCGACTCCATCGGTGCCACGGTGGACCCCGCGAGCCGACCCGACGAGTCCAGCCACACGCCTGCGTACGAGGCGTTCTGGTTTGCAGTGGCCCAGCCACGGACGGTGTACAACGAGCAGACCGGGTCGCCTGTCTTCACGATCGAACCGGGTGGCTGGGTACTTGCCCTCGAAGACCGTGGCCACGAGTTCCTGGTCCAGGACACGGACGGCAAAGTCGGAGTCCTTCGGGAGCTCAGCAACATCGAACGCGGCTAAGGAAGGACGTCGTGGCCATCGCTGAAGCTGGCTCCCCGCTCGCCCTCAAGCGCCGGGCCCGCAGGATCAACAGGGTCCTCGCGGACAAGTATCCCTATGCCCATGCCGAGCTGGATTTCCGTAATCCGTTCGAGCTGGTGGTGGCCACCGTTCTTTCGGCCCAAACCACGGATGTGCTGGTCAATCAGGTCACCAAGATCCTGTTTGCCCGCTACCCCGACGCCCGCGCCTTGTCCGAGGCAGATCCCGCAGAGTTGGAAGCCATCCTGCAGCCCACAGGCTTTTTCAGGGCGAAAGCCCGGAACGTCCTTGCGCTGAGCACCCGATTGGTGGACGAGTTCGACGGCCAGGTACCGGGCCGTCTTGAAGACCTGGTGACGCTCCCGGGTGTCGGGCGGAAAACGGCAAACGTTGTCTTGGGGAACGCCTTTGGTGTCCCCGGGATCACCGTGGATACGCACTTCGGCCGATTGGCCCGCCGGTTTGGTTGGACGGTGTCGGATGACCCGGTGAAGATCGAGTTCGACGTTGCCGAACTGTTCGAGCCGAAGGATTGGACCATGCTCTCGCATCGGGTCGTCTTCCATGGTCGGCGGATTTGCCATGCGAAGAAGCCGGCCTGCGGTGCTTGTCCGGTCGCGAGCCTGTGCCCCAGCTACGGCGACGGCGAGACAGACCCTGTGAAGGCAGCCAAATTGCTGAAGTACGAGCTGGCGCCCGGCAACGAGGACCTGTTGGAACAATTACTGGCCGAGACACACCGCGCGGCCGAGATCCGCATGGAATCCCAAAGGAGGCCCCGGTGACGGCGCTGGAAGATCTCGCGGGACTGGTCACCCGGTTTGAGTCCGGCGAGCATGGCTACTCTGCCCACTGGGCGAAACTTCCGGTCAGCCCCGAGACCAACCGGCCGGCGGCTGTCCTGATGCTCTTTGGGGTGTTGGACGATGTCCCTGCCGAATCCGACCGCCCGATTGCCGCGGCGGATCTCGATGTCCTGCTGCTGGAAAGGGCGCACACCCTGGACGATCACCCCGGGCAAGTTGCCTTCCCGGGCGGCAGTGTTGACCCGGAAGACGAGTCCGTGGTGGCGGCTGCGCTCCGTGAAGCCGTCGAGGAGACGGGCCTCGATGCCGGAGGCGTGAAGGTGCTTGGCGTCATCCCGGAACTGGGGCTCATTCGCAGCAATTTTCGAGTCACCCCTGTGCTGGCCTGGTGGGCGTCGCCATCGCCGGTCCGTGTTGTGGACTACGGCGAATCCGCCCAGGTTTTCCGCGTCCCGGTCCGGGACCTGTTGGATCCCGCGAACCGTGTCACGGCGACGATTTCCCGTTTTGGACGGACCTTCACCAGCCCGGGGTTCACCGTGAACGGTGTCCTGGTCTGGGGCTTTACGGGAATGGTCCTCAGCGGGCTCTTCGATGAGCTTGGCTGGACAGTCCCTTGGGACGAAGGCAGGCTGCACGAGGTCGAGCTCTAAGCGGCCTTGCGTCCCGCCGTCGAGCGGTCCACTATCAATCCCGTCGCCGCATTTTCGCGAACCGCGTTGATGCCGTCCACCACGCCCTTGAGGTGTTTGAACGTGGGTGATTCCGCAACTACCGTTCCGTCCGCTGCGGTGAGTCGGAATCGGTACGACTCTTCGTTGTCTTTGATGATTTCAAATCGGCCAGCCATCGTTGCTGTTCCCCCTATGAATGCTTCATTGCACAGTGCCGGGCGCAGTGTGCCACGCGCCACACTTTGAAGGTATCCAGAAGGTGCGGGGATTTAAAGTTACCGTCGGGTACTCGTCATACGGCGGTCATCGCCGATCACATAGCGAGATGTGACTGGCTCGGAGGCCCGCCGATGGCTAGTGTTCGGGCAGTCAAAACAGCAGCACCCGGCGCGGTGCGGGAAGCGGATACTCCAGTCCGGCCGCCCTGAACTGCGCGTCAGCTTTTGCCATCCTGCGCTGCTCCATGAGCCGGAGTTCCTGCCTATCCAGGCCGTCCACCCCAGGCAACCCGGACAGTCCATCAATCCAGTCAGTGGCCACCACGCTGTCGTGAAGTTCGCCCAGGATGCGCTGCATGCCGACCGCCGGCTGGATGATGGCCGTTGCGGCCGGACCGATCACCTCGGCGACGGCCTCAACAGAGTACCGGAGGCCCTTGATGTCCTTGCGGGCACGGTGCAGGAGCTCGCTGCGTTCTTCCTCCCCGACGGCTGCGGCTTCAGCCCCAAGACTGCGCTGAATGGCTTCCCACTGCTGTTGCAGCAGTTCAGCGACGTCGGCCATTCGGTGCGGGGATCCGTTCTTTCGTAGCCGGGGCTGGCCGTTGGATCCTTCAGACAGGAGGGCCTCACGGCAGGCATGGATGGTTCGCCGGGCCCGCTCGTCGGAGCCAAGACGGGCAGCGGAACGATTGCTCGCCGACATCAGCACGCGCACCGCTTCCTGCAGCGGATCGGGTGCGCGCCAAGCATCTGACGCGTCCAAAGACAAAGTAATCCGCTTGCCGAGAACGTATGCATCCCTGGCTTCACCGAGCGAGCGCGCCAGCCAACGGACATCCTTGTGTTCTGGTTTGGGTACGTGTGGAAGGAGCGGCTCGTAGCAGGAAAGTACGGAGCGAAGGCGGCGGAGTGCGAGCCTGGCGCTGTGGACCGCCTCCTGGTCGGCCGCGGCGATCAACGGCAAATAGCCTTCCAGCTCCGTCAGCTGGAAGGCTATGTACAAGCTCAGCGAATCCCGCACATCGGAGCCCACGGGGTCAGTTTCCTCCGGTCCGTGACGTGGGACAAGGCTTTGGCCGCGTCCCGGCGGCTACTTCGCCTTGTCGTAGGAATCGACGACGGCGATGCTCACCGGAAACTCGACGGGGACCCGCCCGAACATGAGCTCTTTTGCTGCATTCGCGGATTCCTCGATCGCCTGGATGCAGGCGTCCACGGCGTCATCAGGTGCATGCACCATGACTTCGTCGTGGAGGAAAAAGACGAGTTCCCCGGATGGCGAGCCTTCGGCACGCAAAGCGCGCAGCCGCCGTCGTAATTCCGCCAACCAGCACGATGCCCACTCGGCTGCCGAGCCCTGAACCACGAAATTGCGCGTGAATCGGCCGCGGGAGCGGGCAAGGTTGTCGGCGCGCCGCTGTTCCTCCGCGGTGGTGGACTGCTGGCTTCGCAACCATCCGGCTGACGGCGGTGGGCTGCTTCGGCCGAGCCGCGATGTCACGGTTCGACCGGCTTCGCCGTCGCGCGCGGCCTGCTCCACGAAGCCGACGGCGTGGGGATATGTGCGTGCCAACTGCGGCATGAGCCGGCCCGATTCGCCCGTGGTTGCGCCGTAGATGGCGCCGAGCAGCGCAATCTTGGCTTTTGCCCTGTCGCCGCCAAATCCTTGGGCCGCGATGCCCGCATAGAGATCCTTGTCCCGCGCAGCCTCGGCCATTTTCGTGTCTTGCGCGAGGGCAACGAGCACGCGCGGCTCAAGCTGCGAGGCGTCGGCGACGATGAGTTTGTGGCCGGGATCGGCATGCACCGCGCCCCGGATATTGCGCGGAATTTGGAGGGCGCCGCCGCCTCGTGAGGCCCATCGGCCGGATACGACGCCACCCACCACATACTCGGGGTGGAAACGGCCGTCACGCACCCACGCGTCCAGCCACGCCCAACCGTTGGCGGTGTGGAGGCGGGACAGTTTCTTGTAGGCCAGCAGCGGCTGGATGGCAGGGTGCTTGGATTCCTGGAGCTCCCATTGCCGGGTGCTTTTGACCTCGATCCCGTTGCGATGCAGGGCACGCATGAGGTCCTGCGGTGAGTCCGGGTTCAGGCTTGGGGACTTCAGGATGTCCCGCAGCTCACTGCACAGGGCTTCCAGCGCGGGCGGCCTGTGCCCGAATTGCGGGCGGTCACCCAGATAGCCGGCCAGAATCTGCTCGTGCAGCTCTTCGCGCCATGGGACACCTGCGTGTTGCATTTCCACGGCGACAATGGCGCATGCGGACTCAGCGGCCAGCAACAACTGAAGCCGTTGTTTCCTTTGATCGTCTGTGGTGACCTGGGCGAGGGCGTGCTGCTGGGCCGCGAATTCAGTCCGGAGCTCGGCCAGCCCTGCCCTTGCCGGGCCAGGAGTGAAGTCCTCGAACAGAGCGCCCTGCTCAGCGGGTGGAGGAGGGGGTTGCAGCGTCCGGGGCGGTGCGGCGTCGTCGTCCTGGGTCAGTTTCTCGGCATTCTGCGCGTATTCGGTATGGGCTGTGAACTCGGAGTGCGCCAGAATGGCGCCGCACAGAGAGAGGTCGTGGCAGCGTTCCACTTCGACCCCATGCACCAGGAGCTCCGGGTACCAGTCCTGCGCACGGAGCCAGACCCAGCGTGGCCGCTGGGTCTCAAATTCACGCACGACGGCGGGTAACTCGCCTTTGCGGACCACGCGGGCGTCGGCGGTGGGCTTACCGGCGGGAGAGATTCTTTGTATGGCTGCGCCGTCCGGGTGGGCGGCAAGCAGCAAATACATGGTCTCCATTCTGCCTTGGGATGGTGCATGACACTTCCTCCACAGCATGGGATTCCGCTGTGTTGTCCACATACAGGTTTTGACCGCTTCTATGCTTCCGTCAACGGGACAAGAGTGGCCTCATGAGTAAGCACCAGCTTGGGCACAGACAGGCCTTCATCGAGTCGTCGGATCCGGACGAGTCCTGGGTGCCACGGGAATCTGGCGAAATTCTCCTTGTCACGGGCGATCCCTACCTTGAAGAAGAGGCCAAGCGGATCGTTGCAGCGATCGGAGGCAGCCTGCGCACAGCCGTGGACGTGAGTGAAGCCATCCACGGTTGGGACAGTGCCGACGTCGTGCTGGTGGGGAGCGATGTCAGGGAACTCCCTCCACGACGGCGAGCGCCCGCCGTTTTGCTGGGCAGGAGCGCCGAAGGTGACGGGCTTTGGAGGCTCGCGGCGGCTCTGGGCGCTGAGCGTGTTGCCGTGCTGCCAGAGGCCGCGACGTGGCTGGCTGAACATCTGAGCCAATCCGGTTCGCCGGACCCCGGTGGCACCGTCCTGGGCATCATCGGAGGCTGCGGCGGAGTGGGAGCTTCCACCTGTGCGGTGTGGCTTGCCCAAGCCGCCGCCGGGCATGGTGTCAGTACCCTGCTCATTGACGGCGACCCCTTGGGTGGGGGCCTGGAACTCGCCGTCACTTTGGAGGACATACCGGGACTTCGCTGGCCGGATTTCGCCGACGCACGCGGCAGCATTGACCCCGGTCAGCTTCGCGATTCCCTGCCGGTGGCAGGCGGTTTTGCGTTCCTGTCCTGGCCAGGTACCCGGGACCCGGTACAAACGCCCGACGCCGGTTCTGTCGCGGCTGTGGTCGACGCCGCGCGGAGAAGCTTCGAACTCGTCGTTGTGGACATCGGCAGGGGGACTGAAGGAATCAGGACTCTGGCCTGGGCCTGCGACAAGATCCTTCTCCTCGCCAAGGCACACCTCAAATCCGCCGTTGCTGCCGCACGGATCCTCAACGAACTCCCGCCTGTGGACACCGGACTCCTGATCAGGGGCAACGTCGCAGCAGCCATGGACGCGCCATTAATAGCCGAATCATTGGGGCTGCCCCTGTCCGGAATTGTTCCGGAGGTCCGCGGGGTTGCTGCAGGGACCGAATTCGGGCGGCTGCTTGAGCTGGGCCGGCGACGCCCCGTCATGAGATTCGCCGACGCCGTGTTGGACCTTCACGGTGGTTCCGAATGACAGACTTCCCGCGATCAGCCTCACCCGGGGCAGGGTTGCCAGGCTCGGCGTTGCCGAAGGGCGGCCTGCCTTTGAGCGGCCTGCCTTTGAGCGGCCTGGCTCCTGCCGGTGGTCGGCGTCGACAGAACCGAAGGCTTGATTCGATGCTTCTGGAGACCGTCCGCGAATCCGTGCTGTCCGGGCGCGGTCCAGTGACGCCGTCCAGCGTCGCTGCCGCGGTCCAGGCCAGTGGGAAAGTCCTGGGAACTGCCGGTGCACTGGAAGCTGCTGAGACCATCAGCGCCGAGCTCAACGGATTGGGCCCCCTGCAGCACCTTGTCCGGGACCCCAACGTCACGGACATTTTCGTGAACGGTGTGGAGTCCGTGTGGTTGGATCGCGGGCAAGGCCTGGAACGGTCCTCGGTTCACTTCCACAATGAACAGCAGATCAGGTCCCTCGCCGCGAGGTTGGTTTCAGCCGGCGGCCGCCGCCTGGATGATGGCTCGCCGTGTGTGGATGTCAGGCTGAACGGAGGCTACCGCGTGCACGCGGTCCTGCCGCCGATCTCAACGGCAGGAACACTGCTGTCCATACGTATTCGACGCGAAGAGGTCTTCACCCTGGAAGAACTCCGCACCGGCGGCATGTTCAACGAACTCGAGGAAACCGTACTGCGGGCCATCATGGACTGCCGGCTGAGCTTTCTGATCAGTGGAGCAACAGGATCCGGCAAAACCACCCTCCTCTCCACGATGCTGGGGTTGAGCCGTCCCGGGGAACGGTTGGTGCTGATCGAGGATGCGGCCGAGCTCAATCCTGTCCACCCCCACGTCGTCACGCTCGAATCACGCCACGGAAACCTTGAAGGCGGCGGCGCCCTGGATCTGGGCGAGTTGGTCCGGCAAGCCCTGAGGATGCGACCTGACCGGCTGATTGTTGGCGAGTGCCGCGGAGCGGAAGTCCGTGAACTGCTCACCGCGCTCAACACCGGCCACACCGGTGGGGGTGGCACTATTCACGCCAACACCGCAGAGGCCGTACCTGCCAGGCTGGTCGCGCTGGGCGCGCTCGCAGGCCTGAACGCAGAGGCAGTGCGACTCCAGGTTTCCAGTGCACTGGACGTCGTGATCCACGTGGAACGCACGCAGCAGGGGCGGAAACTCGTTTCCGTAGGCATGCTGACAGACTCTGCTGCCGGCCAAACTGTTGTTCCTGCGCTGCAGTCGAACCAAGGCCCTATGGTGCAGGGGCCCGCCTGGGCTGTCTTGGCTGCCAGATTGTCCCTGGACTGCGGGATCGCACCGGCAACGAGCTCCGGACCGGCTGCATGAATGCCCTTCTGGTACTCGCCTTAGCGGCTGCCGCGTGGTTCGAATTCAGAAAGCCTGCGCCCCAAAGATGGCGCGACCTCGGCGGCCGGCGGCGCACAGCGGCTGAGGCCATTGGAGGACACCTTGGCTTGAGGATCGGTGCATACCGCCGCGTCCGGGCCGAACCTTTGTCCTTGGTGGTCCTGGTTCAACAACTCGCGGCGCTCCTACGCGGTGGACGCGGAGCGGCGAGGCTTTGGGAGGAAATGTGGCTCGTTCATTCGGGCCTGACGGGCGACAACAGGAGAACGGCCTATTCGGGAGCGCAGCGCGCCGCGGCGACACTCTCCGAAGCGTCAATCCGAGTACTCGGTGCTGCACGCTCATCGTCCAGTGTGGGCAATTCCGCCGCCGAAGCCATACGCGGCGCCGTGGAGAAGGCGTATCCCAGCCGTGGAAACGTCGAACGGAGGATCTGGGTGGAACTGGCCGCCTGCCTGGATATCGCCGAGACCAGCGGCTGCCCACTGGCCGACATTCTTACCCGATTCGCATCACAACTTGAGGCCGAAGAAGACGCTGAAGCGGCACGGCAAACGGCGCTCGCAGGACCCAAAGCGACAGTCCGTCTCTTGTCGTGGCTCCCCGTCCTCGGACTGGGTCTGGGCATGGCCTTGGGAGTTGACCCGCTGGGAATCCTCCTCGACAACGTATTGGGCATGGCGACACTGGCCACAGGACTTGTGCTCACCGTCGCCGGGCGCCTGTGGTCTTCCCGTTTGGTCGCTGCTGCCGGTGGCGGCGGCTGATGGGAGGGCTGCCAGCTCTGGCCTTGGCCGGGGTTCTCATAACCGCGTCCGTCATCGGTCTGGCGGCGCCGTCGCGGCTTCGGCGACAGCTTTACCGGAGATTGCGCGACCCAACGGCTGTTGCTGCCGGGGCCGGCAACGGCGCTCCTCTGTCTTCGGAGGACGTGGGTTCCTCGGACGGACTGCGCGACACCGCAATGATGCTAGAACTCTTAGCATCCATGCTCGACGCCGGGGCTGGTATCGGACGCGCTTTGGAACTGATTGCCACGTGCGCCTCACCATCCATCAGCGTCTCCCTGCGGCCCGTGGTGGCTGCGTTGTCGATTGGGGCGGACTGGGAAACAGCTTGGCGCAGCTCGGCAAACCAAGTATCGGAAGTTGCCCGGCTAAAAGAGGCCTTGGCTTTCGCTGCCCTCACCGGGGCTCCATCGGCATCCATCCTCTATGCCCAGGCAGCCAGGGAACGCCGTGAACAATTCAGGGCGGCGGAAAAGCGGGCCGCTGCCCTGGGCGTGAAGCTCGTAGTCCCGCTGGGAATCTGCTCCCTTCCCGCATTTATCTGCCTGGGAATCGTCCCTGTCCTGATCGCCATGCTGCCGTCCGGCTGAGGCGCCGGTGTGGTCACTTTTCCTCCACAACCGCACGAACCAGGGGTTTATCCACTTGGCAGCATCAAGCACTTCTGGACCGGACAAAGGAACGGAAGAGTCGTCTTAGCCGGCTGATCGGTCGGCATCATCTGAAGGGAACATCATGCAAGCAGCAACCCACACACAGCCCACGGCGCAGGGCGCACGGCACAGTTCCTTGGCAGTCCTTGAACGCGAAGATTCATCGGCTGGGGCGCCGGATCTTCCGGCGCGGGACATGGCTATGCGGGAGCTGGCGGGAGGGGACATGGCTATGCGGGAGCTGGCGGGAGGGGACATGGCTATGCGGGAGCTGGACGTCCGGAGGCTGACGGCGCGGGGCGTGGTCGCGTCAGCCGAGCCGGAGGGCACAGCGGTTCCACGTAGCGCGACTGTCCACCAGTTGCCTTCCGCGCTTTCCGAGCGGGAGACCCCAGCCGTCCCTCCCGTTCGGACACGAAGGTCCCAGGCAAGGAAGCGTGGCCGGCTCAGAGCTTCCGAAGCGGGAATGGCCACCGCTGAGTACGCCATCGCCACGCTCGCCGCCGTCGGCTTGGCAGGCCTCTTGGTTGTCATCCTGCGCAGCGAGGAGGTCCGCGGCTTCCTGCTCAACCTTATTCGTACGGCCCTGCAGTTGCCGTGACCTGTGTGCTGCCGGAAGCCCACGACAAGCCGGAACCACGTTTCCTCAACAGAGACGAAGATGTTGGGGAAAGGCGGACGCCGGGGACGGATTCGTGGCCCAAGCGGGCTCCGGGGCAGGGCAGCATTTCCGGGGCTGTGACTGCCGAGTTCGCGGTGGCCCTGCCGGCCGTACTCGTGCTTCTGGCCTTCCTGCTGGCAGGTGCGGCAGCTGGGATTACACAACTTCGCTTGGAAGAAGCGGCCAGGGCGGGCGCCAGGGCTTTGGCCAGGGGCGAGGACAGCAACGCAGTGCAGGGAATAGTCGTTCGCCTTGCCGGGGAGGGGGCTACAGCAGTAGTTGGCCGGGACGACGAATGGCTGACGGTGACAGCTTCGGCGCGAGTCGGTGGTGCGCTGGGCGCCGTGATCCCCTGGACTCTGACTGCTTCAGCCTCGGCCAAGGCTGAGGTATCACGGGCCGCCGCTCTGGGCGGTGGGAACGGCTGGCAGTTGGCGATGGGTCCTGCCGTAGACCCGGGTTGCGGCGGCTGGCAGTTGGCGATGGGCAGTGCCGTAGACCCGGGGTGCGGCGGCTGGCAGTTGGTGACCGGAGTGACCTCGGCCAGGACCCATTCGGAGCTAATCCCGTGCTTTGGGGGCGGAGCGTAATGGGGCTGTCTGCGGAACTCTGGGCGGAGGGTTGAAGTGTCAAACCTCAACGCGCATGCCGTGACAGACGCGGAGGCACCCACGTCCGAGCGCGGCGCCGGGACGGTACTGGCCTTGGTGCTTGGATGCGTCGTGATGTCGCTCCTTGCAGGGGTGTTGTTCCTGGCACAGGCGGGAGTTATGGCATCGAGGGCCGCGTCGGCCGCGGACCTGGCTGCCCTTGCAGGAGCAGATGCAGCCCGCGGACTCACGTCGGGGGAGCCGTGTGATGTTGCGGCAGAGCTGGCCGAGCAGCATGATGCCCGGTTGACCTCGTGCGTCGTGGTTCGTGGCGAGGTGGTCGAGGTTGCAACAGAGCTGGTGCAGCATTCGGTGTTCGGCGCGGCAACAGGCAAAGCACGCGCGGGGCCACCACCCTAGGCACAGTCACCACCGGGGGAAGGCCGCTGCCCTAGAAAGCGCCGCTGCCCTGGAAGGGGCCGTTGCCCTGGAAGGAGCGGCGGCCGTGGAAGGAGCCGCTGCCCTAGAAAGAGTCCTTCAACAGCACGTCCAGGAGTGTGATGGCGGCTGCCTTGTCCAGTGGGTTGTTCTTGTTTCCGCATTTGGGGGACTGCACGCAGGACGGGCAGCCGGTATCGCATTCACACGCTTTGATGGCCTCCCGCGTGGCGGTGAGCCACACTTTGGCCTTTTCGAAGCCTCGCTCAGCGAACCCCGCACCGCCCGGATGGCCGTCATAGACAAAGATCGTGGGCACTCCAGTGTCTGCATGCAAGGCAGTCGAAACGCCACCAATATCCCAGCGGTCGCTCGAGGCCACGAGAGGAAGGAGCCCGATGGCCGCATGCTCGGCGGCATGCAATGCTCCGGGAAACTGCGCTTCCACCAGATCGGCGTCGCGCAATGACCGGTTGTCCACCACGAACCACACAGCCTTGGTGAAGAGGTCCCGGGCCCCAAGGTCCAGGGGCTCTTCTCCCAGGATCTCGTTGGAAATCAAGGCCTTGCGCTGGAAGGAGACCACTTGGGTAGTAACCTTTACGTCGCCGAAATGAACCGCGATGTCGCCCCATTGAACGGAGCGGACCGTCTTCAGGACCTCGATCTGAGTTACGTCCCGCGCCGTGGTGTAGAAGTCGGGATTCGCGCGGCGCACCATCACACAATGGTCTGTTTCGTTGAGTTCTTCCACGAGGTAGCTGTCGCCTTGATGCACATATATGGCGCCAGTGTGGGCCTGGTAATGCGTCTGTGGAGAGTCCATGGTGCCCAGCAGGGAGCCGGTGTCTGCATCAACGATGCTGACCGGCCCGCCGCCGTCGGCACGCAGATTAACCATTCCGGCAGCACTCTGCGGGTGCGTCCAGAACCAGCCGGCCGGGCGTTTGCGGAGATACCCTTGCGCCACCAACCGGTCAAGGAGACCTTCGGCAGAGGGGCCGAAGAGCCCGAGCTCCGCAGGGCCGATGGGCAATTCCGCCGCAGCCGCACAGAGATGCGGCCCCAAGACATAGGGGTTGCCGGGATCGAAAACGGTGGCTTCCACGGAGACGTCAAAGATCGCCTCGGGGTGGTTCACCAGGTACGTATCCAGGGGATCGTCGCTGGCCACGAAGGCGGCGATGGCGTCTTGGCCTGCCCTGCCGGCACGGCCGATCTGCTGGAACAGCGAAGCCCTGGTTCCCGGCCAGCCGGCAACCAGCACGGCGTCGAGTCCCGAGATGTCGATACCGAGTTCCAACGCCGAGGTGCTGGACACGCCCAAGAGTTCACCGGAACGCAAAGCCTTTTCAAGGGCTCGACGTTCCTCCGGCAAATACCCGGAACGGTATGCCGCTACGCGTTGGGGAAGGCTTGGGTCCACCTCGTCCAAGAGTCTCTTGGTGATCGAGGAGATCGATTCGGCGCCCCGCCTCGACTTGATGAAGGCGATGGTACGCACCCGGGAGGAAACAAGGTTTGCCAGGATGTCCGCACTTTCGGCTACGGCAGTGCGGCGGGATTTGGCTCCGTTCTCGCCTTTTGTTTCCGTGAGGGCCGGTTCCCAGAAGGCAACTGTGGTGGAACCGTGGGGGGAGCAGTCCTCGGAGACTTCCCTGACGGGGGCACCAATGAGCCTGCCGAACGAAACAGCGGGATCCGACGCTGTGGCCGAGGCCGCAATGAAGATGGGTTCAGGGAACGTTGTACCAGCACCGTAGTAAGCGCAGATCCGGCGGAGGCGCCTCATGAGGTTGGCCACATGGGAGCCAAAAACCCCTCGGTAGCTGTGGGCTTCGTCGACGATCACGTACCGCAACCGGCGGAAGAACCTGGCCCACCACGTGTGGTTGGGCAGGATGCCGAAATGCAGCATGTCGGGGTTGGCCAGAATGAAATTGGCGTGGTCGCGGATCCAGCGCCGGGACGCTTGGTCAGTGTCGCCGTCGTACGTTTCCGCGCGGACTGTGGGCAAGTTCAGCGAGCGGATAGCTGCCAGTTGATCAGCAGCGAGCGCCTTGGTGGGGGACAGGTACAGGGTCACCGCACCGTCGTCGTGAATCTTTCCGGGCTCGGACAGCACCCGCAGCTCGGAGCGGTGGATCGCGTCCAAAGCCGGCAGTTGGTATGCCAACGATTTGCCCGAAGCAGTGCCAGTGGCGATCACTACATGTTCGCCGGAGTGGGCGAGTTCGGCGGCCTGGATCTGGTGCCGGTAGGGCTCGTGGATGCCGAGGCTCCTGTAGGCGTCCACAATGTCGGTGTGCACCCACTGCGGCCAGGGCTCATTGACGGCCTTGCGCGCGGGAATTGTGTGGACATGACGCAGCTGCTCGGGGTCCGGGGTCCGGCCCAGAAGGGAGATCAGCGAATTCGGTGCAGCCACCGAATCATTCTGTCACTGTGTGGGGCGCACGAACGGCGGTCCCCACGGGTGCCGCCGTCGTATCCTGGCAGTTCAACTGAGTTGTTCACGCCAACTTGGCTTGAAAGCCCGGCAGAACCGTCGCTGGTTCAGGCTACGGACAGGTCGGACCCCTCTTCGCTGCTGGTGGACATCATGAGCACATGGCAGACGCTGTCCCAGCCAAGGTGGGAGTAGAGCTTCTGGCCGTCCAGGGAAGCCAGCAGGAGACCGTTCTGCACATCGTGGGCAAACGCCTGTGCGGCCAAAGCCTTCATGATGAAGCTGCCCAAACCGCGGCGCTGGAAGTTTGGCTCTGTGACGATCTTGTCGAAAACTGCAGTGCCGTTGACCACGAATACCCGGCCGCTGGCAGCAACCTGCTCGCCGGAATGTACTACCGCGTGGTGGACGCCGTTAGTTTCTGAGGTGGCCAGTTCGAGGTCGTCATCAGGTAGCCAGGGATCTTCGGCATCCTGGGTTTCCATGTCGACGATCATCATGGTCTGAGAGGCGGACGTGACGTTCAGTCCATGCTGCTCGGCCAGGTATTTGTAGCGCTGAACGTCGTTGGTCAGCACTGTCAGGATGCGCGTATCGGCTTCCGCGGTTTTAGCTGCCAGCGCTGCGAACTCTTCGTCTGAGGGATCGTGGGCGAAATACTCCCAGTCCCCGGTTTTGTCGGCTCGCAGAGCCGCGGGGAAGCGCCCTTCCTGGCGTACTTCATAGCCCCGGCAACCGGCCCAACCGGCCACCCAGACTTCCAAAAGGTGCGCGATGTCTTCAACCAAGGCGTCTGGACTCATGTAGGAAGAGTATGCCAGCGGTGCATGAAGCAACAGGGGCATCAGGGCATGGGAAACCTTGCTTATGAAATTGTGATCGCTTTACCCGGGCGAGCCCTCTGCCGGCCCTGCAGGAGAGCGGATTTTACTGCACCCAGTACCCTTTAATAGTGGCTCTGAACCGAATTGTGCTCTTCTATGGCTTTACCCCGATCGCCGACCCCGACGCCGTGCGTCTTTGGCAGCGTGCCCTGTGCGAAAAACTGGGGCTTACCGGTCGTATCCTGATCTCCAAGGACGGCATCAACGCCACGGTGGGCGGCGAGCTCAACAAAATGAAGCAGTACGTGAAGACCACCCGCGAATACAAGGGTTTCCACGGCATCGACTTTAAGTGGTCCGAGGGCGGCGCCGCCGACTTCCCCCGCCTGAGCGTCAAGGTCCGCGACGAAATTGTCTCGTTTGGAGCGCCGGGGGAACTCAAAGTCGACGAGAAAGGCGTGGTGGGAGGCGGCAAGCATTTGCAGCCTGAGGAACTCCACACGCTCGTAGACGCCAAGAAAGCCGACGGCGAGGACGTGGTGTTCTTCGATGGTCGTAATGCTTTTGAAGCCCAGATCGGCAAGTTCAAGGACGCCATTGTCCCGGATGTTGCCACTACCCATGACTTCATCAAGGAGCTGGACTCCGGCAAGTACGACGCCCTCAAGGACAAGCCCATTGTTACGTACTGCACTGGAGGCATCCGCTGCGAGGTGCTGTCCAGCCTGATGGTCAACCGTGGCTTCAAAGAGGTGTACCAGCTTGATGGCGGGATCGTCCGCTACGGCGAAACCTTCAAGGACCAGGGGCTTTGGGAAGGTTCGTTGTACGTGTTCGACAAGCGCATGCATGTCGAATTCAGCGACGACGCCAAAACCATTGGCGAATGTGTTCGCTGCGCTGCGCCCACCAACAAGTTTGAGAACTGCTCGAACCTTAGCTGCCGCACGCTGACGCTCTACTGCGCCGAGTGTGCGTCGAGCCCGGAAACGCTGCGCTGCCCGGAGGGCTGCGCGGCCGCTTAGGACGATTCCTTCAGGAAAACAGGCAAAAGCACGGTACTCGTTAAAGCCGGCTGACGCGGTACGCGAAGTTGGCGTCCGACCTTGAGCCGACCGTGATCGACAAAATGGCATCCTTTTCCAGCTGGACCACGTTGACGCGGGCGTTGGCGCATCCCAAGGTCAGGTTGACGAGCTCCGCGTCGGCCAAGGTGACCACAAACGTCACCCGCCGGGTGCCTCGGCAGGCCAGCGTAACGGCGTAGGTACCGCCGGGCAGTTGAACGGTTTGTTCGGTTCTGGACTCGCCCGGGTTCAGGTAACCGCTGCTGGAATAGAACGATTGTCCCTGAGAGTCCGGCAGCGCCCCGCGTGCCCACTCTTTCAGTTCTTCACCGGTGACAGTTTGCTCCAGCGACGGGTCCGGTGGAAGTGCCGCATTGGTTGCCGTGACGGTGGGACCAGCCTCCGGCCTTCCGTCGTCATAGGTGTACTCACATGCCGAGGCACTGAACAGCACAAGCAAAAGTACGACGGCGGTCCTTGCCAGCCGTTGCAACCTCACCGGGAGGGCGCCCTTGCTGCCCATAACCTGACTTTACGCCGGTGCAGGCCCCGCCCCATAGGGGCGGATGGGACCTGCCGTGGCAGCCCTATTTGCCGGCCGGAACCAGTTGGTAGGCAAAGATCAACGGTGCGTCCACGCTGCTCGTCGAGATGCTGACGGCGGCGGTATCCGGGACTCTGATCTTCACAACCTCCAGGCTGCCATTGCAGGCGGCTCCCGCGTCAGCGATCTGCTTTCCCGCAGCGGACACAGCAAAGAAAGCCTTGCCGCCGCCGTCGCAGGCCATGGTCAGTGTGTAGGACCCGGCCGCGACGCTGGAAGCCTCTTTGACCAGCGGTTCCCTGTTCAGGATCTTGCCCGAATCCTCCAGTACCGTCCCGCTTACCGCCGGCAGCACTTTCTCTTTCCAGGCGGGAACGTCAGCGTCAGCGACGTTGCCCGGTGCCTGGCAGGCACTGATTGCCAGCAGGCTTCCGACGGCGAATGCAAACAGGCCCATGCGGTGCCATGTGGAGGAGAAGTTGAGCATGATTCAACGCTACCGGGTTCCGGCGACCAGCTTTTTCCACATAGACCAACCCCGAGCCGCGCTCCGGTGAGAGGCACCCATAGACTTGCACGGTGACTGAATCCGCTACCTTATTTACCGCCGGCAACACTCCCGACGCCCCCCGCAGTGACCTCCCGGGGCTGCTCACGGCGCTCGCAATGGACCTCCGCGCCGTCTCGTACACGGTGGACTCCGTCGCTGAGCTTCTCGGTGGATCCGCCTACGCGGCACTCAACAGGGACCAGCTCATTCCTGCACTGTTGGAGAGTGAGCGACTCCTGGCTTCGGCGGAACCGGCCAGTCGTGCGCTCGCGGTGGTGGTTCGGCTCTGGTTGCTTGCTGTTCCGCAATCCCAGCCCGACGTCGACTCCGCTCTGCCCGGTATCCGCACAGACGGCTTGGTGGATCTGGGCCTCGTCACCCAAAACGCCGGCATTGTCACTGCAAAAGTGGATCTCCGGCCCTACGGCTGGAACCCGAATGCTGATGGCAGCGGAGGCGCTGAGCTATGGGTAGCCAGTGATCTCGCCGCACATCAGCAACCCGGAGTCCTGCGGCACGACCATGTGCTGGGAATCGGGCAGGCATCCACCACGCTGGTTCAAACCACCATCCGACCACACACAGAACGGGCGCTGGACCTGGGCACCGGCTGCGGAATCCAGACGTTCCATCTCCTGCATCACTGCGAGCACGTCACGGCCACAGATATCTCTGTACGGGCGCTCGCATTCACCCGCTTCAACTTGCTGCTTAACGCCGGGGAGTTGGGGTTGGACACCGAAAACCTGGAGGCCAGAGTCAGCCTGCGGTTGGGGTCCTTGCTGGAACCGGTGTCGGGAGAAAGTTTTGGGCTGGTGGTGTCCAATCCGCCCTTCGTGATTACTCCACGGAGCAGCGGCGAATCGGCAACCGACCAATTCACCTATCGCGACGGTGGACTACCGGGCGACGACATCGTTGCTGCCCTGGTCAAGACTTTGCCCTCGGTCCTCGCACCGGGTGGCACGGCCCAGATGCTGGGCAACTGGGAAATCACTACGGAATCGCAGTGGCAGGACCGGCCTGCCTCGTGGCTTCAAGATTCCGGCTTGGACGGATGGTTCATTCAGCGCGAACAATTGGGGCCGGAACAGTATGCCGAGACCTGGCTCCAGGATGCGTCGGAAACGCGGGACCGGCGGCATTACCAGGATTCCTACGCCGCCTACCTCGATGACTTCGCCTCGCGCAACGTGGAAGGCATCGGCTTCGGAATGATCTGGTTGCGTCGAGCCCAGGCAGGGAACCCGTCGCAGCGACATACTCAAGCCCCGGCACATAACCGGGAACCCTTCAGCCGCTTCGAGGAAATCACCTATCCCATAGAGCAACCCATCGGCCCCCACCTTGGCGCAGCAGTGGAACGCGTGGACTGGCTTTATGGGAATTCCTTGGCAGAAGCGCATCTCATGGTGGCTGACGACGTCACGGAGGAACGTCATCAGCGGCCGGGTGCCCAGCATCCCGGTGTGATCCTGCTCCGGCAAGGAGCCGGCCTCCGACGCACCAACCTGCTGAGCACGGAGCTGGCGGGATTCGTCTCCGCGTGCGACGGCGAGCTCTCCGTCAAACAAATTATTGGGGCCTTGGTGGCACTCCTGGGTGGGGGCGAAGACTTTGACGAGGATTCCTTCCGGTCCGGGCTCCTCAATGAAGTAGGGAACCTCGTCCGCGACGGCTTCCTCCTTCCAGACCAGGACGCTCCTGATGGGCACGCGCTTGATCCGAACCAGGGGTCCTCGTGACCATCAATGCGGCGCGGCGCCCACAAGGGTCGCCGCTGCGCGCTGGTGGCCCTGTCTACACTGAAGAAGTGATTTCAAACAACGAGACATCCCAAGCGTCAGGCGGTGCCCCGAGCCGGAAGCGGGCCGAGAAGACGGTTGAGATTACCGATCCCAAGGCTATTCGGGCCTTGGCGCACGCAGCCCGTCTCGAGGTCATTTCCGAGCTCTATGCCACGCAGGTGAGCCACACGGCCACCGAACTCGCCGCCCGGACGGGCCTCACGCCCAGCGCTATGAGCTATCACCTGCGGGCCCTGCAAAAGTGGGGAATCGTGGCACCCGCCGAAAACGCCGGTGACGCCCGCGAACGCCGCTGGAAAGCTGCCGGCACGGACTTCACCATCTCCGGAGGCAGTGTGGCCAGCCCGGAAATTGCGGTAGTGGATCTTGAACTGGATGCCTTCCGGCGCAGGGCCTCGGCGTTTGCCAAAGCCCGTGGCGAGCGCAAGCAGCGGGGTGATGCGGGGGAGGAGCCGGCGTCGGTGGTGCTGGCGAGCAACTTGCTGTACCTGACCAATGATCAACGCAAGGAATTATCCGACAGGATTCGAGAGGTCTTGCGCGAGTACGAACTTGACGATCCCACCCGGATTCCGCAGGGGGCTGAGCGCGTTGCTACCCTGTGGTCCATGATCCCGGATGACCGCGTGGCTCCGGGCAAATAACAGCCCGGACAGGGTCCCCCATTTCACCGGCTGAGCGCAGGATTCTGCAATCTATGGTGAACTAGGCCAATATGGGCACCAGCCCAAGTACACATTTTTTCTGTAGGAGCACCGTGCCCAGCAAGGCAAAATCCGGCAAGAAACTCGTGATTGTCGAGTCTCCGGCCAAGAGCAAGACCATCGCCAAGTACCTTGGCGAGGGCTTCATCGTCGAGGCTTCCATCGGCCACATCCGGGACCTCCCGCAGCCGTCGGACCTCCCTGCAGAACTCAAGAAGACCTCGCTGGGCAAGTTCGCCGTCGACATTGAAAACGACTTCAAGCCGTACTACGTCGTCTCGCCGGACAAGAAGAAAAAGGTAGCCGAGCTCAAAGCGCAGCTGAAAGACGCTGATGCGCTCTATCTCGCAACCGATGGGGACCGCGAAGGCGAAGCCATCGCGTGGCACCTCCTCGAGGTCCTGAAGCCCAAGGTTCCCGTGTACCGCATGACTTTCGGTGAAATCACCAAGGAAGCCATCCACCGTGCCATGGACAACCTCCGCGACGTCGACACCGCTTTGGTGGACGCCCAGGAAACCCGTCGTATCCTTGACCGGCTCTACGGCTACGAGATCTCTCCGGTGCTGTGGCGTAAGGTGGCCCGCGGCTTGTCCGCCGGCCGTGTCCAGTCTGTGGTGACCCGCATGGTGGTGGACCGTGAACGCGAGCGCATGGCCTTCAAATCGGCGTCGTATTGGGACCTGACCGGCCAGTTCGGCGCGGATTCGGGTTCGTTTAAGGCCAAGCTTGCCGCTGTGGACGGCTCCAAGGTTGCCAGCGGTCGCGACTTCAACGACGACGGCCAGCTCACCTCCTCCAACGTGGTGCACGTCAACGAGGAAATGGCTACGTCATTGGCCTCCGGCCTGGAGAACGCCGATTTCCGGGTTCGCTCGGTCGACACCAAGCCGTACACGCGCCGTCCCGCTGCACCGTTCACTACCTCCACACTGCAGCAGGAGGCCGGCCGTAAACTCCGGTTCTCCTCCAAGAGCACCATGCAGGTTGCCCAGCGCCTGTATGAAAACGGCTACATCACTTATATGCGTACGGACTCGTCCGCGTTGAGCGATGAAGCTGTCACGGCCGCACGCCGTCAGGCCGCTGAACTCTACGGTCCCGAATATGTTCCCCAGAGCCCTCGCGTCTACGCCAACAAGGCGGCCAACGCACAGGAAGCCCACGAGGCCATCCGCCCGGCGGGTGACTCCTTCCGGACCCCCGCCCAGGTTGCTAAACAGCTCAGCGGTGATGAATTCCGCCTGTACGAGCTCATCTGGAAGCGGACGGTCGCATCGCAGATGGCAGACGCCAAGGGTTCCACGGCCACCATCCGGCTGGGTGCCGTGGCCGCGGATGGCCGGGACGCAGAGTTCTCCGCATCCGGTACGGTCATCACTTTCCCCGGTTTCCTCGCAGCCTACGAAGAAGGCAAGGATGAGAGCCGCGGGGACGATGATTCCGACGACGCCCGCCGCCTGCCGAACGTTGCCAAGGACGATTCCCTGACAGCCTCGGACATCGTCGCTGTTGGTCACGAAACCTCGCCTCCTCCCCGTTACACGGAAGCGTCGCTGACGGCTGAGCTGGAAAAGCGGGGCATCGGACGCCCGTCCACCTACGCTTCCACGATTTCCACTATCCAGGACCGTGGGTACGTTCGGAAGCAAGGTTCGGCCTTGGTTCCGAGCTGGATCGCCTTCTCGGTGATCCGCTTGCTGGAGCAGCACTTCACAGACTACGTGGATTACGAATTCACGGCAGACATGGAAGGCGACCTGGACAAGATCGCCAACGGTCAGGCCGTTGGCGCAGCTTGGCTGAAGCACTTCTACTACGGTGAAGACGCCGATCCCGGCCTGCTGAGCATCGTGAACAACCTCGGCGAAATCGATGCCCGCGAGATCAACTCAGTGCCCATCGCAGAAGGCATCACGCTCCGGGTTGGAAAGTTCGGTCCGTACCTCGAGAGCAGCATCCCCACGGTGGACGAGAAGACCGGTGAGGTCATCGAGTCGGCACGCGCCAACGTCCCCGAGGAACTGGCACCTGACGAGCTCACGGCTGCCAAAGCCATCGAGCTGATGGAAACCGCTGCCCCGGAGGAACGAGTCCTCGGAGCAGACCCGCACACCGGCCACACAGTGGTTGCCAAGAACGGCCGCTACGGAGCCTACGTCACCGAGATCATCCCCGAGATGACCGAGGAGCAGCTGGCCAACCAGCCCGTTGAGTACTACAAGAACGGCAAGCCCAAGCCGCCGAAGAAGCCCGTCAAGGCCAAACCGCGCACGGGTTCGCTGTTCCAATCCATGACCGTGGACAGTGTCACGCTGGACGAAGCACTGCAGCTCATGAGCCTGCCCCGGGTTCTTGGTGAGGATGCCGAAGGCAACCCCATCACGGTCCAGAACGGCCGGTTCGGTCCCTACCTGAAAAAGGGCACTGACTCCCGCTCCATCGGGTCCGAAGAGGAGATCTTCACGATCACGCTGGAACAGGCACTGGAGATCTACTCACAGCCCAAGCAACGCGGCGCCCGTGCAGCGGTTCCGCCGTTGGCTGAGTTTGGCCCGGACCCTGTGTCGGAGAAGAACATCGTCGTGAAGGAAGGTCGCTTCGGCCCGTACATCACCGACGGCGTCACCAACATCACCGTGCCGCGCTCAACCTCGCTGGAGGAACTGACCCGCGAACGCGCCGTCGAACTCCTGGCAGAAAAGCGGGCCAAGGGCCCGGTCAAGCGGACCACCACCACCCGCAAGGCGCCGGCGAGGAAAGCGGCCGCCAAAAAGTAGCTCGATTCAGATGGCGGAACGGGAGGGATTCCCGGTGTGGCGTGCTCGTTCAGCGATGCAACCACGCCGGCGGATCGCTCCCGTTTGTCATGTGCGTTAATGGTGGCGAATTGCGTCCGGGCGGGCATCGTGGTCGAGTAGAAGCATGACTGAACAGACTGTTGCACCGGACAACGAACCTTTGAACGACCTCGAGGCGAAGCTTGCCTTGGCCGAACAACCGGACGCGAACCCGGTGGATGTCATCCTCGCTTTCCTCAATAACGAGGTCTATCTGGTGAGCTCGGAAGCCGTGGATGGCCCCGACTCGTCCGTGGAGCCGTTGGTCTTGTCGAACGCCGAAGGCCAGCCCGTTTTGGCGGTCTTCAGCCACCCGAGCCGCGTAGACGAACGTTTCCTCGACGCCGCCCCGCACGTCCTCGGCACCATGGGTTCGGCGATCTTGGGGAACATCGGCGATGAGCTGGGCATGGTCATCAACCCGGGCAGTGCCTACGGCTTCGAAATCGACCCTGAAGGCATTGCGAACATTCGCCGCGACTTCAAGCGGGCAGACGAGGTCGGGGAGCCCACCCAATAGCGGTCTGCGAAGCTCCAAGGCACCAGCACGCAACCGAAACGTGGTCGCGAAGTTGCTTCACGGGCTTCGAATCGGTGAATAATGGCAGAATGCGTCTTGGCGTTCTCGACATCGGTTCCAACACCGTCCACCTGCTCCTCGTGGATGCCCATCCTGGCGCGCGCCCGGTGGCTTTCGCCTCCCACAAGCGACCGTTATCGCTGGTTCAATACCTCGACGGCGACGGAAACATCAACGACGCCGGCCAGACCGAGCTGATTGAGTTCGTCCTGGAAGCCTGGGAGTTTGCCGCCCGGCACAAGGCCGAAGACCTGCTGGCTTTCTGTACATCGGCCATCCGCGAAGCGACCAACGGTGCGGAAGTGCTTGCACGCGTCAAGCACGAGACCACGGTGACCCTCCAGGAGCTGACGGGCAGTGAAGAAGCGTCCATGACGTTCTTTGCAGTCCGGCGCTGGTACGGCTGGGGAGCGGGCCCCATCCTGGATCTGGACATCGGCGGCGGGTCCTTCGAAATGGCCTATGGAACGGATGAGCTTCCGGAGTTTGCCACGTCCGTACCTTTGGGTGCCAGCCGTTTGACCCGTGACTGGCTCCACGACGATCCGCCCTCGGCGAAGAGCGTCAAGGAACTCCGCCGCTATATCCGCTCTACCTTGAAGCCCGTGGTCCGGAACTTCCATGAACTCGGCCGGGCCAACCTGGTGGCGGGCACGTCCAAGACATTCCGATCCCTGGCCCGCATTGCAGGTGCGGCTCCCAGCGCCGCCGGGCCGTACGTCAAGCGAGAGCTTCACGCTGCCGACCTCGGATTGTGGGCCCAGCGGATTTCGGCCATGACGGTTGAGGACCGCCTGTACCTCCCCGGCGTTTCAGATGCCCGTGCCCGTCAGCTCCTTGCCGGGGCGTTGGTGGCCGAGGCCGCCTTGGAGCTTTTCGAATTTCCCAAGATGGAGATTTGCCCCTGGGCTTTGCGGGAAGGCCTGATTCTGCGTCGACTCGACCAGCTGGTCTTCGAGGAAGCATTGGACCCGGCCCCGCATGTGGGCAAACGCAAGAAGGACAAGTCCAAGAAAAAGGCAGCGAAGGAAGGCAACGGGCACGCGGACCGCCAGGACCTCACTGTTGCGGAGTTTCCGGTGACCACTCCGGATTCCGGCCTTGCTGCACCAATCCCGGCCCCGGTTGCAGGCGGGCTGGCCTCCTGAGATGAGTACCGACGTCGAACCTGAAGTAAATGGCCGCCAGATCCCCGTAGCGCTTTCCAGCGCCTCTGTGTACCCGCTGAGCGTCCATGACGCCTTTGCCGTGGCGCAGGACCTGGGTTACGACGGCGTCGAGGTGATGGTGACCAATAACGCCACGAGCCAGAATCCTGATGCGCTGATCCAACTGAGTCACCGTTACCGCCAGCAGATCGTCTCCATCCACGCGCCTACGCTGTTGCTCACCCAGCAAGTGTGGGGCGCAGCCTGGAACAAGATCGAGAAGTCCTGCCAGATGGCCAGGGACGTCGGCTGCGATACCGTGGTGGTCCACCCCCCATTTCGCTGGCAGTCCAACTACGCGGAGAATTTCGCTGCAGGTGTCCGCGAAATCGCTGCTATGTACCAGGTCCACATCGCTGTGGAGAACATGTACCCGTGGCGCGTCCGGGGCCGTGAAGCGGTGGCGTACCTGCCGCACTGGGACCCGCTCGGACAGGATTACGACGACGTCACATGGGATTTCTCGCATGCTGCAACTGCCGGGGCCAACAGTTTGGAAGCCGTCCAGGCGTTGGGGAGCAAGCTCCGCCACGTGCACCTCACGGACGGATCGGGATCCGGCAAGGACGAACACTTGGTGCCAGGTACCGGGACCCAGCAGTGTGCCGACGTACTGCAGCATCTGGCCGGCAACGGTTTCAGCGGCGTGGTGGTGGCTGAGATTTCCACCCGCAAGGCGAAAGTCGCAGGTGAGCGGGAGGAAATGCTGGCAGAAACCCTTCGGTTCGCCCGTCAGCACCTCAGCGTTCCGCTGGTCCGCTCACACGACAAATAGCGTTCGGCGTGGCGGGTCCGCGCCCAACGCCGCACCAAGACACCACGCGTTAAATGCGAAAGCACCGGCGGCCGAATCGGGAAATGGGGGAAAAACCCGCCCGGCCACCGGTGCTGCTGGCGGACATCCCCATGCCCGCCTCATCACTCGCACCCTCAATGAGGTAACTACTAAGTTACGGACCAAGAATGGGTGCAGCCTGCAATAACCTTGGGAACAAGCTGGGAATCCGAAATCCGGAAGACGTTCGCCCCATCCGAGGGCTAACTGCAATGATGGATCAATGAGCAACCGAATCGCATTCCTTGGCTGTGGATCCATGAACGAGGCCATCCTGGCCGGCCTTCTGGCTGCCGGTACAGACCCGTCAGACATTGTCGCGACGGTCCGCCGCGCTGAGCGTGCGGACGAGCTCGCTCAGCGCCACGGAGTGATGGCCATTGCGGGCGAGGAAGAGCCGGACAACAACAAGCTTGCCACCAAGGGCTCCGGGATCGTCATCCTGGGCGTCAAACCGGTTGGCATTGCGGACCTGGCACGGGAAATCAGCCCGGCGCTGGCGAAGGACACCATCGTGGTCAGCGTGGCCGCGGCGGTCTCCATCGCCCAGCTGGAGGCGGCCCTCCCGGCCGGACAGCCGGTGATCCGCACCATGCCGAACACGCCCGCAAAACTGGGGCGCGGCGTCGTTTCCGTCTCGCCGGGAACCCATTGCACGCCGGAACAGCTGGAACAAGCCAAAGTGGCGCTGGCCGGTGCCGGCACTGTGGTGGAGATCCCGGAAGAGCAGGTGGACGCGTTGTCCGCCATCAGCGGTTCCGGTCCTGCCTACGCCTTCTACCTGGCCGAAGCGATGGCGGCTGCCGGCGTCGAACTCGGCCTGGATGCTGAGTTGTCAGTCATGCTGGCCCGCGAGACCGTAGCAGGCGCAGGCTTCATGCTGGCCGAACCGGGTGCCGACCCGACCAAGCTCCGCGTCGCCGTCACCAGCCCCAACGGCACCACCGAGCGTGCCATTGCAGCCTTCGACGACGGTGGGATTCCCCGCATCATCGCTGACGGCGCCCGCGCGGCGGCTGCCCGCGCAGCGGAGATCACCGCGCAACTGGGCTAACTCCCTTCAAAGACTCACCAAGACTACGGGCGGGCTGCGAAGCGCTCCAGCAGGTCCACGTGTCCGGACACGATCAGCATGTCGTGGCCGGACACTTTGGTTTCCGGCCGGGCGTAGGTGAAGTCCTCGCCGGGGGTTTTCACACCCACAATGGTCACGCCGTACTTGGACCGGACCTTCGATTCCTCCAGCGTGAAGCCCACGGTTTCCTTGGGCGGATACATTTTGACGATCGCGTAATCGTCGTCGAACTCGATGAAGTCGAGCATGCGGCCGGACACCAGGTGGGCGGCGCGGACGCCGGCGTCGGCCTCCGGGTAGATGACGTGGTTGGCGCCGATCCGGCTCAGGATCTTGCCGTGCGAGGGCGTGATGGCCTTGACCCAGAGGTGCTGGATACCGAGGTCCACGAGGTTCACGGTGATGAGCACTGAGGATTCGATCGATGTGCCCACGCCCACGACGGCCGAGCTGAATTCCTGGGCGCCGAGTTGGCGCAGGGCATCGATGTTGGTGGCATCGGCTTCCACCACGTGAGTCAGTACTGGAGCCCACTTCTGGACGAGGGAACGGTCGCGTTCTATGGCGAGCACCTCGCGGCCTTGCTTCACCAGTTGTTCGGCTGTGGCGGAGCCGAACCGGCCCAGGCCGATGACCAACACTGGGGCGTTGTGGGCGGGCCGGTTGGCCGCTCCTGTCGAACTAGCCAATGATTGGCCTCTCTTCCGGGTAGT
Source organism: Paenarthrobacter sp. NPDC092416 (assembly GCF_044755025.1). Taxonomy (NCBI): domain Bacteria; kingdom Bacillati; phylum Actinomycetota; class Actinomycetes; order Micrococcales; family Micrococcaceae; genus Paenarthrobacter; species Paenarthrobacter sp. NPDC092416. The sequence continues at coordinate 66,299 of NZ_JBIVQG010000001.1, forward strand.
GGTATAGCTGGCTGCGCTGGCGCAAGGCCAGTCCGGCAGCGAGGGTTACGGTGCCGAGGCGGCCCGCGAACATGAGCACGGTCAGGACATAAACGCCAGACGGCGGCAGCTCGGCGCTGAGGTTGGTGCTTAGCCCCACGGTGGCAAAGGCGGAAATGGTCTCGAAGAGGACCCTGTCCAGCGAGGCCCCGCTGATGGCCAGCAGCAGGAACGCTGCCACGGAAACGAGCGTGGCGCCGGCGACGATCACGGAGATGGCAACCCGCATGGTGCCTTGGGGGATGGTGCGGCCATAGACCTTGACGTCGGCGTCGCCGCGGGCTTCGGCCACGATGGCGAGGAACATGACGGCGATAGTGGTCACCTTGATGCCGCCCGCCGTCGAGGCTGAACCGCCACCGGCGAACATTAAGGCATCGGTGAGGAGCATGGTGGTGGATTCCATGTGGTTCTGGTCCACGAGGTTGAAACCGCCCGAACGCGTCATTACAGAGGCAAAGAGCGAATGGATCATCTTGTCGCCGAAGTCCATGTGGGCGATGGTGCGGACGTTGTCCCATTCCATGAGAGCCCAAAGGAGCGTTCCGGCGACCAACAGAATGAACGAGACCTGGATGGTGAGCTTGGTGTGCAGGTTCCACTTTTTCCAGTTGAGCCCGTTCTGCTGGAGCACCATCACCACGGGAAAGCCGAGGCTGCCCAGGAAAACGCCAAGCATGAGCGGAATCAAGATCCAGAGGTCGGTTTCGTAGGGCACGATTCCGTCTGAATGCGGCGTAAATCCGGCGTTGTTGAAGGACGAGATCGAGTAGAAGACGCCGTGCCACACCGACTGCCAGAACGGCTCGCCAAGGACCATGAAGCGCGGGATCAGGGCCAACGCCAAGGCTGCCTCGATCACCACGGACGTGACAATAACGATCCGGAGCAGCGTACCCACTTCACCGAGACGCCCGGCATTGTTCATGGCCTCTTGGGCGATGAGCTTGCCCCGGACACCCAGGCGTTTGCTGACCATGAGGGCCAACAGGGAAGCGAGCGTCAACGTGCCCAAGCCACCCACGAAAATGCCTACCAGGATGACCAGTTGCCCAAAGAAGGACCAGTGCGTGGCCGTCGAAACCACCGTCAAGCCGGTGACACACACACTGGAAACGGCAGTGAACATGGACTGGTGCAGGGGAGTCGGCTCGCCCGAAGCAGCGGCGGCGGGAAGGGAAAGCAGCCCGGTGAAGAGCAGGATAACCATGGAGAAGGCAGCCAGGGCCAAACGGGCCGGGGAGGTGTTCGCGATGTTGTCGATGAAGTCGCGCACGCCCGTGAAGATCCAAAGGCCTTCCCGTTCCTGCTGGCCGGGTTGCCAGTTGGTCGGGTTCTTGGACCTCGACTGGCTTTGCGTCATGGCAGTGCTTTTTCGCTCTTCCTGGATTCGGACAATGCTTTCTTGAGTAGTAAACCACTATTCCAGCGGCGTAACGGGGCGGGCGGCCCCTCGGGGCTCAGGTAGCCTGTTCTGGATGAACTCCAGGCTTGGAAAAATGGCTTCCAGCATTACGCGGTCCGCACTGCCAACGACGGTGGTGTGGGACCCGGCCATGACTGCCTACAATTTTGGTCCGGGCCACCCCATGGCGCCGCAGCGCCTCGAACTGACGGCCAGGCTCGCAGACTCGCTCGGGCTCTTTGACCACAGCCATGTGGCGGTGGAGGCGCCCGCGCTGGCTACCGACGTCGAACTTCTGACCGTCCACAGCGCCGGGTATGTCGAGGCAGTGCGCCGCGTCAGCAACGACCCCTCCGTCCCCGAAGAGGAGCGAGGCCTGGGGACCGAGGATGACCCCGCCTTCGCAGGGATGCATGAGGCCAGTGCCCGGCTTGCCGGCGGTTCGCTGCTCGCCGCGGACTCGGTCCTGTCCGGTCATGCAGTCCGTGCCGTGAACTTCAGCGGAGGAATGCATCACGCCGCGCGTGAACGTGCAAGCGGGTTCTGCGTCTACAACGATGTTGCCCTTGCCATCCAGCGACTGCTCGACGGCGGTGTGCAGCGGATCGTCAGCATCGACGTCGACGCTCATCACGGCGACGGGACGCAAAGCATCTTCTGGAACGACCCCCGGGTCCTGACGATCTCCCTGCATGAAACGGGCCTGACGCTCTTTCCCGGAACAGGCTTCGCCAACGAAACCGGTGGGCCGAACGCCGTGGGCACGTCCGTGAATGTCGCCCTCCCTGCCTTCACGGGTGACGCCGCCTGGTTGCGGGCCTTCCACGCCGTGGTGCCGCAGCTTGTGGGTGCCTTCCAACCAGAGGTGATTGTCAGCCAGCACGGCTGTGATTCGCACCGGCTGGATCCGCTGACGCACTTGAATCTGAGCGTGGACGGGCAGCGCGAGGCGGCTGCCGCCGTCGCAAGTTTGTCTGCCCGCTACTGCGAAAACCGTTGGATCGCCACCGGGGGCGGCGGCTATGACGTCACAGGTGTTGTGCCGCGCGCGTGGAGCCACCTGATCGGGATGGTGACGCAGCGTCCGGTGCCCTTGGCCGCACCGGTGCCCGAGGCGTGGCGCACCTATGTCAAGGAGACCTACGGTGTGTGGGCGCCGGAGTCCATGGGTGACGGCGTGGACGTGTGGTGGCGGTCATGGGAGGTCGGCTACGACCCCGCCGATGAGGTGGACCGGACTGTAATAGCCACGCGCAAGGAAATCTTCCCGTTGTACGGACTGGATCCCTGGTTCGACTAAAGCCAGGCCCCCGCCTTTCAGCTGGTCTTTTCGGTCTGGAACACCACGCCGGCAGCACCTACGAGCCAACCCAGCAAGGACAACGCGAAGGCGCCAATGAGGTCCGTGGACGCCTGCCCCTTGAACAACCACAGCACCAGGACCAGCATCCCCATGGTCATGTAGACCATGATGGCGAAGATCACCCGGCCGGAAAGCCGTGATGCAACCTCCGCGGGGTTGACCAAGGGACTGCTCTGGCCGGTTTCGGCCTGATCACGCTTGACCTCGGAAATCGTGAAGCCCAACGCCGACGCCGTCAGGGAACTGAGCGAAGTGGCCAAGACGCCCGCCGCAGTCACCAAAGCGCCGTTGAGCTCAGGCGCAACCGCGCCGCCTGTGGGTATCCAGGTCCCCACGCGCACCAACACTGTCACCCAGACGAACACGAAAAGCGCCAGGAAAACTGCGGCGATGATGTTGAACATGTGCCGCCGGAGAATGTCAGTCATGGCCATGCACCCCGTGCTTTTGGCGGCCGGGGCCTGGCAGCCCGGACGGACCGTGACTCCGTTGTAGCACCGGCCCCTGATTGGGTCAACGATCCGTACCCGTCGCGGCAAGAAACAGGGATGCCAATTGGCGTATATGTCGCTAGGGTGGGAGGCATGGTGACTGACGACGTATTTGCCGTCATAGCTGAGGCAACCAGGCGCGACATTCTGGTTTCCCTCCGCTCTGGGGATAAAGCTGTAGGCGAATTGGTGGAAGAACTGGCAGCAAGCCAGCCCACGATCTCAAAGCATTTGAAGGTTCTGCGGGAGGCTGACCTCGTCAGCATGCGCGCGCAGGGCCAGAAGCGTTTCTATGCCCTGAACCCCAAGCCGCTCGCGGGCGTCGCCAGTTGGCTGGAAACGTTCGACGTCGGAACAGCGGCTCCCGCCGCCGTCGTGCCTTCCGCCGCTGCCAGTGAGCCCGTCCCGGTCGCTGATGCTTCTTCAGGTGAAGCTGTGGCCACGCGTCCGGCAGCCGTAGGCCAAGCAGTCAAGGTCCACGCAGCCGAGGCTGCTGTGCCCGTTGAGGCTGGTGCGGACGATACTGTTCCGCAGCAGATCGGCCGTACCGTTGGCCGTGCCGCAACCAAGGCCGCGGACCTTTTGGCCAATCTCCCGAACCTGCCCAATCTGCCCAAGTTCGGGCGGAAGCGGTAACCACGAAACGGGTGCAGGGCGCCAAGCTAACGTGATACTCCTCACATTGTGAGGTTTTGTTTACCTTTGGTTTCCTTGAATTTTCAAGGTTTTTCTACGGTTGTGTTAACTCGGCGACGAAGGGTCACATTCCCTTCGGGTGGAGATCCTACGTCCATCGGTGCAACCATGAGCGGGACTGAATCGTCTCGCCGCGGGTCGGCGCACTGATGGATAGGAAGACGCATGGATTCGAGGCTCGAAGCTGTCCGGAATACCGTATTGGCGCGGAACCCGGGTGAAAAAGAATTCCACCAAGCGGTGACTGAGGTCTTCGAAAGCCTTGGCCCGGTCCACGACCGTCACCCCGAGTTCCTCGAAGGTGCCGTCCTTGAGCGGCTCTGCGAACCTGAGCGCCAGATCATCTTCCGCGTCCCGTGGACCGACGACGCCGGCCGCGTCCACGTGAACCGCGGATTCCGGGTGGAGTTCAACTCTGCGCTCGGCCCGTACAAGGGTGGTCTGCGCTTCCATCCGTCCGTCTACCTGGGCATCGTTAAATTCCTCGGCTTCGAGCAGATCTTCAAAAACGCACTCACAGGCATGCCCATCGGCGGCGGGAAGGGCGGCTCCGATTTTGACCCCCGCGGCCGTTCCGACGCCGAGATCATGCGGTTCTGCCAGTCCTTTATGACTGAGCTGTACCGCCACATCGGCGAATACACGGACGTTCCCGCTGGCGACATTGGTGTTGGCGGCAGGGAGATCGGCTACCTGTTTGGCCAGTACAAGCGCATCACCAACCGCTACGAGTCCGGTGTCCTGACCGGCAAGGGCATCTCCTGGGGTGGCTCGTTGGTCCGCCCCGAGGCGACGGGTTATGGCACGGTGATCTTCGCGCAGGAGATGCTGAAGACCCGCGGCGCTTCCTTTGAGGACCAGCGAGTGGTGGTGTCCGGTTCCGGAAATGTGGCCATCCACGCGATCGCCAAAGCCCAGGCGCTGGGCGCCACGGTAGTAGCCTGTTCCGATTCGGCCGGTTACATCGTGGACGAGGCGGGCATCGACGTCGAACTCTTGCGCCAGATCAAGGAAGTGGAGCGCGGGCGCCTCACCGACTACGCAACGCGTCGGCCCGGTTCCAGCCACGTTGCAGGCGGCTCGGTGTGGGACGTCAATGGTACGGTGGCGCTGCCTTGCGCCACGCAGAACGAACTCGACGGCGATGCTGCCGCCAAGCTCGTCAGCAACGGCCTGATCGCGGTGGCGGAAGGCGCGAATATGCCGTCCACGCGTTCGGCAGTGTCCGTCTTCCAGGAGTCCGGTGTCCTGTTCGGGCCGGGCAAGGCAGCGAATGCTGGAGGCGTGGCGACGTCGGCCCTTGAAATGCAGCAGAACGCCAGCCGTGACTCATGGTCCTTTGAGCACACCGAGCAGCGCCTCACCGAAATTATGGTGGGCATCCACGATCGCTGCGCTGCCACGGCCGAGGAATACGGTGCACCGGGTAACTACGTGGTGGGCGCCAACATTGGCGGCTTCGTCAAGGTAGCCGACGCGATGCTGGCCCAGGGCCTGATCTAGCCCCCGTGCCCATCTGAGTAGCAGTAGAGGCCGTTTTGAACGCTCAAAACGGCCTCTACTGCTACTTAGTTGGGCGGGCGCTAGTGCTGCAGCAGCCGCACGTGATCCGGGTTGAGGTCCGAGACCTTGCTGACACCCAGAAGCGCCATGGTCCGTGTCATGTCCTTCTCAAGGATCTGGATGGTCCGGTCCACACCATCGCGGCCGCCGGCCATCAGGCCGTACAGGTACGCCCGGCCGATCAGCGCGAAGTCGGCCCCCAGCGCCAGCGCGGCCACGATGTCCGCGCCGCTCATGATGCCCGTATCCAGCATGACCGCGGCCTTGCTGTTGTCCGCCTTCAGCGCTGCTGAAACGTCCGGCAACAGGTGGAACGGGATGGGCGCGCGGTCCAATTGGCGGCCCCCGTGGTTGGACAGGACGATGCCGTCAGCTCCGTGGTCCACTACCTTGCGGGCATCCTCAACCGTCTGGATTCCCTTGACCACGAGCTTGCCCTTCCAGGTTTCGCGCAGCCAGTCGAGGTCCTCGTACGTCAGTGTGGGGTCGAACATTGAGTTGATCAGGTCAGCGACAGTGCCCGTGTAGCGCGAGAGAGACGCGAACGTCAGGGGCTCGTGCGTGAGGAAGTTGAACCACCAGGCCGGGCGGTAAGAAGCGTCCAGGACGGTCTTCAAGGTCAGTGCCGGCGGAATGGTCATGCCGTTGCGCACGTCGCGGAGTCGGGCGCCTGCTACTGCTGTGTCCACGGTGACCATGAGGGTGTCATTGCCGGCCTTGGCCGCGCGCTCGATGAGTTCGAGCGAACGGTCGCGATCGGTCCACAGGTACAGCTGGAACCAGTTGCGGCCGTTCGGAGCTGCAGTGGCGACGTCTTCAATCGAGGCCGTGCCCATGGTGGACAGGGTGTACGGAATGCCTGCGGCTTCGGCGGCCTGCGAGCCAGCGTATTCACCCTCGGACTGCATCATGCGCGTGAATCCCGTGGGGGCAATGCCAAACGGGAGCTTGGATTCTTGTCCGAGAATGTCCGTGCGGAGGTCCACCTTGGACACGTCACGCAGGATGCCGGGACGGAATTCGATGTCCTGGAAAGCCTGGCGCGCCCGGCGAAGCGTGATCTCTGCTTCCGCCGCGCCGTCGGTGTAGTCGAACGGTGCCTGCGGCGTGCGGCGCTTGGCCATGTCGCGCAGGTCCCAGATGGTGCTGGCGCGCTTGAGGCGTGCGGCCTTGCTGAACTCGGGTTTCTTGAACTGCATGAGCGGAGCCAGGTCCGCCACCTTGGGTACGCGCCGCTTCAGCGCCGGCGGACGCACGACGGCGGAGGCGGCCTGGGTGGGCAGCTTCGGGTCTGCGTCGTTGCCCGCCTCAGCCGGCGCAGCCTTGGCCGGCGAATCGGTGGGCTTGGAGTCGAGGGTCTCGGTCATGCGGTTCTCCCTTGAATTGTGTGGTCTAACCACACTGTAAAGCATGTGGTCGGACCACATCAACTAGTATTCCCCTATGCGTACCCACGAACTTGTCCTGCAGTGGATTGAGAAACAGCTGTCCGACGGCGACCTCGCCCTCGGTGGCCGGCTTCCGGGCGAGCGTGCCATGGCCGAACAATTGGCGGTTTCCCGCACGTCGGTGCGCGAGGCCGTGCGGATTCTCGAAGCCATGGGTGTGGTCCGGGCAGGCGTTGGTTCGGGCAAGGATGCGGGCACGGTGGTGATCGCCGAACCCGGTTCAGCGCTGGGCTCGACCTTGCGGCTGCACGTAGCGACGCGGCATCTCCCGGTTGCCGACATAGTGGAGACCCGTGTGCTGCTCGAATCCTGGGCCGCAAACCGTGCGAAGCCGGGCGCGCTGGCCCTGGAAGAGGCTGCCGACCTCCTTGACCAGATGGATGCCGGACCTGACGTCGACACCTTCCTGGCGCTCGACGCACGCTTCCACGTTGCCCTGGCAGAGGCTGCGGGCAACTCTGTGGTCAGCGCCATGATGGCCTCGCTGCGCGGTGCGATCGAGGGATATGCGAGGGAGCTGACGGGGAATCTCCCCGATTGGGACGCCACCTCCAGCAGGCTTCGTGCTGAGCACCGGGCGATTCTCGCTGCGGTCAACGCGAACGACGGCGGTTCGGCAGCGGACCTTGTGGCCGCCCACATCGAGGGCTTCTACAAGGAGGCCGGAGTGGGCTCGGAGGCCTCCGGAAATTAGAGCAACGCGGGGTCACTTATGGCCCATGATGGGCTTCCGGATGGGCCGTAAGTGACCCCGCGTTGCATTTCTAGGCGGGCTTGAGCGCGGGCGCTGCAGTGCTCTTGCGGATCTCCATCCGGGGTGAGAATTCATCCTGCGCCTGTACCTGCGCTTCGCCGGCTTGCTGAATCTGCTCCTTCATCCGGCGCCACGCCAGGCTTCCCAGTTCGTTGATGGGTACGGCTGCCGTGGTGAGTGGTGGGGTGGTGTAGCGGGCGAAGGGGATGTCGTCGAAACCCGTGACGGAGATGTCTTCGGGCACGCGTACTCCGCGTTCGTGGAGCCCGCTGAGCAAGCCCATGGCCACGAGGTCGTTGAACGCCAGAACGCCCGTGGCGCCCGAGGCGATGATGGCTTCCGTTGATTCGTGTCCCGAGTCAAAGTTGGATCCGCCGAACAGCATCTGCAGTTCGATTTCCGGGTGCTGCTTGCGGAACTGATCCAGTCCCACCAGGCGTTGCCGGTTGGAGGCGCTGTGCTCCGGGCCGGACAGGAACGCGAGGCGGGTGTGCCCCAGGCCCACCAGATGCTGGGCCAATTCCTGGATGCCCTGCCCGTAATCCACGCTGAGGCTGGGGGTGTTGGTGGCGATGGTGGTGCGGTTGATGAGCACCAAAGGGTGAAGGGTGGGGGCGAGTTCCTCGAGCTCGGCGTCGGCCATGCGGGGAGCACACAGGACTACGCCATCGCAGCGCCGGCGGGCCTCGCCGGCCAGGATGGCTTCCTCGCTGGTGACTTCCGAGGAATCGGCAATGAGTACACGGTAGCCGTCTTGCGCTGCGGCAATGCTGAGTCCGCGCAGGATGGCCTGGAACGTGGGGTTTGCCAGGTCCGGGACCACAATGCCGATGGTGTCGGTTTTGCCCAGGGCCAGGCTGCGGCCCACCGGGTTGGGTTGGTACTTCAATTCGGCTGCCGCCGCACGGACGCGCTCGGCAATGCCGGGATCCACCGCCGAGTTACCGTTCATGACGCGCGACACAGTGGCGTGCGAGACGCCTGCCTTCTCCGCGACATCGGCAATGCCGATCCGCCTGTTTGTGTTCCTGCGTGCCATGTGGCCCCTTCCCATTGGCCGCCTCCGTGTTGCCCCGTCGTCGGGGCAATGGTTGACGTGACCGCCAGAGTCTTGATACAAAGCTTATAACGCTCTGAGAAAACGCTTTCTCATGATTCTTCCCAGATAAAGCCGCGTCGTCAAGCGGTTCACTCCTGCCTTTGGAAAGGGGCATCCCCCATGGTCAACGTCGACACCGCCGAGACCCACTCCGTCGCAGCGCAAGCATCCGCTGCCACTGCCGGCGGCACTGGACGCAACCGGACCCGCATTGCACTGATTGGAACCGGCGGCCGGTCCGAGATGTACATCCGGGCCATCTATGGACAGCACTCGGACGTCGCCGAGCTCGTGGCCATGTCCGACGTCAATCAGGGCAGGGTGGATTTCTATCAGGACCTCATTCAGGAACTCGGTGCACCGGCTCCCGTTGCGTCGTTCGAGCCGGGCCAGCTGACGGAATTCATCCAGGCCAACAACATTGAGCGTGTCATCGTCACCACGCCTGACTACACGCACGCGGACTACATCGTTGAAGCGCTGGAGGCCGGGGCCGACGTCGTGGTGGAAAAGCCACTGACGATCGACGTCGAGGGCTGCCGCCGCATCACCGCTGCCGTGGCGGAAACGGGCCGGAACGTGGTGGTCACGTTCAACTACCGCTACTCGCCGCGCAATACCGCGCTCAAAGAGGTCATCCAGAACGGGGTGATCGGCAAGGTCACGTCCATTGACTTCAGCTGGGTCCTGGACACGGTGCACGGCGCCGACTACTTCCGCCGCTGGCACCGTGAGAAGAAGAACTCCGGCGGCCTGCTCATCCACAAGGCCTCGCACCACTTCGACCTCGTCAACTGGTGGATCAACGACGTTCCCGAGCGTGTCTTCGCCTCGGGCGGACTGCGCTTCTACGGTGACAAGAATGCTGCAGCCCGCGGTTTGGGACCCCGTCCTGAGCGTGGCACGGTGGACGGCCTGGGGCATGATCCGTTCCGCTTGGACCTCCGCGACGACGAGCGGCTGAAGGCCCTCTACTACGACAACGAGAAGTTCGACGGCTACCGTCGCGACCAGGATGTCTTCACCGAAGGAATCACCATCGAGGACAACCTGGCACTGGTTGTGGACTATCAGGGCGGTCCGACGCTGAGCTATTCCCTCAACGCCCACAGCCCGTGGGAAGGCTACCGGGTGACCGTCAACGGCACCGAAGGCCGGGCCGAACTCGAGGTTGTGGAGCGCGCCGCCGTGCTGTCCAGCACCGATAAGAAGACCGTGGTGGACCCGAGCGCAACGCCCATCGAGGAGGAGGATGCCGTTCGCCGCAACGGTGAGCGACTCGTGGTCCAGCGCCACTGGGAGGCCGCGTACGAGGTCCCGATCATCAATGGCGAAGGCGGCCACGGTGGCGGCGACAACCTGCTGCTCTCGGACCTTTTCAACGGTCCGGGGGTTGACCCGCTGGGCCGTCCCTCCGGCTACATCGACGGCCTCCGTTCCGTCTCCGTAGGCATTGCCGGCAACCAGTCCCTGGACACCGACCTCCCCGTCCGAATCAGCGAGCTCGGACTGGGCGCTGACCTCAGCCGCGGCCAGGCCTAAACGGCCTTCGAACCATAAGGAACACCACATGAGCAGGATTTTCGTCACCGGCGGTTCCGGTCGACTCGGCCGCAGCGTGGTGGCTGGCCTCGCTGAGGCCGGTCACGAGGTACTTTCGGTGGACCGCGACGCCATTCCCGCGGAGCAGCTGCCGGCCGGTGCCTTCCAGTACACGGCTGACCTCCTGGCACCGGGAGAGGCCGAGCGGCTCATCCGGGAAACAGCCCCCGACGCCGTCATCCACCTCGCTGCCATTGCCGTACCTTTCAGCGCACCCGAGGAAGTCATCTTCAGCACGAACACCCGGCTCGCCTATGCGGTCATCAGTGCCGCCACGGACGCCGGTGTGCCGAAGATTGTCACGGCAAGCAGCCCCACCGCCCTGGGCTATGGCTCACCGGCCGGGTGGCTGCCGCCGTCGTTCCCGCTCGATGAGCAGACGCCGCCCAAGCCGTGGAACGCCTACGCACTGTCCAAGCTGATCGCTGAGCAGACCGTGCAGATGTTCGCCGCAGCCCAAGGCGGGAAGATCCGGTACGCGGCGTTCCGGCCGTGCTACGTGATCTCTCCGGAAGAGTGGGAAGGCGCACTGACGCAGCAGGGCCACACCGTTCGCGAGAGGTTGCAGGACCCGGCACTGTCCGCACCGGCACTGTTCAACTACGTCGATGCCCGGGACGTTGCCGAATTCCTGGACGTACTGCTGGACAAGATGGACTCCATCCCCAATGGGCAGGTGTTTTTCGTTGGGGCCAAGGATGCTCTGGCTGCAGCACCGCTTTCGGAACTGTTCCCGCGCTTCCTGCCGGGCAGCGGCCCGCTAACGGAACACCTGACCGGTACCAGCCCTGCCTTCTCGGTGGACAAGGCGCGTGAGCTACTCGGTTGGGAACCGAAGCGTTCTTGGCGCACCGAACTGACACCGCCCTTCGAGGGCCCCGATACAGCACATGAACAACAAACACTCAACGACGAGAACCACGCCGGCCTGGTCCCGGCGGGAGCAACCAAGGAGACACCATGAATTTCGACGGCGTACTGTTCTTCCCCGTCACGCCCTTCGCCGAAGACGGCTCGGTGGATGTATCCCTTCTGAAGGAACACATCACCTCGCGCCTTCCGTACGGCCCGGGTGGCGTTTTCCCAGCCTGCGGCACGGGTGAATTCCACGCACTGTCCCTCGACGAGATCCGCACCGTGGTGACTGCCGCCGTCGAGGCCGTCGCCGGAGCCGTTCCGGTGGTTGCCGGCGCGGGCGGACCGCTTGGCCATGCACTTGCCGCAGCGAAGGTGGCCGAGGAAGCCGGCGCCGACGCCTTGCTGGTGCTCCCGCCGTACCTCGTCACCGGTCCCACCGATGGTGTTGTGGCTTACGTCGAGGCGATCGCCGCTGCCAGCAGCCTGCCCGTGATCGTCTACCACCGCGGCACGGCCAAGTTCACGGCCGCAGCCATGACCCGCCTCACCGCGAACCCGAAGGTGATCGGCTTCAAGGACGGAATCGGCGACGTCGGACTGGCACAGGAAATCGTATCCGCCATCAACGCCTGTGGACGCACCGACTTCGCGTTGTTCAACGGTCTTCTTACCGCGGAACTGACGCAGGGCGCGTACCGCGGCTTGGGTATCCCGCTGTACTCCTCCGCCGCGTTCGCCATGGCCCCGGAGATCGCGAAGGCGTACTACGACGCTTACGTCGCAGGCGACGAGGACCGCCGCAACGCTCTCCTCGAGGGCTTCTACGCGCCTCTCGTCCGGCTCCGCGACCAGACGCCCGGCTTCGGTGTCTCCCTCATCAAGGCCGGCCTCCGGCTTGCCGGACTGCCTGTTGGCCCGGTCCGGCCTCCGCTGGTTGACCCCACCGAGGAGCAGTTGCTGGAACTCAAGGCAATCCTGGCCAAGGGCCACGAGCTGGCCGGCAGCTGATGGCAGCCCGCATCACGGGCCTTACCACCCGCCTGATCACGGTTCCGCTGCTCCGCAGCTGGGGCGCGGAGGCCCCCGAGAACCATGTGATTGTCACCGAACTGACCACGGACGACGGCGGCACGGGCCACGGCTTCTCGTGGACACCCACCATTGGACCCCAGGCTGTCAAAGCCCTCCTGGACCACGACATCGCCCCGTTCATCCTGGGTCTCGAGGCCAACCCGGAGGTCGTGTGGGACCAGCTCTGGAAGCGGCTGCATGAAGCCGGCGGGGGAGGCCTGACCACGATCGCCATGGCCGGCGTGGACCTCGCCCTCTGGGACCTGAAAGCACGGCAGGCACAGACCTCGGTGACGGGGCTCCTGGGCCAACGCCAGGACTCGGTGGAAGTGTATGGGTCCGGAGTGAACCTGCACTACACCCTGGATCAGCTTGTTGAGCAGGCCCAGAGGTGGGTTGCGGCCGGACACAGGGCCGTGAAGATCAAGGTGGGCAAGCCTGAGCTGAGGGAAGATGCCGAACGCGTAGCCGCGGTTCGGGACGTCATCGGCCCGGACCGGCTGCTCATGATCGACGCAAACCAGCGTTGGGACCTTGCCCATACGTTCCGGGCCTTGGATGTGCTGGGCGAATACGGACTGGAATGGCTCGAAGAACCCATCCGGGCCGATGACCTCTGGGCTTACCGGCGCCTTCGCAGGCATTCTCCGGTTCCGATCGCGCTCGGGGAAAACGTCCACACGATCTACCGTTTCCGCGACTTCATTGAGGCTGGCGCCGTGGACATCATCCAGCCCAACATTGTCCGCGTGGGCGGCATTACGCCGTTCCGCAGGATTGTTGAGCTGGCCCGCGCCAACAGCATCAGGGTGGCACCGCACCTGCTTCCGGAACTTTCCGGTCAATTGGCGCTCACCTTGGCCGAGGCTGTCAGCGTGGAGGATGTGGAGGACGCATCTTTCGAGCAACTCGGCATCCTGTCCGCACGCTCTCCGGTACGGATCCGCAACAGCCGGCTCAGCACCACAGGCCGTCCCGGGCTCGGCTTCGACTTTGCAGTGACGCCGGCCGCCCCTGAAGGCTCCGCCTCCGGGAAATCCGCATCTGAGAAATCCGCCTCCGGGAACTCCGCCCCTGAGCAATCCGCCCCTGAGAGTAAAGGAAACCGCATTGAGTACAGCAACTCTTGACCTGACCGCCGTGACTGCGGCAGCTACGGCCGCGGCGAAGGTAGCCGCGTCAGCTTCCGACACCGAACGCGCGGCATGGCTGAACGCCGTCGCCGACGCCCTTGACGCCAATGTGGCGGAACTCGTGGCGATCGCCGACGGCGAGACAAGCCTTGGCGCCGTCAGGCTCACCGGCGAGGTGGCCAGGACCAGCGGACAGCTGAGGTTGTTCGCAAACGTCATCACCGAGGGCTCGTACTTGGAAGCCGTGATTGACCATGCGGATCCTTCCTCTACCCCGCCCAAGCCGGACTTGCGCCGCATCCTGCGTCCGATTGGCCCGGTGGCGGTGTTCTCGGCGTCGAACTTCCCGTTCGCGTTTTCCGTGGCCGGCGGTGACACGGCGTCGGCCCTGGCTGTCGGCTGCTCGGTGATCGTCAAGGCGCATTCCGGACACCTTCGCTTGTCTGAGCGCACCGCAGAGGTTGTCACCGAGGCCTTGGCCAACGCCGGTGCCCCGGACGGCCTTTTTGCACTGGTCAGCGGCCGCGAAGCCGGCACAGCCTTGGTGCAGGATCCGGCGATCAAGGCCGTTGGTTTCACCGGGTCGATTCCCGGCGGCCGCGCGCTGTTCGACCTCGCCAATTCACGCCCGGAGCCAATCCCGTTCTACGGCGAACTTGGCAGCCTGAACCCCGTGGTCATCACGGCTGACGCTTTGGCCGAACGCGGCGCGGAGCTTGCGGCCGGCCTGGCTGGTTCGTTCACGCAGGGCGCGGGCCAGTTCTGCACCAAGCCCGGGCTCGTGTTCATTCCCGCGGGCACGGAGTTCGCTTCGCAGCTTGCCGAGGCCAGCAAGGACAAGCCGACCTCAGCCATGCTGACCGAGCGCATCGCCGAAGCCTACCCGCACGGCCTCCGCAGCGTCGCAGACCAGCCGGGTGTCGCCGTCGTCAGTGGCACCGTTGAGCAGGACAGCTTGTCCGACGGCGCCGCTCCCGTGGTGTTCGCCACGAGCGCTGCCAACGTTCTGGAGCGCCCGGACGAGCTGCTGGAAGAGTGCTTTGGCCCCACCACGCTGCTGATCGAGTATGCCAACCAGGAAGAACTGTCCCAGGCGCTGGCCAAGGTGCCGGGCAGCTTGACGGGAACCGTGCACGCGCAGCCTGGTGAGGACGTTTCCGCGCTCGTGGAACAGCTCAGTGAGCTTGCCGGCCGCGTTCTGTTCGATGGCTGGCCCACCGGTGTTGCCGTTAACTGGTCGCAGCAGCACGGCGGTCCGTACCCGGCCACGACGTCGTTGTTCACCTCCGTAGGCGCGACGGCGGTACGCCGCTTCCAGCGTCCGGTCGCTTACCAGGATGCACCCGAAAGCATCCTGCACCCTGCATTGCGCGAGGCGAATCCGCTGGGCATCCCGCGTCGCGTGGATGGCGTGCTGAAGCTCGGCTAACGCCCCAGACAAGGGACGAAAGGGGCGGGGTCACCGTGATGGTGGCCCCGCCCCTTTGGCGTCGGTACTTCAGGTGTGCCGCTTAGGGCCGCAGCGTCAACGGGCGCAGGCGTCCGTCCACAATGGTGATCGGCCAGCGCTCGTCCACCGTCAGCACTTGAACGCCGGAGCCGGTCAGCAGCACGGTGTCCTCGATCTTCACGCCGGGGGCGGAAGGATTCCACGTGAAGGGCTGGTTCAGGACAACGGCGTCGTCCACGTCGGCAGTCACCCTGGGATCACGTCCTGCGTAGCCCGCCGGACCGCCTTGGTGGTGTTGCCGCCACTGGTCCTCTCCGAAACCGTGACGACTGTAGGCCGTCTGGATTTCCGTGAAGACCTCGTTGAGTTTGGCGCCCGGCACAGTGGCCCGGAAGATGTCGGCCTCCACTGCTGCGATCCGAGCCTCGGCGTCGTGCTCCTGGGGAGTACCGGCGTCGAACGCCACCCATCGCGTCACGTTGGCTACCAAGCCGTGGCGCCGTGCGCACACCACTGCCATGGCTCGTCGACCGATGGGGGAGTGCGTGGCCAGGGGATGGCGGAAAGTACTGCGATCGCTGCCATTGCACAGGAGCACCAGGGGCTCGGCGCCCGCAGCAACGATGCGTGCGGCAATCGCAGAGACAACCTGAAACTCCGTGCTCTCCGGCGTTGCCGCTGTGAGGACATCAGTCATTGCGACGGCGGCATCGGCACACAACTGCGCGTAGCGTGCCGCCTCGCCAGGAAGGAGCTGCTGCCGTGCTGCCCGCAATTCCGCAGCGACGGCAGCCTCAGCCAGTGGGCTGCCGTCCATGGCAAGGGCCGACGCCGTGGCGTGAAGCTGGCCGTGCCATGGCACCGTGTGGAGGTCCACGCCCTGCGGAAGTTCCTCGGCGGCGATCCGTTCGGCTTCGTTGTTGAAGCTCACCAGGTGGTCACCTTCCCGGTCCACCAGCAGAGCGGCGATCGGGTCGCCAGCGAGACTGACGTGCATTCGGCTGCCATCCAGATACCACGTGAGCGCGGTGTGGGTGGTGAGCAGCAGCGAATCACGACCGACGGCGTCCAGGATATCCAGGACGCGTCGGCGCTTTACGGCCCTGTCGGCCGCGTTGCCAGGGGCCGAAACGGATACTGCCGGCGTGGATTGAGTGGGCGTGGTCATGCCTTTTCCCCCAAAGTAGTGATGAGCGTTTCAATGTCTTGTGTAGCGAGGAATCCGTCGGCGATGAGAACGGTGACTGTCCGGTGGATCGGGCGTCCCGGCTCGGCGGCCACAGGCGTGTCCCATGCCAAGGAGAGGCCGACGCCGGGATAGCCCGACTGCCTCACGAACCACGGGTCCGGTGCTTGCGGGGCGGATAAGAACACCAGTGTGGCGGGGCGGCCTCCCGCAGCAGGAGCCGAGGCGTCATACGCGCTGCCTACGGGTCCGGCGTCGAGCGCCTGCGCACTGAACGTTCCTGCCCAAGCCAGCCACGGCGCAACGCTGCCATGCACAGCGTCCTCGCCACGGGAGTCGGGGGTCCAGATGGTTGCGCCGGCGACTTTCGGGAGTCGCCAGAAGAAGCCGCCGTAACCGCCCTGCAGGCGTCCGTTCGAGCCGGGACTGCCCAGTAGCACGGGACGTCCAGTGGCGGATTCGAGCGTGAAATCCAGGGTTAGTTGCCACGCAGAAAGCCCGACGGCGGACCAGTGCCATTCGCGCTGTTCGCGCAGGATTGCCGCGCCGTCAGGGCCGAGCCAGGCCAACTGTTCCTGCCTGGACTGTTCCCCGGTGACCCTGCCACTGGCCTGGTCCACCGCCGATTCGAGGACGATCCGGCCGTGATCCTTGCGCCACACGTAACCTCCGGCGTCGCGCGTATAGGTGCGTCCGCCCCAGAAGTTGATCCCATCCACGTCCTGGATGGCTACGCCCGCGCCGAGGTGCCACACATGGTCCTCGGGCACGTGGTCGGTGACCACAGTGCCGGAAAGGGTGCGCACCGGGTGAAGGTACGGGCGTGGCGACGACGTTGGCCGGATATGCGTCCCATCCTGGAGGGTGGCGACCGGCGTCCCATCGATGCTCAATACCGGGAGGCCTGGCTCGCGGGCCCAGGGAGCCCCGAGCTCAGCGAACGTGGCTTGTCCCACCGCAGCTCGGCGGACCAGGGATTCGATGCCGTGAACAACGGGGTGTGCCTCGTCGCCGTCGCCCCTCCACGTGATGAAGTCCGGGTGGATCGGCTGGGGAGCGGGTGCACTGCGGATGGCCTCCAACACGGTCACGTAGGCGCCCGTGCCGCTGAGCGGGCTGAGGAGCTCGCCGCCCGAGCGTGCAGCGAGCAGGTTCTCCAAGAGGTCCGTCCGGCCGAACCGCTCGGTGCGACGGCCGCCCGGAGTGGTGATTTCCACGTGGTCGTCTGTGTAGGAGAAGTGGATTTGCCCCAGCGTCCCGTAGACGGTGACAGCGGGCGCCGACTGCTCAGCGGCGCACAGCGTCAGTGCACACGTCAGAACGGTGCCATCCGCCGTCCGCACCCGGACAACGGATGTGTCGTCGCTTTCGGTGTTGTTGGCGCGGTACAGGTCCGTCTCAACGAGTTCGACGTCGGCAACGGTTCGCGCGCCGGCGAGGCGCAGCCCTGTGGCCACAGCATGCGCCAGGGCGTTCGTTGCCACTCCGTCCACCACGTCCGTTCCGTTGAGGCTGCGCTTGCCGGCCCAACGCGAACGCTGGAAGTAGCCGATGGTCCGGACCCAAAGGCCGGTGGCGCTGATGCCCCGGACTTCGCCGATTTCTCCTGATCCCACCAGCTTTTCGATGGCCGGGAGGGCGTGTGAGCCAAGGCTTTGGAAGCCCACCTGCACGAGTCTGCCGGCCTGTTCCGCGGCCGCCAGTACTTCGGCGTACTGCGCCATGGAGGCCACCGGAGGCTTCTCCAGGAAGACATCGGCCCCGGCGGCGATCGCGGCGAGGGCAAGAGGGGCGTGCGTTTGGATGGGCGTGGAGATGATGACGACGTCCGGTGCAGTTCCAGCCGTCAGGAGCTCGTCGAGGGAGCCGAAGATCTGCACTTCGGGGCCAAGCCGGCCTTGGGTTGGCGGCAGAGGATCGGCGACGGCCACCAACTCGAGGGCGCCCGCGTCGCTGAGGCGCGAGATGTTATCCAGGTGCCTGGCGCCGAAGCCGTGGACGCCAACCAGCGCGATGCGAGGCAACCTGGGCCGATCGGCCAGAGGGACGCCGGTAGCCGATGAGGTCTCGGCGGACGTTGAGGGCAAGGTCATGGGGTTGTCCTAGCGGGATCAGTGGCGGGAAATTTGTCGGAGTGGTGGGCCCGCAGACTTGCGGCGAGGAATGCGGCCGCCTCGTCCTGCATGGCCGGGGTGAAGACATGGGGGCCGGGCCAAAGGCTCCCGGTGTATCGCCCCGATGACATCCGCGCTGTCAGGTGGGCGTCGGCGTCGCGCATTCCCTGTTCCGGGAAAAGCTCATCGGCCAGGGCGTACTGGACCAGCACCGCGTCTGCGGTGGAGCGCACCACCAGATCCGGCCAGTCACCCAGCTTTGACAGCCCAGGGGAGTGCAGCAACCAGGAGTGGGCGTCGAGGTACGCCGGGAGCAGCGAGTCGAAGGTGGTCATCATGCAAGTGACCACGTAACTGCGAATCAGCGGGCTGAGGGCCGCGAGCACCATGGCCCGGCCACCGCCACCGGAGAAGCCAAGGCATCCGAGTCGCTGCGCGTCCACTCCCGGCAGCGCCGCGAGGACGCCCAACGCCGCAAGGTCATCGTGTGCGGCCACACCAGCCACGCTGCTGCCCAGGAGGGTCGCGGCCTTGGCCACCGTCTCCTCATGCGACGCGGCCGCTGCGTTGTACTCCTCAACCTTGGAGGGTTCGACGCCGGCCTCCCGCCAGAGTGCGCGCTTGCCGTTGACTGCGTTGGCAGTCCGCCACGGTTGGGGTTCGAGGCCGAACCGCCGGCTTCCCCACATGAAGGTGTCGTGTGCCAGGACGGCGAAGCCTTGCTGCGCCAGCCACGTGGCCAACGGGCGTCCGCCGTAGAGCTTTTCGCGCAACTCACGGGGTAGCGGGTCAAGGGGCAGCGGGCCCAAGGTGTCCGTTGGCCTCGTACCGGCGCCGTGTTGGTTTTCGCTGCTTGGCATGGCGACCAGCCGTTCCGCGCCGTGGGACTTAATACCTCCATGGCAATGGAGGGCCAGAAGGCCGGGCAGGGGGCCACTGGCGTCGGCCGGACGCACGAACCAGGCGGACGTCCTGGGCCCAAAGCCGGGCTGCCACGACAATCGCGAGGTGATGACGCCGTCGTGCGTTACTTCAGAGTCAGCCCGGTACTCGGCATCGTGGGCCACTGCGGGAACGCCCAGGGTATCGGCGAGCTCTTGGGCAAGCGGCGATCCTGCGTGGTGCTTATGCCTTGCGGCGTATGCGGGCCAGTCCTCGTAACCAGCCAAGGCGCTGGGCCGGGCAGTTGTTGGTGCCATGTCAGCCGTCGTCATGGCAGTGGCAGTTCGTGCGGAACAATGGTGTCCTGCCTTTTCGATGCGGATAGGTGTGCGGGACCGCACGCCGGGCTTCTTCAGCGTGGGGAAAACAGGTGAAGCGGCTTCAGCAAGAAAACGCTTTCTCAAAAATTAGCAAAAGGCTGTACATGGGTCAAGAAAACGTTTACTTTGGTACGGAGCCGCTATTGACCGGGACTTCAATCCTGGTTGGCGAGGGGACTTCGCCGGGTACTCAGATGGCGTCCCCCGCGGCAGTAAGTGTCAAGACCCGTATTCCGTGGAAGGCCACGATGACCAAAGGAGACCACATGGCCGCACAGCAATACCCCGGGACGTCGGAAGGCGTCTGCGGTCCTGCGAGGGGGAAGCGATGAGCGCTATTGGCGAACTCTCCACCATGAGCCGGCGCAAGGGCCCCATGAGCAAGGAAGAGAAGAAGGCGAACGGCCGCGACAACAAGGCCGCCTATGTCTTCCTCCTCCCGTGGCTGATTGGCCTGGCGGTCATCACGGTCGGCCCCATGCTGATGTCGTTGTACCTGTCCTTCACCGACTACAACCTCCTGCAGCCGCCGGAATGGGTTGGCCTGGATAACTTCGTCCGCATGTTCGGCGACGCGCGGCTGCACAACTCGCTTCGCGTCACGTTCACGTATGTCCTGGTGGGCGTTCCGCTGCAGCTCGCTGTGGCGCTGCTGATCGCTTTGGTCCTGGATAAGGGCATTCGCGGTCTTCCGTTCTACCGCTCCATCTTCTACTTGCCGTCGCTACTCGGCGGATCCGTGGCTGTCGCCATCCTCTGGAAGCAAATCTTCGGGACCACCGGCCTGGTAAACCAAGTCCTTGCCATGATCGGCATCGAGGGGCCGGGCTGGATCTCGGACCCCAATACCTCTCTGGGTTCCATCATCCTGCTGCACGTGTGGACGTTCGGCAGCCCGATGATCATCTTCCTGGCTGGCCTGCGGCAGATCCCGAACATGTATTACGAGGCTGCTGAAGTCGATGGTGCCACCACGCTGCAGAAGTTCTGGCGGATCACGCTGCCTATGTTGAGCCCCATCATCTTCTTCAACCTGGTGCTGCAGATCATCGGCTCGTTCCAGTCGTTCACCCAGGCGTTCATCGTCTCCGGCGGCAACGGCGGTCCGTCCGACTCCACCATGTTCTTCACGCTCTACCTCTACCAAAAGGGCTTTGGCCAGTTTGATATGGGTTACGCCTCAGCGATGGCCTGGTTCCTGCTGGTCATCATCGGTGCCTTCACTGCCATCAACTTCATCGCTTCAAAGTATTGGGTGTTCTACGATGACTAAACTCCAGACCCTCCCCGCCAGCACTTCCTCCGACAAAGGGAAGCCCAGCAAAAGCCCGCGCCGCCGTGAATCTCCGGGAAGCCTGGCGTTCAGCCGCAGCGCCCGTATCAAGGGACTCGTCAAGCACGCGATCCTGATCCTGGTCGGCGGGGTGATGATCTACCCGCTGCTATGGATGGTCGTGTCCTCGCTCCGGCCAAACGACCTCATCTTCCGGGAGCCCGGACTGTGGTTGGACAGTCTTGAAATGAGCAACTACACCGATGGCTGGTCCGCGCTGACCCACCCCTTCGGCCACTACATGCTCAACTCGGCGATTGTGGTCCTCGGCTCGATCGTGGGAAACCTGATCTCCTGCTCCATGGCGGCGTACGCGTTTGCCCGCCTGCAGTTCACCGGCAAGAAGCTGTTCTTCGGCATCATGCTGCTGACCATCATGCTTCCGTTCCACGTGGTGATCGTGCCCCAGTACATCTTGTTCTCGCAGATCGGCTGGGTGAACACGTTCTGGCCGCTCATCGTGCCCAAACTCCTGGCCACGGACGCATTCTTCGTCTTCCTCATGGTCCAGTTCATTCGCGGTATTCCCAAGGAACTCGATGAAGCTGCCCGCATTGACGGCGCCGGCCACCCCAGGATCTTCCTGCGGGTCATCCTGCCCCTGATGGTCCCGGCTCTTGCCACCACCACCATCTTCACCTTCATTTGGACCTGGAATGACTTCTTCGGCGCCCTGATCTACCTGACGGACCCGGACATGTTCACCGTTCCCGTCGCTTTGCGCGCTTTCGTGGACTCCCAATCGGCCACCAGTTGGGGATCGCTCTTTGCGATGTCCATCGTGTCCCTCTTCCCGGTGTTCCTCGTCTTCCTGTTCGGCCAGCGGTTCCTCATCAAGGGCATCGCAACCACCGGTATCAAATAGGCCCGGATCGATGGCGAGGGTCCGCGGGCCCTTGCCAACACCTAAGACAAGTCGACGTCTTGTCATACAAGAGTGTGACTTGTACCATAAGGTGCATTCAAGAAAACGCTTTCTCATTCGCATCAAGATCAAAGAAGATCGGAGACAACAGTGCCGGTATTTCCAAAGGGTGAAGCAGTCGCCCCCGCAGTGGCCCAAGGTGTCCGCGCGTCGGACCCCAAAGCCAAGCGGGCCAAGCGCAGGCTTCGCGCCTCAGCCATCATCGCGGCCACGGCAGCTGCCGTCCTGGCACTCAGTGCTTGTGGTGGCGGGGCAGAGCAGAAAAGCGCCGACGGCAAGGTAGAGCTCCGCTTCTCGTGGTGGGGCGGCGACAAGCGCGCACAGCTGACGCAGGCGGCCATCGCTGCGTTCGAGGCCGAGAACCCGAACATCAAGGTCAAGGCCGAGTACGGCGACTGGAGTGGTTACTGGGACAAGCTGGCAACGCAGGTTGCCGCCAACGATGCTCCGGACGTCATCCAGATGGACGAAAAGTACATCACGGAATACTCCACCCGTGGCGCACTCCTGGACCTCTCCAAGTACGACATTGACACCTCCAAGTTGGACGAAGCCGCACTGAACGCGGGTAAGGGTGCCAAGGGGCTCACCGGCATTGCGGCAGGCATCAACGCTGCCACGATTCTTGCCAACCCGGCCGTCTTCAAGGCTGCCGGCGTCGCACTCCCGGATGACAAGACCTGGACTTGGGACGACTTTGAGCGCATCGCCGCGGAGGTCACGTCCAAGTCACCCAAGGGAACCTACGGCGCTGCAGCCTACGGTACGGACGAAGCTTCCCTCGGAGTCTGGCTGCGCCAGAACGGCAAGTCGCTCTACACCTCTGACGGCAAGCTGGGCTTCGAGCCGTCGGACATCAAGGGTTACTGGGATTTCCTGAAGGAACTGAGCGAGAAGAAGGCAGTTCCGTCGGCATCGGAGATTGTTGAAGCCGAAGCTGCTCCGCTGGACCAGAGCGGCC
Organism: Paenarthrobacter sp. NPDC092416; assembly: GCF_044755025.1. NCBI lineage: Bacteria > Bacillati > Actinomycetota > Actinomycetes > Micrococcales > Micrococcaceae > Paenarthrobacter > Paenarthrobacter sp. NPDC092416. Next base: position 89,052 of record NZ_JBIVQG010000001.1, read on the forward strand.
TGGCCACTGGCAAGAATGGCATGGCGTTCTGGTGGTCCAACCAGCTTCCCGCGCTCGAGAAGGCTGCCGGTGGTGAACTGCAGATCCTCCGCTTCCCGTCCAAGACCGGCAAGGCGTCGGATACGCAGCTCTGGTACAAGGCGTCCCAGTTCTGGTCCGCCTCATCCAGGACCAAGCACCCTGAAGAGACGGCAAAGTTCATCAACTTCCTGACCAACAACGTCAAGGCCGGAGAAATCCTGCTGGCAGACCGCGGTGTTTACCCGAACTCCGAAGTCCGCGACGCCATTGCACCCAAGCTGGCCGCGGCGGACACCAAGGTGGTCAATTTCATCAGCGACATCCAGCCCGAACTTGGCGAAGCGCCTGCTGCTCCGCCGAAGGGTGCAGGCGCCATCCAGGAGATCATCAAGCGCTACAGCTCCGAGGTCCTGTTTGAAAGGCTCTCCACGGAAGAGGCCGGCAAGAAGGCTGTGGACGAAATGAAGTCCGCAATCGGGGCCTAGTCTTCACCAGGCATTGCGCCACAGAACCGCGCCCCGGGCGAATCATTCGTGATCCGCCCGGGGCGCGGTTTTTGCTGTCCCTTACGCGGGTTGGTCTTCCGCGATGACGGCGACGGCTCCGGCGGGTACGACGCCGCTGAAGCGGAGCCCGCTGAGCAGCTCGTCGCCGTCGGCCTTCACGGTGGCGTCCTCGCGACTGTGGTTGACGGCAAACAGGAAGCTCCGGCCGTCTGCGGCACGGCGGCGCGTCAGTTCGACGCCGGCAGAAGCCTCGGCGGCGGACGTCACGCCGGCTTCGGCCAGAAGGCGGTCGGTTAGTGCGTCGATGCCATCGGCGTCGGGCAGCGTAGCCAGGTACCAGGCAGATCCGGCGCCGACAGCCCTGCGCGTAAGTGCCGGAACGCCGTCGAGCGGGTAGTCCGTGAATGTTGCAAGCACCTCAGTGGACGCTCCGACGTGGACGTGTTCGCTCCAGAGCGAACCCACGGTTCCGTCGCTCAACGTGACAGATGAACCGGGGAACAGCGGGTGGAATTCCTCGGTCCGGATGCCCAGAAGTTCGCGGAAAGCGCCTGGGTAGCCGCCCAGGCGGACATGGTCACGCTCGTCCACAACGCCGCTGAAGTAGCTGATCAAAACTGTCGCGCCGGCCTCTGCTGCCGCGGCGATCGAAGCGGCTGCAGCGTCGGTCACGGCATGCAGCGTGCAGACCAGGACCACTTTGTAACCGGAGAGGTCGGCAGAGGGGTGGACGAAGTCCGCGGTGACCCCGCGCAGGTACAGGGACCGGTGGAACGCCCGCATTGTCTCGAGGTACTTCAGCGAATTGCTGGGGTGCGAGTCCAGTTCCGAAGCCCACCATGCCTCGTAGTCGAACACGATGGCCACCTGGGATTCCACGCGGGAGCCCTTGACGGAATCCAACGTGGACAGCGCGGCTCCGAGCTCCACCACGTTGCGCCATACCTGCGTGTCGCGCCCGCCATGCGGAACCATGGCCGAGTGGAACTTCTCCGAGCCTGCTTTGCTTTGCCGCCACTGGAAGAACATGACAGCGTCGGCGCCGCGGGCAACGTGCTGGAGCGAGTTGCGCAGCATTTCACCGGGCATCTTGGGCTGGTTGTGCGGCTGCCAGTTGACCGCCGACGTCGAGTGTTCCATCAGCATCCACGGCTCGCCGCCGGCCACGCCGCGAGTGAGGTCCGCGCTGAACGCGAGTTCAATGGTGCGTTCGGGGTCTGCTGCCACAAGGTAATGGTCGTTGGCGACGACGTCCATGTTCTTGGCCCAATCGAAGTAATCCAGGGCTTTGGTGGCGCTGGAGACCATGAAGTTGGTGGTTGCCGGAACGTTCGGCGTGACGTCGCGGATCACGGCAAGCAACGCGCGGTAGTAGTCCATGAATGCCCATGAGCTGAAGCGGGCGAAGTCCAGTTGCTGCCCCGGATTCAGCATGGTGGGCGCCATGCCGGGCGGGATGATCTCTTCGAAAGAAGCGTAGTGCTGGGACCAGAAGGCGGTTCCCCAGGATTCGTTGAGCGCGTCGATGGATCCATAGCGGCGTTCCAGCCACCGGCGGAAGGCTTCGACGTCTTCGGCGCCATGGAACTCGGAAACGTGGCAGCCGAGCTCATTGTCGACGTGCCACAGGGCCAGCGCCGGGTGGTCCTTGTACCGTTCGGCTATAACACGCGTCATGGTGGTGGCGTACCGGCGGTACACGGACGACGACGGAGTGTAGTGCCGCCGTGAGCCGCGTTCCAGCGTGGTTCCGTCCGCCGTGACAGGCAGGATTTCCGGGTACTTTTTCGCGAGCCAGGCCGGTGGCGATGCCGTGGCGGTAGCCAACGCCACCTTGATTCCGGCTGCGGCAAGGTTGTCCATGACCTCGTCCAGCCAGCCGAAGTCGTACTGTCCCTCCACGGGTTCCAAGAGCCCCCAGGAGAAAATGGCGACGCTCAGCAGGTTGACACCGGCTTCCTTCATCAGCTCGATGTCTTCCAACCGGATGTCCTCCGGCCACTGCTCGGGGTTGTAGTCACCGCCGTATGCCAGGCCGTCGATGCTGTTCCAAACGGACGGACCTCGGGAGAATTCAAGGGAGGGCACGGGGACTCCTTCGTCAGGTTTGTTATGCAGGATATCGGGTCGAGCGCGGTTGGTGGCAGTGAAACATGATCTTTGGAAAACGCTTGCCCAGGTTCCCGATTAGGGATATTGTATCGATTCAGAACGAGTGTAAGCGAGATCACTGCCACGTTGTAAAGATCTGACGAAGCTTGCACCAACTGAGCAAGGAGGCTCTTATGATCAACAGAAGGAATTTCCTCACCACAGTGGCTCTCGGCACCGCATCTGCCGCGTTCCTCTCGGCTTGCGGCCAGTCTTCATCGCCGGCACAAACGGGTTCGGCGTCGAACCCCGTCACCATCAACTACACCTGGTGGGGCAACGATGACCGCGCTGAGCGCACCCGCAAGGCCATCGCACTGTTCGAATCCAAGAACCCTGACATCAAGGTCAACGGCAACTTCACCGACTTCGCCGGATACTGGCAGAAGCGGGCCACGGAAGCAGCCGGTGGCGGCCTCCCCGACGTCATGCAGTGGGACCTTTCCTACCTTCGCGATTACGGCCAGCGGAACCAGCTCCTTGACCTCGGCACCGTGAAGATCAACACGGATGCTTTCGAAAAGTCGCTCCTGCCCTCGGGCCAGATCCGTGGCAAGACCTACGGTATCCCCACAAGCACCAACGCCTTCGCGGTCTACTACGACCCCGCCAAGCTCAAGACCATGGGCATCGCTGAGCCGGATGGCACCTGGAACTACAAGGAATACAACGCCTTCCTGACCGAGGTGGGCCAGAAGGGCAACGGAGCCATCTTTGGCGGTACCGACTACACCAGCGTGTGGTGGATGTTCAACATCTGGCTGCGCCAGAACAACATCAAGGCCTTCACCGATGAAGGCAAGCTGGGCTTCTCCAAGGACGACCTCAAGAAGTGGTGGAACACCACCGCCCAGCTTCGTGGCACCCCGGCCCTGGTCGGTGAAGACAAGACCACCCAGTTGCTGCCCAAGTCGCCGTTCGGCTCCAATGTGACCGCCACGGAAGTCACGTGGGACAACTTCATGGCCGCTTACCTCGGCGACAGCGGCGCCAAGGAACTCAAACTGGTTCCGGTTCCCTCCGACGACCCGGAGAACCTGGGTCTCTTCCTCAAGCCGTCCATGCTCATGGTGGCCAGCGCCAAGACCAAATACAAGGATGCTGCTGCCCGCTTCATCGACTTCATGGTCAACGACCCCGAGGTCGGCCAGATCTTCAAGACCTCCCGCGGTGTTCCGGCGTCGAAGACCCAGCGCGATGGCACCACCTTCGAAGGCACCGACAAGCTCGTGGTGGACTACGAGAAGTCAATCGAGAAGTACCTCAAGGATGCTCCCGAGCCGCCCATTGTCGGTTTCGGAACCCTCGAAGCTTCCTTCAAGCGCGTCAGCTCGGAACTGAACTACGGAAAGCTCACCGTCGACGGCGCGGCCGACGCGTGGTTCAAGGAAGCCGAAGACCTTATCAAGCAAAACGCCTGATCCGGACTTCCCCGACCAACGGATAGAACTCATGACTCAAAGCCCAACCCTGAGCAGGCGTTCGACGTCGTCCGCTCCCACGCAGCCGCGCGCATCGCGGCGGCGTGGGGCGGACGCCCGCGCCGGCTACACCTTCCTGCTTCCCTGGCTGCTGGGATTCATCGCCCTGACCGTAGGCCCGATGATTTCCTCGCTGTACCTCTCCTTCACCAATTACAACCTCTTCGAAGCGCCCAAGTGGATTGGCTTGGATAACTACACCACGCTCTTCCAGGACGAACGCTTCCTTCAGTCCGTGGGCGTGACCCTCAGCTACGTGGTCTTCGGTACCCCGCTGAAACTCGCGGCGGCGTTGGCGATCGCCATGCTCCTCAACAGCAAGCGCAAGGGCCAGGGCTTCTACCGTTCAGCGTTCTATGCCCCCTCGCTGATCGGTGCGTCGGTGTCAATCGCGATCGTCTGGAAAGCGATGTTCGGTGATTCCGGCCCCGTTGACCAAGGCCTTTCCTTCTTCGGCATCAACCTCGGCGGCTGGGTAGGCAACCCCAACATGACCATGGGCATGATGATCCTGCTGACCGTATGGCAGTTCGGTGCCCCTATGGTGATCTTCCTGGCTGGCCTGAAGCAGATCCCGGCTGACCTCTACGAGGCGGCCTCGATGGACGGCGCAGGCCCGGTCCGGAAGTTCTTCAACATCACCTGGCCCATGCTTTCCCCGGTGATCTTCTTCAACCTGCTGATGGAAACCATCCACGCGTTCCAGATCTTCGCTTCGGCCTACATCATTTCCAATGGCGAAGGCGGCCCGGCAGGATCCACCCTCTTCTACACCCTTTACCTCTACCTGCGCGGTTTCAGTGACTTCCGGATGGGCTACGCCTCGGCGATGGCCTGGCTCCTGGTGGTGGTGGTCGGCATCATTACGCTGATCTTCTTCAAGACCTCCAAGTCCTGGGTCCACTACAGCGGTGATGCGAAATGACAACCATGGCAACCCCCACGCAATCTACGCAATCGGCAACCCCGGCCTACAACCCGAAGTCCGAGTCCACCACGGCCAAACGGATCAAGAGCACCATCTTCCACATCGTCGCGTTGGCGCTGGTGGCGATCGTCCTCTACCCGGCCCTGTGGATGGTTGCGTCGTCGTTCAAGCCGAACTCTGAAATCGGTGGCGCCAACACCTCGCTGTGGTCCAACAACTTCAGCTTCGACAACTTCATCACGGCTATGGACGGGATCGGCGGCGTGTCCACGCTGACGTTCTTCACCAACTCCCTGATCCTGGCGGTCGGCGCCGTGGTAGGCACCGTCCTGTCGGCGAGCATCTCCGCCTACGCCTTTGCCCGGATCAACTTCCCGGGCCGTGGATTGTTCTTCGGCATGATGATCGCCACCTTGCTGTTGCCCTTCCACGTGGTGATTATCCCGCAGTACATCGTGTTCCAGCAGCTCGGCCTGGTGGACACCTACGTGCCCCTGTTGATCGGCAAGTTCCTCGCCGCCGACGCGTTCTTCGTGTTCCTCATGGTCCAGTTCATGCGCGGCCTCCCGGCCGAACTGGACGAAGCGGCCCGCATCGACGGCGCCGGACACGTCCGCATCTTCGGCTCCATCATGCTCCCGCTCATGAAGCCGGCCTTGATCTCGACCTCGATCTTCTCCTTCATCTGGAGCTGGAACGACTTCCTGGGCCCGCTGCTTTACCTCAACACCCCCGAAAAGTACCCACTGCCATTGGCGCTGCGGTTGTTCGTGGACCAGACCCAGAGCTCGGATTATGGAGCCATGATCGCCATGTCCGTTCTCGCCCTGCTCCCCGTGTTGGTCTTCTTCCTGGTCTTCCAGCGCTACATCGTAGAAGGCGTTTCAACCCAGGGCCTCAAGGGCTAGCGGACGCGGAAAGGCTGAAGAACAAATGAGTGTCATGGACACATCAGGAAAGTCCCACGCGGAGAAGCCCGGCATTCCGGTCAACCGCTTTGCCCTCTTCGCCGAGACCATCCTTGCGGGCGTCATCGTCCTCCTCCTGTCGATTCCCTTGGTGACGGCGCCGGCAGCCTATGCGGCCGGCGTTGCCCACCTGGAACGGCACCTCAGCGGCAGGGACGATTCCCTCAGGAGCCTTTGGAGCAATTTCCGCCGGGCGCTGCCCGGCAGTTGGAGGACGGGAATCACGACGGCGGCAGCCGCCGTCGTGATTGTCCTGAACCTGCTGCTCGCTTGGGTTGGTCAACTGCCCGGCCGGGCAGTCATCCTGCCGGCGACCTTGATTCTCGCCGCGGCAGGCGCGGTGCTGTTCCTGCGGATCGCCGCCAACTGGAGCGGCGGCGTGAACTGGAATGGCGATGCCGCCGAACTCCCGGGGCCGCAGCGCTGGCAGGTGGCCTACGCCGAAGCCAAGGATGATGCCGTCCGTGACTGGAGTGGATCGCTCCTCCTGCTGGCAGCAGTGTTCATGGCGGTGGTGTTTGTGTGGATGTTGCAGGCGCTGTTCGTGATCGTGCCAGGCACCCTGATTCTGGCCGCCGCCGCCATCAAGATCAGATCCCATCGTTAGGAGTTTGGTGCAGCTGGTGCCCCCATAGGACTCTGATGGGGACACGAGCTGCACAAGAACTCGAAGAGAGTAGACCACCTTCGTGTCACCGCGCCCTTTCCCGCCGCGCCCATCAGACCCAAGCCGCCTATCTGACCGACGCCGGAAGCCGGCCACCGCCCGATCCACCGAAACCTGGTACTACCCGCTCAGGCACCACAACTACCGGATCTTCGTCACGCTTTCGCTGGCTGGCAGCGGGGGAGTGTGGATGCAGCGGCTGGCCCAGGACTGGCTGGTGCTGCAGCTTACCGGCAGTCCCGCGGCGGTTGGTGTGGCTGTGGCCCTGCAGTTCCTGCCCATGCTCGTGGTGGGACCCGTCAGTGGTGTGCTGGTGGATCTTTTCCCAAAACGCCGCATCTTGGTGGTCTGCCAGTCGGTGGCTGTGTTGCTTGCCGCCGGACTCGCAGTGTGGAACGCCGCAGGCGGCCATGATGTGTGGGTTGTCTACGCGTCCTGCATTGCCTTGGGCATCACCAGTGCAATCGATGGGCCAGCCCGTCAGGTCTTCGTCAACGAGGTGGTGGGCGACGCCGGCCTTCCTGCAGCCATCGGCCTCAACAGCGCCATTGGACAGTTGGGCGCTATGGCCGGACCTGCGCTGGCCGGTGTAGTCATCGCCCACGCTGGTTCCGCGGCGGCGTTTGCCGCCAATGCCGGCATCGGAGTTGCGGTCATGGTCATGATCCTCGCCATGCGGCCAGGTGAACTCCATGCTTCCCACGGGATATCGGGTGACGGGCCGTCTTCGAGACGCGGTCAGATCCTGGCAGGCTTCCGCTTTGTGCGAGCCCGGCCACCGCTCCTGCTCACCATGTTGCTGGCCGGGCTGTTGGGCGCCTTTGGCATGAACGGACCTGTGGTTCTCGCGGCCTTCGCTGACAGGGTCTGGCACAGCGGCCCGGCGGGCTTCGGACTGTTCAACACGGTCAGCGCCATGGGAGCTTTGGCTGGAGCATTGGTTGCCACGCGGATCAAGCGCTTCGGACGCAAGGGGATCGTAGTCAGCGCCGGATTATTTGGCTTGACGCAGTTGCTCGCAGCGCTCATGCCTACGCAGGAATCTTTCGTGGTGATGCTGGTGGTGGTGGGATTCATGACGCTTGCCTTCCTGACCAGCGCGGCCACGGCTGTCCAGCTCGAGGCCGGATCGAGCGTCCGCGGACGCGTCTTGGCGCTCTACTTCCCGCTGCTCCTGGGTGGCCACGCCTTGGGCGGACTCCTTGCGGGATGGTTAACGGAAGACTTCGGCGTACGAATCGGGTTGGTGGTCACAGGGGCACTGGGGATGATGTCCGCAGTGGTGATCGGGTTCTTGCTGTGGATGTACTCACGACGGCGGAACCACGGTGAACTGCCAGCGATCTGAGAGTTGTTGCTTTCTTTTGTGCAAGTGGCACGGAGAAACTAACAAAAAATACCTTGACTAGTGACGTAGCGCACATTTACGCTGAGAAAGCGTTTTCTCCAACGCGCATCTGCAAGACTCACCGGCCTCCAGACAAGGACTCCAGATGTCGATTCGTGCACGAAAAAACTTTGCGGCGAAGGTCGCAGCGGCCGCGGCGGCAGTAGCCATAACGATGACCGGTTGTGGCAGCTCCCCGCAGGCTTCATCGGACGGTACCGTAACACTGCGCTTCAGCTGGTGGGGCTCGGACGTCCGCCACAAGATGACCCAGAAGCTCATTGACGCCTTCGAAGCCAAGAACCCCAACATCAAGATCGAGGGCGAGTACGGCGACTGGTCCGGCTACTGGGACAAGCTCGCCACCCAAGTTGCCTCGCAGGACGCCCCGGACGTCATCCAGATGGACGCGGCCTACTTGGGGGAGTATGCCGGTCGCGGAGCGTTGCTGGAACTGAAGGACGTAAACCTCGCCAAGTTTGACCAGGCCGTTGCCGACGCTGGCAAGGTTGAGGGCAAGCAATACGCCGTCACTGCCGGCGTGAATGCCCAGGTGGTCCTGGCAAACCCGTCACTGCTTGCAGCCAGTGGTGTTGCGCTTCCGGACGACAAGACCTGGACCTGGGACGAATACACCAAGACCGCGGCGTCCATCACGGAGAAGAGCAAGAGCGGCGTCTACGGATCGGGCGCTGTCACCGGCGATGCCGCCATGAACCTCTGGCTGCGCCAGCACGGCAAGTCGCTCTTCACCCCGGATGGCAAACTCGGATTCGATGAGGGTGCGCTCACTGACTGGTACGAATACCAAGCCGCGATGCGGGACGCCAAGGCCGTGCCACCGGCGTCGGTCATGACGGAAGAAGTTACCGCGTCAGTGGACCAGCAGGGTCTGTCCACCAACCGCTTCGCTCTGGGCTGGTACTGGTCCAACCAGTTGTCCGCCTTGAGCAAGGCGTCCGGCCAGGCGTTGGAGATCCACCGTCCACCGAGCACGGACGGGACCGCGGCCGGTGCCGAGCAATACTACAAGTCGTCCCAGTTCTGGTCGGCAAGTTCCCGGACAAAGCACCCCGCTGAGGTCCAGAAGTTCATCGACTTCCTCTCCAACAGCGTGGAAGCGGGCGAAATTGCCTTGGCGGACCGCGGGATTCCCGCGAACTCTGAAGTCAGGGCAGCAGTGACGCCCAAGCTGACCCCCGAGGACGCCGCAACGGCCAAGTTCATCGACGAAATCTCGTCCGAACTTGGCGACGCCGTCCCCGTCCCGCCAGCCGGTTCCAGTTCAGTGGTGGAGGTGCTGGGCCGCTATGCCTTGGAGGTCCACTTCAACCGGCTCTCTCCCGCTGACGCCGCCAAGAAGGCCATGGACGAGGCCAAGAGCGCGCTCTAGGGCCTCGAAACTGCACTTAGGCCCCATGTCCGCGAGGAACATGAGGCTTAAGTGCAGTCTCGCGGGATGCTTTGCCGAGGTCAGCCTGGGATGGCTTCTTCGTTGGCGGCAGCCGTGACCGATTCAGCCAGGCTGGTGTCATTGCGCGAGATGAAATAGTGCACAGTACCCGCCACGCCTGCCCCGATAAACCATGAGAAGGCAGAGGCAGCGGCAAACACAGGAACCAGCGCGAGGATCACAGCCGGGACGGCGGAGACGATAAACGAGAGGAGAGCTTTCTGGTTCCAGCCGTGGGTGTACGTGTAGTACCCCTCTTCCCTGAACAGGTCCCGAACCAGCACACGCTGCTTGCGGAGCACGTAGTAGTCAACCATGATGATCCCGAACAACGGCCCCAGGAGAGCCCCGAGTCCACCGAGGAACAGGTTGATGACCACCGGACTGTTGAACAGGTTCCAGGGCGTAATGACAAGTGCGATCATGGCGGCGATCAGTCCGCCGCGCCGGAAGTCTATCCGCGAGGGCCAGGCGTTCGCGAGGTCGTAGGCGGGTGAGACGAAGTTTGCCACGACGTTGATACCGAGTGTTGCCACGGCGAAGGTGACAGCGCCGAGCAAGAGAGCCCAGATGTTGTCGATCCGCCCAACGATCTCAACGGGGTCGTAGATGTACTCCCCGTACACCTTGAAGGTCCCGGCGGTGACGACGACCGAAACGATGGAAAAGGCGATGAAATTGACCGGCAGCCCCCACAAGTTGGCTGTTCGCACAGCCTTGCGGGAGGGCGCGAACCGGGAGAAGTCGCAGAAATTGAGCATGAGCGTGGAAAAGTAGGTCACCGTCAGCGCCGTGGCGGCGAAGAATGCGTGGGTGACTCCCCATGGCGCGTTACCTCCGGGCAGGTCGAGGGAGATATTCCACCCGGCATTGATCAGGATGTAGACCACCAGCACGCCCATCACGGCCCACACGGCGGGCCCGGCCCAGTCCTGGAACCTCCGGATGGTCTCCATGCCGTTTCGAAGCAGAAGAAGCTGGAGCGACCACATCAGCAGGAAGGCCAGCCAGCCCAGGGCGGATTCCCCCAGGAAGTTGTTCTCAGTGAGGCCTCTGAGTTCGGGCCAGATCTCCAGGGCGATGACGATGACGGCGCGCGAGGCCAGCCACGTCTGGATCCCGTACCAGGCGATAGCCACGAGTGCGCGAATCAAGGCAGGCAGGTTGGCGCCGAACGTTCCAAACGAGATCCGGGCGAGCACGGGGTAGGGAACTCCGGTCTTCTGGCCGGCGTACCCGGAGAAATTCATCAGCACAAAAACGATCACAATCCCCGCGACCAGTGCCAGGAACACCTGCCAAGCACCAAGCCCCAGCGCGAAGAGGCCCGCCGCGAACGTATAGCCGCCCAGCGAATGAATGTCCGACATCCACATCGCAAACAGCGAATAGAAACCCCACGTGCGGTGCTCCGCCGGCGCGAGGTCTTCGTTGTACAGACGCCGGCTGACCCCCGGCGGAATGACGTGAGACACCTGGCCCTCACTTCCCAAACGCCTACATGCGGAACGTCGGCTTGGAGGCCCCAACCTGGAGGGGAACCGATGGCGCATCCATTGGTACCAATGTACTCAGCGATGCAGGCGGGAAATAGACCTGTTGAGGCTCAGCAACCAGGTTCGACGGGCACGAACCTCCACGTTCCCGGCGAAGCGTCAAACGTGTGGTCCCGAGCCGCTTCAAAGATCTGGGCTTCCCGCTGTCCGGAACGCGTGGCCGCATAGTATCCCGCGGGCACCACCACGCTCGCTGTCACGCCGGCAGGCACCGTGCAATCCAGTTCCATGCCACTCGGAGTGCGGCGCCAGGTCACAGCAACAACTCCGCGCTGCGTCGGGACACTGCCCGCGGCATGGTCCAGCCGGCACACCGGCGGTTCAATCACGACGGCGGCCGCACCCGGCGCGGTGACCCGGACACCGAGGAAGCATTCCAGGATCTCCCGCACCACGGAGGCCGACCACGCATGGGATTGGCTGTAGTCCGTGCCCTCCACGAGTTCCCATGCTTCCCAGGTGAAGGAGGCGCCGGCTGCAAGCTGCTTCGCCCAACCGGGTTGGCTGGAGTCGGTGAGGAGGTTGAGGACATCGTCCAGACGGCCCTGTGACAACAGCGCCCGGAACAACCTGTGAACCGTCATGGGCCCTTGGCGCATGCCCATTCCGGCGATTCGTTCGGCGTCCTTGGCTGCGTGGACTTGCGGGGTGATGCCGAAGGACAACGGGAACGACGTTGCATGTTGGGACGCATTGAGGCTGGGGCGGCCGTCGGCGTAAAGCCCGTCCACCATCACTCCATCTACGCGGAGGCGTGAGTTCATCTCAGCCGAAAGTGACCTTGCTGCCGCAGCGTACCGAGCTGCCTCCCGCTCAAGGCCGGCAACCCTGCAAAGCCGGCTAACGGCGTCGAGCACTGACCACGATTGGGCATTGACCGTGGTGCGCGCCGCGCAGTCCATGTCGTAGCCGAAGCGGCCAGGCGCCGGCCAGTCAACGATGCCGTGCAGGTACGGACCGGACCCGCCCCCGAGGTGAGTCACGAGCCCGGCGGTGGGACCGTCGTCGGGAATGTGCCGCACAACGTAGTCCGCTGAGTCCTGAAGGAAGGGGAGGAGCTCGGCCACCAAAGCGTCGTCGCCGCTTATCCGGTAGTAGTCCTCCACCCATTCGGGCATCATGAGCGAGAAATCCGGGATGTCGCGCTTGCCGTCGCCGTTGGGATATACGGCGTTGTAGCGGCCCCGCTCTTGAGGTGAATACCAATACCGGCGCGCTGAACCCGCGAACTCGCGCAAGGCCTTGGCCGTAAAACCGCGCTCGCCGAACAACGCCATGGTGGCGTACGAGATGTTTACGGCGTCACCCAGGAACTGGCCCTTCTCCCGCGTCGGAGTGTCCACGAACTGCTCCTGGACGCCCAGCAAAGCAGAATCCTTCAGCAGCGTGAAAACCCGGTCCAAGGTGGGATCCGAGCTCGTGAAATTGCCGCTATCCGGGTGATCGGCATGGATCATGAGTCCGCCGATTTCCCCGAGTTCACTGGGATCCACGCCCGGCAGCTCCAAGTAGCGGAAGCCCAGATGAACGCGTGCCTCATAGCGTTGTGGTCCATCCGCTTGCGTATAGGGGAACGACATATCCGTGTTTTGGCTGGGCATCTTCCCGCTGTCCACACGGCCATCATTCCGGAGGTTGTAGCCCGCCCGCAGCATCACCGTTCGCCCGTGGACGCCGCGAAGGAACTCCACCACCGGGCGCACGGGAATGACCTTGCCGAAGTCTGCCACCGGAGTGCCGTCGTCCGCTATGAGGATCTCGAGGGCGGGGGAATACGTCCGCGCGACGGCCGCATGGTTGGGTTCCAGCACCGGAAAGTCGCGAACCGGATGCTTCCCGAGGGACTTCGCAGGGTGCCAGACCTCCGGCCAAGCCGTCGCATCGAGGTGCTCGATCGGATCGCCCTCGTCGTTGCGGTATCCGCTTTGGCGGTAGGGGCCCTCGGCAACCAGCCAGTCGGGGCCAGTTCCGAACACGTCCCGTCGGCCGTCGTCGTACTCCACCGTGAGCTGCGCGAGCAGGCCCGGACGCCCGGCAGCGCGGCCCTGTCCAGGTCCGTACCAATGCGCGACGGCGGTCAGCGCTGCGGAACCGCTGCTGGCCCGCAGCGCTGCGGTGACGTCGGAGGCGTTGTAGAAATGCTCGCCGGGGTAGCCGAAATTGGTGGTTTCCAGGCAAAGGCTTCCGTTGATGGAGAAGCTGGCATGGTGGCTGGCGGCAGCGTACAGGCGCGCGCGGACCACAGTGCCTGAGAGCTGAATGGCTGTCTTCGCCACGGTCCATTCATCCGGCTGGCGGTACGGAGTGGTGGTTTTCCAATCCTTAAGGGCGTCCGGTTCGGTGAAATCGCTGGTGAGGATTTCCGTGCCGCCGGTGGAGACACTCACGGAGAGATACTCCGCCTGGCTACGCGGACCCTGATGGAACGCGAGGCCGGTGGCTGGGCCGGTGGCGTTGTCTGTCGCTGTGGCTTGAGGGACGAGGGCTTCCAGGATCACGGCACCCCCCAACTCGACGGCGATCCGCTCGCCGTCGTCGGTGATCAGCAGATCCTGCCAACCGGGCTCGGGGGCCGTGCTTGCCCTCGAGTGAGCCGCGGCTTCGAAGGCCTTCGTTTCGGCGATCGACTCTGTGAAAGGCAGTGATCCGGCGCCCGCCTCCCAAGCCGGCGCCGGCCGGAGTACCGCCGCATGCTCCGGCTTGATCTCCAGCAAGAGCCCGGTTCCCGGCCCGCTGCTGCGAAGCAGGATGCCGGCCGTGCCAAGCCGCAGCCGGAAGCGTGCGGTGATGCGGAGGTCGGTGATTGCGTGCGCTGGAGTAGCTGGCGTTGCCGTCCACGGAAGGTATGGCGAAGCGCTTACGCGCAGGACGCCGTCGACGAGTTCCAGGGGTGCGCGACCACCTGGCGCACGATGGATCCAGGCCGCGGTCCAGCCGCTTCCTGTGCTGGCGTGGCCTGTGCTGGCCAGGGCTGAGCTGACGAGCCCCGTGCTGGCCTGGGCTGAGCTGAAGAGGCCCGTGCTGAAGACCGCCGGTACACTCGGCTCGGCCGTGAAACCGGCGGCATCCGTGAGCTGAACGGTCCATTCATAGTCGCTGTCCGGGGCAAGATCCGGACCTGTATAGGGGATGTGGTGTTGCTTGTTGGAGGCAACGGTGCCTGAGTCCCATATGTCTGCGCCCGAGCTGTTGTGCACGCGGATGCGGTAGGCGCTTTGCAGGGCCTCCGCTGTCCCCGCGTCAGTCATGGCGTCCAATTGCCAGCCGAAGAACGGCTTGGCCGGTGCGGTCAGGCAGTGGGCAAGGCCTTGGATGGTCAGACTCGTGGCCCTGAGGCCGGAGGTGGCGCCAGCGCTCACAGGCCGGCCACCAAGCGTTGGATTTCCTGGAGATCCAGCCTTCCGTCACTGATCCAGACGGAGTTGGTGCGCTTGACGGTGGATCCGGCAGTGAGCTCAACGGCCTTGTCCCAAGCGAGGGCCGAGCCGACGGCCGGGTATTCGGACAACCGGACGAACCATGGGTCCGGCGATTCCGGTGGCGCGGCAAAAACCAGAGTGGCAGGGCCGCCGTCGAACTCTCCCGTCCACGCCAGCCACGGCGCAACGGAACCATGCACGGCAGGCTCCCCGTCACCTGTTGAGGAGAAGACGCGGGGCGAGCCATTGACAGGAAGACGCCAGAAGAAGCCGCCGTAGCCGCTGCCCGGGGCACCATGCGAACCGGGGCTGCCGAGTGAAACATCGACGACGGCGAGCAGTTCCGTCTCGATGTCGAGGCGCCAAGTGCGTGAGTCAACAACGGTCCGCCCGTATGATCGTCGCTCCTCGAGGACCAAGCCGCCGTCGGAGGCCAGCCAGTCGAGTTCAAGGGTCGTCCGGTCGTCTTCACGGGTGATCTTCGCTGCTTCAATGCGGCCGTGGTCCAAGAGGTCCACATACTTCCCAGCCGATCGGCGGTAGCTCCGGCCGCCCCAGAAGTTGCTGCCATTGACGTCCTGCAGGGCGAATCCCGCGCCGAGATGCCAAACGTGATCCGCCGGCAAGTGATCGGTCACCACTGTGCCGGACAACGTGCCGACCGGGTGGAGGTACGGCCGGGGCGAGAGTTCGGTTTCGAGGTCCGCTCCGCTGCGAAGGGTGGCGGCAGGGTTGTTCGCTGAGGAGAAGAGAGGCTCCGCGCCCGTGGTGGTCGGACGCGCCCAGGGGAGGCCCAATTCGCTGAAGGTGGCGTGGGCGCGGGTGGCACGATCCAGGATTTCCTCGATGCCCGGGATCACGGCGTGGGCCTGATCGCCCTGGCCAACCCAGTCGACGCTGGTGTGGGGAATGAGCGCGGGAGCCTCGGCGGTGCGGATGGCCTCGAGAACACGCATGAAGGCGCCGCTGTGATCCAAGGGGCTTAGGAGCGGCGTTCCTGACGACAGGTGCTGGAGCAGGTTTTCGGTGAGGTCGTCGCGGCCGAACGCGCGGGTCGATTCGCCGTCGCCGTTGCGTACTGTGACCCGGTCCTCCGTGTAGTGGAACACGGCAGTTCCTTCCGTTCCATGGAGGGTGACGTAAGGTTCCACGGACTCGGCGGCGCAAAGCGTCAAGGCGCAGGTGATGGGCAACCCGTCCACGGTCCGCATCCGGATCACCGAGGTGTCATCCGCTTCGATGTCGTTGGCGCGGTAGAGGTCGGTGTCCACCGAAGCGAGGTCGTTTGCGGTGCGGGCGCCGGCGATGCGCAAGGCCGTGGCAATGGCGTGGGCAAGCGGGTTCGTGGCCACACCGTCCACGACGTCCACCCCGTCCAGGCTGCGCTTTCCAGCCCATCGCGACCGCTTGTAGTAGGCGCGGTCCCGGACCCATCGGCCGGTAGCCGAGATTCCTTTGAGGGTTCCAATACCGGGGAGTTCGTCCGTGGCTTCGCCGCTGGCCAGGCGTTCGAGTGCCTTGATGGCGTGTGAACCGAGGCTTTGGAATCCGATTTGGACGCTGCGGCCGGCAGCGGTGGCGGCTTCCTGAAGTCGATGGAAATCCTCCATTGACGCGACCGGGGGTTTCTCCAGATAAAGGTCCGCGGCCGAGGCGAGCGCTGCCAGTGCCAGCGGCGCATGGGTCTGGATGGGAGTTGCCACAATGATGACGTCTGGCTGGTGTCCACCGGCCAACAGGGCATCCAGATCGGCGTGAATGGCAGTGTTCTCCGGCAACGCGCCGGGTGCCGGAGGGTTGGGATCCGCCACAGCGACGAGGTCCACCGTTCCCAAATGGCCAAGACGCTCAAGGTTGCCCAAGTGGTGTGCTCCGAAGCCGTGAACACCAACCAGGGCTATTCTCGCCGGGGCTCTCCCGGGCGTCTTGGTGCTCAGGGCTGACTCGTCGGACGGCTTGTCCATGGTTCTCCTCTGCTGGCGCTGCAACGAGGCAATGACGCCGTCGTCAAGGTATTCGTGAAGTGTCCCGGCGGGTTCAGGCTACACCTAGCAAGCGCTTTCCCAGACCCGACTGAGCCCAGTGTAGCGCGGGTTTGACTGGAATGTAACGATTCAAGAATTGTCTTGACTCTCGCGAGGGGATGCGTCTAGATTTTCGGGAAAGCGTTTACTGACTGTGACGCGGCCCACCCGGGCTACCCTGATCGGCTCGCATAACTCGTTGTTCCGCAACTTCGCAACAACTTTTCTTGCCAGCAGATCGGGCTTCTTCTGCAACGATGGAGAGGGGATGCCATGGCGTCTGCCGCCTTTGGCTTTAAGGCCTACACGCTCTTTGACACACTCTTGTGGATTGCATGCCTGAATATCCTGTGGATCATTTTCACGGTACTGGGTGGCGTTGTCCTTGGGTGTGGTCCCAGCACTGTGGCAGCTCACATCCTGGTTCGCGAGAAGGTGCGCGGCGATGCCGTGCCGCTTGTGCGCCGCTTCGCCCGCGAGTACTTCAAGAACTTCGCCAAGGGGAATGCTCTTGGGTTGCCTGTGCTCATGGTGGGCGTAGCGCTCGTCCTGAACTGGGCGTATTTCTCGGCGGGCTGGGACTTTGGCTCGCAAGTGGCGTCGGCGGCGATCTTCGTCGCTGCCCTCTTTGCTGCCGGAGCGTGCTGCTACCTCTTCCCGATGTTTGCCCGCTACACCTTGCCGCTGCCCCAGTACTTCCTGATGTCCTCACGCTTTGCCATGAGGCACCTCGCCGGCACCGCCATTCTCCTTTTTGTGACTGCGGCCGCCGTGTTTGTTTGCCGTTCGGTGCCCGGATTGATTCCGTTCTTTGGGGTCGGGGCGTGGCTCTATGTCACCGGGTGGCTGTGCGATCGCTTCTTTGCTGCGAACGACCACGCCATGGGCGCCGGTGAAGCGGGCGGGGGGCGGGTCCTCGTAGCCCCGGCAGCGGCAGGCCCGGCGGCGGCAGGCCCGGCAGCGGCAGGCTCGGCGCCCGCAGGCCCGGCAACTGCTGCCCCAGCCGTCAGGCGGGAGGGCAACCTTGTCTGAGGTTCCACGCAACCGCCCTCCCGTTGATACCAGGATGCTCCTGCATCGCTCCTTGGACACCCCGGTCGCCGGCATTAATGAAACGTATCAAAGCGAAACATCCCTGTGGAGTTTCAAGAGCTTTCCTGCCAACTCCGCAGACACACCGTCAATCTCAACCAACCCCGAAGAAGTGGAAAAGGAACAGCAATGACCAAGAACATCCTGTCCCGTAAGAAGCCAGTGCTGGCGGCCGCCGTCGTCGTTTCTGCTGCCCTGGCGCTGACCGCCTGCGGTGGCGAAGCGCCCGCTGCGGACCTCAAATCCGTCAGCATCATGGCTCCCTTCCTGGAGGCCCAGCCGCCTACAGCCGATGGCGCCGTCCAGACGAAGCTGGAGGAGTTGACCGGCAAGGACATCAACATCACCTGGGCGCCGAACTCGTCCTATGAGGACAAGATGAACATCACGCTGGCATCCTCGGAAATTCCGCAGGTCATGGTGGTCCAGAGCAAGTCGCCCGGCTTCGTGAAGAATGCCGAAGCGGGCGCCTTCTGGGACCTGACGGACAAGCTCAAGGACTACCCGAACCTCAAGACCACGTTCCCGGACGTGGAGCAGAACGCCAGCGTCAACGGCAAGGTGTACGGCGTATTCCGCGCCCGCAACCCTATCCGTGCCGCGGTCATGTTCCGTCAGGACTGGCTGGACAAACTGGGTCTGAAGGCGCCGGAGACCACCGAAGACCTCTACAAAGTGGCCAAGGCATTCACTGAACAGGATCCTGACGGCAACGGCCAGAACGACACCTACGGCATCACCATTCCCAAGTGGGGTGCGCTCGGGACCAACAGCCCCTACGACATCATCGAAGAGTGGTACGGCGCCGGCAACCGGTGGACCGAGAAGGACGGCAAGCTGGTTCCGAGCTTCGAGACCGAGGAATTCCTGGAGGCCAACCGCTTCGTCAAGAAGATGGTGGATGAGAAACTCATCAACCCTGATTTCGCCACGTTCGACGGCACCAAATGGAACGAACCGTTTTTCAACGGCAAGGGCGGCATCATTGTCGACGTCGATTCCCGGGTCAGCGTGCTGATCAACCTCTTCAAGCAGGCCAACCCCAACGACTTCGAGAACAAGGTGGGCTTCGTCGGCAACCTCAAGGGGCCGGACGGCGAACTTCACGCGCACCCCACCGATGGCTACTCCGGCTTCCTGGCCATTCCCAAGTCCAGTGTCCGCACCGAAGCTGAGCTGAACAACGTGCTCTCGTTCCTGGACAAGATGAACAGCAAGGAAGTTGCAGTACTCCTCAACAACGGCATCGAGGGCGTGAACTTCACCGAAGAAGAGGGCCTCGCCGCCACCATCAAGCCCGAAACGCCGGAGGGCAAGGTGGTCAACACCGATATCAAGAGCTACGCCCAGCTCGGCACCAACGTCACCGGCAACAACTACTACCCGGTCAAGCAGGCCTCCGAGTATGAGCAGAAGGTCTACGATGACCGGGTCAAGCTGATGGCCGAAGACCTCAAGAGTGCCGTCTACAACCCGGCTGCCGCGTTTGTTTCACCGACCTACGTGGCCAAGGGCGCGCAGCTGGACAACATCGTCTCCGATGCCCGCATCAAGTATCTCGCCGGCCAGATCGACGAGCAGGGCCTGAAGGACGCCATCAAGCTGTGGAACACCAGCGGCGGTGAAAAGGTCAAGGAAGAAATCAACAAGCTGTGGCAGGACACCAAGAAGTGACCGCCCCGGTTGTTGAAGCCAAAGCTGCGGAGCGGGCGGCCACGCAGCCGCCCGCCCCGTTGCGGCGGCGCGGCTTCGCCGTTCACTTTGCGCACTACAAGTGGCTGTATCTGCTGTTGTTGCCTGGAGTCCTGTATTTCGCGGTGTTCCGATACGGGCCCATGTACGGGGTGTCCATCGCGTTCAAGGACTACGTCCCTTTCCTTGGTGTCAATGGCAGCCCCTGGGTGGGCGTCACGAACTTCACGGATTTCTTTGCCAATCCGGATTTCCCGCGTTTGCTCGGCAACACCCTGATCCTGGCGGTACTGAACCTGGGCATCGCCTTTCCTCTGACCATCATCTTGGCGCTGCTGCTCAACGAGGTCCGGCTCTCGATCCTCAAGCGAACAGTGCAGACGCTCGTGTACATTCCGCACTTCTTGTCCTGGACCATCGTGGCGTCACTGAGCTTCCTGCTTTTCGCCCTGGACATTGGACCGTTGTTCCAGTTCGTCAACGGCTTGTTCGGCACCAACGTGGACATCCTGTCGGATCCCAACTGGTTCCGGCCGCTGATCGTGCTCCAGGAAATCTGGAAGAACACCGGCTGGGGGACCATCATTTTCCTGGCCGCGCTGGCCACCGTGGATCAGGACCAGTACGAGGCTGCGATTATCGACGGCGCCGGCAGGTTCCGTCGCGTCTGGCACATCACCCTGCCCGGCATCCGTTCCACCATCATCGTGATGCTGATCCTGGCCATCGGGCAGATGCTGAACACGGGGTTTGAACAGATCTACCTCATGACCAACGCACTCAACCGCAGCGTGGCCGACGTCTTCGATACCTACGTCTACTTTGTGGGCATCACCCAAGGCGCCTACAGCTACAGCACCGCCGTCGGGCTTTTCAAGTCCCTGGTGGGCATCGTGCTGATCTTCGGCACCAACTGGCTGTCCAAGCGGTTCAACCAGAGCGGACTGTTCTAATGAAGATTCACAACACCACCGGCGGACGGGTTTTCGATGCCGCCAATTACGTCTTCCTGTCCCTGATCGGCATCATCACCTTGCTGCCGTTCGTGTACGTCATGGCTGGGTCCTTCGCCACGGAAGCGGAAATCACCCGACGGGCGTTCTTCGTCTGGCCGGAGCAATTCACCTTCTCCGCCTACGAGTACATCTTCTCCACGCCGGCATTTACCCGGGCACTGATCACCACTGTGCTGGTCACGGTGGTGGGCACCCTGGTGCAATTGGTCCTGACAGTCACCATGGCCTATCCGCTGGCCAAACGCGGGCTGCGGGGGCGGAAACTGATCCTGTCCCTGGTGGTCTTCGCCATGGTCTTCTCCGGGGGCATGATCCCCACGTTCCTGCTGGTCAAGGACCTGGGCTTGCTGAACAGCTACTGGGCGCTGATCCTGCCCGCGGCCATCAACCCGTTCAGCTTGATCATCATCAAGAACTTCTTCCAGGAACTCCCCGCTGAGTTGGAAGAGTCCGCCAAGATGGACGGTGCCACGGAAATCGGGATTCTCTGGCGCATCCTGCTGCCGTTGTCCAAACCGGTGTTGGCTACCTTTGCCCTGTTCTATGCCGTAGGGATCTGGAATGACTTCATGTCCCCGCTGCTGTACCTCAGCGATAACAACATGTGGACGCTGCAGATGTACCTGCGCCAAGTCACCGCGGCCTCGGACCTGCTTGGCACCGGCAACGTCGACCCCACGTACATCCCGCCCGAGCAAGGCATCAAGTTCGCCGTGATCGTGGTGGCCACCCTGCCCATCCTGATCTTCTACCCGTTCCTGCAGAAGCACTTCGCCAAGGGCATGCTGATCGGGTCCGTCAAGGGCTGACGTGCCGCGGCTCTTGGGCTCCCGTGGCTCTTGCGCTCCCAAAATCACGAAAGGACAACCATGAAAATCCTCCTCGCGGGCGACTCCACTGTGGCTGCCTGCCCCAGCTACGAGTACCCCATGAGCGGCTGGGGCGCCCATCTCGCGCCTGAGACCTACTGGTGGGCCGCCGTCCACAACCATGCCAAGGGTGGTGCCACCACGGAGTCGTTCCGTGCTGAGGGCCTCTGGCACGAGTTGCTCCATCAGACGGTGCAGGGCGATCTTGTCCTGATCCAATTCGGCCACAACGACCAAAAGCGCGAGCACCTCGCCGCCCGGACTGGCTATACGGACAACCTCCGCCGCATGTTGGCCGACGTCCGGTCCAAGGGCGGCGTTCCCATCCTGTGCACCTCGGTGGAGCGGCGACACTTCACGGCCGGACGCCTCGATGTCACGTTGGGCGACTACCCTCTGGTGGTTCGCAAACTGGCGGACGAACTTGGCGTGGCCGTCATTGACCTCAATGCCTGGACCCGCAACCTCTATACCGAACTGGGGGAGGAACGCTCCAAGGAATTGTTCTTCCACGTCGCTCCCGGCGAGCACTCGCACTGGGCCGGCGGCCTCGAGGACGATACGCACTTCCACGAGAAGGGTGCCAAACGCATTGCGGTTTTCGTCGCCGAGCAGTTGGAGGCCTTGGGCTACGGGCTGGCTTCCAGCGTCAGGGTGGGAGCGCAGGTTTGATCTATTCCAACGCCCTGAGGGGTCCTGCGGACATTGCTGATTGGGTCGCCGAAGGTCCGGTTCAGTCAGGAACGTACGACGACGGCGGGCCGGGCGTGGGTGCCGATGGGACCAGCGCGCTGGTCCTGTCGGGCTCGCTTGACGCGGAGGAGCACGGAGATCGCGCGCACTGGACCCTGTGGTGCCGGGAAGAACTGCCGGATCACGTCCGGATCAGCTGGGAGTTCCTGCCGTTGGCGGAGCCCGGCCTTGCCATGGTGTTCTTCTCCGCAGCGGGTCATCGCGGGGAGAACCTTTTCTCCTCAGACTTGGCACCGCGAACGGGCTTCTATCCGCAGTATCACTCGGGGGACATCGATGCCCTTCATATCTCGTACTTCCGGCATAAGTACGCTTCCGAGCGGGCGTTCCGGACGTGCAACCTTCGAAAGAGCGCCGGCTTCGAGCTCGTGACACAGGGCGCCGATCCGCTCCCTCCGGCAGACGACGCGAACGGCTTCTATCGGATGGAAGTCATCAAGGATGGCCCGCGGGTGGGCTTCTCCATCAACGGCCTGCCCCTGTTCGAGTGGGACGACCCGGGCCCGCAGCATTTGGGCGGCGGATACTTCGGAATCCGCCAGATGGCGCCCCTCAAGGCCGCCTACCGGAACCTTGTCGTCGAGACTCTTCGAGCCGCGGAATCCTGCGACCCGGGACACGGCGCCATGACGTAGGATGTCCTCAGGATGCCGCACTTGCCTGCATCAGCCCCCCGCCACCCCTCTTACCAACCTGAACCGGAATGGACCATGCCCCTCTTCGATCTTCCCCTTGAGCAGCTCCGCGACTACACCTCCAGCGCGGTGCCGCCGGCGGATCTGGACGCCTTCTGGGACCGCACCCTTGCCGAGGCGCAGGCGCACCCGCTGGCGGCAGTCTTTGAGCCCGTGGACAACTACCTCGGCGTGATCGACACCTTCGATGTCTCGTATTCCGGCTTCGGAGGAGACCGCATCAAGGGCTGGCTGCATGTCCCGTCCCAGCTTGAGCCCAGCGCCGAGCTTCCCGTCGTGGTGGAGTACATCGGCTATTCAGGTGGCCGCGGACTCGTCAACCAGAACACCCGATGGGCACAGGCCGGCTACGCGCACTTCATTATGGATACGCGCGGCCAAGGCTATGGCGGCGTCTCCGGAGACACCCCGGATCCGCACCCCTCGGCGGGCGGCATCAACTACGCCGGACTCATGACCCGAGGCGCCGATCACCAAGACAACTATTATTTCCGGCGAGTCTACGTGGACGCCTTCCGGGCGGTAGAAGCGGCGCAGAGCCATCCCGCCGTCGACCGTTCCAAAGTAATCCTGGCCGGTGTGAGCCAAGGCGGGGGCATCACCGTTGCGGCTGCAGGGCTTGCGGCCGGAAGGCTCGACGGCGTCATCGCCGCGCTGCCCGACGTCCCGTTCCTGCAGGATTTCCCGCGCGCGATCGACATCGCCCCGCGTGGTCCGTATCCGGAGATTGCCGGCTTCCTGGGCCGCCACCGGGACCGCTATGACTCCATGTTGGCTGTGTTGAACTATTTCGACGGCGTGCACCTGGGCCGGGCTGCCAGTGTGCCTGCGCTCTTTTCCGCGGCGCAGATGGACGACATTTGCCCGCCGTCCACCGTCTTCGCAAGCTACAACAATTACGGGGTTTCAGGCGGCGCCCCGGAGAAGGACGTCGAGGTTTACCGCTTCAACAACCACGAGGGTGGGCAGGAGCATCACTGGATCAAGCAGTTGCAGTTCCTTCGCAAACTGCTGTCATCTTGATGGACACGATTTGTCCCGTTCACTGAACCGCGGTTATGGTGTGGCTATGACTAACCGTTGGTATGCGTATTTTTCGTTGGCTCTGGAGGGGCCCGCGTCTAACTGACACGCATCCAACTTTCCTTCAGAGCCAACAGGGCAGAGATCATTCTCTGCCCTTCGCCATATCCGGCGGGTTCTGAAAAGGGGCCCGCTCCGCATCCGGAACAGGACCCAGAAAATGACCAGCATCACCGCAGAACCCACTGAATCGCTCGAATCCGCTAACGCCACGCAGCCCACCACCTCCAACCTCCGCGTCGCCCGCTTCGAGCCCCTTCCGGCACCGCAGGACCTCATCGCTGAGTTGCCGCTCGACGCCCGCTCAGCTGCCGTCGTCGACCGTGGCCGTGACGAAGTCCGCGCCATCATGGACGGCGTTGATGACCGTCTGCTGGTGATCGTTGGTCCGTGCTCCATCCACGATCCCAAGGCCGGCCTTGAATACGCCCGCCGGCTGGTCAGCCAGGCCGAGAAGCACAAGGAAGACTTGCTGGTGGTCATGCGCACCTACTTCGAGAAGCCGCGCACCACGGTCGGCTGGAAGGGCCTCATCAACGATCCCCACCTCGACGGCAGCCACGACATCGCCGCAGGCCTGCGCGCAGCCCGTGGCTTCCTGAAGCAGGTCACGGCGCTCGGACTTCCCACGGCCACCGAATTCCTGGAGCCGATCAGCCCGCAGTACATGGCGGACCTCGTATCCTGGGGCGCGATCGGCGCCCGCACCACCGAAAGCCAGATCCACCGCCAGCTCGCCTCCGGCCTGTCCATGCCCATCGGCTTCAAGAACGGCACCGACGGCGACCTCCAGGTGGCGATTGACGCGTGCGGCGCCTCTGCCGCTGAGCAGGCCTTCCTCGGAATCGACGACGACGGTCGCGCGGCTCTCGTGGCGACGTCGGGCAACCCGGACACCCACGTGATCCTGCGCGGCGGACGCAAGGGCCCGAACTACTCGCAGGAAGATGTCGCTGCCGCCTCGTCCAAGTTGGCCGCGAAGGGACTGAACCCCCGCCTGATCGTGGACGCCAGCCACGCCAACAGCGGCAAGAGCCACCACCGTCAGGCCGAAGTTGCGCTGGAAATCGGTGCGCAGCTTGAGGCAGGGGAGAGCTCGCCGATCGCCGGCGTGATGCTCGAAAGCTTCCTGGTTGGCGGGGCACAGAACCTGGATACGGCCAAGCAGCTGGCAGGTGAGCAGGAATTGGTCTACGGCCAAAGCGTGACGGACGCCTGCATGGAGTGGGATGTTACGGCGTCGGTGCTGGAGCAGCTTGCCGCCTCTGCCCGCAAGCGTCGGGTTGCTACGGCCGAGTAGTGGCGGGCTGAGCCGGGTCCCGTTCCGGCCGTGTTCCGTTCGGGGGTGGCCCGTTTCGGGGGTTCGCTGCGGATCATGCCGTGCGTTCGGCATTCCTCGCAGCCAACCCCCGAAACGGGTGATCTACAGCCGAGAAGCAGGCTCCCAGTTGCTGGAAACACTTTCACATTGGCCCCATCAGCCCCTAGAGTATCTAGCACATGGTTGTTTGATGGCTCAGCATCGGCACACCGTTCTACTGGGGGTGTCCTGTCCAGCTGAGAGCAAAGGAATATGGGAAATGTCCGCGGAGACTAACTTCTCGAATGCGCGTTTCATGACGGTGGCTGAAGTGGCCGACGTCTTGCGTGTTTCCAAAATGACTGTGTATCGCCTGGTCCACTCAGGGGAAATGCCGGCCGTCCGGTTCGGCCGTTCCTTCCGGGTTCCGGAAGAGGCCGTTGCCCAGTACCTCAAAGGTGCTGTGGTGGACGGGCAATCCGAAACTGCCTGAGGCTGCCAAGGTCCGTCCCGCGGACCGTGGTCACGGGGTGCCCCTCCGAAGCGGTACTCTGTTAAGGAACGTTTTACGTCATTGTAAGAATCTGTCAGTTGTGCTGTCTGCTGCTTTGTCCGCGGATCCGTTCCAACAGACAGGACCTTCATCTAGTTTGTAAGGAACTTTCGTGGGTTCAGTTATCAAGAAGCGCCGCAAGCGTATGGCCAAGAAGAAGCACCGCAAGCTGCTTCGCAAGACTCGCCACCAGCGCCGCAATAAGAAGTAGAGATACTTCACAAAGCGTGAATGCCCGCAGCCTTTCGAGGCGGCGGGCATTTTTGCATCCCACCCCACCGGTCCTCTCTCACATCCCGTCGGGTTTCCATCGGCCCTCTCTCAGGTCCTGTCGGGTTTCCATCGGCCCTCTCTCAGGTCCTGTCGGGTTTCCACCGGCCCCCTCTCACATCCTGTCGGGTTTCCCCCGGCCCTCTCTCACATCCTGTCGGGTTTCCATCGGCCCTCTCTCACGTCATACGCACGACGGCGGCACAGTCGCCGTCGTGCGCCCGCAGCACTGACCGGGCAATTTGGCTAGACTCGAGGCATGCCCGACGAGAAGAACGCCGCTGCGGTCACGGAGGCCAAGGCGCCGCAGCACACTGGCGAAGCCGCTTTCTTCGACGTCGACAACACCCTCATGAAGGGCGCGAGCCTCTTCCATGTGGCCCGCAAGATGTATGAGCGCAAGGCGTTCACTCTCTCCCAGGCAGCCGGCTTCGCCTGGAAACAGTTCAAGTTTGTGATGCGCGGCGAAAACATGGATGACGTCCATTCCGTTCGCGACTCTGCCCTCACCCTTGCGGCCGGTATTTCGGTGGCGGATGTCATGGCTCTGGGCGAAGAGGTCTACGACGAAATGATCGAGTCCCGGATCTGGCCCGGAACAAAGGCGCTGGCCGAACAGCACCTGCGCGTGGGGCGAAAGGTCTGGTTGGTGACCGCCACTCCCATTGAAGTTGCGACGGTGATTTCCACCAGGCTCGGGCTGACCGGCGCACTGGGAACGGTGGGCGAGGTAGAAGCCGGCATGTACACCGGGCGCTTGGTGGGCGACATTCTGCACGGTTCAGCCAAAGCCGTGGCAGTCAAGCGGGTGGCCGAGGAAGAGAACCTGGATCTCGATCACTGCTGGGCATACAGCGACTCTGCAAACGACATCCCGCTCCTCACCCTTGTGGGCCATCCGGTGGTCATCAATCCGGATTCCCGGCTCCGCCGCCACGCGCGCGAGCACAACTGGCCCGTGTATGACTTCCGGTCCGGCCGCAGGGCCGCGACTCTCGGGCTCAAGGCAGCCACCGTGGGCGGGGCTGTCTACGGGCTGTGGCGAGGTTTCTCAAATTTCCGCGGCCCACGCGTTTAAACTCTCCTGGATCCGGCCCGCCCAAACGCACCTGTGGATAACTTCTGCAGGCTTAAGTGCTTCTGGGCAACAATGCCGTATGGAAAAATCAACGCCCTTCCCCGCAACGCTTGTCGTCGCTCCGTTTACGCTGGAAGAGGCCATTACTGCTGGCGTTGCGCGGCCGCAGTTATGGCGTCGTCCCGAAATTGAGTCGGTGAGCCGGGGGTTGTATCGGCATGCCGACTGGGATTTTGAACTCACCGCTGCCGCTCGGTCTCTCTCGGCTTCGAGCCCAGGCGCCTGGGTCTCACATGTTACGGCCGCCCGCATCCATGGGCTTTGCCTGCCCCCTTGGCTGTCGGATTCCAACGAGCTTCACCTGAGCAAGCCTCGCCATTTGCAGCCGGTACGACGCAAGGGAGTGATAGGGCACACGGTGTTGGTTTCCGAAGACGAAATCGAGAATGTTCACGGCATCTGCATCAGCACACGTGCCAGAACATGGCTGGACCTGGCACGTCGTCTGCCACTGTCCGATCTGGTCTGTCTTGGCGACGAACTGATTCGGATTCCCCGGCCGGAATTCGAAGGGCGAACTGACTCCTTCACAACCATCGCTGCCCTCAGGACAATGGTGGACCGCCACAAGAATTTCCAGGGCGTGGTCCGTGCCAGGGAAGCGTTGGAGATCATGCGCGTAGGGGCGGATTCTGCACCTGAGACGCTCCTGCGACTTGCCATGCTTGACGCCGGCATTCCGGAACCAGAGTTGCAGGTCCGACTTCGACCAGATGACCCGTTCTCGCCCTCGGCTGATTTGGGCTTCCGCGGCCGCCGGGTCGCCATCCAGTACGACGGCGGTCATCACCTTGAGGAGGCACAGGCACTGAGCGATCGGCGTCGGGATAAGGCTTTCGAAGCAGCAGGATGGGTAGTCCTCAAATTTGGAAAAGAGGATCTGGCGGACAACTTTGCCAAAGCCACACGGCGGATCAAGAAAGTGCTCCGGACCGCCTGGACAGATCCGGCCGTCCGCGCTGGCTTCGTCCGGGGTGGGATGTGAGTGAGGGTGGCCCGGTTGGGGGTGGGATGTGAGTGGGGGTGGCCCGGCTGGGGGTGGGATGTGGGAGAGCGTTGGGGGAGAAGGGCGTGGACAGATACCGTTGAGACATGGCTAATCCCGACGTCGTACTCCTCACCAAAGCTGACTGCCACCTCTGCGCGGAGGCGCGTGCCGCCGTCGAACGCGTTACGTCTTCGCTTGGCGTGAACTGGTCGGAGCAGACCATCGACGCCGACCCCGAACTCCAGGAGCGTTACGCAGAAGAGATTCCCGTGGTGTTGGTGAACGGCATCCAGCGCGACTTTTGGAAGATCGACGAGCAACGGCTGACCCGTGTACTGCAGAAAGTCATCCAAAACTGACGGCGCGGTTACCGGAAAGTAACGGCTTTTGTTGAGTCCGGCAACAGGGCCCTAGAGTGGAACAACAAGCAACTCAATGGAGAATACCGTGACTGCGCTGGAACCGTCCCCGGAGGCAACGACGGGTGATAACGAAGCTGCGACGAAGCAGATCCCGCCCGCTGCTGTGGCCCGGATGACTCTTTATTTGCGCGCGCTCAACTCCCTTTTGGCGGAAGGCGTGGAACGCGTCTCCTCCGAAGCCCTGGCCGAAGCCTCGGGCGTCAGCTCTTCCACCCTTCGCAAGGACCTGTCCTATGTGGGCTCCTACGGCACGCGTGGTGTCGGTTACGAAGTCCAATACCTGAGCCGGCACATCGCTGCGGCTCTTGGACTGACGCACGACTGGAAGGTCGCGATAGTCGGTGCCGGTAACCTCGGCAAGGCCTTGGCACGGTACGGCGGCTTCGAATCGAGGGGTTTCGACGTCGTGGCAATCTTCGATGCGGACCCGATGGTGATCGGCAACGAGGTCGGCTGGCTGCGGGTCAGCGATACCGCGGAATTGGAGCGGGTCCTGGAACGTACGCACACCAACATGGTGGTGCTGGCGCTTCCAGCGACTGTTGCCCAAGCAGTCTGCGACCGGGTGATCGCCGCGGGAATCCGGAGCATCCTCAGCTTCGCCCCGGTGCTGCTGCAGGTCCCGCCGCACGTCAACCTGCGCAAAGTGGACATGGCCACCGAACTCCAGATTCTGGCCTACCACGCACAGCGGGCGCAGACACCGGGCCAGGCTGTTTAGCCGAACCGGGTCCACGCCCGTTGGAGGGTGCTGCTGAATATGTAAGGCCTAGCGGCCGTACGGGTTCTGGTATGGGTTGCCGAATGCCTGCTGCTTGCGGAAGTACGGGGCCGACGCCGGCAGGTACAGCAGGACGATCGCTGCGACACCCAGCAGGATTGTCAGGAGCTGGAGCACGCCGTAGAGCGCGCCGAGGGTGAAGAGGCTGGTGAGGCCCAGAACGGAGATCGCAGCGAAGACCGTGCCAAGGATCCTGGCCCAGTTCTTGCCCTTGCGGACCGGGAAGGCCACCAGCGCGTAGAGGCCCAGCGAAATGATGGCGCCGATGATTCCGCCCACTGCCATGGCGCCCTGCATGCCTTCAAAGGCACCGGGAGGGAACTCCTGGCCCTGCTGGGCAGCTTGCTGCATCATGGCATCAATGAAGGGCTGCCCTCCGCTGAAGGCAAGAACCAGCGAGCTGATGGCGGAGAGTGCGCCGGCTGCGATGATCATCCAGAAGGACATGTTGACCAGCGGGGGAACCGTTGCAGGACCTGGTTGCTGGCTCGGCCAGTTGGTGTCCTGGCCGTACTGCGGAACCTGGCCGTACGGCGAGGGCTGCTGACCGAACTGCGGAGCCTGCTGCCCGAACTGCGGAGCCTGCTGACCGAACTGCGGAGCCTGCTGCCCGTACTGGGGTGCGGCGGGCTGGCCGTAAGGTGAGGGCGGCTGCGGGGCCGGCTGGCCGTACTGGGGTGCAGCGGGCTGACCATACTGCGGTGCGGGAGGCTGCGGCGCGGATGGCTGCTGTCCCTGTTCGGGGGAGCGTTCGCCGTACTGCGGCTGCTCAGGCTTGGGAGCGTCGCCCGGGTTGGACGGCGGGTACGGAGGGTTGCTCATGCTGTTCCTTTGCTTGTTCGACTGCTGTGACGGCTGCCGGGTTCAGCAAGAAGACCCTCCCCCAGCCTGGCTCTGCTTCAACCGTACCTCCAGGGTCCGGCGCTGCTACCGATCACACGCAGGAATTTCCTGTATCGCGGGGAAATCATCCTGACGGCTTACGCCTTCATGATGAAGGCCGCGGGGTCCCCCGGGGAACCGGCCGCGGCCTTCTGCTCGCATGCTCGCCCGTCAAACCCGACGGCGGCATATGAGGTAGCGCTAGACGCCGCCCTTGACTGCCTTGAACCAGAGTTGCGAGTTCGGGAGCCACATCAGCACCACTGCGACGGCGCTGACGAGGAAGCCGAACCAGTTGCCGCCGGCCCCGCCGGCGTTTGCGGCGCTGAAGATGGCGAGCAGCAAGGAAACGGCGGCCAGGATGGTCAAGGCGAGGCGGGCCCACTCCTTGCCTTCCTTCATCTTCATGGCCATGACGATTTGTGCCGCCGAGACCGCCAACCCGATCAACACGAAGACCAGAGCCAAAGCGGCATAGCCCGGTGCGAACGCGAAGGCCGCGATAACGACGAAGAAGCCGATGAGTCCGAGCAGGAGGCCGATCAGGCCCCAAATGACCCAGATGAAGTAGGACACTTTCAGCTCTGTGGGCAAGCCCTGTGTTTTGAAGATTCCGGAGAATCCGCCCTGCGGCATCACGTCATTGAAGTTACGGGGTCCGTCAGTGGGCATCTCGAAGTGGAAACCGCCCGGCTGGGCTGGCTGGCCCGGCTGAGCCGGAGGAACGGGCTGCGACGGCGGCTGATATCCCTGTGGTGGTTGGTAGCCCTGCGGAGGCTGGTAACCCGCAGGAGGAACATTGCCGGGCTGCGGAGGCTGGGCGCCGGGCTGCTGAGGCTGTGGAACTTCGTCTGGGTTACTCATGGCATCACTTTAGACCGCAGGTTGAAGGATGCATAGGAAATTCGGAGCCAATTCGCAGCCAAATACAGGCTATCTGCCGAACAATTGGTGGGTGACTCATGAGTACGCGAAACGGCGCCCCCGCACGGTGAACATGCACTGTGCTGAGGCGCCGTTGATGCGCATGATGATCCCGGACAGGGGCCGGACAGGATCAGGCGGAAGGTGCGATGAACGCGAGCTCAAGGTTGATGACAACCTTGTCGCTGACCAGGACGCCGCCGGCTTCGAGCACGGCGTTCCAGGTGAGGCCGAACTCCTTGCGGCTGATGGTGGTCTCGCCGGAGATGCCTGCCCGGGTGTTGCCGAACGGGTCGACCGCTACGCCGTTGAATTCGGTCTCGATGGAGACCTCTTTGGTGACGCCCTTGATGGTGAGATCGCCCACGAGGTCGAAGCCGTCGCCGTTGGCCTTGACGTGGCGGGAGACGAAGGTCATTTCCGGGAACTTCTCGACGTCGAAGAAGTCTTCACCCTTGACGTGGCCGTCGCGGTTGACGTCGCCGGAGTCGAAGCTGGCGGTCTGGATGGAGGCGGTGACCTTGGAATCGGTCAGTGCTTCGCCGACCTCCAGGGTGGCCTCGGCGTCCTTGAACTGGCCGCGGACCTTGCTGATGCCCGCGTGGCGGACGGTGAAGCCGATCTCGCTGTGCGAGTTGTCGAGG
Organism: Paenarthrobacter sp. NPDC092416; assembly: GCF_044755025.1. Taxonomy (NCBI): domain Bacteria; kingdom Bacillati; phylum Actinomycetota; class Actinomycetes; order Micrococcales; family Micrococcaceae; genus Paenarthrobacter; species Paenarthrobacter sp. NPDC092416. The sequence continues at coordinate 120,715 of NZ_JBIVQG010000001.1, forward strand.
GTCCAGATGCCGGTGGTGACGTTGGCGGGGATAGTCATCATGGTGTTGCTCCTAAGTGGTGTGGAAGGTTTCCGCTTGCTTGCCCGGCCGGCAGCTCCAAGCGATTACTTGAAGTGTCAACCGAGCGCTGTACTCAGTATAAACATGCATATGCATCTTTTATTCCACTCCGCTGGAACATTTTCGGAAAACTTTGAGTTCTACTGTCGGTAGAAGATTTCAGATCGCCCCGCTTCTTTGAGAAACTGGTAAACATGCCCCAAGCAACTGTCCATCTGCTTCGCCATGGCGAGGTCCACAATCCCGATGGCGTCCTGTATGGCCGGCTGCCGGAATTCCACCTCTCCGAGCGGGGCCGGCAGATGGCCCGGATGCTCGCGGACCACTTCGCAGCCCGCGTCAGCGATGGTGCCAAGATCGTCTACCTGGTCGCCTCGCCGCTGACGCGCGCCCAGGAAACGGCCATGCCCACGGCCGAGGCTCTCAATCTCGAGATCCACACCGAGCCACGGATCATCGAGGCAGAGAACCACTTTGAGGGTCTCCACCCCACCCCCGGCGAATTCATGAAACCAAAGCACTGGATCTACTTCCGCAATCCAATGCGCCCGTCGTGGGGCGAACCGTATACCGAACAGGCCGCCCGTGTGCTGGCCGCGGTGGAGGATGCACGGGTCAAGGCCATTGAGCTGGGTGGCGACGGCGCCGAAGCCGTGCTCGTCAGTCACCAGCTGCCGATTTGGTCCACCCGCTTGACCGCCGAGGGGCGTCGCCTTGCGCACGATCCCCGCAAGCGTGAATGCACGCTCACTTCCCTGACGTCCCTTGTATTCGACGACGACGGCAAGATTGCGCGCGTTGACTACAGCGAACCCGCTGCCGTGCTGCTTCCCGGCGCGGCCAGCACCCCGGGGGCATAGAGAGATATGGACACCAACCTTTCCCGCCGCGCAGCACTCACGGCCGGCGGCGTCCTCCTTGCCGGCCTGACCATGGGCCTTTCAGCGTGTGCGCAGGAAGACGCCCTGGCCAAGCAGGCCAAAGCGGGCGACAACAAGAACTATGTTGCCGGCGACGGTTCCGTGACCGAGTTCGCCAAGGCTGACCGTGCCGCACCCGTTGCCCTCAAGGGCACGCTGTTCAACGGCACTGACGTAAAGCCCGAGGACCTCAAAGGCAAAGTCACGGTGCTGAACTTCTGGTTCGCTGCCTGCGCCCCCTGCCGCGTGGAAGCCCCGCAGCTTGAAGCGCTCCACCAGGAATTCAAGGACCAGGGCGTCCAGTTCTTCGGTGTGAACCTCCGCGATGAGAAAGCCACCGCGGAGGCCTTCGACAAGACCTTCAACCTGACGTACCCGAGCTTCAACGACAAGGACGGCGCCGTGCTGCTGTCCGTCTCCGGGATCGTTCCTCCTGGAGCCGTTCCCACCACGCTGGTCCTGGACAAGGACGGCAAAGTGGCCTCCCGCGTGCTCGGTGAAATCGAGAAGAGTACCCTCAAAGCCCTCATCACGTCCGCAGTAGCTGAGTAGCGCCATGAACAGCCCCTTCGCCGAGACGATCCTTAACGGTTCACTGCTGCTGGCTGTGCCCGTGGCACTGTTGGCAGGGCTGGTTTCGTTCCTTTCGCCATGCGTCCTTCCCCTCGTGCCCGGTTACTTGGGCTACGTGACCGGGCTGACCGGCGTCGACCTCCAGAAGCAGCGGCGCGGCCGCATGCTCGCCGGAATCGGTTTGTTCGTACTCGGGTTCTCCGTGATTTTCGTCCTCCTTGGCGGTGCATTCGGCCAGCTCGGCACGTTGCTGACCGGCCCGCAAAATGCCTGGATCACGCAATTGCTGGGTGTCCTGGTGATTGTCATGGGCATCGTTTTCATGGGCGGATTCGGTTGGCTCCAGCGTGACGCCAAGCTCCACGCCAAGCCTCCAGCCGGTCTGTGGGGCGCGCCGCTTCTGGGCCTGACGTTCGGTCTCGGCTGGGCGCCGTGCATCGGCCCCACCTACTCCGCAGTGCAGTTGCTGAGCATGTCCGGCGGATCCTCGGCGGCAAAAGGTGCGTTGCTGGCGTTTGTCTATAGCCTTGGCTTGGGCGTTCCCTTCCTCCTGATCGCGTTGGCGGTCCGCCGGGGGATGGGTGTCATGGCGTTCTTCCGGACGCACCGCCTGGCCATTCAGCGCATTGGCGGAGGCATCCTGATTTTGCTCGGCATCCTGATGGCCACCGGTGTGTGGGGCACCTGGGTGACCGAGTTGCAGTACTGGTTCCAAACCGATGTGAAGTTGCCGATCTGATGAGCGAGTCCGTGAAAGCCAAGAAGAAGAACGCCGCAGGCACTGACGCAGTCGAGGCTGCAGACCTGCCCGAACGCAACGCCGACGGCAGCGACGAGGGCAAAAGCAAGGTCAAGCAGGCCAAGGCCGAGGCAGCCCTTCCCGCGCTCGGTTTCAAGGACATGCTCCGGTGGTCGTGGACGCAGCTGACCAGCATGCGCACGGCCCTGTTCCTGCTGCTCCTGCTCGCGGTAGGCGCAGTGCCGGGCTCCTTGTTCCCGCAGCGGGCCGCGAATCCGGTAACGGTCACGGAGTGGATCAAGAACAACCCGGCGACCGGACCGTTCCTGGATGCCCTCCAGATGTTCGATGTCTACTCCTCGGCCTGGTTCTCCGCGATCTATATCCTGCTGTTCATTTCGCTGATTGGCTGTGTCACGCCGCGCGCGATCGCCCATTACAAGGCCATGAAGTCGCAGCCGCCGCGCACCCCCAAACGTCTTTCGCGCCTGCCGGAGTACGGCACGCTGGCACTGCCCGCCGACGCCGGGATCCCGGCGTCGAAGGCCATCAACGATGCCGCCGGGCTGCTCAAGAAGCGCGGCTACCGCGTTGAGGTCAGGGACGTCGACGGCGCCCTTCCGAACTTGGGTGCCGAGCGCGGCTTCCTGAAGGAAGTGGGCAACCTGGTGTTCCACACCGCGCTGATCGGTGTGCTGGTGTCCGTGGCCATCGGGGGCCTGTTCGGGTACAGCGGCCAGCGCATCCTGGTGGAAGGCGATACGTTCGTAAATACGTTGGTTGGCTACGACCAGTTCACACCGGGGACCAACTTCCAGAGCAGCTCATTGCAGCCTTACTCCATCCAATTGGACAAGTTTGAGGCCACGTTCGACCGCGAAACGAAAAGCAAGTTCGGCCAGCCGATCGACTACACCGCCGAGGTCACCACCAAGGAAACCCCGGATTCGCCGGCTGAGAAGCAAGTCCTGAAGGTCAACGACCCCATTTCGCTCGGCGGCACCAGCCTCTACCTCACCGGAAACGGCTACGCACCGGTGGTAACGGTCCGTGACGGCGAGGGCAACATCGCCTTCCAGGGTCCTGTGACGGCCAAGGTTCAGGGTGACAACTACTACTCGTCCGTGGTCATCAAGGTTCCGGACGGCAAGCCCGAACAGCTCGGTTTTGTGGGCTTCTTCCTGCCCACGGCGTTCGTCACTGACGAGGGAATCTCGTTCAGCGGCGATCCCGAGCTGATCAACCCGCAGCTGAGCCTCAACTCTTTCTACGGCGACCTTGGGCTGGACAAAGGCGTGCCGCAGAACGTCTTCGAACTGGACGTCAAGAACCTGAAGCAACTCAATGGCCGTGACCTGGAAGCGGGCGGCATCACGCTGGCTCCGGGTACCACAGCCACGCTTCCCGAGGGCAAGGGCAGTATCACCTTCGACGGCGTCAAGAAGTACGTGGGCATCGACATCCACCACAACCCCGGCCAGCTGTATGCACTGCTCTTCGGCCTCCTGGCAGTGGCCGGCCTGGTGACCTCGCTCTACATCAACCGCCGCCGCGTCTGGGTCCGCACCGGAACCCACGAGGACGGCCGAACCATGGTGGAATACGGCCTGTTGGCCCGCGGCGAAGACCACCGCCTGGCCGGTGAAGCCGCAGCACTGCGCGAACTCTTGGCCCGCGAATGGCGCATCTCCGGTGACCCCGACACAACCGACACCGTCTCTTCCTCAACCTCGAAGGACCAGTAATGCCCGCAATCAACGAAACCCTGGGCCAATACAGCGAGCTGTTCATGCTGTTGGCCGCCGGCACGTACACCGTGGCGTTCATCGCATTTGCCTGGGATCTGGCCAAGAGCAGCAAGACGTTCCACGCCCTCGACCTCAAGGCTGCGGCCGCCGCCGGCGCCGAAAAGGTCACCGTGGCCGCTGGCCGCGTTGGTGCGACGGTTGGCTTGGGAGGTCCCGACGCCGGTGGGCCGGCTGGCCGCGCCGAGCGCCCGACGTCGGGCCTCACCGTTGAGAGCGGCACAGCGGCAGGCGACATGAAGTACGCAGCCGAACGCCGTGTACCAGCCCGCGTTGCCGTGGCGCTGACAGTACTGGGCGTGTTGATCCACGGCGCAGGCGTCGTAACGCGTGCCTTGGGCGCGGGCCGTGTGCCGTGGGGCAACATGTACGAGTTCCTCACCACCGGCGCTTTCGTTGCAGTCGCTGTCTTCCTCATCACGCTGATCCGCCGTGACCTGCGCTTCCTGGGCACGTTCGTGCTCGGCCTGGCCATCATCATGCTGGTGGCTGCCTCCGTATCCTTCTGGACACCGGTGGGCCACCTGGTTCCTGCTCTGCAGAGCTACTGGCTCGTCATCCACGTATCCATTGCCGTGCTGTCCTCGGCTCTTTTCACTCTCACCTTCGCCATGTCCGCGCTGCAGTTGCTTCAGTCGTACCGGCAGAAGAACCTTGCCGCAGGCCGTGCGGACAACCTTGCCTTCATGCGGGTGGTACCCAACGCGCTGAGCCTGGAAAACCTGTCCTACCGCATCAACGCGATTGCCTTCATCGGCTGGACCTTCACGCTCATGTTCGGCGCCATCTGGGCCGAAAAGGCGTGGGGCAGGTTCTGGGGCTGGGATCCCAAGGAAGTGTGGACGTTCGTGATCTGGGTGGTCTATGCGGGCTACCTGCACGCCCGGGCGACGCGCGGTTGGACCGGAACGCGCGCAGCGTGGTTGTCGATTGTGGGCTACGCGTGCGTCATCATCAACTTCACGCTCGTGAACACGGTTTTCAACGGCCTGCACTCATACTCGGGGCTCTAAGCCGCTGAGGCCCCCGGGCCCTTGGTGACTCCAAGCCAGGGGCCGGCAGGGTGCATCCGCCCCCTAAGACCACGGCGTGCAGAGCCTCGATTGCGGCGAGGTCACCGTCAGGGGAGGCCTGCCTGATGGGGTTTCGGTAGCTGACGGCTGCCGGTTCCGCGGTCCATCAGCAGGCCGGCCCATGGTGGCCTACTTCAGTCCGTCGGTATCGTGGGGATCCGGCTCGCTGCGCTTGGCATCCCCGGACTCTGCGTCGGGCTGCTTGTTGAGCTTGCGTTCCTTGGCATCGAGCTCTTCCTTGAGCTTCTTGAGGCGGTCCGCTTCAGATTGGTTCCGGCGACGGGTTTCCAGGTTGCGGAGGAAATCGGGGTCGTCGTCCGGTGCAGTGGGGTGGCGATACGTGGGCTGGGCCTTGGGCTTGCCGTACGGCCGGCCGAAGATGAACCAGAGGACGGCGCCCAGCAGCGGCAGGAGGATCATCACGATGATCCACGCGGGCTTGGAAATGCCACGCGTTTCACGGCCATCAGTGCGGATCACGTCCACGAGGGCGTAGACGAAGATGACAAGGACTACGACGACGCCAACAACCCGGAGCATGCATCAAGTCTAGTCGCCGTTATGCTTTCGCTGGACGCCCGGAACAGGCCGTGATCAGAGTGCAACCATCCGGGCGGCTAAACTTGGATCGTGGCTTTCTTGAAGTATTCCCTGATCCGTTTGGCGCTGTTCGTGCCGTTGTTCGTGCTGTTCGCCTTTTTGGGCGTCGGCTGGATTCTGGCGGTGGTCTTCGCGGGGCTGATCGCGTTCGCCATCAGCTACCTCTTCTTCCAGAAGCAGCGCGACGCCGCCACTGCAGCCATGCGGGAGCGCTTCTCCGGTCGGGCCAAGCCCCTCCGGACGGCCGGTGAAGTTGAGGATGCCGCCGTGGAGGATGGTTTGGTGGACAACAACCCGGACATTGCGGTCAACAACGACAAGCGCCCTGGCACCGCCTAAACCCCCGGGATTCTGTACAGCAACGCCCCCCAAGAAGGTTTCTTGGGGGGCGTTGCTGTAAATAGGACTAGAAGCCGTGGCTCAGGACCAGGCCCAGCGAGAACAAAACGCTGTATCCGAGGTTGATCAGGCCGGTCTGCTTGAGGACCGGGATGAGGCTCTTGCGCTTCTTACCGTTGACCATGAGCCACGCGGGCATCAGGCAGGCCGGGATCAGCAGGAGCACGATCAGCATCCACGGCTTGGTCGGGGCAAGCACGATCACGAGCAGGATGGCAACGGCCAGCATGAGCACGTAGCTCTCGCGGGCATGGCGGTCGCCCAGGCGCACGGCCAAGGTCCGCTTACCGGCGACAGTATCGGTGGGAATGTCTCGGACATTGTTGGCCATCAGCAGGGCGCAGGCGATGAGTCCGGTGCCGATCGCACCAATGACCGCTGCCAGGCTGACCTGCCCGGCCTGCGTGTACGTGGTGCCGAGCGTGGCCACCAGTCCAAAGAACACGAAAACGAAGACGTCGCCCAAGCCCATGTAGCCGTAGGGGTTCTTGCCGCCCGTGTAACCCCAGGCAGCCAACACACAGCCGATGCCAACCAGGATCAGCCACCACGTTTGGGTGATGATCACCAGGATGAGTCCGAACACCATCGCGGCGCCAAACAGGGCGAACGCGGCCCACTTCACGTGCTCGGGCTTTGCGACGCCCGAACCCACCAGCCGCAACGGACCCACTCGTTCCTCGTCCGTGCCGCGGATGCCGTCGGAGTAGTCGTTGGCGTAGTTGACGCCTACTTGGAGGAGGAGCGCCACGAGGGCTGCCAGAATCGCGTTCGGCAGTCGGAAAGCCTGGAGCTCATACGCTGCCGCCGAACCGATCAGGACGGGCGCAATCGCCGCGGGCAGTGTGCGGAGCCGGGCTCCTTGAATCCATTGTGCAGCTGTCGCCACGTGCAGTACCTCGTGTGTTTCGCGTAGATCTAAAGTCAGAGTCGTCGTCCGGGAGAACTTGTCTATTGTCCCTGATGCAGGTTGGAAAGCAGTTCGATCATGGCCAGCCGGTCCGGTTTTCCGTTGGGGAGCAATATCAGCTGCACGTCCGCCAGCACCGTTTTGGGAGCCAGAGCCCCCAAGGCTGCTTCGCGACGGGCCGTGAAACCCTTGAGGCCTTCCGGGGTCGCGTCGTCGACAGCCACGTAGGCTGCCACAGCTTGGCCCCATTCGCGCGACGGGACGCCTGCCACGAAAGCCGCGGTGACGCCGTCGAGCGCTTCGAGCTTGTTTTGGATGTAAGCGGCGGAGGCTTTGACGCCGCCGGTGATGATGACGTCGTCGGCGCGGCCCAGCACGGTCAGCTTGCCGTCGGCGGAGAGTTCGCCGAGATCGCCGGTCACGTACCAGCGGACGCCGTCCTCTTCGAAGAACGCGTCCGGATCGCCATTGCTGAGGTAGCCGGCCGCCACGGTATCGCCACCCAGCAGGACGCGGCCCTCCAGCCGGCCCTCGCCGATCCGGACCTCGACGCCGTCCAGCGGCTCGCCGTCATACACGCACCCGCCGCAGGTTTCAGCGGAGCCGTAGGTGGTGACAACCTTAAGGCCCTCGGCGTGGGCGGCGGCCAGGAGTTCGGGCGACGCCGGTGCGCCGCCCAGGAGGATCGCGTTGAAGCGGCGCAGAACCGCGAGCGTCTCAGGCCCTGGGGAATCCAGGAGCCGCTGCAGCTGGGTGGGCACCAGCGACGTGAAACGGATCTTGTCCGTGAGTTCCTCAGCGGCGGCGGTGAAGGCCTCGGGAGTGAAACCGTTCGATTGGTCCATCACCCACGGACGCGTTCCGGCATAGAGCGAACGCACCAGTACCTGTACGCCGGCCACATACTGCAGGGGGAGCGCCAACAGCCACTGACCTTCGCCGCGCAGCGCCATGGCCGTCGCCACGGAAGAAGCCGCGAGGGCATCGACGGTGAGGACCGTCGCCTTGGGAGTACCGGTGGAACCGGACGTGCGGACCACCACTGCGGCATCCTCGACGCCGGTTTCCACCGGAACTGTGGTCGGTTCGCCGTCAGCGTCAACCACAATTTCGACGGCGGGACCCTCGCCGTGCAGGGCAGCGGCGAGTGCTTTCAGGACGAGATCGATGTTCAAGGAGGGGTCCTAGAAGTAGTAGGGGAAGTTGGACCAGTCGGGATCGCGTTTTTCGAGGAACGCTTCCTTGCCCTCCACGGCCTCGTCCGTCATGTATGCCAGACGCGTCGCCTCGCCGGCGAAGACCTGTTGCCCCGCCAGGCCGTCGTCGGCCAGGTTGAAGGCGAATTTGAGCATCCTTATGGCCTGCGGAGACTGTCGGGCGATGTCGGCCGCGTACTCAAGGGCAACCTCTTCGAGGCGCGCGTGGTCCACGGCCTCGTTGACGGCACCCATGCGGACCATGTCCTCGGCGGAGTATTCGCGGGCCAGGAAGAAGATCTCGCGCGCGGCTTTCTGCCCGATCTGGCGGGCCAGCAGCGCAGAGCCGTATCCGGCGTCGAAACTTCCCACTGTGGCGTCCGTCTGCTTGAACTTGCCGTGTTCGCGCGAGGCGATGGTGAGGTCGCTGACCACGTGCAGCGAGTGGCCGCCGCCGGCCGCCCAACCGTTGACGACTGCGATGACCACCTTGGGCATGGTGCGCATAAGCCGCTGGACTTCCAGGATGTGGAGCCTGCCGGCACGGGCGGGGTCGATCGTCTCCTGTGTGTCACCCTCGGCGTACCGGTAGCCATCGCGGCCCCGGATCCGCTGGTCGCCGCCCGAGCAGAACGAGTGCCCGCCGTCCTTCTCCGATGGGCCGTTGCCCGTGAGCAGGACCGTAGCCACATCCGGGGTCATTCGCGCGTGGTCCATGGCACGGTAGAGCTCGTCGACTGTGCCCGGGCGGAACGCGTTGCGGACCTCGGGCCGGTTGAACGCGATGCGGACTGTGGGGAGATCCTTGACGGTGGTGCCGTCAGCCGAACGCTCCACCTGCCGGTGATAGGTCATGTCCTGGAAGTCGCCGAAGCCGGAAACGGTGCGCCAGCGCGAGGGGTCAAAGACGTCGGAAACCTTGGCAGGTAGATCGTTGTTCACAGTCCGAGTGTAGTAATGGCCTCAGCTGATACAGAACTCGTTGCCTTCGGGGTCGGCCGTGGTGTGCCATTCATGGGTCCCCGGCTGGCAGTCCACAGGTTCCTCAACGAGGCGTTAGCTGAACAGCTCGGGCGGCACCGTATAGATCAGGACCACGGCCAGGAGGTTCTTGGTGGCGTGCACGAAGTAGGAGAACATCAGGTTTTTCCCCGTCCACACGTACACCGCGACGAGAACGATCGCCATCCCGAGGTATGGCGCCAAGGCGGACAGCTCGAGCCCTTCGCGGCCCACCACATGGATGGAAGCGAAGACCACCACGGACAGGACGCAGCAGATCCAGATATTGACGTGCTGCGATAGTTTGCCGATCAAGAGATGCCGGAAGAGGTATTCCTCCACGAACGGTCCCAGAACCACCAACAACGGAATCATCAGCCACGCGGGTACCTGCTGCAGGAGTCCTTGGATGCCGAGCTGGTTTTCCGAGCTCTGCGCTGTGCCCAGCGCCGCCACGAAGATCGCGGTGATCACCAGCATGACAACCACGGCCAGCGGCACCATGACCAACGTGAACCACGGGCGCGTGCCTAGGATCCGGAGATCCCGGCCCACCACGCGTCGGGCGGACACGATGGCGAATATCCCGACGGCGGCATAAAAGGCTGCGTTGACGGCATACGAGGCTGTGGCCGGCTCGGGAAAAATCCGGAGCATGAGCTGTTCAATCGATTCGCCCGCCACAGTGAAGTACACGGTGAACCCGAGGTAGGCGGCTACGGCTGCGGCGTCGAGGGCATTGAAGCGGTAGAGCTTTGCGTGCGTCGAAATGATGCCCATGTGACCAGCCTAGCTTTGCGGTACGGGCCTCGCGTGGATAAAATGTTCGGCATGCCTAACTTTTCGTTTCGGCGCGCCAAAGACGTCCGCCGTTTCGCCGCCATCCTTGCCATCATCGCCCTTGCCCTCGGAGCATCAGCTTGCGGTGGCAACACCGCCGCCGGAAGTGATGACAAGCCCGTTGTCCTGACCACGTTTACTGTTCTGGCTGATGTGGCCAAAAACGTGGCAGGGGACAAGCTGCGGGTGGAGTCCATTACGAAGGCCGGGGCCGAGATCCACGGCTATGAGCCCACTCCGGGGGATATCCGTAAGGCCGCCCAAGCCGATCTGATTCTGGATAACGGCCTGAATTTGGAGGCCTGGTTCGCGCAGTTCGTGGAGGGCCTGGATGTCCCGCACGCTGTGGTGAGTGAGGGCGTGGAGGTCATGCCGATCGCCGAGGACTCGTACCAAGGCAAGCCGAACCCGCATGCGTGGATGTCCCCGAGCAACGTGCAGATCTATGCGAACAACATGGCCAAGGCTTTCGCCAAGCTGGACCCGGCCCATGCTGCGGAGTTCGAGGCGAATGCCAAGGCGTACAACGCCGAGCTTCAGACAGTCCAGGACGAGATGGTATCCAAGCTGTCGGTCCTGCCGCAGAACCACCGGGCGTTGGTGACGTGCGAGGGCGCTTTCTCCTACCTTGCCCGCGATGCCGGCCTGAAAGAGGTCTACATCTGGGCGGTGAACGCTGAACAGCAGGCCACCCCGCAGCAGATTGCGCGGGCCATCGAGTTCGTCAAGGACAACCAGGTCCCGGCAGTGTTCTGTGAGTCCACGGTCTCCGATGCGCCCATGCAGCAGGTTGTCGGTGCCACCGGGGCGAAGTTCGGTGGGGTGTTGTATGTCGATTCGCTCTCCGAGGCTGATGGCCCGGTCCCTACGTACCTGGACTTGATGCGCCATGATGCGAAGACCATCACCACGGCCCTGACAGGAAGCGCATCATGAGCACCCCCGCAATTGTCGTTGAGAATGTCACGGTCCACTACGGCGAGGTCCTGGCCTTGGATTCAGCCTCGCTGAGCCTGGACCACTCCCGGATCTGTGGGTTGGTGGGCATGAACGGCTCGGGCAAGTCCACGCTGTTCAAGGCCATCATGGGCATGGTGAAACCCGACTCCGGGCGGGTCCTGATCAATGGGCATCCGCCGGTGAAGAGCCGCAAGGAAGCCGGCATCGGGTACGTTCCGCAGAGCGAGGATGTGGACTGGGCGTTCCCGCTCTCGGTCCGTGACGTGGTGATGATGGGCCGTTACGGGCAGTTGGGCTTCACCCGGCGTCCCCGGAAAGCGGACCGCGAAGCCGTGGACCACGCCCTTGAACGGGTGGAGCTGAGCGAGTTCGCCGATCGCCAGATCGGCCAGCTTTCAGGCGGCCAGAAGAAGCGAGCGTTCGTGGCCCGCGGCATTGCCCAAGGCGCCACGATGATGTTGCTGGATGAACCGTTCGCAGGGGTGGATAAGCGCTCCGAAGCCACGATTACACGCCTGTTACGCGAACTCGCGGGCGACGGCGCCACGATCCTGATCTCCACGCACGATCTGCACGCGCTCCCGCAGTTGTGCGACGAAGCGGTGCTGTTGATGCGCAAAGTCTTGATGCATGGCAGCCCGGACGTGGTGCTGCAACCGGAAAACCTTGCCATGGCCTTCGGCCTCGACGTCATGAACAGGGGCTAAGCGCCATGGAATTCCTGCTTGAACCACTCACCTACGACTTCATGGTCCGTGCCCTGGCCACCACCGCGATCGCCGCAGTGGTCTGTGCCGTGCTCAGTTGCTGGCTCGTCCTGATCGGTTGGTCCCTCATGGGCGACGCCGTCTCGCACGCCGTGCTGCCCGGCGTCGTGCTCGCGTACATTGTTGGCGCGCCGTTCGCACTCGGTGCGTTGGTGTTCGCGCTGATCGCGGTGACGCTGATCGGCGTGGTGCGCAACACGAGCCGGGTGAAAGAGGACGCCGCGATCGGGATCGTGTTCACCTCGCTGTTCGCGCTCGGGTTGGTCCTGATTTCGGTAACCCCGAGCCAGACCGACCTGAACCACATCATCTTCGGCAACCTGCTCGGCGTGAGCGTCCCGGACCTCATCCAAGTAGTGATCCTCGGCGTGGTGGCCTTCGCGATCCTGATCGTCAAACGCCGAGACCTGACCCTCTATGCCTTTGATCCCACGCACGCCCACGCGATCGGTCTCTCCCCGAAACGGCTCGGCGCCTTGCTCCTGGGTCTGCTCGCACTGACCTCCGTGGTGGCCCTGCAGACCGTGGGCGTGGTGCTCGTAGTCGCCATGCTGATCATCCCCGGCGCCACCGCGTACCTGCTCACGGACCGTTTCTCCCGGATGCTGCTCATCGCCCCCATCATCTCCGTGGTGTGCTCGGTGACAGGCATCTACCTGAGCTACTACCTGGACACCGCCTCGGGAGCCATGGTGGTAGTCACCCAAGGCGCCGTGTTCGCCGTCGTGTATCTCTTCAGCCCCCGGCAGGGCCTGATCGGCACCCGCCTGGCAAAAGCCCGCCGGAAGCGGGCCATCGTTACGGTCTAGCAGTGGTCCTGCCCGGCACATGGTGCCATTGGTGGCGTCCCGGCTTGACTCGAACGCCCAGGCCGGGCAGGCTGGACCGATGAAGTCTTGAGTCGCAGCCCATCTTTCGGCTGCATCCCCAGTACCCATCGGCCTTTGCCACACACTGCGGACCCCGAGGACTCCTCTTGACTGACCACCTTTACCTTTCCGGCGTTTCCCATGGCTACGGGGACCGCGAACTTTTTCATGCCGTTGACCTGGTCATCGACCACGGCGAGCACGTGGCAATCGTCGGCGAAAACGGGGCCGGGAAGTCTACCCTGCTGCGCTTACTGGCAGGACTTGAAACGCCCGACGACGGCACCGCGGGTTTGCTGGGGAATACCGGCTACCGCGTTGGTCACCTCGCCCAGACCCACGGCTTCCCGGAGTCGCTGACCGTCGGCCAGGCGATCGACTCTTCCCTGAGTGCCTTGCGCGCGTTGGAAGCCCGGATCCTCGAGCTTGAACGGGACCTGGCGGATGCGGACACCGATGAACTGGAGCTCTACGGAAGCCTGCAAACCCAGTATCAACTCCGCGAGGGCTACGCTGCCGAATCCCGGGTGGAAGCCGCCCTGGACCGGCTGGGGCTGGGAGGCTTGGACCGGCGTCGAGCGCTTGGATCCCTGTCCGGAGGCGAGCAGGAGCGCGTGGCGCTTGCCTGCCTGCTCGCGGACCCTGCCGACGCGCTGCTGCTGGACGAACCTACCAACCATCTGGACGCCAGTGGCACGGCATGGCTGGAGTCACGGCTGGCCGCCCACCGCGGGACCGTGGTGGTGGTCTCACACGATCGCGTGCTGCTGCGGAAAGTGGCCAGCACTGTGATGGAAGTCGACGCCGACCGCCGCACCGTCAACCGCTATGGCAACGGGTACGACGGCTACCTCCGCGACAAAGCCGCAGAGCGGGCACGCTGGGTGCAGCAGTACCAGGAGTGGCTCGACTCCATGGCTGCCGAACGGCTGCAGGCCGCCACGGTCTCCGGCACCATGGGGTACGGCCGTGTGCGCGACAATGACAAATTCGCCGCCGGCTTCAAGAAGGGCACGTGGCAGCGTGCCGCCACCAGCAAAGTACGCAACGCACAGGAACGGCTGAGGCGGCTGGAGGAGAACCCGGTGGATCGGCCTCCTGTGCCGCTGAAATTGGCGGCTCCGCTGGGGCTTGAGGCTGCAGATTCTGAGTCGAAGTCGGCGCCCGCGATGGAAGCACGCGGCGTCAGCGTGCCAGGGCGCCTCAAACCAACGGACCTGCGGGTGGAAGCCGGGGAGAAGGTGTTGATCACTGGTCCCAACGGGGCAGGCAAGTCCACGTTGCTCTCCGTCCTGGCTGGAACGCTGGAAGCTGATGCCGGAACCGTGGCAGTGCAGGGCAAAGTGGGGTACCTGAAACAGGAGCTGGATGTGCCGGCTCGTCCCGGGCTCCGGTTGTTGCCCGCGTTCGCTGCCGGGTTGGGCGGGAACATTGACGAACATGCCGAGGGCCTCTTGCGTCTGGGGCTGTTCCGCCCGGCCGAGTTTCACGTGCCCGTGGGCGGCCTGTCGGCCGGCCAACAACGCCGCCTCGCACTCGCACGACTCCTGTTGGGTGGCTTCGAGACCATGATCGTGGACGAACCCACCAACCATCTGGCGCCCGTGCTGGTGGAACAGCTGGAAGCTGCGCTCGCCGACTTCGCAGGGACCCTGGTGATCGTGAGCCATGACCGTGCACTGGGGGAGTGGTTTGATCGCTGTGCCGGTGCTGCCTTTGCCGGGACATGGGTCCGGTACGGCATGCAGGGCGGCGAGTTGCTCTAAGACTCACGGGATTCCGGCCTGGGTGAGTTGTTCGCAAAGCGATCGTTACGCCCTGTCCTGCGGTCGGAAACACGGTGCAGCGTGTCCTGAAACAACGGCGGAGCACCATGGGAGGAAGCCGGCTGAAAGGACTTGTCCCGTGATCACCAAGAATCTCTTCCTGCAGGGCATCTACCATTTCGAAGGTACCGGGCTGGAGAAGCCGGTTCCCATCCACAGCGAGCTCTCGCACTTTGTCCCGGACGGCGTGGTCAACCAGACGCTGTACTTCCGTGGCGGTAACTCGAGCCCTGAGCTGATCACTGTTGTCCTCATGCGCGACGGCGTGCCCATGCGGTACTTCCCCATCGGTGCCAAGGGTGACGTGCATGTGCCGCTCAGGGTGGTCGAAGACATTGACGGCGGTTCGGTGATCGAGCTGTTCATCGTGGCAGCCGCGGGCGTTCGGGGATCTGTCGTGGTGGACCTTGGCATGGTGGAGCACTGATGACCAGCGTGCTGGACCGCGTCCCAGGGTCACCACGGGCCGGGGCTGCGCTGCGGAAGCTCGTGGTGATCGGCAATGGCATGGCCGGCGCCCGGGCTGTGGAGGAGATCTTGTCCCGGGGAGGCGCCGAGCAGTTCTCCATCACGATGTTCGGCGACGAACCCTATGGAAACTACAACCGGATCATGCTCAGCCACGTACTCTCCGGCGAGGAAAGCGATGCGGATATCTTCCTCAACGCACTGCCGTGGTACCAGGAAAACAACATCACCCTGCACGCCGGGGTCCGCGTGGAGCGGGTAGACAAGTTCAGCAGGCACGTCTTCGCCAGCGATGGCCGGGTGGTGCCATACGACGTCCTGATCATCGCGACAGGCAGCCGCTCCTTCCTGCCACCCATGGATGGCCTCTACACGCCCAGCGGCTCGGTCCGGCACGGCATCTTCACCTTCCGGACCATGGACGATACCCGCAAAATGGTTCAGTTCGCCCAAGAAGATCACCACCGCCGGGCCGTTGTGATCGGCGGCGGGCTGCTCGGGTTGGAGGCGGCCCGGGGGCTCCAGGCCTATGGTCTTGATGTTGCTGTGGTCCACTCCGGCGGTCACCTCATGAGTGCACAAATGGGGCCCGACGGCGGTGCAATACTGCGGCGCAGCGTTGAGGCGCTGGGCATCGAAGTGCACACGGGAAGCCGCACCACCGCGATCCTGGGCAAGGACCGGATCACTGGAGTGAGCCTGCGGGACAAACCCGACCTCGACTGCGACATGGTGGTGGTCACCGCAGGCATCAGGCCCAACGTGGATGTCGCCGTCGTGAGCGGTTTGGCCGTGGAACGGGCCATCGTGGTGGATGACCACCTGCGGGTCATGGACGAAGAGGACATCTACGCGGTGGGCGAGTGCGTCCAGCACCGGGGTGAGGTGTACGGGCTCGTGGCGCCGTTGTGGGAGCAAGCTGCCGTGTTGGCCGACCAGGTCACGGGCATGGATCGTTCGTCGGTCTATCTCGGTTCCCGGACCGCCACCAAACTGAAGGTGGCCGGCGTCGACGTCGCTTCGATGGGCCTGCACGGGCCGGAACGGGACACGGACGAGCACATTGTGTTCTCGGAGCCCAGCCGCGGCGTGTTCAAATCGATCGTCATCCGCGACAACAAGATGGTTGGTGCCACGCTGTTGGGCGATAGCCGCAAAGTGGCCTACCTGACCCAGGCATTCGACCAAGGGTTGCCGCTCCCTGAAGAGCGGCTCTCCCTGATGTTCGATCTCGGTTCGCCGGGAGAGGATGAGAGTGTTTCCGAGCTGGCGGACTCGGCGCAGATTTGTAACTGCAACGGCGTTTCCAAGGGGGCGCTCGTCGCGGCGGTTGAGGGCGGGTGCCGTTCCGTTGCGGCTGCGATGGAAGCGACCCGGGCCGGCAAGGGCTGCGGTTCGTGCAAGCTGCTTGTCACGCAAGTGGTGGAGTGGGCTGCCGGCGGGGCCGTGGAGGAGGACCCGGCGGCGAGCTACTACGTGCCAGGTATTCCTTTGGACAAGGCTTCGTTGATGTCCCGGATACGGGAGCTCGGGCTGCGGTCCGTGTCCCAAGTGTTTGCCGCGTTGGCTCCCGGGAGCGTCGAGGACGCCAAATCCAAGATGGGACTGGCCTCCCTGATGAAGATGATGCTGGCGGAGGAGTACATCGATGAGCGTGACGCCCGCTTCATCAATGACCGCGTGCACGCCAATATCCAACGGGACGGGACGTTCTCCGTGGTTCCGCAGATGAAGGGCGGGGTGACCTCCGTGCAGCAGCTCCGCCGAATTGCCGACGTCGCGGAGAAACACAACATCCCCATGATCAAACTGACGGGCGGGCAACGGATCGACCTTTTGGGCGTTCCGAAGGAAGATCTGCCACAAGTGTGGGCCGACCTGGACATGCCCTCGGGGTATGCGTATGGCAAGAGTTTCCGCACGGTCAAGACCTGTGTAGGGAAGGACTACTGCCGCTTCGGGACCGGCGATTCCACTGGGCTCGGCATCGGGCTGGAGTCCCGGTTCCAAGGAATTGAGTCACCGGCAAAGCTGAAACTCGCGGTCTCCGGTTGTCCCAGAAACTGTGCCGAGTCTTTGGTGAAGGACGTTGGGGTCGTGGCGGTGGAGGGCGGCCGCTGGGAGATCTACATTGGGGGAGCGGCCGGCGCCCACATCCGTAAGGGCGATCTGCTGGTCACGGTGGATACGCCCGAGGAAGTCACGCTCCTGGCGGGTCGTTTCATGCAGTACTACCGGGAAAACGCGAACTGGTTGGAGCGGACGTATGCGTTTGTTCCCCGGGTGGGGATTGACCGCATCCGCAGCGTGATCCTGGACGACTCCGAAGGTATCGCCGGCCGCCTGGATGACGCCATGCAGGCGTCCGTGGACAGCTACGTGGATCCGTGGAGCGAACGGGATGATCCACTCACCCCTGGCCAATTCCGCACCTCACTGCCGCTGACGGTCCTGCCCCAGGTGCCGGTCCGATGAACGGGGGTGCCGGTTCGATGAATAATCCGCGTGTGCTGGGCCCGGTGGAGCAAATTCCGTTCGGCGAAGGCCGGGCCTTCGGGATCGACGGCGAGCAGGTTGCCGTGTTCCGGCTCCGGGACGGGACGCTGCGGGCACTCTCCGCGGTTTGCCCCCACAAAGGCGGGCCGATTGCGGACGGAACCATCGACCAATCCGTGGTCATGTGCCCACTGCACCAGAACTCGTTTGAACTGGACACCGGGTGCTCCACCACGGGTGGGAAACCCCTGCGGACGTACAAAGTCTTCGCAGATGAGAGCCGGAATATCGTCCTGATCTCCTAAAGCAACGCGGGGTCACTTACGGCCCATTCCAGGGGGAAACATGGGCCGTAAGTGACCTCGCGTTGCTCTGGTGAAGGGGCTCGTTGTTGCCTGCGTCACGGGCATTCCCGTTAATCCCGTAAGATAGACGGGTTGCGCGAACCTTCGGCGTTCTGCGTTCTTTGTCACACTTCGACGTCCTCCAACGGGGAAAGCTCGAATTTTGTGTGGCCAAGACGCCCATGTTCCGGCATAGGCGTAAACACCTACAGCAATACCCCAACCCACAAGGAACAGCTGTGCCGCAAAGTACCCCCACAGATCTCCAGAACCCCACGGCCCCATCCACCGCCGTCGGCTCCACCCTCAGCGCCGAGGGTTACCAGAAGACCCTGAGCCGGCGCCACGTCACCATGATCGCCATGGGCGGCGCTATCGGCGTCGGCCTGTTCATGGGCGCCGGTGGCCGCTTGGCCTCCACCGGTCCGGCCCTGATTTTCTCCTACGCAATCGCCGGCGTCATCGCTTACCTGCTGATGCGCGCCCTCGGCGAACTGATCATGTACCGCCAGACCTCGGGCTCGTTCGTGAGCTACGCCGGTGAAATGTTCGGCAAAAAGGGCGCCTTCCTGTCCGGCTGGATGTACTTCATCAACTGGGCCATGACGGGCATCGCCGAACTCATCGCGATCGGCCTGTACTTCCAATTCTTCTTCCCCAACGTTCCCGTGGAACTGTCCGCCATCGCCGCGCTGGTGCTGCTGGTGGCCGTAAACCTGTTCAGCGTCAAGGCGTTCGGCGAGTTCGAATTCTGGGCTTCCTGCCTCAAGGTCGCGGCAATCGTGATCTTCCTGGCCGTGGGTACCTTCATGGTTGTCACCAACGCCCAGGTAGGTACCGGCCACGCTTCCGTGGGCAACCTGTTCCACGACGACGGCGGCATGTTCCCCAAGGGCGGCCTGGTGATGATCCTGGTCCTCAACGCCGTGATCTTCGCCTACAACGCCATCGAACTCGTCGGCATTACCGCTGGTGAGATGCAGAACCCGGAACGTGAAGTTCCCAAGGCGATCCGCGCCGTCGTGGTTCGTATCGTTGTCTTCTACGTCGGTTCCGTGATGCTCCTCGCGATGCTGCTGCCGTCCGATCAGTACGTGGCAGGCACCTCGCCGTTCGTTACCGTCTTCGGCCAGATGGGCCTCGGCTGGATGGGCGACGTCATGAACATGATCGTCATCACCGCCGCACTGTCCTCCTGCAACTCGGGGCTGTACTCGATCGGCCGTATCTTCCGCACCATGGCCAACAACGGCCACGCACCCCAGTGGCTCACCAAGATGTCCACACGCCACGTGCCGTACGCGGCAATCCTGGCCATCGGCGCTGTCTACCTGGTGGGCATCCTCCTGAACATCTGGCTGGGTGGCTCGCACGCGTTCGACCTCGCGCTGAACACGGCCTCCATCGGCGTGATCTTTACGTGGGGCTCCATCTTCGCGAGCCAGATTGCCCTGCGGAAGAAGCGCGGCAACGTCTCCAGCCTGCCCATGCCCGGCTCGCCGTGGACCAGCTGGTTGGGCCTCATTGCGCTGCTGGCCATTACCGTGTTGATCGGCTTCGACACCATGACGGACAAGGCAACCGGCGAGGTCTTCCTGCTGGGTCTCTGGACCCTGGCGACCATCCCGTTCTTCGCCCTGGTCCTGTGGCTCGGCTGGCAGAAGGTCAAGAACAACGAGCCGAAGAGCGAGCTGTTCAGCTAAGTCTCTCTTACCAACGCTCGACGGCGGGTGCCTCCTTTCCGGGGGCACCCGCCGTTCGCGTTGTGGGGCCTGGCGTGCGTCCCATTCGGTGTGGTGGGCGCGCAGAACGGGCCCCACAATGCGGGTCAGTTGGGACTGTCAGGGGTCGGGGATAGGCTCGACGTATGGATCACACCACCACCCTGACGCAGCACATCAACGCCACTCCGGAGAAGGTCTGGGCCGTCATCTCGGACATTCCGGGCTCGGCCGGCACGCTCTCGGGCATCGATGCCATCCAGATGCTTAGCGAAGGCCCGTACGGTGAGGGCACGCGCTGGAAAGAAACCCGCACCATGATGGGCAGGCAGGAAACCGTCGAAATGTGGGTGTCCCAGACCGACCCACCACGCAGCACCACCGTCAAGGCGCTCCAGGGCGGGGCGGACTACACCACGCGCTTCAGCCTTGCCGAGCGCGACGGCGGGACGGACCTCACCCTGACGTTCGGCGCGGAGATCCTCCAACCATCGCTCATCAGCAAGATCACCATGGCCCTGTTCGGGAAGATCGGGATGAGCATGACCCGCAAGGCCCTCAGCAAGGACCTCGCGGAGATTGCAGCAAAGGCGGAATCCCTCTGATGGCGGCTGCGAAGGTTGCGGCTCCCAAGATCTCGCCGGTGCGGTTGGAAGAACTGCACGACGACGACGCCCCGGACTTCCAGCGTGGCGAGCGGTACGACGGACTCAGGTTCACCCGCGTCTCCGCGGATGGCGCAGAACTCAGCGGGGCCGACTTCATCGAGTGCGAACTGAACGGTGTGTCCTTCAATGAGGCCCAATTGCGGGGCGCCACGTTCC
The DNA here is from genome assembly GCF_044755025.1 of Paenarthrobacter sp. NPDC092416. Taxonomy (NCBI): domain Bacteria; kingdom Bacillati; phylum Actinomycetota; class Actinomycetes; order Micrococcales; family Micrococcaceae; genus Paenarthrobacter; species Paenarthrobacter sp. NPDC092416. The sequence goes on from NZ_JBIVQG010000001.1 coordinate 141,107, forward strand.
GGGAGTGCATCCTCGGCGAGCCGTATGCTCCCGTGTTCATGGCTGCCCGCACTTCCTGGCAGGACGTCGAGATCAGCAATCCACGGTGGGGCTCTGCCGAACTTTACGAGGGCAACTGGCGCTCTGTCCGAATCGACGGCGGCAAGTTGGACTATGTGAACCTGCGCGGCTCAAAGCTCTTGGATGTCCGGATTTCCGACTGCATCATCAACGAGCTCGACCTCGGAGGTTGCGCGGGGACGCGTGTGGCCCTGAAGAACTGCACCATCGGAACCTTGGATGTCACGGGCGCCAAGTTCAAGGATGTGGATCTGCGGGGTTCGGAATTCCGTACGCTCAATGGGTTGGCTGGCCTCGCGGGCGTGGTAATCGACGATTACCAGTTGAGTTTGATGGCGCCTCTGCTGGCCGGACATTTGGGGATCCGGGTGGTCTGACGGGTGGCCGGGCCGGTCCAGTTGAGGGCTTCATCTGTTGACCGGCTCGCAAGGCCGTGTAATCTTTATAGAACGAACGGTCGGTATATTATTCCGATTCGGTCCCTTTCACTTCGCGAAGGATGTTCTCATGGTCGAGGCTTTTCTTGTTGGCGGCGCACGAACGCCTGTCGGTCGCTACGGTGGGGCGCTGTCCTCCGTCCGCCCGGACGATCTCGCAGCGTTGGTGGTCCGGGAAGCGGTGGCGCGTGCCGGCGTCGATCCTGACTCCATTGACGAGGTCATCCTGGGCAACGCGAACGGCGCAGGTGAGGAGAACCGCAACGTGGCCCGGATGGCCACCATCCTCGCGGGACTTCCCCTCCACATCCCCGGCATCACGGTCAACAGGCTGTGCGCCTCGGGGCTGAGTGCCATCATCATGGCGAGCCACATGATCAAGTCGGGAGCCGCGGACATCGTGGTGGCCGGCGGCGTCGAATCCATGAGCCGGGCGCCTTGGGTCCAGGAGAAACCGTCAACGGCGTTCGCCAAGCCCGGCCAAATCTTCGACACCTCCATTGGCTGGCGCTTCGCGAACCCGCTGTTCACCAAGGGAGAGCTGTCCCGCGACGGCAAGATGACCTACTCCATGCCCGAAACGGCCGAGGAAGTTGGCCGAGTGGACAAGATCTCGCGTGAAGACGCCGACGCCTTCGCCGTTCGCTCGCACGAGCGGGCCCTGGCAGCCATTGCCGGCGGACGCTTCAAAGACGAGATCGTCCCCGTCACTGTCAAGAACCGCAAGGGTGAGACGGTGGTGGACACGGACGAGGGACCGCGCGCCGGCACCACCATGGAGGTTCTGGCCGGCCTGCGGCCTGTCGTCGCCGGAGGCTCCGTTGTTACCGCCGGCAATTCATCAACGCTCAACGACGGCGCGTCGGCCATCATCGTCGCGTCCGAGGCCGCCATCAAGAAGTTTGGCCTGACGCCGCGCGCACGGATTGTGGACGGAGCCTCGGCTGGTTGCGCGCCGGAAATCATGGGCATCGGCCCGGTTCCGGCAACGCAGAAAATCCTTGACCGCACCGGCCTCACCGTGGATCAGCTCGGCGCCGTGGAACTGAACGAAGCGTTCGCCACCCAGTCGCTGGCAAGCATGCGTCGCCTGGGACTCGATCCCGACATTGTGAATAACGACGGCGGCGCCATCAGTTTGGGGCACCCGCTCGGTTCCAGCGGCTCGCGCATCGCGATAACGCTGCTGGGCCGCATGGAGCGCGAACTTGCCTCCAACAATGGACCGAAGCTCGGCCTGGCCACGATGTGCATCGGCGTCGGGCAGGGCACCGCAATGCTGCTGGAAGGCGTGTAATGGCACTGAACCCGGAAGACTTCACTACGCTCCTGATCGAGGAACGCGAGGACCGCCTTACTGTTCAGTTGAACAGGCCTGAAGTCCGCAACGCGATCGACCAAAAGATGGTGGACGAGCTCCATTCGGTGTGTGCCGAGCTGGAACGGAACCCCAAGATCCTGATCATCGCCGGTACTGACGGCGTGTTCGCCTCGGGTGCCGACATCGGACAACTCCGCGAACGCCGGCGTGATGACGCCCTGCAGGGGATCAATTCAACCATCTTCGTGCGCATCGCCAAGCTTCCGATGCCCGTGATCGCAGCCTTGGACGGTTATTGCCTGGGCGGCGGTGCTGAACTCGCCTACGCTGCTGATTTCCGCATCGGAACACCGAGCGTCAGGATCGGCAACCCGGAGACCGGCTTGGGAATCCTGGCTGCGGCGGGCGCGACGTGGCGGCTGAAGGAACTCGTGGGTGAGCCGAAGGCCAAGGAGATCCTGCTGGCCGGTGCGGTGCTGCGGGCCGAGGAAGCGTTGCGGATCAGCCTCATCACGGAAATCCACGAGGCTCCGGAACTCATGGATGCGGCACACAACCTGGCCGATCGGATCAGCCGCCAGGACGCGCTGGCCGTAAGGATCACCAAGTCCGTGTTCCACGCCCCGGCAGAGGCTCACCCGCTGATCGACACGCTCGCGCAGGGAATCCTTTTCGAGTCCCAGGCCAAGTTCGACCGTATGCAGGCTTTCCTCGATAAGAAATCGGCGAAAGCATCGCAAGACACTGACGCTCCCACGCAAGACAGGACCTGAAATGACAACTGTTCCCGCCATCCCACACGTTGTCGGAGTCCTCGGCGGAGGCCGGATGGGTGCCGGCATAGCCCACGCGTTCCTGACCAAAGGCGCCACAGTGATCGTCGTAGAACGCGATCATGAAGCCGCAGCCGGCGCGCAGGGCAGGGTGGTCGAGGCCGTTGCCAAGTCCGCGGCGCGCGGAACCCTTGCGGAGTCAGCCGAGGAAGCGCTGGCCCGATTCAGTACCTCCACGGATTACGAATCGTTCATCCACTGCGGTCTCGTGGTAGAGGCTGTGCCAGAGGACTACGAGCTCAAAGTCAGCGCACTGAAGGCTGTTGAGGACCACTTGTCCGCCGACGCGTTCCTGGCTTCGAACACGTCCTCACTGTCCGTCACGGGGTTGGCCAATGAGCTCCGCCGTCCCGCCAATTTTGTGGGTCTCCACTTCTTCAACCCGGTGCCCGCCTCCACTCTCATCGAAGTGGTGCTGGCCAAAGAGACGTCTCCCGAACTCGCTGCAGCGGCGAAAAGTTGGACCGAGGCACTCGGCAAGACCGCCGTCGTGGTCAATGACGCACCTGGCTTCGCGTCGTCCCGTCTGGGTGTGGCGATTGCTCTCGAGGCGATGCGCATGGTGGAGGAAGGCGTGGCGTCCGCGGAGGACATCGATGCCGCCATGGTCCTGGGCTATAAGCACCCGACTGGCCCGTTGAAGACCACGGACATTGTTGGGCTGGACGTGCGGCTCGGCATCGCGGAGTACCTGCACTCCACGCTTGGCGACCGCTTCGCCCCGCCACAGATCCTGCGGGACAAAGTGGCCAGGGGCGAACTTGGCCGCAAGTCCGGCAAGGGCTTCTTTGACTGGGCTGACTAACGTCCCCACCCACCCCGGTAGGCGACAGATAGGCTAACCGGGTGACTTCTATCGAACCCATCACCCTGACCGGCAAATTCGTGACGCTCGAACCGCTGACCCACGAGCACCAGGATGGCCTGGTGGAGGCGGCCAAGGACGGCGAGCTTTGGAAGCTTTGGTACACGTCGGTCCCGACGCCCGAGGGAATGGCCGCTGAAATCGAGCGCCGCCTGGTACTCCAGGAAAGCGGCTCCATGCTGCCGTTCGCCACGAGACACAACGCCACAGGCAAGCTGATCGGCATGACGACGTACATGAATATCGACGCCGTCACCCCGCGCGTCGAGATCGGCTCCACGTGGAACGCCGTCTCCGCTCAGGGCAGTGGAACCAACCCGGATTCCAAACTGCTGCTCCTGCGCCACGCCTTCGAAACCTTGGGCTGCCCCGCCGTCGAATTCCGCACGCACTGGCACAACCTCCAGTCCCGCGAAGCGATTGCCCGGCTCGGCGCCAAGCAGGACGGCGTGTTGCGCAACCACTCCCGCAGCGCCGACGGCGCACTCCGCGACACCGTAGTGTTCTCCATCCTGGAGCACGAGTGGCCCGCGGTGCGCAACGGCCTGGAGCTCAGGCTGGACAAGCAGCGCTAGCCACGCGGCGCTGCGAACACCCCACACGGGCGGTCGCAGAAAAACGAGTACCTTCAAGGTCTGTACCCCCTTCCCTGCCAGGCGTAATCTGGCCAACACATTGCCCCGGTACGCGGCCGACTGGTGGGCGAGCCGCAAAGTGATCAGTTCATGGGATCACCCGGAGTCCCAGCCAGCAGCATGAAGGGGAAAAATCATGGCAACTCATCGAGCACGACGGCGGTACACGGCTTTTGCGGGCGGGCTCGCCGTCTTGGCGTTCATCCTGGGGTTCATGACAAGTCCGGCCAACGCCGCACCGCCGCCACCCGTCACGTATGTAGCCCTCGGTGATTCGTACACGGCGGGCACGGGTTCCGGTGGACTCTACCGGCCACCCGTGGCGTGCTGGCAAAGCCATCCGGGTTATGTGGACGACGTCGCCGCCACCGGACGCGTCACGTTGCTGGCCAACTTGGCCTGCCACGGAGCGGTCTTATCCCCAGCCAGCCCCTTCTACGACGGGGTAACGCCAACCGTGCTGGAGCAAGTCCTCGGCGGGCAGCCCGCACTGCAGAATGCTGGATTGGTCAGCGTCACAGCTGGTGCAATCGACGCCGGCAGCCTGCTGATCCTGGCCGCGTGCTCGGCACCCGGTCCCGTGAGTTGTGCCGACACAGTCGCGGCGGTTGCTGCGAACCTACCTTCGCTTCAGGCCGGGCTTGTGAGCACGTATCAAGCAATCCAGGCCGCCGCGCCCAACGCCCGAATCGCGGTCATGGGCTACCCGCGGCTCTTCGACCCCGTCAACGGAGTCCCAGTACTCCCGCCAAGCAACCAGCTCCTGGTGAATCAGGCCGTTGATGCCCTCAACGCCACCATCAAGGCGGCTGTGCTGGCCAGCGGAACCAACGCGCAGTTCGTTGACGTCACCAGCAGGTTCATCGGGCACGCAGCCAACTCCGGCGCGGAATCGTGGATCGTCCTGGAATTCCTTAGCCCGCTTCCGGACGCCAACTTCCACCCGAATGTCGCCGGACACTTGAATGGCTACGCGTCGGCCCTGATATCAGCAATCAAACCCGCGAAACTCGCCAAGCAATAGGAACGGACCCTCTCCCACGTCCCGCCCCTTTTCGGCGGATCCTCTTTCACGTCCTGCGCCTTTTTGGCGGATCCTCTCTCACGTCCCGCCCCTTTTCGGCGGATCCTCTCCCACGTCCCGACGCCGCGTGTGCTTAGCTGGCACGTATGGATGGGAAAGCCGAAGCGTCGAGTCAGCAGGGCGTCCGATGGGACGGTGCCGTGAACGCTTGGCGCGTTGCCGGCGACGTTTTTCGGATGGGGAGACGCGAATGGCTCACCGCGGCCGGTTGGCAGCAGATGTACGACGACGGCGTCCGCACCGTGATCGATCTCCGCACCTCGCGAGAGCGGCAGCACCGTGACACCGATCCCGAGGTGCCCGACGACGTGAAGGCGCGTATCGACGTCGTGCATTGCCCGACTGAGGACCCTGACCACGACGCCTTCGGTGAGCTGTTTGGTCAGTACCTCAAGGATCCGGCGCAGTACGGCGAGTACGTGGGGCTGTTTGAGGAGAGGGTCGCGAGGGTGTTCAAGGCCATTGCGGTTTCGCCCGGCAAGGTGGTGATTCACTGCTCGGCGGGCAGGGATCGCAGTGGGGTGATCGCGCTGATGCTGCAGCGGCTGGCGGGCGTCGGCGATGAGGAGATCGTTCGAGGCTATGAACTCGCTGCGCGCGGCATCAATGAACGGCACCGTACCCATGGAGCTCCGCACGCCCATGATCCCTATCTTGACGAGGCTGCACTGGAGGCGCAGCTGGAACGGAGGCGTCGCAGCCTCCGGGAGTTTCTGGGAACGCTGGATGTTGCGGCATTCCTGGCGCGGAATGGCGTCACCGAGGAAGACATGGCGGCCATTCACGCCAAGCTGCAGTGATGTGAAAGGGCGTCCGCCGGAAGCGGGTGGGATGTGAAAGAGCGTCCGCCGAAATCGGGTGGGATGTGAAAGGGCGTCCGCCGGAAGCGGGTGGGATGTGAGAGGGCGCCGGAAAATTTCTGCTGTGCATCTTCCGGCCTTCATGTACCCTGTATATATTACCGAACGGCCGGTCAGTAATGTTTGCTCACAGCAGACTCAATGACCGTGCCGATTTCACGTGCCTTGGAAGGACCCGTCGACGATGACCACTACCGCAGTCGCCCCGGAAACCACAGCCGTTGCAACCGTCCCCAGCTATGTCCAGGATGCCTGGTGGACGCCGGCACCTGATGCCAAAACGGTTCCCGTCCGCGACGCCAGCACCGGAGAGGTCCTGGCCAACGTGAGCACCGACGGACTGGACCTTGCCGCCGTCGTCAATTACGGCCGCACTACCGGCCAGACGGAACTCGGGAAGCTGACCTTCCACCAGCGCGCCCTCAAGCTCAAAGAGCTTGCCATGTACCTGAACGGCCGGCGCCAGGAGCTGTACGACTCCTCGTCGCAGACCGGTGCCACCAAGATCGACAACATGATCGATATTGACGGCGGCATCGGCGTGCTCTTCACGTTCGGTTCCAAGGGCCGACGCGAACTGCCGAACTCGCAGGTTGTGGTGGACGGGCCCATGGAAACCCTGTCCAAGGACGGGTCGTTCGTCGCAGAGCACATTTACACGCGGATTCCGGGCGTCGCTGTCCAGATCAATGCCTTCAACTTCCCGGTCTGGGGAATGCTGGAGAAGTTCGCCCCCGCCTTCCTGGCTGGCGTCCCCACCATCGTCAAACCGGCCACACCCACGGGCTATGTGGCCGCGGCCGCAGTCAAGGCGATCGTTGAGTCCGGCATCCTCCCGGCGGGCTCCCTTCAGTTGATCTCCGGTTCCGCACGGACAATCCTGGACGAACTCGATTACCGCGACCTCCTCTCCTTCACCGGCTCGGCCTCCACGGCCAACTCACTCAAAGCCCACAAGAACGTTGTCCAGGGCGGTGTCCGTTTCACGTCCGAGACCGACTCGCTGAACGCCGCGATCCTCGGTCCCGATGCCGTTCCCGGTACGCCCGAATTCGACGCCTTCATCAAGGCAGTCGTCACCGAAATGACAGTCAAGGCGGGTCAGAAGTGCACGGCCATCCGCCGTATCATCGTGCCGCAGGAGCTGACCGCCGACGTCGCTTCCGCCGTCGGCGCCCGCATCACGGAGCGCGTCGTGGTCGGCGACCCGCGCGCTGAGGGCGTCACCATGGGCGCCTTGGCATCGCTCGAACAGCTGGCCGATGTCCGCGCCGCTGTTCAGTCAATGCTCGACGCCGGAGGTGAGCTTGCGTACGGATCTCTGGATTCGCCGTCGGTCACCTCGGTCGGCGGCACCGTGGGCGTGGTGGATGGCGGCGCGTTCATGTCGCCGGTTCTCCTTAGCTGGGCTGACGCGGAGGCCGAAGAGGTCCACTCGCTGGAAGCATTCGGTCCCGTGTCCTCGGTGATTGGCTACACCGATCTTCCCGACGCCATTCGTCTCGCCGCCCGCGGGGCAGGCTCGCTGGTGGCCTCGGTGTGCACCAACGATCCCGCCGTTGCACGCGATCTGGTGACCGGAATCGCCGCCCATCACGGGCGCGTTCACATGCTCAACCGTGAAGACGCACGCTCCTCAACCGGCCACGGCTCGCCTGTCCCACACCTGGTCCACGGTGGTCCCGGACGCGCAGGTGGCGGCGAGGAACTGGGTGGCATCCGCTCCGTCCTCCACCACATGCAGCGCACGGCCATCCAGGGCTCGCCCAATATGCTCACAGCTGTCACGGGTCAGTGGCACACCGGCGCGGACCGTAACTTCACGGTTGAAACCGAAGGGGAGCACCCGTTCCGGAAGCACCTCTCGACGCTCCGCATCGGTGACGCCGTGCGCTCCGAGCTGCGTCAAGTGACCCTTGAGGACATCACGGCCTTCGCCAACTCGACGGGTGACACGTTCTACGCCCACACCAACCAGGAAGCTGCCGAAGCCAACCCGTTCTTCCCGGGCATCGTGGCGCACGGTTACCTGCTCCTGAGCTGGGCCGCCGGACTCTTCGTGGAGCCCGCACCGGGCCCCGTGTTGGCCAACTACGGCTTGGAGACCCTGCGCTTCATCACCCCCGTGGCAGCCGGCGATTCCATCCGCGTGACGCTGACCGCCAAGAAGATCACCCCGCGGGAGACCGATGAATACGGCGAAGTTGCCTGGGACGCCGTGCTGACCAACCAGAACGACGAAATCGTGGCCACGTACGACGTCCTGACGCTCGTGGAAAAGTAGACACCACCTAAAGCAACGCGGGGTCACTTACAGCCCATGTTGGCGGGAAACATGGGCCGTAAGTGACCCCGCGTTGTGCTTAGCCGGCGCTGGATTCCCTCAAAATCAACGCGGGGGCCCAATCCTGGCTCTCTGTCGCCGTCCCCTGGATAGCATCGATCAACGCGTCAGCCATGGCAGCACCTTGCAGATCCAGCTTGGTACCCACAGTCGTGAGCCTGGGCCGCAGCTGGTCGGCCAAGAGGACTTCCTCGCACGCCACAAGGCCGATTCTCCCGGGAGCCCCCAGTCCGGCATCTGCCAATGCTGACATGGCGCCCAAAGCCACACTGACGCTTGACGCCACGATGCCTTCGGGCTGCTGCGACGATTCAAGGAGCTCCTGCGTCGCGCTACGCGCGGCGTCCGTGCTGTATTCCGTGGGAGCAAGGATGACATCGGAATGTCCCGCCTCTGCGCATGCCCGCAGGTATCCGCTCTTGAGGAACGGCGAAAGCACCGACGCCGTACTGCCACCCAGAAGTGCCACCGGCCACCGACCTTGGTCCAGCAAGTGTTTCGTCGCCTGGTAGGCCACCGATTCATAATCAGTGGTCATCACCAGGGTGCCGGTCCCTGCAAGCTGCGGCGTGCCGAGCAGAATTTTTGTGCCACGGTCCTCGGCATCCTCAATGGCGGCACGCACATGGGGCGTATCAACGTTGTCACCGGTGGCCAGAATGACGCCGTCCACACCTTGGAGCGGAAGGGAGTCCAACAGTCGCTCCAGACGCGTAATGCTGTGGTCGAGGTCGCAGAGCAGGACGCTGTAGCCTCGTGCTTCGGCGGCATGCGCCACCGCCTTCGCCAGTTGGCTGTGGAAGGGCTGGGCGATGTCGCCCACAAGGAGCGCTATGGTGCTGGACCGTCCGCTGCGCAGGCTGCGGGCCGCGCTGTTTGGCACGTAGTTGAGCCGCGCGACGGCGTCCATCACCTTGGTGCGGGTCTCTTCCGCTACGGTCGACGGCGAGGTGAACACCCGCGAAACGGTGGCCCGGGAAACGCCGGCCGCCCGGGCGACATCAATCATGGTGGCTGGTGCTGGGCTAGTTACCGTCATGGGATCTGATGGTATCGAGAAACAGCGACGCATACCGCGGCCCGTCCACGTCCAATGCCACCTCGATGCTGTCCTGGCTGAGATAACCGTGGGGAAGAGTGGTCTCCGAGGCCTTGGTCCGGTGATCCACCACGGTTTGTCCACGGGTCAGCGGTGTCGACAAACTGACTTCGACCCGAAGCCGGCTGGTGGTCAGTCCTTCGGGATCGATCACCGCACAGACGGCTCCGGCGTCACCGAGTCCGGCTGACCCAGGTGAGGTCAAGCGGAAGTCGTCCCCGTTGACCCTGGCCAAATGGGACAGAAGTTGCCCGCTCAGCCGGCATCCGGCGTCGTCCGCTTCAAGCAGCAGCCGGATATCGGGCGCCTCCACGGCGGCTGAGTAGAACACGTCCAAGCCATACATGGTGATCGGTAGCCCGCTGCTGATGACGATCTGGGCGGCCTCAGGATCATGCCACACATTGAATTCGGCCACCGGCGAGGCATTGCCCGCGGATGCCGACCCGCCCATGAAAACGATCCGCCCGATGTTCGTGGCGACCTCGGGGTAAGTCCGCAGCAACAGGGCAATGTTCGTCATCGGGGCCAGCGGAACCAGGGTGACGGGCTCAGGACTCGCCAGAATCTCACGGCGTAAAAGTTCGACGGCGTGAATCGCCGCGGGCGCGCGGGTGGACGGAGGCCAACCAAGATCGGCCAACCCGTCAGAACCGTGCACGTGCCCGGCGTCGTGCGGTTCGCCGAGCAGGGGCCGCGCAGCTCCAGCCGCGACGGGCACGCTGGTGGCGCCGACGGCGTCGAGAACCGTGATTGTATTGCGCACCACGCCCTCCAGACTGGTGTTGCCGGCAACGCAGGTGACAGCGCGCAGGTTCCAGTCAGGATGGCGTGCGGCGAGCATCAACGCCAGAGCATCGTCCACGCCGGTATCGACGTCCAGAATGAGTTGTCCCATGCCCGTACCCTATTCCGTGGATTCGATGAGTTCGGCGAGGTCTTCCAAGTCCGGGGAGTCCCTGAAGTGCAACGCGACGCGGTCGATTGCGTCCGCGGGGAAGGCAAACGGGGCCTCGTACTCCGTGGAAACAGTACTCACGGGGTCAGCACCGATGTCCATGCCCCAGAAAGAGAGGTGGCTGGATGTGCGGGGAATTCCGGTTTCGGCAACCACCACCTCATCGTGGAGCAGCTCCACCCGTGCTGAACGGTCCTCCGAAGGTGTGAGCCGCACACCAACTGTGCTTGTCCCGCCAGGAATCCCGACGTCCGACTTCAGCACCACGCGAGTGCCCAAGGCGTTGTGTTCAAAGATCAGGACATCGTTGCGCACGTAGAGCACGTACCCGCCCTGCAGGTTGCCGCTGGAAACCAACACGCCCTCCATGCCGGGCCGGAAGTCCTGCAAGTGCACAGTGAATTGCAGGGCTCGATCGCTCCCGGTGATCGCACTCGCCAAGGGGACGTGGCTCTGACCGGCGCGGAAGATGATCTCCTTGCGGTTGACCAAACCGGCCGGACCGCGGGCGGTGAGCAGTTCCACCAGCGTGCGGTCGTCAAGCGGAAACGCACCGACCTGTTCTGCTTCTTGCCACCAAAGCGACTGGAGGGATGCAAGCCGGGCGGGGTCTTTATCGGCCAGGTTGTTTGCCTCCGCGAAGTCGTCGCGGGTGTTGTACAGCCGCCAATCGTCCTGGCTGTAGTCCTGGCCGTGGATATGGGCAGTGACTGCTTTCCAGTCGCCGTGGCGGATGGCACGGTGTCCGAGCATTTCCCAGAACTGCGTTTCGCGTGGCTCGTCCGCGTCAGCCGCGCTGAACGTCGCAACTGCTGACCCGCCGTCGAAAGCTGTGTCCGTTTCAATGCCGGCCGCGTCCATCAACGTGGGCATGATGTCGATCGCGTGCAGGAACTGGTCCCGGACTTCACCGACCGAGCTGATTCCGTCCGGCCAGGAAACCACCAAGGGCGACCGAACGCCGCCAAGGTCAACGAACTGCTTGTAGCGGCGGAACGGCGTGTTTCCTGCCATCGCCCAGCCTTCAGGGTAGTGGGCACCGCCGAGGGGGCTGCCGAGTTTTGGCAACAAACTGACCTGCTCGACGGCGGTCCTGCGGACGCCCGAGTACGGAGCATTGCAATCCACATCACCAGAGGGACCGCCCTCACGGGAAGCGCCGTTATCCGACATGACCAGCACGATGGTGTTCTGGTACAGATCCATGGCCTTCAAGGACTCCAGTACGCGGCCAATCTGCGCATCTGCGTGCTCCAGGAAGCCGGCGAAGGCTGCCTGCAAATGTGCGAATACGTCTTGCTCCGTGCTGTCCAGGTCGTCCCAGGCCCGGACTTCATCCAGCCGTTCGGTGAGGGCCGTCCCGTCGGGCACGACGCCAAGTTCCACCTGTCGCTTTAGCCGTTCGGCACGGGTCTTGTCCCAACCCTTGGTAAAGACGTCAACGTACTTTTCGATGTACTCCCGCGGTGCCTGGAAAGGAGCGTGTGTGGCTCCCAAGGCGAGCTGGAGGAAGAACGGTGCGTGCGGCCTGTAGGTGGTGTGGTCCTTGAGGAAGCGAATTGATTGATCGGCCAGGTCCTCACTCAAGTGATAACCGTCCCGGGACGGTGGCTCGATGCTGTGGTTGTCGGCCACGAGTTCGGGGGAGTACTGGTCCGTGCAGCCGTCGAGGAACCCGTAGAAGCGGTCGAATCCGCGGCTCAGGGGCCAGTTGTGGAAGGGGCCGGCAGGCGTGAGCTCATTCAGTGGTGCAAGGTGCCATTTGCCGGCCAGGTACGTGCCGTACCCTTTGCTGCGCAGAACCTCAGGGAGGAGGGGCACGTCCGGGCGGACGCAGCCGCGGGAATTGGGGAACCCTGTGTCCGCGTCGGCCAGGAAGCGCATACCCACGGAGTGGTGGTTGCGGCCTGTCAGCAAGCTGGCCCGCGTGGGGGAGCACAGCGGTGTGACGTGGAAATTGGTGTACCTGAGGCCGTGACCTGCCAGTCCGTCAATGGCCGGTGTGTCGATTTCCGAGCCGAAGCACCCGAAATCGGACCAGCCGGTGTCGTCAAGGATGACCATGAGAATGTTGGGTGCGGTGCTGTTGGCTCCGGGTTGCTCGGGCCACCAAGCTTCGGATTCGGCCACTGTGGTGCCGATGCGGCCGCGAAATTCCTGCTGCATTGCTGCGGTTTCCGTTCTGTTCAATGCTTGTGCGTCGGGTGGGTCAGCGCTGTGGAGCGTGCAAGGACGGGGCCGCTGCGGGAGTTGTTGCGACGTACTGGACTCTGCGGGAGGTCAGGTAGACGGCGCAGCCCAGTGCAACCAGGGCTACGAGCACCAGATATCCGGAGATGCTCCACGTTGCCCCGCCGGCGTTGTTCTGAAGGGCCTGGGCAATGAGTGGGCCAAAGCCGCCGCCGATCACCGTGGCAACCTGGAAGCCGATGGACATGCCGGTGTAGCGGACCTTTGGGTCCAGCACTGCGGCAAACAGGGTGGCTTGCTGGCTGAAGAGCATTCCCACAATGATGCCGTTGGCCGACATCACCACGAACAGGGCCGCAACGCTCTTGGTTTCCATGAGCCAGAACATCGGGAAGGCCCAGAGTGCCAAGGCCGCGGTGGCGGTCACCAGGATCCGGCGCGGGCCGAATCGGTCCGAAATGATGCCAGCCAGGGGTGTGGTGATCAAGTTGGTGATGGATGAGGCGATATTGGCCATCAGGGCAACAGTGGGACTGATGCCCAGCGTGGTGGTAGCGAAGCCGATGATGAAGACACCCTGCATGAAGCCCAAGGTGGTGTCGCTGACGTGCACGCCGATCATGGCCAGGATTTGCTTGGGGTAACGGCGAAGGGCGACCACCAGTGGCAATTTCTCTTTGGCGGCGGGTGTGGCTGCTGCCTTTTCGAAGTCAGGTGTTTCGGAGATCTTCATCCTGAGGACCAGGCCGAAAATGACCAGGATGACACTGAGCAGGAACGGGATCCGCCAGCCCCATGCCAGCAGGTCCGCCCGTGACAACGTGCCGGTCAGGATCGCGACGACGCCACTGGACAGGATGACACCGATCGGTGCCCCGGCCTGGACAAGACTGCCAAAGAAGCCACGCTTGGCTTCCGGTGCATGTTCGACGGCGAGCAGCGCGGCCCCGCCCCACTCGCCACCGAGCCCGATTCCTTGCAGGAAACGCAGCGAAACGAGCATGATCGGTGCCCATACTCCGACCTGGGCATATGTGGGCAAAAGGCCGATGCCCACAGTGACAAGGCCGGTGAGGAAGAACGTGAAGAGGAGCATCTTCTTTCGGCCCACGCGGTCGCCAAGGTGTCCGATCACGATGCCGCCGAGGGGGCGGGCGATGAAGCCGACGGCGAAGGTGCTCAGCGAGAGGACCGCGGCCAGTCCGGGGTCGCCGCTTGGGAAGAAAATGGCGCCGAAGACGAGTGCGGCCATGGGGCCGTAAACGAAGAAATCGTAGTACTCCAGCACGGAGCCGATAGTGCTGGCAGTGGCGGCCGTCCACGGAGAAGTCTTCGCAGGGGCCTTTGACGGATGGATCGTTGGGTGGGGGTTCATGTTAGTCCTCGTCGATTAACAATATCTGTGGGATCGATCTCATACGCGTCTGCAATGGTTCCTTCTTCAGAGGATGGGATCGATCTCATAACCGTAGAGCCGGGCTGGACACCTGTCAAGGGTTAGTTGGCGAGCGTAAGATTTCCAACGTAGGAGGTGGCCACATGCATCTAGCCCTCAACACAGCCACTACTGTCCTGCCCGTCGATGACATGAGCCGTGCACGCATGTTCTATGCGGAAAAGCTCGGCCTCCCGCACCGCGGCAGGACCTGGGGTGGAAATGATTTGTTCGGCAACGACGGCGGCCCCATGCTGCAATTGTTGCCCGTCACGGACGGTAAGCACTCCGGTCACACCGCCCTGAGCTTTGAAGTACAGAACATCGAGCGGATAGTGGAGGAGATGGAAGCCCACGGCGTAACTTTCCAGGACTACGACGAGCCCGACCTCAAGACCGAAAACCACATTTGCACCACGGATGCCGAAAAATGCGCCTGGTTCATGGACACCGAGAACAACGTCCTGTGCATCCATGAAACCCTCGGCCAGCAGGCTGAATACCAACTCTGACCGGCAGGCACTTGCCGCACGAACACGAAACGCTTCCCCCTCAGGGGAAGCGTTTCGCCGTGCCAGGCGTGGACGGGGCGTGGTTGGGCGTCGTAGGCCCGATCCTCTTTCACGTCCCGGCGCCTTTCGGCGGATCCTCTTTCACGTGACGTCATTCACGACGGCGGTGCCGGCTCGCCTTCCCAGTCGACGGGATGTGGGAGAACGTTGGCCCAAACGGGACGGGATGTGGGAGAACGTTGGCCCAAACGGGGCGGGATGTGGGAGAGCGTTGGCCCAAACGGGCCGGGATGTGGGAGAACGTGGGGCCAAACGGGCCGGGATGTGAGAGGGGGTTAAGCCGCCGTGTGGAGTCCGTCGAATGCCATGGTGATGACGTCGTCCGCGAGCTTCTCCGGGGACAGGGAGCCGCCGGGCTTGTACCACTCCACGATCGAGTTGATGGTGCCGAAAAGGAGGCGCGTGACCGTGCGGGGATCGATGTCCTGGCGCAGGGAGCCGTCCTCACGGGCTGCGGAGATCAGCGCTGCCACCTTGTGGTCGAACGCGCGTCGTCGTTCAAGGGCGTTCCGCTCAATCTCCGTGTTGCCGCGGAGCCGCAGAAGAAGTGTCACGAACGGCAGTCTGTCCACCAGGACGGCAATGGTTTGCCGGAGCACGAACTCGAGCCGCGCATCGGCGGGCCCGGAGGTTGCTGAGGGTTCGTCCAGGATGGCTTCGAGACCACCCAGGGCGTGGTCCAGCGCGAGCTTCAGCAGGTCGCCCTTCGACGGCACGTGGTGGTAAATGGCTGACTTGGAGATCCCGAGGTTCTCGGCCAGGATGCCCATGGACGTTGCGTCGTACCCGTGCCGGTTGAAGACGTCGACGGCGATGCGGAGCACCGATTGTTGGTCGTAACCGGGCCGTCCGCGCTTAGTGGTGGTCTCAGTAGGCATGGTGGCATTTTCTCACGATCTCTAGGCGGGCTCCTGTTCGGCGACGCCGCATGTCAGCGATTCGAGGCTGACATGCGGCGAACGCAAAACCTCAGCCTTTGGGGCGCATGTCGTAGATCCGGCGGAGCTTCCCGTTGGACCGTTCAAGCGAGCCCGGCTCAACCACGTCAACCACGCAAGAGGACCCGATGTGAATCTTGATCTGCTCACGCAAGGTATGCGCCGCCGTCGTGCCTGCCTCGGACGGAACGTTCTCGCGGCGCTCAATCTTCACCGTCAGTGAATCCATGCGCTTGCCTTCGGGCCGGGTGATTTCGAGCTGGAAGTGCGGGCTGAGTTCAGGGATGCGCAGGGCGATTTCTTCGATCTGGGACGGGAAGAGGTTCACGCCGCGCAGGATGATCATGTCGTCGCTGCGGCCGGTGATGCGGCCCATGCGCCGGTGCGCCGGACGTGCGGTGCCGGGCAGCAGCCGGGTGAGGTCCTTGGTGCGGTAGCGGATGATCGGCAACGCCTCCTTCGTCAAAGACGTGAAGACGAGCTCGCCGGGTTCGCCGTCGCCCAGGACCGTGGAGTGGTCGAACGGGTCGATGATTTCGGGGCGGAAGTGGTCTTCCCAGATGTGGCAGCCGTCCTGTGTTTCAACGGCTTCGCCGGCGACGCCCGGGCCCATGACCTCGGAGAGCCCGTAGATGTCCGAGGCTTTGATGTTCATGGTGGTTTCGAGTTCGTGACGCATCTCTTCCGTCCACGGTTCCGCGCCAAGCACTGCGTACTTCAGCGACGTGGAGGTGGGGTCGATGCCCTGGTGTGCCATGGCGTCGGCGATCGTCAGCAGGTACGTGGGCGTGGCCAGGATGGCGTCGGGTTTGAAGTCCTGGATGAGCTGGATCTGGCGTTCGGTCTGGCCGCCGGACATCGGGATGACCGTGCAGCCAAGCGCTTCAGCGCCGGCGTGCGCGCCGAGGCCGCCAGTGAAGAGACCATAGCCGTAGGCGTTGTGGACCTTCATGCCGGGCCGGACGCCCGAGGCGCGCAGCGAGCGGGCAACCAGGGTGGCCCAGTTGGCGAGGTCGTTCTTGGTGTAGCCCACCACGGTGGGGCGGCCGGTGGTGCCGGAGCTCGCGTGGATGCGGGCAACCTGGTCCTGCGGGACCGCGAACATGCCGAAGGGGTACTCCAGGCGGAGGTCTTCCTTGGTGGTGTACGGGAACTTGCCGAGGTCGCTCAACTCGCGGAGGTCCGAGGGGTGGACGCCTGCTTCGTCGAACTTGCGCTTGTACAGCGGCACGCGATCGTACGCGTAGGCAACGGTGTGCTGGAGGCGGGCCAGCTGTAGCGCTTCGAGCTCGTCGCGGGAGATGGTTTCTTCACGGTCCAGCACGGGGGCACTGTCCTTGGAGGTAGTAGCGGCGGGTGCGGCCACGGTGTTCTGGGTCATGGGTTCCTACTTCTTGGAGATGGTGCGGCTGCGGCCACGGAACTCTGCGATGAGTTCTCCGGGCTCGGCGTCGGACTCGGCATCAGGTGAGGGGGTGAGGGCGTAGATCTGGATGTCGTAGAGGCCGCTGCGTCCGGTACTGGCGCGGCGATTTGCGACGGCGGTAATCACCTGGCCTTGGAAGGCCGGCTTGATGAAATTGATGTCGACGCCGGATGCCACCGTGATGTTGGCAGCTTGCTTGGGCGTGGGGTTGGCCGGGTTGCAGGCCAGCGCGAAGGCAGTGTCCGCGAAGGCGAAGATCATTCCGCCGTGGGCCATGCCGAAGCCGTTGAGCATTTCCTGGCGGAGGTGCATGCGGATGGTGGCATGGCCGTCGTCGATCTTGAGGACCTCGATGCCCATCCATTCGGACGCGTAGTCGTTGGTCAGGATGTGGTGCGATGCACCGGAGAGGGTTGTTTCAACCATGCGTCATTGCCTCCAGCTTTATTTACCGAATGTTCATTAGGTAATCCCAGATCGCTCGAACTGTCAAGACTGGACATGGATGTGGGGAGGCGCGGGACATGGATTTGCCGAGGCGCGGTAGCCTCGAAGACATGCCCGAAATCGAGCTTCCGATCCTGACCGAACGACTCATCCTGCGGCGCTTCGAGGCAAGGGACCTCGAACGTTTCCACGCGTACCAATCGCTTCCCGAGACGGCACGGTTCCTCCTGCGCCCCGAACTGACCATGACGCAGTCCATGGAGGTCCTGGGCCGCTACGCGAATTCCCAGTTCAAGCATGAAGGTGACTGGGCGTGCCTGGCCATCGAACGCCGTGACCGACCCGGACTGATGGGTGAGATTGTCCTCAAATGGCTCGAAGGGTCCGGGCAGGCTGAGCTCGGGTGGATTCTGCACCCGGAGGGTCGTGGTCAGGGATTCGCCACGGAGGCAGCAGAAGCCGTGATGAAACTGGCCTTCGACCAACTCCACTTCCACAGGATCGACGCCAAGCTGGATGCCCTGAACACCGGCTCGGCAGGGATTTGCCAGCGTCTCGGGATGCGTTTGGAGGCCACTCTGGTGGACAACTGGCACTACAAGGGCGCTTGGGCCAGCGAGAACATCTATGCCATCCTCGATTCCGAGTGGCGGGCGCACCGACAGGCCTGAAGCCGGAAGCCCTGACGCCTGCCGCGCCATGGCAGGCAAAACCAGCCGCCCGCCGTCGTGCGTTCAGTCCCGAATGGGCCACACTTTGTGGTGCATCAGCTGTTCGGTGAGCTGTGGTTCGGGCAACGGCCGGCTGAAGAAGTAGCCCTGCCCGCTGGTACACCCGATGCTCAGCAGGTACTCAGCCTGTTCGGCCGTCTCGATGCCTTCCCACACAGCACCCAGGCCGCATGCGCGGATCAGCTGCAGCACCGCGGCCAGGAGCGCAGGCTGCGCCGGATCGCTGCCGAGGGCGGAGAGCAGCGACCGGTCCACCTTGACGGCGTGCACAGGCAACCGGCGGAGGTAGTCGATCGAGGAGTAGCCCGTACCGAAGTCGTCGATTTCCATGCCGACACCGAGCCGCTCCAGGCTGATCAATGTGTATCGGTCGAGGTCGTTGCCTTGGATGACCGCGCTTTCCGTCAGTTCCAAGACCAACTGTGACGGTTCCAGCCCCGCCGACTGCAGCGTTTCCCGGACGTCCTCCACGAAATCAAGGCGCTGCAGGTCCGCGGCCGTGATGTTGATGCGCATGTTGAAGTTGTGGTGTGCGGTGAGCGGGTGGCTGCGCCACCGCTGCAACTGCTCGACGGCGGTGCGGAGCACCCAGATGCCGAGGTCGGAGATCATCCCGGTTTCCTCGGCCACAGGGATGAACTCGTCCGGCATGATGATGCCGCGCGTGGGGTGGTTCCAGCGGACCAATGCCTCCACGCCTTCAATCTCGCCCGTTTCCAGTCGGATGATGGGCTGATAGTTCAGCACCAGTTGGGAACCGGCAATTGCTTCTTTCAGTTCGCTCACCAGCTGGTTTCGCATTTGCCGGGCGTGCAGCATGGACGGTTCGAAGACCTTGAGCTTGCCCCGGCCATCACCCTTGGACTCGTACATGGCAATGTCGGCTTCCATCAACAATTCCTGGGCGCTCTGGCCCGGGTCTGCCATGCGGAGGCCCATGCTGACGCCGCAGCGGATGTGTTCACCTTCCACTTCCATGGTCTGGTCCACCGCAGCCAATATTCGGCCGGCTATGGAGGTGGCCGTGGCAGGAGTGACCTCCTGCAGCAGAACAGCGAATTCGTCGCCGCCCATACGGGCCACCATGTCCTCCTCGCGGACGGCGCCGCCGATGCGGTCGCCGACGATCGTCAGGACCTGGTCGCCGATGGTGTGGCCCAGGGAATCGTTGATGCCCTTGAAGCCGTCCATGTCGAGCAGCAGGATGGCCGGACGTTTGCTACCCGTAGCCCCCTTTTCCTGAGCTTCGTTCAAGGCGGCGGCAAAAGCCGAGCGGTTGTAGAGGCCCGTGAGGGGATCGGTCATGGCCATGTGCTGCATTTCCATATGCGCCTCATGGAGTTGCTGCGTCCTGGCCGCTACGCGTTGTTCCAGCTCCTCGTAAATGATCTGGAGGTCTTCTGCCAGCAGGTTGGTGCCCATGATGACGGCGTCGATCTCGTCCCGGGCGTCCGACACTTCGATTCGTGTGTTCAGGTCACCGGCGGCCAACCGGACGATTCCGTCCAGAAGCAACCCCAGCCGGGGGTCCTTTCCGGAATACATGCTCCCTTCCGGCATGCTTACTCCCCAACCGTGTCCCGCAGATAGTCGCGGACAGCGGTGCCGCGTTCCGGGAGCGCGGCTTGGTCGAAAAGGCCGGCCGCTTCACCAAAGAACGTCAGGGCATCCTTGCCGCGACCAGCAGAAACCAGTGCCCGTGCCAAAAGGAAGTGGGCCTCGGCCGAGGTTTGGGTCGCCAAGATGGACGATTTCGCACACAGCGGTTCAAGAATGGCTATGGCCGCGTGCATATCGCCACTGAGGTAATTCCAATGAGCCCGGACCAATGACATTTCCATATGGTCGCGCTCGGATCCGCCAACAATGTCGGTGGCAAGCTCGGCCCGCTCAATGCAACGCAGTGTTGCAGCATCGCTGAGACGGGCCTGAAGGCGCATTTCCGCAGAAGCACGATTGAACCTGGCCCACAAATCCACGTCCTTTGACGGCGAAAGCCTTTCAGCCGCGAGGTCGTGGTATCGGCTTCCTTCCGCAACGCGGTCGGCCAGGAAGGCTACATTTCCGATCACCCAGTAACCTTTGCCTGCTGTGTCTTCGTCGACATAGTCGCTTAGCAGGGTTTCCAATTCCAGGCATTCCCGCCAAGCATCTTCAAGCTGCCGGCTTTCGGCCAAGGCGGCAATCAATGCCCGCTGGGCAAGGATCTGCACGTAGACCAAATCGGGGTCACCCGCGGCGAGTTTCGCGGCGTCGGCGGCAGTCGTTGCCGCCTCGGCAAGGCGGCCCAATCCCTGCAGCGCGACGGCGACCATGGTACCGGCCCGGGCGCCAAGCTCCGGGGATGCCGTTGTAAGGCTGTTCTCCATCAATTCGGTGGCCAACGACAGGAATTCAGTGATCCTGCCGTGGTCGCGGAGACACTCAGCCTGCAAGGATTTCATGTCCCACCAAGCCATGTCGTCACCGGCTTCATTGGCAAGCTCGGACGCTTCTCCAGCCTGCCGGAATGCCTCGTCGAAGTCCCGACTCTTCCATTTGGCGCGTGCGTTGAGCCCGGCCACGAGATGGGGAGCTAGTTGGGGACTTGGCATGTGCCCATTATCCATGTCCTTAGCGTCGAATTCCTCGTATAGTGAGCCCCGTGACCTTTTTTCAGGTCACACGCTAAGTTCGCATCAGTTTGAAAAGGGGCACACTTGATGAAAAAATTTGCAGCCACGCTGCTTATGGCAGGCATTCTGGCGGTTACCGGATTCGTGGGTACCGTCAATGCAGCACCGGCACAGGAAACCAACACCGAGGCAATCGGCTGGTGGCCAAACAGCACCACCACGACCACAAGCACCACCAGCATTGGGTGGTGGCCGAACTAAATATCCGGTGAGCCTGTTTTGTAACAGGCTGACATAAAACTGATGTCCCGGGGCTTGGGCCCGGGACATCAGTTTTTAACACCTAAGGGCCACCTACCGGCAATTCCACGGAAACGGTGGTTCCGGCGCCCAGAGTGGAGTCAAGTTCCAGGCGCCCCATGTGGCGGCTGATGATGTCGTGGGCTATGGCAAGGCCGAGTCCGCTTCCGGGGACCGCCGTCGAGGTCGCGTTGGATGCCCGGAAGAATCGCGTCAGGACGTGCGGCAGGTCGTGCTCCGGGATACCCAACCCTGTGTCGGCAACGCGGATCAGCACCGAACGCCCGCCGTCTTTTGAGGCGGAACGCTCGCTGGTGATCCCCACCTTGCCGCCCTCTGGGGTGAACTTGATGGCGTTGGCCACGATGTTGGTGAAGACCTGCTCCAGTTGGGCTTCGTCTGCCGTGACCTCAATGTCCTCGGCGCCCTCGTCAAAGTCGACGGAGACGTGCCGTGACTCGGCCTGGGGTCGAAGCGTCGCCACCACCACTTGGAGGAGTTGGGCGATGTCCACGGGCTTGAGGTTCAGGCTGCTGCCGTCCTGCTTGGAGACCGTCAGCATGTCCGTGATGAGCCTGCGCAACCGGTCCGAGTTCCGGGCGATGACGTCAAGCATCTTTTCGATGCCTTCCGGAACGGGGCCCCCGGAACCGTCCCGGATCATGTCCAGGTAGGCCGTGATGGAGGTCAGGGGCGTCCGTAGCTCGTGATTGACCGTGGCGAGGAAGTCCGTCTTGGCCTTGTCCAAGGCCCGCAGTTGCTGGAGGACCCTTTGCTGGGCACTGATGAGGTGGCCTTGGATAAGTCCGTGTGCCACGTTGCCTGCTACGTGCTGCATGAGGGCGATTTCCACGCGGGTCCACTCGTGATGGTCGTGCACGGTGGCTAGAACTACGATGCCAAGGGCCGACGGTCCTTCTCCTACTGGAAGGATCACCGATGACACTGGATTGAGTTCACCGGACCATTCCTGCAGTGCCAAGGACACCTTGGTGGCAGGTTCCGCGGCGTGATCTGACACGGCAAGGACGTCAGCTTCGGTCCAGAGGCTGTTGGCAACCTCGGCAACGGCGTCCTCGCTGGCGCCAAGCTTCGCGGGGAGCTGCGCAAGCCCGGGCCGGTTCCATTGCGCACGGATGAGTGGGACGCGCTCGTCACGGAAAGTCGCGAACCAAACGTGGTCCACTCCCAATGCTTCGCCGAAGCCGCTGACAACATGGTCCGCTATGCGCTGGGAGTCGTTGGTTGCCCGGACGGCTGCGGATACTTTTCGGAGGCTCTCACGCAGGGCCTCAACTTCTTCGCGCGCCCTTTGCCGTTCCCGGGCGCGTCCGATCAACGTTTCAACGCGCAGGGTGAGTTCCTCGGCGCGCACAGGACTCATGACGTAGTCCACTTCGCGCAGTGCCTCGACGTCGTCCAGATTAACGGAGTCGCCGGGGTTCAGGAGCAGCAGGACCGGAACACCTGGACTGTGGAGTCCGTGGCCGAGGGAGTTCTCCAGGACCACCACGGACGGGCTGTTTTCGGCCAGCTGTACGGTCAGGGATTCATGGTCTGAGGCGGCAATGATGTCGAAACCGGCAGCCACAAGTGCGTCGGTGGTCAAAGCCAAACGAGCGGCGTCTGAATCCGCAACCACGGCGGAGCGGGAAACGTGCTGAATACTGGCCCCGTTCGTACCCACTGAGCCCCTTCCGTTACAACGCTGCGTTCCACGGTAATTCGTGATTTGGGAACACCATATCAGCGGTATCCCGGCCAACGGCCTCACAGCAGCAATTGGGTTTAGCCTGCGACCTTTTCACGACGCAATGCAAGAGCTGCTCTTTACATTCAGCACGGGATTCGTAAGCCTAGAGATTGTCAGTCCGGCCGGGGACCTGCTGACAGCCGCTTTGCCACCCAAGCCTCCTGGAGTATCACTGTGGATCAGCCAGCAGCACCTCAAGACCACCAGCAAGTGATGTTTGAGCTGGAACTTGAGGAGCCCGGAATTCTGAGGCTGACATGGCCCCGCGGAGCCAGAATCAAGGAAGCCGACGCCCAACGGGCCATGGACCGGGTCAACGAGTTGTGCGGCGTTGACCGGCACCCCATGATCGTGGACATGGCCACCACGAATGACGTCACCCGGGGTGCCCGCTCGGTGTTTGCCAAACCCTGCCAAGCCAACCGAATTGCCCTGCTGGGTTCGTCTCCGGTGGACAGGGTTATTGCCAATTTCTTCATGGGTATTTTCAAAGCTCCCTGCCCTACGCGGTTCTTTACCTCCGAAACGGAGGCCATGGACTGGCTGAAAGAAGGCTAACGCCGCCTATATTTGGAGAGTGTTCGCCGCCCTCAGGAAGTACCTCCTCATCCCGCGCCTCATCAGGCTTTCTTCCGGCGCGCCCAAAGATCCGCTCACGGCGTGGGACCGATTCTGGGGAAATGTCCGGTCAACCGGAGCCAGTGGCGATGTTCTGTGGGACTCCGGCAGCGACCACGAGCTGGAGGGATATCTTGCCAAACTGGAGCACCTCGATCCCCGTCTCCCGGTGGTTGATGTTGGATGCGGCAATGGCAGTTTCACGCGCCTGCTTGCCGATCGTTTCCCGCACGCCTTGGGCGTGGACTACTCAGCAAACGCGGTTGAACGTGCCCGGTTCGAATCAGGGGAAGGTACGACGGCGTCATTCGCCGTGTGCGACATAACGGCACCTGATGCTGGGGGAACCATCGCGACCGCGCTGAATGCGGCCGGTATGACCGGCGATGCGAACGTGTTCATCCGTGGCGTCCTGCACGTGTTGGACCGCGACGGCCGGGCAGCTTTGGCACGCAACCTGCTGCCCGTCGTCGGACGCCGCGGGAGCGTCTTCCTGGCCGAAACCAACTTTCCCGGCAGTCCTGTGGACTACGTCAGCCACCTGGGCGCCACACGGAACTCCATACCGGCGCCATTGGAGGGGGCCATCCGCGGACTGCCCATGCCGGGCCGCTTTGGCGCAGCGCAACGTGCCAAGGCGTTCCCGACGGCGGACTGGAGCCTGGTGGAGGACGGTCCGGCGAGCATCGAAACGCGACCGCTGAGCAATCCTTCCAACCCGGACGTGATCCCCGGCTATTTCGCGGTCCTCCGCGCGCAGAGCAAAGGCTGACACGCGCCGGGGCCAGCCCGCTGCGAGAACATCCAACCGGGTCTCCGGGCGAGCAGAACGGGCTGCTACTTGAGCCCTGCTCCCGGGAGCAATTCCGTGGCGCCAAGGGAGTCGGCAACGAAGGCGTAGTCCCACGCCCGTTCCCGCCACTGCACGTAGCGGCCCGACGCGCCACCGTGTCCGCCGTCCATCTCGATCTTCATGACGATCGGCTCGGAACCCGTCGAAACGGAGCGCAGCGCCTGCACCCACTTGGCGGGTTCCACGTATAAGACGCGGGTGTCGTTGAACGAGGTCACGGCGGCGATCTTGGGGTAATCCACTGACCGCACATTCTCGTAGGGGGTGTAGGACTTCATGTAGGCGTACACCTCAGGATCAGTGATGGGGTTGCCCCATTCCTCCCATTCCAGGGCGGACAACGGCAGCTCGGGGTCCAGGATGGTGGTCAGCGCATCCACGAACGGTACCTGCGCCACTACCGCGGCATACTTCTCCGGGGCCAGGTTCGCGATGGCACCCATCAGCAGGCCCCCAGCGGAACCGCCCATGGCTGCTATCCGCGAGGAATCCGCCCAGCCCGAGCCTGCCAGCCAGTCGGTAGCGGCGATGAAGTCCGTGAAGGTGTTCTTCTTGCTGAGCTTCTTGCCGTCCTCGTACCACTGGCGGCCCAGCTCGCCGCCGCCGCGGATGTGCGCAATGACCATCACGATCCCGCGGTCCAGCAGCGAAAGACGAGCCACGCCGAAGCCTGGATCCATGCTGACCTCATAGGAGCCGTAGCCGTACACCAGACCCGCGGCGGTGCCATCCGGCTGCACAGAAGCGTGCCGCAGCACCGACAGCGGTACCCGGGTGCCGTCGTCGGCCGTCGCCCACTCACGCGTCGCTACGTAGTCCTGGGCGTTGTAGCCGCCCAGGACCGGGCTTTCCTTGCGGAGCAGCAGCTGGCCGTCGGGCAGCTCAGCGGTGGGCAGGACAAAGTCGTAGACGCGTGACGGCGTGAAATACGACGTGTAGCCCATGCGGATTACGGGAGCCTCGTAGTCCGAGCCGGAGACGCCTGCCGTGTACAGTTCGTCGTCGAACGCGGGCTCAATGGGAGCGCCCTGCTGCGGCGTGCCGAGGCCCGCCAGCGGCAATACCTGGACACGTTCGATGGTGTCCTTCCGGACGGACAGCACCGCGTGCGTGGACGTTACGCCCGCGCCGTTGACGCGAACGTCGTCAGAATGCTCGACGACGGTACGCCAGTGCTGTTCGGCCAGCGGCTTGCTGAGCTCGCTTGGCTGTACCAGGCTCACCATGGAGTTGATGGCGTTCTTGTTGTGCGTCAGCAGGAGGGTCTCTTCGCCCTCCAGAAGGAACGGCTCGGCTTCATAAAGAATGTGCTCTTCGCGGGGGATGACCGTGGTCAGACCGGCGTCGTAGTCCGCGAACTTCAGCAGGCGCGTTTCGCTGAACTCAGAGCAGCCGATGCTAAGAATCAAGTGACGGCGGTCCGAGGCGAGATCAAAGCCGAGCCACATGGCGACGTCGTCTTCCTGATAGATGATCGCGTCCTCGGTGACCGGCGTGCCCAACACGTGCGCTTTCACCTGGTACGGACGCCAGGAATCATCCACCACCGTATAGAAAAGTCGGGTGCCGTCAGGGGAGAAAGCCACGCCGTAGAAGATGTTCTCGATGACGTCCGGGAGGAGCTCGCCAGTACGGAGGTCCTTGATTCGGAGGGTGAAACGCTCGTCTCCGGAGTTGTCCACGGCGTACGCGTACAGGGTGCCGTCCACGGTTACGGCGGCACCGCCCATGCTGAAGAACGGCTGGCCCTCGGCTTCCACATTGCCGTCCAGGAGCACTTGCTCGCCGTCGATGTCGACGCCCGGCTCCACCGACGGCGGAGTCCAGTCCGCCACGGGGTCGCCGGTGTTTTGAGCCAGGACGCGGCACTGGATGCTGTATTCCTTGCCCTCCACGGAGCGGCTGTAGTACCACCAACCGTCCTTGCGGCTGGGCACAGAGAGGTCCGTTTCCTGCGTGCGGCCCTTGATCTCCTGGAACATCGCCTCACGCAACGGTTCCTGGTGAGCCGTCACCGCCTCTTGGTAGGCGTTCTCGGCCTTGAGGTGGTCTACCACCTCAGCCGATTCCTTCTCCCGGAGCCACTCGTAGTTGTCCACAAAAACGTCGCCGTGGTGTTCGCGGTGGCTGGGAACATGCTTGGCGATCGGAGGGAGCGCCTCCGAGGTGGTGGCAGGGGCGGATGCGGGAGAGGTGTGGCTCATGTGGCAACTCTATAGACGCACTCTGACAAGGAACCAGCGATTTCGCTCAGAGCGCCCGCACCTGCTCATTAAGGCCCGGACGGGAACAACTTGAACCTTCACGTCAGACTCGCGTCATGACTTGGGGTGTCTTCCCACTGCTTAGGAGGCGAGCACGACTTGGTGCCGTTCCGGAATCTTGGAGGTTCAGATGGGTTTGCTTCATTCGCCCAGTATCCACATCGGCAAACGGGGGAGGCCCCACGAGCGGCGACGCACTGATTCGTTGCGCCGTTCCGAGGTTGACCTTGAGGTCATCATTCCGGCGTACAACGAGGCCGCGCGAATTCCCGACACCCTCATAAGTACCGTCGATTTCCTTGCAAGCCAACCGTGGACTTCGCGCATTGTGGTGGTGGACAACGGAAGCGTGGATGAGACGGGAGCGGTGGTTCGCCGGATTTCCCAGGAGAAGAGAGACAGCATACAGATCTCCCTGGTGGGGTGTTCGCGCCGCGGCAAGGGAGCAGCTGTTCGCCGTGGCTTACTGAGCGGGACGTCCAAGTACACAGGCTTCTTTGATGCCGACCTCGCCACGCCATTGGACACGCTGACGACGGCGATGTCGCATCTTGACGCTGGTGCATCAGCGGTCATCGCTTCGCGCCACGCGCCGGGCTCCACGTTGGTACGCCCGCAACAGCTTGGCCGGCGCATGGGTGGCAAGGCGTTCCGGGCCCTCACCAAATCCAAGGTGAAAGGCATCCTCGATACTCAGTGCGGTTTCAAGTTCTTTGAACGGGATGCTCTCACTGCGGCCATGGTGCAGTGCCGAACCACGGGTTTCGCCTTCGATGTTGAGCTCCTTCTCCGCCTTCAACACGATGAGGCACGGATAGTTGAGCTGCCCGTGGCCTGGACGGACGGAGCAGAATCCACCTTCCGGCCCTTCCACGACGGAGTCGCAAGTTTTGCGTCGGTCCTCCAACTGCAGAAGGTGGCGCCGTGACTGAGGCGGCTGCGGCCACAAGTGCCCCAACGCAGCTTGCCGGGAAACATGTACTGGTGCTCAATTGGCGCGATGTCAGGCATTCTCAGGCAGGCGGCGCCGAGCAGTACATGCATGAAATCTCGCGCAGATGGGTGAGCAGCGGAGTTCATGTCACGTGGTTTACCGGCCGGGACACCGGCCAGTCAGCCGAGGAGATCATTGACGGCATCCGTATATTGCGCGGTGGCGGAGCACTCTCCATCTACGGGCAGGCCGCGATGAGACTCCTGCGCACCAACGGCCAGTTCGATGCCGTGGTGGATTGCCAAAACGGAATCCCGTTCTTTTCTCCCTTATTCCTGCGTAGCGACATCCCGATCGTCCAGCTGGTCCACCACGTGCATCAAGAACAGTTCCGCACCCGCTTCTCCCCGCCCATGGCCGCTTTGGGCCGCTTCCTCGAAAGCAGTGGCGCCAAGACGGTGTACGGGCAGCGCGCCATCGTGGCGGTATCGCCTTCAACCCGTCTGGAGCTGCGAAAGCTTGGATTCACGGGCCCCATCCACGTGGTGCCGAACGGCACCATCGACATTCCACCCACTGTTGCCGTGCGGGCCGCTGAGCCCACCATCGCCGTCGTGAGCCGTCTGGTGCCCCACAAGCGGCTGGACCTGCTACTGGGCCAGTTCGCCGTGGCCGCGCGGAGACTTCCCACCTTGCGCATGGACATAGTGGGGGATGGTCCCGAACGGGCCCGCCTGCAGCAACTGGCCATGGACCTCGGCCTGGACCATGCCATCACTTTCCACGGATACCAACCCAATGAGGTCCGTGACACCCTGTTGAGCCGTGCATGGATGACTGCCACCACGTCGGCGTCAGAAGGCTGGGGTTGTTCAGTAGTCGAGGCCGCAGCCTGGGGCGTGCCGTGTTTGGCGCTGCGGGTTCCGGGAATCAGGGATTCTGTAGTGGACGGTCGTACGGGATGGCTGGTGGACCATCCTACGGACTTCGGACCCGCCATGGTTGATGCGATCACAGAGTTGACTGAACCCGAAGCAGCCACCATGGTCTCCGGCGAGTGCCGTGAATGGGCCCGCTGCTTTACCTGGGAACGCAGCACCATGCTGCTCACGGGGGTGCTCCTGGCGGAAGCGAAGATGCGCCGTGACGGCGGAGATCCACGCGCCTCCCACTCGGACTTGTCCACACTGGTTCACTTCGAGGTTCCTCAGGGCATTGATTTCACAACCGCCCTGAGGCCGACCGACGAGTATGCCCTGGCCGACGGTCACGTATCCATCATTATGAAGGGCCGGGACGAGTTCGAGGCATTTGCCGCCATGAAGAAGATCGGCGTAGCCACTGCGGAGATCCGATCGGCAAGCCGCAGCACCTTGCTTGCCGGGCCCGGACGTGTCTTCGCCCCGGCCGAAGCCAACGATGGCCAGTAACGGTAGCTAATCAGTGGATTCATCCGAACATGCCATAACCACCGCAGTGCGCTTGAGGCCCAGAGCTGAAAGCCGGGGAAGGACGCCGAACCGCGACGTCAACATAGCTCAAAACAGTGGCTTCCTGGCTGTGTCGGCGGGGCTGGTGGGTGTGGTCAGCTACGCGTGCACGCTGCTCATGGCCAACATGCTGGGGACAGCGGATTACACACAATTCGCCGCCGCCGCGATGATCCTTGGCGTGGTGGGGATCGTGGCCAATGCAATGGTTCCGCTTCCTCTGTCCCACGTGGTCGCCGTGCATCCGGAAGGGTCCGAAGAGCGGCGGAACGGCGTGGCCTTCTCGGTCTTCGTGTCCTGTCTGGCGGGAATTGCCGCAGCGGCCATCACCGGCGGCGTGACTCTCGCACTTGCCAGCCCGGACCTGGCAGCAGTGGTGGCTCTGGCAGCCGTTGTCATTTTCGTGGTGAATGCGCCCGCCGGGTGGCTTCAGGGCGAACTCCGCTTCACGTGGTACGCAGTGTCCACCATCGGCGAGGTTGTCTTGCGGCTGATCTTCAGCCTGCTGGTGATCGTTATGGCGTGGGGTGCCGGGGGAGCGGTCCTCGGTTTTGTCGCGGGGTGCCTGGCTCCTCTTGTGGTGCCGTGGTCGTTCTATCGGGATCTCCGCTGGCGTCCGGGGGTGCTGCTTCAGAAGTGGCGATGGGCCGAAACGAGCGATATTGCGTCGGTCCTGTGCGTCGTGTCCGTGCTGGTGGGGATCGACGTCGTAGTGGTCGGCTTTCTGGACAACGGCTCGGTTGAGGCGGCAGGTTTCCAAGCGCTCGCCACCATTGCAAAGGGGCCCGTCTACGTGGCTGCGGGGACAGCGCTAGTGGCATTTCCCTTGCTTCGCACCCCTGGAGTCAAGGTCAGCGAGGTGCTGGGCGCTTCCTTCGCCTCGTTCGGGCAGCTTGTGGTGGTGGCCTTCGCCATCATCGCCACGGCACCGCCCTTGATGTCCGGCCTCATCGTTCCGCAGAAGTATCACGGCTCCCTTGGACTCCTGCCATGGCTGGCGGCTTCCGGTCTTGGCTATGCCGTCCTGATGGTGCTCGCCACCATTCTCCTTGCCATGCGTGCCTACCGCCGCTGCCAAATCGGCCTTGCTTGTGCGTGTGTTCTGGTTATTGGCGGGCTGTGGATCGGCTGGCAGTTGAACGCCGTCTCGGGAATGGCCGTGGGATCCGCCGTCGGTTCGGTGACCGCCGGCCTGGTCCTGACACTCTTGGCGCGTCCAGTGCTGGCGTCTGCCAACCAGGGAAAGGGGACGGGCAGGTTCGCCATCCTGGCGTTCGCCCTGATCGTGGTCCTTGCCGGCGCCGCGCACCTGCAGCCCTTGCTCTGGTTGCTTCTTGCCGGCATCAGCGGTGCCACCGTTCTTGCCCACCAGCGCGGCATGCTGCCGCACAGGAACGACTTCAGGATTTCCCGACGTCGGCAGGTTGGCAGACGCAGCAAATCTACCGGCCGCCGGTCGCATGGCGCACCTCACCGACGTGCTTCTCAAAGAGGACGCCACTGCTGCTGATTCGGCGGAGTTGTGGAGTTGCAACGGGCAGGGTGCTGCCCTCCAGAAATGTATAGACGGGAAGACAGCTATGAAAGTTTTGCATTTGGGCTTTGAAGATCCGCGAATGCCCGGGGCAGGCGGGGGATCAGTGAGGACGCACGAAATCAATCGGCGTCTGGCGACAAAGGGCTTCCAGATCACAGTGCTGACCACCCGCTATCCAGGCTGGCAGGAACGCGTCGAAGACGGCGTGCACTATGTGCCCATCGGCTTCGGAAAGGGCAGTAGCCGCCTAACCAGGCTAGTGGCCTATATTGCGCGGCTACCGTTCGAGGTATGCAAGCGCCGGTCGGCTACCGAGCTGGTGGTGGAGGATTTTTTCGCTCCGTTTTCGACCATGGCCGCACCGCTCTGGACCAAGCGCCCCACCATCGGTGTTGTCCAATGGCTGCATGCCAGGGACAAGGCACGGCAGTACAAGCTGCCCCTGCACTGGATAGAGCGACTGGGCGTGCGGAAGCACCGCAGGCTCATCTCGGTTTCGCAGGGCATCGGGGATCGGTTAAAGGAACTGAACCCGGACCTGCATGTGGACGTCATCGGCAACGGCGTAGATCCTGGAGTCTGGAACAACCAACCCCGGCTGGGGAAGGATGTCCTCTTCATCGGACGACTGGAGTACGGGCACAAGGGCTTGGATCTCCTTCTGGAAGCCTGGGCGCACGCCTGCGAAAGGGTAGAAGGCAAACTGCTGATCGCCGGAACAGGCCCGGACGAGGAACGGCTGCGCACGTCCGTCCGGGACAAGGGTCTCTCCGAGCGCGTGCAGGTGCTCGGGTGGCTGTCCGGGGAAAAGAAGTTCCAGGTTCTCAGCGATGCCCGGCTGCTGGTAGTGCCCTCGCGGCACGAAACCTTCGGGCTGGTGGCCATTGACGCGCTCGCGGCAGGCACTCCCGTTATTGCCTTCGACATTCCTTGCCTGAAAGAGATCATCCCGCCCGGTACCGGGTGGGTAGTGGAGGCTTTCGATGTTCTGGCACTGGCTGATGAAATTGCCTCCCGTTACTCCCAAACGGGGCTGGAGCACGTGGCTGAGCAAGGGCGGAAGTTTGCCGCCGGTTACAACTGGGATGCGCTCGCCGACAAGCAGGCGCAGGCCTATCGCACCGCTCTCACTGAACTGAAGAACCCTCAAACCCGGCGGCCACAAGCCGACCACGCCGAAAGGGCTTGAATGCCGCTCCGATCACGAGTCGAACATTCCATGGCGGGCGACGCCCCCTGGCTGTTCCTGTCACCCCATCTGGATGATGCAGTCCTGTCATGCGGCTCGCTTATTGAAGCCCAGGCCCAAGGGCGGCAGATCATCGTGGCAACGCTGTTCACTGAGGCAATGCCATCACCCCACACGCGGGCAGCCCGATCCTTCATGCGCCAATGCACCGTTCCGGACGCTGGGGAATTGTTTCAGGCCAGGCGGTCGGAGGACCGTGCCGTGCTGCAGGACATGGGAGTTCAATCCATCCACCTTGGCGAAGTGGACGCGCTGTTTCGACGACGGCGCAAGCCACCATTGCTGGGGAGCAGCGAGTGGGAGAGGCTGCTCCCGGAGCTCACTCACCGCTACCCCACCTACCGGTTCGACATCGCGATGGGCAGGATCGCCAAGGGTGATCGAGCCCTCATCCGCCAGCTTCGCTCCGACATCGCCGTACTCATGGCACAAACCAAAGCTGAGCTGTTGTTTTGCCCGGCAGGGGTGGGGAAGCATGTGGACCACCTGATCACCCGGGAGGTAGGCAAAGGACACCCGGACAACGTGGTGATGTACTCAGACTTTCCCTACGATCTGGCTGCCGTCCCGGACAAAACGCACATGTCCAAATTGGGCTTTGTGCCGTGGACCTGGGATACCGGACTCGACGCAAAACGCGGGCGCATCAGGCAGTATCCCACGCAGGCAGATGCCCTGTTCCCCAGCGGAGTAATCCCCCTGAAACCGGAAACGTACTTTGTGCCCGGACAACTCAACGTCGACTAGCCGCTGTTTCTCACAGCTTCCTCTACTTCAGGACTTTTTCGCTTCACATAAGGGGCATTATGAATTCGCTTTACCAACTCGAAGTCACTGCCCCCCGTGGGCGGGCGCGGAGGTCTGCCCGTGCCTCTCAGCGGGCGTTGCGGGCACACTTGTGGGTTGCAGTCCTTGTAGGCTTGCTGGCCACGGTCTTCCGGCTGTTCGGTGTTCAACAGGCCAATGACGTCTTCATTGACGAAGTAACCTACGCAGACGTTGCAAGGCAAATAGCGGATGGCCACATGCCATCAATCCTTGGCACCCCGTTTTTCCTGCATCCTCCGGGCTCTTACGCCCTCAACGCAGTGGTCATCCGCGTGCTGGGCCTCCAAGGCCACTCCATGGACTTGGCGTTGCAGTTGCGCTGGGTCAATAGTGTTCTCGGAGCAGTTGCGGTGGTGGTCTGTTTCCTGTTGGTTCGCCGTCTGGTGGGTGTTGGGCCTGCCGTTGTTGCTGGCGTCATTCTGGCCAGCGACCCGTTTGTCCTTCGCATGGATGGGCGGTTGATGATGGAGACTCCAGCTGGCCTGGCGGTCTTGTCGGGATGGTTATTGGTCCTGTTGCTGCTCGACCGTAAGTCGGGGCGAACCCGCCTGTGGCTTGAAATCAGCGCCGGATTGGTCTTCGGACTGGCCATCGCCACGAAAGACATGACTGCCGTGTTCACCGTGGTTCCGTTGCTTGCCGCGGTGGTCTGGCGCAGAACCGTGCCCCTCCAAACAGCCTTGCGAATCCTCGTCTGCTCCACAGTTCCCTATCTGGTTTATCTGGGTTTGATCGCTGCCAGCGGGCTGATTCCGCAGTTCATTGAACAAAAATCGGTGGGCGTCCTACGGATGATGGGCGTCGTTCAGATGACAGGCTTCAATTCAGTCCACAGCGTTAGCCTTGCAGACCGGCTCATTGACCTGGTCGGACGCTTCGGCACCAGCTATCTGCTTCTGGGCCTTTCCATCGTGGCTGGGGCAGTAACTGCTATGTCTGCGCTGGTGGAACGGAGGGCTATTGGATTGTTCTCGCTTTTTACCGGCTTGGTGGGTATCTACTCCGTCTTCTTCGGGGCGGCAGAGGAACAGTTTGGCTACTGCGTGGTGCTGGCTGCCCTGGTTTCGGTGCCCGTAGCCGCTGTGATGGTGGTGCAATGGCGTCCCCGTCTGCGGGCGCTCGTCATGCCTGCCACAGCAATCATGACCATACTCAGCCTCTTTCTGGGTGTTCAGGCAAGATCAGTAGTCGATGACGGGCTTGTCCGTGCCCGGGACTGGATGAACGCCGAGCTGCCCATGTCCTCCAAGGTGGGTTTGACGTCAGTAACTGGTGAGTTCGCGCTCATGCCGCATGAGGGGTGGGAGGTCTTGCCATCCTTGCAGTCCCTGCATGACCGCGAGGCGCAATATGTCCTGACACAGGGGAGACAACTGAGCGAGGGCTACGGCTTCGCCGCACCTGAGTTCCTGGACTGGCTGCAGGACAACGCCCAACCGGTTTTCACTTTCAGCGGACCAACGTCAGGCGACACCGTTGTGTGGCAGTTGGACCGCGCAAAATTGGACGCCGCTGTCGCGGGCGGACTGAACGTCCCTCCTGTGACCGGCGGCTACCCGTGAGAAGCCTGCTTCGTGTGGCCTTGCTGTTGATGATGACAACATCTGTGATCGTCGGTTGTGGTGTGCAGACCGATCCGGCGGCAGAACTCTTGTCTTTCGGCGTTCTGGGTGCATCGTGCACACCTGAACGCCTCGCAGAACTTCAGGAGGCCGGCGTATCCGTAGTGGAATTACCCTTGGCATGGGATCGGTACCAGCCGGGAGCCGGACGGGTGGACCATCACTACGTGGCAGAGGTTCGCGAACGACTGAACCGCTGCCGTGAGGCTGGCCTGGCTGTGGTCCTCTCCCCTGGCCTGCATTACCCGCCTGATTGGGTAAGGGGTCTGCCCGGAGGTGTGCTGCGGGGAAGCGCAGGGGGCGTGCCAAAGGACGAGGGGTCCGAGCTCGTATTCAGTGCCAAAGTGCGGGATGCGGCGCAAAAGTACTTGGCCCTTGTTGCGTCGGACCTAGGGTTTGAGGGCATAGCGGCAATACGAGTCGGGACGAATGCCAGCGGGGAGCTGGGGTACCCAGGGCCCGGTGACGGTGGACATGACCGCGAGTACTGGGCATTTGGTGACGCCCCCCAGTACGGCATCGGTTTGGCTGAAGGCGTTGCGCCTTCTCCCATGCCGGGGTGGGTTCCGGGCTCCAGCTCATGGCACGGGCGGTCCGTAACTGACGAGCAGGTCCAACGGTGGTGGGACTGGTATGCCGGATCTACGGTGGACGCAGTCGTATGGCAGATACGCGAGCTACGGAAACTTGGCTATCAAGGGCGCATGCATGTTCCCGTTGCGGGTCGAGGAGTCTTGCCGAATGACAAAGCACTAGCCATGCAAGGACGCTTGGATGGCCGGGCCAATCCGGATGGCGCCCAAGAACGCGGCCTGGACTATTCTGCTCACTTCGCTGCGCTCGCAACGTTGCCAGGGGTGGACGTGGACTTCACGGGCTTGGATGACGTCTCGGCCGTGAGTGCAGCCGCGGCCGTTCCGCGGCAAGATCAGTGCCTGCCCACTGACGACGAGAGCATGCTGATGGAAGATGTCTCACGGTGGTCCTCCCACCGGTACACGAGCGCCTTGGCTCGGCGAGCCGGGCTGGGACTGGTCGGTGAAAACCCCGGTCCTCCCAATGCACCTTTCACCGGCGGCTCACCGCAATCACACAGCCTTGCTGAACAATTGCGCAATGCTCCGGGGTACGCCGTGCAATGTGGGATGACCATGTTCCTGTTCGGCTTCGAAGAGAACCTCTTTGATGACGAAGGCAGCGGTGTTACCACTGAGGACTACAAGGAAGTCATCCAGAGGTTGCAGCCCCCGGCTCAGCAGTGACGCCCCCGAAAACAGTCGGAGCTATAGAAGAGCGGCACCAAAGAAAATCCAAAGTTCACGTCACTTCCACCGAGGTGCGCTCACTCAACGAACGGACGCCTCGTCGCATCCAGGCCGAAAACACAGAGGAGACTGACACCGGTGGCTAATTTCAAAGGCAGTATTATCTTCGACTGGCCGTCTCCCGACGGCGCTAGTCACTCATCGCGCCGGAAAGGACGCGTTGCCCGCAGTACGACCGCTATGAGAAGCGCCGTGGTTGTTCTTTGTGTTCTCGCGTCAACCGCTGCCCCAGCAGCAGCTACTTCCCTTCAAGGTGCCGCAGCCCTCACGGTCACATCGTCGTCGTGTTCGTTAAGCGGTGCCACGGGTAGCAGCTCGACCAGCATTTATAGCGTCACCGCCACTCCGAACGATGCGCTCGACGATACTGCAAGTATCCAAGGCAGAATTAACGCGGCCGGAATCGCTGGCGGGGGAGTGGTAAAAATCCCTGCCGGCACGTTCATTATCAATGGCAAGTTGCGGATGGAGAGCAACGTCAAGCTTGAAGGTGTAGGCCCTGAAACGATCCTGAAAGCTGGTCCTTCATTCACTAGTAACAACGGCCCCGCTGGTGGATATCCGATCGTGACGACAGCAGGCGCCGACAATACTACCCTCTCCAACTTCACGGCAGACCAATCAGGTGACTCGTTGAACGGCAATGTGTCTGGCCGCCTGAATGAGTACGTGATTGACGTGCGCAATTCAGTGAATTCGCTCGTCCAAAGCGTTCATACGAGGAACCCTTTTACGTACTCCATCGCATTTGTTGGTGGTGAGAATTGGTGTGTTAAGGACAGCAGCACACAGTCGGCAACCAGCGGAAAGTACGTGGAACTGGATGGCATTCATGCGATGAACACGAGCAACGGGGACATTGTTGGAAACGTAGTGGACCAGCGCAAGGGCACTGACGGAGACGACGGTATCGCCGTTCACACGTACGGCGATGAGGACGTTCATGACATCAGGATTGCCAATAACAACGTGCGTGGAGGCCGTCACGGCGCCGGGATTGACCTTGCTGGAGGATCCGGGGTTGTTTACAACATTGACATCACAGGTAACACCGTTTGGGGTTCGCCTCGGGGGTTGCACGACGCCTATTACGACGGTACGAAGCAAATCCACCACATCCAGGTCGTAGGGAATACCTTCAAAAACAACGACATCAAGACCACCGGCGGGGCGGTGGACTTCGAGCGCCCGGTGACTTACGTGACGATGACAGACAATACGGCATGCAATTCAGGTGATTACCGCCTTCCGGCTGGCACAGGGAATGTAAATGCCCGCAATATTCAGAGCGCGGTGTGCTGACGCGCGAAGGATAAGGCAGGTAACCGCTGTGCCTCACCTCCACCAGTGAAGTTGCTGGTCACTCTGAGCGGAGGGCATCGGCCAGGGACACCCGGTTCCTGCCCGCGGCCTTGGCTGCGTAGAGGGCCAGGTCCGCCTCGCGCAGCAGTTGCTCGGTCCCTGCCCTGTGCCCGTCCGTGTAGGCGGACACGCCAGCACTGATGCTCAAGATGCCGTCTGGATCTCCGGAATGGTCAATCTTGAGTTCCAAGACCGCTGAGCGGACGCGTTCCAGGACACCGTGAGCGCTCGCCGCCGACTGTTCACGGAGCACCATCAGGAACTCCTCCCCGCCAAACCTGTACACGCCGTCGGTCTGCCGGACCTGGCCGGCCAGAGTGGCGGCGATGGACACGAGTGCGGCGTCGCCGGCTTGGTGGCCGTAGATGTCGTTGTAGCTCTTGAAGTTGTCCACATCCACCATGGCAAGGCAGTAGTCCCGCGAGTAGCGATCACTGCGCGCGTGCAGTTGGGCCAGGTCTTCGGTCAGCTTCAAGCGGTTGTGCAGCTTGGTCAACGGATCGGTGCGGGCTTGTTCGGTGAGTGCTGAGCGGTAGCGGGCCAGGTCTGCGTGCAGTGAGGTAATCCGCTGCGCAGCCAAGAGGCGGATGTGCAGGCTGAAAGGGTCCAGGGGCTTGGTGACGTAGTCATCCGCGCCGGCTTCCATGCCTGTCAGCACATCCTCCCTGGACCCATGGGATGTCACCAGGATCAGGTAGGTATAAGAGTCTTCCTCTGACGCCCGGATGTTGCGGCAGAGGTCCAGCCCATTGAGGCCAGGCATCATCAGGTCAGTCACTACGGCCTCGGGACTGTGCTCCTTGAAGAGCTCCCACGCTGAATCACCGTCGGTCGCGACAATGCATTCGTGACCGGACTGCTCCACGGCAGCCTTGGTGATCATCCGTGAGATGAGGTCGTCATCCGCAATGAGGACTTTCATGGCGCTCCCAACATCATGCGCTCCAGGGCGTTGTCCACCCGGGCGAGTTCTGCGTGCAGTCGTTGGAGGATTTCAAGCCCACGGGTCCCCAAATCCGCGGCGCCGTCGCGCCCGAGTCGCTCCAATTCCTTGCATAAACTTGCCGCTTCGATCGCCCCGATGTTCGCGGCTGCTCCAGCGAGTTTGTGGGCTGCTGCTTCCACCGCCGGGGCTTGTCCGTCCTGCATTGCCGCGTCCAGGGATAGCAACCCCCGCTGGGATTCATGTTTGAAGGCCTTGACGGCTTCCGGCAACAGACCAAAGCCGTCTGCCGGTCCGAGTTCGCGCAAGATCTCCAGGCGTCCGTGATCAAGAACAGCGGCCACTGCTGGGCCTTCTTCGGGTTCAGCGTTCGACGGCGGCGCTTCGCCCGGTTGCCCTGTTGCCGACGGCGACGCTTCGGTCGGCTGCCCCGTCACAGCCAGCAGCACCGCATCCGGCCGCGCTGCCTCCACCTGCGCCGCTCCCGCCTGCGCCGCATCGCTGGCAGCATCCGGCTGGGGCACCCAACGGGCAAGGACCGAGCCCAGTTTGTCCATATCCACGGGCTTGCTGATGTAGTCGTCCATGCCGGCGGCCAGGCAGCGCTCGCGGTCTTCGTTCAAGGCTCCGGCCGTCATGGCGATGATGGGAATTCTGCCGATTGAGGCATCGCGGGTTCGGATGGTCCGGGTGGCTTCGAAACCATCCATCACTGGCATGTGGCAGTCCATGAGCACGGCCACATACCTCCCGGACAGGGTGGCTGCGACGGCCTGGGCGCCGTCGTCGACGATGTCTACCTCGTAGCCAAGGCGGTTGGCCATGCCGCGGGCAACCAGTTGATTGACCTCGTTGTCCTCAGCCACCAGAAGCCTGCCAAGCTGCCTCGGCAGTAGCGTTTCGGGCGTGGAATCCTCCGCGGGTGAGACCCACTGCGAAGCTGGGGCTTTCGCTCGTGTAACGGTTGACGTGCCGATGGGCTTGGACGCCATGAGTCGTTGCAGCCGGTTGTAGAACTCCGAGCTGCGAACCGGCTTGGTGAGGTACTCCTGGATGCCTGCCGAGGTCAGGCTGGCCCTGTCCACTTGCATGGTGGAGGTCAGCAGGATGAATTCCGGCACACCATTGCCGTCCGCGTTGATCTGGCGGGCCAGCTCGAGGCCGTCGGTGTCCGGCATGCACATGTCCACCACGGCAATGTCGTAGGGGTGGCTGGTGGAAACCGCGGCTCGGTAGGCATCCAGGGCGGAGCGGGCATCGGCAAAGGCCACCGGCACCATGCCCCAACTGGCCAGTTGCGCCTCGAGCACCAAGCGGTTGGTTGCGTTGTCGTCCACCACCAGGACTTTGCGGCCTGTGAGCGTGGCGGGCAGGGGCCGGGCGGTCTCGGGTACGGAGGGGCCAATGGGCAGGTCCAGGACGAACCAGAACTTGCTGCCAACACCTACCTCGCTATCGAGGCCGATTTCGCCGCCCATGACTTCGGTCAGCCGCCGGGAGATGGCCAAGCCAAGGCCCGTACCGCCGTAGCGACGCGTAGTGGAGGCATCTGCTTGCGCGAAAGACTCGAACAATCTCTGATGGTCGGCAGCGCTGATGCCGATTCCGGTGTCGCGTACCTCGAAGCGCAGGGAGGCTGTGCCGGTGCCCGCGTGCCCGGCACCCCGGTGACCCGTGCCGGCGTCGTGCGTTCCGGCGTCGTCCGTAACCTGATCGACCACCGAAACCTGGATCTCCACCTCGCCTGACGGAGTGAACTTCACTGCGTTGGATGCCAGGTTCAGCAGGATTTGCCGGATGCGGCCGGCGTCGCCCATGAGCTGTTCAGGAACGTCCGGGTGGCAGTAGGAAACCAGCTCGAGGTCCTTGCCCTGCGCAGCTTCCACAACCAAAGCTGCAACCTCTTCCACCAGAGCACGGGGATCGAACGCGGCCACGTCCAAATCAACCTTGCCGGCTTCGAGCTTGGAGAAGTCCAGGATGTCGTTGATGAGTGTCAGCAGGACCTCGCCCGCGCCCTTGACGCCTTGTGCGTACTGGTGTTGGACCTCGTTGAGGCGCGTGCCCATCAGGAGGGAAGTGAGGCCGATGACGGCGTTGAGGGGGGTCCGGATTTCGTGGCTCATGGTGGCCAGGAACTCGGATTTGAGGCGGCTGGATTCCAACGCCGCTTCACGGGCGGCCATGAGTTCGGCCTCCGCCTCGCGTCGTTGGGTGATATCCCGGGAAATCGTGGCGACACCACGGATGCCGGTCTCGCCCTGGACGGGGGACATGGTGATTGAGACGGGAATGATGACACCGTCAGCGCGCCGCCTGTGGGTCTCATAGTTGTGGACGTGGCCGCTCAGCGCGGTGGTGGCCAGGACAGCGCGTTCTTCTTCCAGCAGGTCTTTCGGGATGAAGAAGTCGCTGTGCCGGCCGATTGCGTCGGTGGCGGGGTAGCCGTAGATGCGCTCGGCTCCGGGGTTCCAGCTGGTGATGAAACCGTCGGGGGTTTCGCCCACAATCGCGTCGGCGGACGAGTTCACGATTGCCCCGAGGCCTTCCAGCTCCGCTGTCCGCTCGGCGACTTTCGATTCAAGCTCGCTGGTCAGCGTCACATTTTCGACGACGATCAGCACCTGCCGCACGATCACGAACACCACCACAGTCAGCCCGGTCACTAAAAGGATCGGATCACCGGCGATGGGGCGGCTGCGCGAGAAGAACACTGCACTGAACACGGGCAGGTAGGGCAGCAGCTCCAGCATCGCGGCGTAAGCCCGCCCGTCCTTGCTGGAATGGTCCGCTTCCCGAACCAGTGGACTGAGCCCCACCAAAAGGAATGCCACCACCCAACCCAGAGCCAGCGGCGAGCCCGTGACGCCAGTCACGCCTTCGATGGTCAAGCGGACATATGTGAGGTCCGTGATGGCGAGTACCCAGAATCCGATGCCGAGGCATAGCCAAGGAAGGCGTCGGCCGCGGGCTGCCCGCATGGTCAGGACGATCACTACGG
Organism: Paenarthrobacter sp. NPDC092416; assembly: GCF_044755025.1. Lineage (NCBI taxonomy): Bacteria > Bacillati > Actinomycetota > Actinomycetes > Micrococcales > Micrococcaceae > Paenarthrobacter > Paenarthrobacter sp. NPDC092416. Next base: position 182,036 of record NZ_JBIVQG010000001.1, read on the forward strand.
AGACCATGAAGACGTCGGCAATCGGGTAGGCCATTTGTGTCGCCAGCGCGAGGGGGTCTTGACCGGTTTCACCGGCCAATGGCCCCAGCAACGAACTCCAGACGATAAAGAACATTGAACTGGCTACTACACCCGCGTCCAGGATGGTGCGGCGAAGCGGGAGACGGAGCCCCTTCCCCCGGAGCAACAAGAACAGGCCGATCGAAACGGGCAGCGCGTACCAGACGAAGCCGATGTCTGCCAAAGACGGGAAGGGATACACATGGTCGAGGGTTATGCCGTAGTACGTCCAGATGCACATTCCTGCCGACCACAGCGCCAGTCCGGCCACCACGAACAATCGCCCAGTGGTGTTGTCGCGGCGTTGCAGTGCGGCACGGGCGTGCGTCACCAGTGCTGTTAGGACTGCGACCAGCAACGCCAGATCGCCCGCAAGCTGCGCCGTCGACGTTCCAATGCCGCTGCCGAGCCCTACGGCCAAGAGGACCGCACACAGTGCGGTCGCGATAAGGAAAAACGGCATGTCCCGAACCGGTTGCAAGCGCACCGGAAGAACCTCGTGCTTCACTCCTGCCACTGAACCCCTGCCTTCAAAAGTGGCCCCACCAAAAGCGAACAACGCATCTTGCCTTCGCGCTGAGGGAAGCATACGCCCAACCGGGCCTTAAGTGACTGGGAACACACAAACGTGACGCACCGTGAAACCCCAACTGAGTCGCAGTTGTGCGCGTTTTGAGCGTTCAAAACGCGCACAAATGCGACTCAGTTGGGCTAGTGAGCGGGGGTGAGGGCCTTCGAGAAGATCACGGCGCCGTTGGCGTTGCGGAGGCTCACCGTGAACGTGCCGTCGGGGCCAAGGGCTACGTGCCCGAAATACTGGTTCTCGCCATCCCGCGGTGACTCGCCGGGGAAACGCCCGGCCTTGGCGAACACCACTTCGGGGCCGAACGTTCCGTCCATGGCATTCGGACCGAACGAGCCGGCGTTGATGGGGCCGGCTACGAATTCCCAGAACGGATCGAAGTCCGTGAAGGTGGCCCGCTCGGGGGAGTAGTGATGGGCTGCGCAGTAGTGGACGTCAGCAGTGAGCCACACAACGTTTTTCACGCCATCCCGTTTGAAGGCACTCAGCACTCCTGCGATTTCCAGTTCCCGGCCAAGGGGAGCGCCGTTGTCGCGGTTGGACAGGCTTTCCTGGTTCACGGCCCCGTCCGGCACGATGATGCCCAACGGCAGGTCAGCTGCGATGACCTTCCACGTGGCCTTGGATTTCCGCACTTCCTTGATGAGCCAGTCCACCTGCTCCTGGCCCAGAATGTTGGTGGCGTACGGTTCTTTGCCGTCAGTGTTGGGGGACTTGAACGTCCGCATGTCGAGGCAAAAGATGTCCAGCTGCGGGCCGCGGGAAATCTTCCGATAGATGCGCGCAGGTTGGTACTGCCCGGCGTCGAACGTTCCAGGGCGCCATAGCGCCGCCGAGTCAGCGATCGGCATGTTCTCCTGCCACGCCTGGCGGCCGCGCGCAGCGAGCACGTTGACGTCGCGCTCGGTGTATCGGGCGTCGTCCAGGATTTCGCCGGGATACCAGTTGTTGGTGGTTTCGTGGTCGTCCCACTGCGCGATCACCGGGACGTCCGCGAACATGGCGAGCATGTTGGCGTCCATCTGGTTGTACCGGTGTCGGCCGCGGTATTCCTTGAGGGTCTCGGCCACCTTGGAGACTTCCTCCGTGACGATGTTCCGCCACACCCGGCCGTCCTTTTCGGTGACCGTGGCGGAGATGGGGCCATCGGCGTAGATGGTGTCCCCGGAGTGGATGAAGAAGTCCGGGCGCGTGGCGTGCATGGCCTTGTAGCCGCGCATCCCACCCAGGTCCTCGTTGATGCCCCAACCTTGGCCGGCGGTATCGCCGGTCCACACGAAGCTTTGGGAGTACGACGACGGACTGCCGCCCCCGCGCGCGTCTTCAGTGCCGCCGTCGTACTTTCCGGCAGCGGAACCGGGCGCTGTGCTGAACGTTCCCTTGACTGCCTCGCCGAGGCCATTCTCGTCCTCGAAATTGAGTTCCACCGCGAACCGCGTACCTGCGGGGAGGCTCTTCGCATGGATCTTGGCGGTGAAGTCGCTGGCTTCGTTGGCCAGCGGTCCTTGGATAGTGCGGCTGAATCCGTAGCGTCCTTGAAGGACTTGGCCGGCGCTGTCCACTGCTTGGAGGCGGGCCATCATCCGACCGGGCCCGGACGCGCGCGACCACAGCACGGCGGAGTCCGAGGTGACGTCACCCGTGGCGATCCCATTGGGCAGCGTGAGGCGCTTACGGACCAGGGGGATAGCGGACGGGGCTCCGGAAGCAGGGGCGGCCGATGCAGGGGCGGCGGTGCCGGTGGCCACGCCGGCGAGGGCAAGGGTGGCGAGGGACGTTTTGACGAGGGTGCGGCGCGAGAGGTCAGTCATGGTTCCACTGTTCAGGGCCGCAATGAACAGAGGGTGAGGCTCAGGTGAAGGAAATCGGACCCCACCGCGGGTAATCGAAGCGGCATTACTTCATTTGTGAGTACTGAGCAAGTGGTGCGACGACGAAAATTGCGTAATACCTAGAGCAAATCGCGCCGGTACTGCAGAAAGACGAGTATCTCCTACTCGTGTGGTCACCTTGGCCAATTTCTACGATTGAAATTCCCTAGGGTTTTCTGAATTTCCGTTCCACCGGCTCATCGGTGGTCCGCCCCTCTCGCAATTGCGAGCGGCGCTCCTCCCATTACTGCCCGCGCACAGCCTTTGGGCTGCGACGGCCCTCCTTTGCGTGCAGTCCCGGCCTAGGTTCCCCAGGATTCCCCATGAATATGAATGATCTCGATTCCCACATTCCGCCCATAACCACAACGCCCATCAGTGCTCGGTCCCCGCGATTCGGGAGGTCCAAAATGCCTCTGGTGACGGTCACCCTGCTGGCAGCAATTGGACTTCTTGTCCCGTTGTTGTTCTGGGTGATTTCGTGGACAACCAACCCGGGCTCCGTCGTCGGCCTGACGGTGACCAACGAACAGTCGGACGTGCCATCAGTAGAGGCATCCCCTTCTGCCTCCACAAGCGCCACGGCCGAAGCATCGGCCCCCGCTCCGGAAGCTGCGGCGCCCGCGGCCGTTCCATCCGTTGCGGCCGAACCAGCCGCGGCCCCACCGGCTGTGGCGGCCGAGCCGGCTCCACCTGCCGCACCCGCAGCGGACCCCAACATCTACACGGTTGTTTCCGGAGACACGGTTAGCTCCATTGCGGCACGATTCGGCGTGGACGTCAGCGCGATGCTGGCCGCCAATGGCCTGAGTCCTTACTCGGTGATCATGCCCGGACAGACTTTGAAGCTCACTGGGCCGGCAATTCCACTCATCGAGCCGGCACCCGCCGCACCAGCGCAAGCCGCGGCACCAGCCCAAGCTGCCGCACCAGCGCAGGCTGCTCCGGCACCGGCAGCTGCGCCGGCCGGCTGGACCATCTACGTAGCCGGCTCCGGAGGCCAGTCCTTGGTGGACGCCTGCATTGGGCCGATCCATTTCACCCCAACCGACGGCTATTCGCTCTTTATCACCGAGCACGATTTCTGCGGTGGCTGGGCAAGGTTCTCGGGAATCGGCGTGGGCCAAACGGTCACGATCGCGGGTTACGGCACATACACTGTGTCAGCTCGCGGACAAGTACCCCAGGGCGGCACCACCAACAATGTGGCTGCCGTGTTCGGTGGGTTCCCGCGGGCAGTCCTGCAGACCTGCATTCCTGGAACCAACCAGATGCTGGTGATCGCCCTCAACTAATTGAGTGGCCGCGAGTCATTGAGTGGCCGCGCGGTGATGTGAATTTAGGGAACCCCAAGAAGCGGGGAGCGTCGATTCGGCGCTCTCCGCTTTTCGGCGTCTGTAAGTGTGGTGCGGGTGCCGGCACCTACGGCGTCTGCTATCGGGTTGCCGGCGCCGTTATCCGTGCGTAGCGAAGGATGCCAAGAATGGCCGGAGCAAGTTCGTCTTCCATCTGTCGGTAGGCATCTTCGCCTCGGCGGTAGGGGTCGATGACGTCGTTCTCGGAAGGGTCTCCCGGCAGTGCGAGATGCCTGACCGATGCAGCCCTGGTTGCCAGCGAACGCCAAAAGTCGCCGATCGACGCTGAGGGAGCGGCGTCTGCGTCCGATGCCACTTCTCGCGATTCCAAGACGGCGAGCATCCGGGCGAACTCACGGATGGTGAAGGTGCGTTTCAGCAGGGAAGCATCCAGTTGAAGAACTTCGCCGCGATGTTTCTGCGTCATGGCCAGGACCAGGTCGGTTTCCCGGAGAATCCTGGAATTTAGTTGGCGCGCTGCGAAAGCTTCGGAGCGGCCACCGAAGTTGTGGACGATGTCAGCCGAAAGAGGCTGGATTGGGTCGCCCACCATTGCCCGCGTTCCGGCGCTTCGCACTTCAAAGGCGCCCGCCTGAACCTGATCAAGTCCTGCCTGCAGGAGCCGTTCCGCCACCGGTGAGCGGCAGATGTTTCCGGTGCAGACTGTGAGGATCCGGAACGGTTGCTGCGATTCCACGTAAAGCTCTTTTCCATGTGACGTGCGGGACGGGGCGGTCCAACCCCAAGTTAACACGTGGTCCCCGACGAGTCCTTGTCAACATCCGGAGGTGACCTGCAACCCGCCCGGAAAGCTTGACGGAAATCGCCCCCTCCGCATATTCTGAACGAACGGTCGGTAATTTATTAGGAGCAACCATGGCATCGCAGAATCTGCAATCAGTGCCCGCTGAGCTGTCCCCGGAAGAGCAAGAGCGGGAGGCGGCCGGTAAGGCGTACTTTGATCGCATCATCTCGGAAGACTCGCGCATCGAACCGCGCGACTGGATGCCGGAGGCTTACCGCAAGACTTTGCTGCGTCAGGTTTCGCAGCATGCACACTCGGAAATCATCGGGATGCAGCCGGAAGCCAACTGGATCACCCGCGCCCCGAGCTTGAAGCGCAAGTCCATCCTCATGGCCAAGGTCCAGGACGAAGCGGGCCATGGCCTGTACCTGTACTCGGCGGCAGAAACCCTGGGCCAGACCCGGGACAAGATGATGGATGACCTGATTGCCGGCAAGGCCCGGTACTCGTCCATCTTCAACTATCCAGCCGTGACGTGGGCAGACATGGGAGCCATCGGCTGGCTTGTTGATGGTGCTGCCATCTGCAACCAGGTCCCGCTGTGCCGTGCATCGTACGGTCCTTATGGACGCGCAATGGTGCGCATCTGCAAGGAAGAGTCGTTCCACCAGCGCCAGGGTTTCGAGATCCTGCTTGAGCTCTCCAATGGCACGCCTGCGCAGAAGCAGATGGCCCAGGAGGCCGTGAACCGTTGGTACGCGCCGTCGCTGATGATGTTCGGCCCGCCGGATGACGATTCACCCAACTCCAAGCAGTCCATGGCTTGGAACATCAAGCGGTTCAGTAACGATGAACTGCGCAGCCGGTTCGTCGGCATGATGGTGGAGCAGGTCCGTGTCCTCGGCCTGACCCTCCCGGACAAGGACATCCGTTTCAACGAAGAAACCAAGAAGTGGGAGCACGGACCCTTGGACTGGAACGAGTTCAAGGAAGTCCTGGCCGGCCGCGGCCCCTGTAACTCGCAGCGCATCGAGCGCCGCCGTGAGGCACACGAAAACGGTGCCTGGGTTCGCGAAGCCGCCGTTGCGTACGCCCGCAAGCAAGCACAGAAGGAACACGCAGCATGATCCCCAACGACTCCCCAACCTCGCAAGCCCGGCCGGGGACCCCTGTTGCCGGGGTCACCACCGAACAACAGCACCACGAAGCCCCCTGGTCCCTCTGGGAAGTTTTCGTCCGCTCCAGCCGTGGTCTTTCCCACGTGCACGCCGGCTCCTTGCACGCACCTGACGCAGCCATGGCGCTCCGGAATGCCCGCGATCTGTACACCCGCCGCAACGAGGGCGTCTCCATCTGGGTTGTCCCGGCCGAGGCGATTTCCTCCAGCGATCCGGACTCCAAGGGTTCCTTCTTTGAGTCCCCGCAGGGCAAGGATTACCGCCACGCCACGTACTACACCAAGAGCGAAGGCGTGAAGCACCTGTGACCACCAACCACGAAACTGACTTCGCAATCGAGGGCCACGGCGACATCTCCGTTGGCGTCCACGGAGCAGGCGCTTCCGGTGACGGTTCAGCCAGCGCCACGCGCATCACACCGGGCAATGCTTTGCGTCCTGAGGACATCGCCCTGGAGATCCGCCGCGGCGAGGTCAAACCCACCGAAGACGTGGCGGAATTTGCGCTGCGAATCGGCGACGACGGCCTGATCCTCGCTCAGCGCCTGGGCCACTGGATTTCCCGCGCACCTGAACTCGAGGAAGACATCGCCCTGGGCAACATCGCCTTGGACCAGTTGGGCCACGCCCGCTCGTTCCTGACGTATGCCGGTGCTGCGTGGGACAAGTCCGAGGACGACCTCGCATACTTCCGCCGTGAGCACGAGTTCCGTTCGGCGCACCTTTTCGAGCAGCCCAACGGGGATTTCGCGGTGACCATCGCGCGCCAGTTCATCGTCAGCTACTACCAGTACGAGCTTTATACGCGGCTCATGAAGTCCACGGACGCCACCATCGCAGCCATTTCCGCGAAGGCCGTCAAGGAAGTGGACTACCACCGCGACCACAGCGCTCAGTGGGTGCTGCGCCTGGCTGGTGGCACGGACGAGTCCCGCGCGCGCATCATTCAGGGCTTCAAACTCGTGTGGCCGTACGTTGACGAACTCTTCGAAGACGACGAGCTCACCATGCGTCTGGCTGAGGCCGGCGTCGCCGTGCAGCCCTCCAGCCTTCGCGCCGACTTCGACCGCCTCACGGGCGGGATCATGGCCGAGGCCGAGCTCGAAATCCCCGGCGTCCCGCAGTCTTTGGGCGGTGGACGCCGCGGCAAGCACTCCGAGTTCCTGGGCTACATCCTTGCTGAGATGCAGGTGCTTGCCCGCGAACATCCCGGCGCGAGCTGGTGACCAGCATGCTTGCCCGTTCAGAAATGCAGACACAAGAGCAACGGGCCTGGGACATCGCGTCCACGGTCTGCGATCCGGAGATCCCGGTCCTCACCATCGAGGACCTGGGGATCCTCCGCGGCGTGCGGGTCACAGAAGCAACAGACCTGCACGACGGCGGCCCGGCAAGTACCGCCGTCGAGGTCACCATCACGCCCACCTACTCGGGCTGCCCGGCGTTGGACGCGATCGGGGACGATCTGCGCAAGGCTTTCGAAAAAGCAGGCTACGCCAGCGTGGACATCAACCTGGTGCTCGCTCCGGCATGGACCACGGACTGGATGACCGAGTCCGGCAAGGCCAAGTTGCAGGAGTACGGCATCGCCCCTCCCACGGGAAGCTCAAAGGCCGGTGGCCACTCGGGCCCCGTCCGCCTGAGCCTGGCCGTGAAGTGCCCGCAGTGTTCGTCGCTGAACACCAAGGAGCTGACCCGCTTTGGTTCCACGTCCTGCAAGGCGCTGTTCGTCTGCCAGGACTGCAAGGAACCGTTCGACTACTTCAAAGTCCTCTAAGGAATTCCATGACCACCGAAACCCAGACAGCCAGCCGCCGTCGTGCGTCTTTCCATAACCTGACCGTCTCGGAAGTCCGCCGCCTTACGGACGACGCAATCGAGGTCACGTTCGGCGTTCCCGTCGAGCTGGCCGGGCAGTACGACTACCTCCCCGGTCAGTACGTCGCGTTGCGCACGACGCTTCCCGATGAGAACGGTGAGCCCCATGAGGTCCGCCGCAGCTACTCGATTTGCGCAGAGCCGCGCAGTTTCGAGGACGGCAGCAGCGAGATCCGCGTGGCCATCAAGAAGGACCTTGGCGGCATTTTTTCCACGTGGGCCAATGCCGAGCTGAAGGCTGGCGACGTCCTTGACGTCATGAGCCCGCAGGGTGCGTTCATTTCGCGGCACGGTAAGGACGGTTCGTCCGTCCAGCACAACGTCATGAACTCCATGAACCACCCCGAGGAGTTGGCCGGGGGTGCCGGTAGTTTCGTGGCGATCGCAGCCGGTTCCGGCATCACGCCGGTGATCGCGATTGCGCGGACGCTGCTCGCCGCCAACCCGGACACCCGTTTTGACTTGGTCTACGCCAACAAGGCCGCCATGGACGTCATGTTCCTGGAGGAGCTGGCGGACCTGAAGGACAAGTACCCGTCGCGCCTGGCGCTGCACCACGTGCTGTCCCGCGAGCAGCGGATCGCGCCGCTGATGACCGGCCGCATCGATTCCGAGAAGCTGCAGGCCCTGCTCAGCAGCGCGATTCATGCCGAGGACGTTGATGAATGGTTCCTCTGTGGGCCGTTCGAGCTGGTGCAGTTGTGCCGCGATACTCTCGCTGCCCGTGGTGTGGAGCCGGAACATGTCCGCTTCGAGCTGTTCACCACGGGTCGTCCGGACCGTCCCGAAGGCCACTCCGGACGTCCCGTTGTGGAGGACGAGTCGCAGGACACGTTCAAGATCACGTTCAAGCTGGACGGCCTCACGGGGGATGTCGCGAGCCCCACGCACGCCCGCGAGTCCATCCTCAACGCCGCGCTCCGCGTCCGCCCGGATGTTCCGTTCGCGTGTGCCGGTGGCGTCTGCGGTACCTGCCGCGCCAAGTTGATCACCGGTACGGTGACCATGGACGAGAACTACGCCCTTGAGCAGGACGAGCTGGACAAGGGCTACGTCCTCACCTGCCAGTCCCACCCCACCAGCGAAGAAGTTACCGTCGACTTCGACGTCTAAGGAGTCCCCATGATCGAGCTCTCCATTGCCAACGGTATTGCCGAAATTGTCCTCAACGCCCCGGAAAAGCTGAACTCGCTCAACGAGGACGCGCTTGCGGAACTGGATAAGGCGTACGACGACGCTGCTGCCGCCGCCTCACGCGGTGAGGTGCGGGCGCTGCTGCTTCGCGGAGAGGGGCGCGCCTTCTGCGCCGGCCGCGACATCGCTGCGGTTACTCCTGAGACCGATGACGCGCAGGCCTACCTGGGTGGTCTTGTGGAACCGCTGCTCAAGAAGATGGCAGCTTTCCCGGCACCTACTTTTGCTGCTGCTCATGGCGCTTGCCTGGGTGTTGGGCTGGGACTTCTGCTGGCAACCGATGTTGTGTACGTGGCGGACAATGCCAAATTCGGCTCACCCTTTGCGAAGCTCGGCGCCACGTTGGATTCCGGTGGGCATTGGTACTTTACCGAGCGCCTTGGCATGCACCGCACGCTTGACCTGATCTACACGGCCGACCTCATTTCCGGCGCCGAAGCTGTGGAACAGGGGATGTTCAGCCGCGCGATGCCTGCCGATTCACTCTTGCCCGTGACCAGGGAGATCGTTTCACGGGTGGCGACCGGGGCGACTCAAGCGTTTGTTGCGTCCAAGGAACTCGTGGCCCACATCCGTGATCAGCGCCTGGGCCTGTGGGCCTCCATGACCGAGGAAAACACCGAGCAGGCACGGCTGTGCAAGACCGACGACTACGCCGAAGGCTTCCGGGCGTTCCAGGAGAAGCGGGCGCCGGTTTTCAAGGGGTAGTTCTCAGCTCCTTATGTAAATTCGTTCAGAAGCTTGTACCCGGCCACTTTTCCTTCCAACGAGATCACGGCCATGCCGTCCTCCGCAGTGGTGAGGTCGGTGAGCGCACCGTATGTGAGTGCTGGGACGGCCGTGCCACTCTTCATGCATGGAAAACCCGTAACCGAGCCAGCGCCGATGACACCGCCAGGCTGGTCCTCGTAGGGTCCGTTTGGAGGTGACGTGTAGGTGGTCTCCTTCAGGCAGACAAACACGTCCTCGAAGCTTGCCCCGCGGAACTTGCCGGTCCGGGTGTCCAAGAGATTCACGCTCCTAGGGACGCCCGCAATCACCAGATCGCCGCGACTTGCTGTAGGAATGAGTTCCCTCGTGTTCCAGCCGACATCCATGGGCTCGGTTTCCCATGCGGCGTCGCCGGTCAGGGGGTCGTAGCCGACCAGCTTCGACTTGGCACCTCTGTACTTGCCCGCGGGAAATTCAATGTACCCCTCGGTGTACTCACATCGAATGGGGAATGCGTCGCCACCCTCCAGCTTCGTCGCTACTGTGCCAATGGTTTTGGAGCATTCCACCTGTGAGCCGTCCGCTGTCCACAGAATCCGTGCGCTTGAAGCCCGGAAGCCTACGGTCTTGGCCGTTTCGCGCAAGTTTAGTGAGAAGGTTTGCTCTGTAAATTTGTCGGGTGAAAAATCCGTAGGGTTGATTCCAACGGAGCCGACGTAGAGATCCAGCTTTTCAGAGTAGGTGAAGTGCCAGCCCATGCCGGTGCTGGCCCCTTTGCCAAAGATTTTCTCGATTTCAACTTCCCAAAGCACTTCGCCGTAGGAGACGTGGGCCAGCGTTTCGATGCCGTTCGCCACCACCGAGTACAGTTCTTTGCCCACCGGCCGGAAATTCCCCGTGAGTGGGTTGATTTCGGGACCGGCCAGATCTTCGCCGGAATCCAAGTCCACCCAGTGCTCCACTGTTTGGGATGTTTCATCAAAGGCGATAAAGCACATGTCCACGTGGTCGTCGCAGGCAAAGGGACGGGTGCTGACCAGTTCTGGCCTGCCACGGTAGAGCTCATTGCCTGTTTTCAGGTCAAAGGCCACGGGAGCAGTCCACCACGTGACGCCGCCATTATTGGCCGGGGGAGTCGCAGCCTGCAGGAAGACCGCTGCGCTCGTGCCTGCAGCGGTCCTGGTAACTGCAGGCTCAAGGGGAATGGCAGGCGCCGCATACCCCGGATGAACGGGCTGTGTCCACAGTTCCTTGCCGTTCGAAACTGAAATGGCATGGGCTGCAACTCCGGCAGGGGTCTTTGCGTAAACCAAGGCAACGCCGTCGGTGACCACCGGCTGTCCGATGGGTTCGAGCGCAACTTCCCAGGCCGCCGTCGCGATCTCCATGCTTCGCGCCTCGGGCGCCTTGCTTGAGGGTGGCGTAGTCGCAACGGGCAGGCCGGGCAGGGGAAGCGCGATGCATGCCGACAGCACCATCGCCGCCCCAACGGCAGTGATGGCGAGCCCCGCAGATTTCAATGCGGCGAATCCACGAGTGGCTGACAATTTCATGGTTCCCCCAAGGAAATTTAGATGGTTCGTCTGGTTGCGTACGTCGGAGGCAATTACCCACCCGCCGCTCCGGAGATTGGTTTGGTGAGTCCCTCGTTTGCGAGTTTCATCCATGCCGAGTCCGTAGAGCCCTGCAGCGCCGCTTCCGGGCTCTGTGTTTGGACCCACCATTTGGCTTCGAATACGTGCTGGCCCAGCATCACCCTGTCTCCCTTGTGGTAAATGGTTTCGGGCGACCACTCGGGATATGTTCCGGCGGGAACGGTGATTTCGGGTGCGGGCCGGTCGCCGGGAAGGACAGGACCGATCAGCTTCCAGGGCGCAGCGGCTCCGTCAAGAATGGGGTCATTCGGCGCCTCGTTCTTCGTCCACCATTTCGCCTCGTAGACGTTGCCCTGCCAAACGGTCCTGTTCGATTTCACGTAGGTGGCCGCCGGGGACCAGATTGGATAGGGGCTGGTGGCGGGGTCGTCGATTACCGCTGTTGCCGTGGCTGTGCCCGTTGACTGGGCAGGGCTGGGGGCGGTGGTGGCTTTGGATCCAAAATCGGCGCTCAGTGCGGAGGAGAAGCGGGTACCGCCCTGTGGCACGCCACTGCACGCGCCGGACACCACGGACAGTGTGGGATAGTTCGGACCACATTCTGCATCCCGGTTCAAAGACCACATGGACATCCTGCCTATGCCTTTGTTTTGGGCGAAGTCGTGAAGCCCGTGGGCGTCCTCCAGGGTGAAGACGTCGGCCACGATGTCGTTTTGGCCGATCATGGGGGTCAGGCCCAGCTTGCGCCAGAGTGTCTGTGCACCCAGGTCCTGTCCTGCGTTGGCGTAGATGTCGCCCAGCTGGGCGTGGGTTGCTTCCGCAGCCGCGATGGACGCCTGAAGCATGGATTGGCCGGCCGCCCGGCTGTCCCCATAGTCCATGGTCATGATGTTGACTCCGGTTAGTTTTACTCCGGCAGCCAGCATCTGTTCGACGGCGGCCGTCCCTTCCGCTGTGAGCCCTGCCGGAGACACGGGCAGGGTGAGCCACAGGGACAGGCCTTTGCCCTGCGCCTGACGGTTTTGTTGCAGGACGGCCATGGCTTTGGCCTGCCGCGCTATTGCGTTCTTGTCTGCCAGCGCGGCGCCTTCCATGTCCAGATCAATCGTGGTCAGCCCGTAGCGGTCCACTACCGTTGAGTAGGCGTCCTGCAGCCGGGTGTCATCGGTGCACGCGGTGGACAGTTCCTGGTTTGATAGTCCGCCGAAGGATACGGCGATGTCGCCGCCGTTTTGCCGCAATCTCGCGATGCGTCGGTCCAAATCCAGATCAGTTGCGGCTGCGTCAAGGCTGTAAAAGGACCCCCAGGAGGGCGCACATCCATCTTTTGCATCGGCCACTATGAAAGACAAAACCACGGACTTTGTGTCCTCAGTGGCTGGCTGCTCAAATGCGTACTTGGGGGTGGCTGTCACGTCAACGTAGCCGTTGAAGACCGACGGCGTTGCTGCCGCCGCCCGGGAATCGACGTACGTTCGCCAGGAAACGACGCCGGCTCCTGCAACTGCCGCTATCACCGCCAGGAGCACGGAGAGCCGAACCCAGGACAGCTTCCGCCCAGGAAAGTGACTCGACATAAATACCCCCACGTTGATGCCGGAATTTGGAGCCCAATAAATGCAAGATTACTGCGACGCGGCCCGAAGTCATGCCAGTGATTTCCATCGACGAAACGGGGAATGGGAAGGCCCTTGCCATCGATTACTATAAGGGGCAATCGGCGTCGTCTTGGCTCGGAAAAGGCGGACGTTCAGCCGTGCCGGGCCGCGGGGCCCGGTTCACAGTCTGATGGGGAATTATGACAGACCAGTTGGTTGATTCACCGGATCTCGCACGGGATCCCAGTACGCTTCCAAATGACCGGCTGGAAAGTGCAGGACGCAAACGGCAATGGGGATCGGAGCGTCGTTCCGAGCCCTTGGCAATCGTTCATCCTGCGCCGTCGGCGCGAAAGATCGTACTCGGCCGGGTGGCCATGTTGGTGACGGCGGCGTCTTGGATTTATTACGTCGTCTCCACCGTCATTCGGCAGTTTGTGGATAATGCGAATTCCGGGTTCCGGTTCGGATTTGAGTCGATTTCATACCTTATCGTCGTCACTTTCCTCACGTTCTCGGCTTTCATGTACCTCATGGCCCGGCAGGGGGCGCTCTATCGATTCAAGGAGCACCGTCGGGTGCCCCGGGGCGAACTGGATAACCATTTTGCCGATTACAACCAGGCCGTGACGGTACTCGTGCCGTCCTATGCTGAGGAGCCCCATGTTGTGCGGGCAACTCTTTGGTCTGCCGCGCTCCAAGAGTTTCCGGATCTGCGTGTGGTGTTGCTGCTGGATGATCCACCTCACCCGACTGAATCCGAGAAAATACAACGCCTCGAACAGACCCGTGCGTTGGCTGGCCAGATCGCAAATGCCCTGGCAGCACCAGCCGCCCGCACGAATAGGGCACTGGCCGCTTTCCGGGGGAGTCATGGGTCAACGTTGCCGGTGGCTTCCCCTGCGGAGGAGCTTCAGGTGCTGATCGGCGAGTATGAGGCGGCCGTGGAGTGGCTGGAAGCAATGGCCGAGGCCGAAGCCGTCCAGGACCATGTGGACGAGTTCTTCGTGGACTTGGTCATCATGGGACTGGCCCGCGAACTTCGGCTGGTGTTGTTGGCACTAAATGCCGCGAAAGCCCAAAACGCCGCGCCCAGCCCCGAACGCATGGAGCAGCTTTACCTTCGTCTCACCTGGATTTTCAACGTACGGACGGAGACATTCGAGCGTAAGCGCTACGCCAGCCTTTCGCATGAGGCCAACAAAGCCATGAACCTCAACGCTTACATCTCCCTGATGGGCAAACGGTGGAGAGTGGAGGAGACGGCGCGAAGTCTGGTGCTGCGTCCCTCCCATGTTCCGCGCGAGGACGACCTGGTGGTTCCTGACAGCGCATATTTGCTGACCCTGGACGCGGACTCGCTGCTGTTGCGGGACTATTGCTTGCGGTTGGTGTATTTCCTGGAATCTGCAGGCAATGAGCGGGTGGCCGTGACGCAAACACCGTATTCCTCGTTCCGTGGCGCCCCTACCCGGATCGAAAGGATCGCCGGTGCCACCACAGACATCCAGCACATATTGCATCAAGGACTGACGTTCTACGGGGCAACGTTTTGGGTGGGCGCCAATGCGATCATCCGAAAACGCGCACTTGAAGACATCGTTGAAGTGGAGACGGTTGGTGGGTTCGAAATCCGAACCTACATTCAGGACCGTACTGTCATTGAGGACACGGAATCCAGCATCGACTTGGGAAGTCATGGATGGACCCTCGTCAATTACCCGGAGCGCCTGAGTTACAGCGCCACCCCACCTGACTTTGGTTCACTGGTGGTTCAGCGGCGGCGCTGGGCCAACGGCGGATTGCTGATCCTGCCGAAGTTTTTGGACCAGCTTTCGCAGCGGCGCAGCCAACATCAGAGGATCCTCATTCGCGAGGTGCTGCTGCGGGTGAATTACATGGTATCGATTTCCTGGGCCAGCTTCGGGCTACTCTTCCTGCTGGCGTACCCATACGACAGCAGGCTTCTCAGTCCCGCAGTTTTCGTTGCCGCCCTCCCATACTTCCTGTGCATGGGCTCCGACCTTCGTGACTGCGGCCATCGTTTCACCGATATCTTCCGGATTTACGGGTTCAACCTCATCCTGCTTCCCGTCAACCTGGCGGGCGTGCTGAAGTCGCTCCAGCAGGGTCTTACGGGCGACAAGATCCCCTTTGTCCGCACCCCCAAAGTCAAGGATCGAACAGCAGCGCCGGCCATCTATGTCTTGACTCCGTATGCCATTGTCGCGTTCTCGGTACTGACTATCTGGAGAGACGCGGAACAGGGCAATTGGGGCAACGTCGCTTTCGCTTCACTGAATGCCGTGTTGGCCATGATTTGCATCCAGGCCTACATCGGTCTGTGGAACTCGGTGGTGGATGTCTTCCTGGGGGCCATCAACTGGCTCTACGTCACACCCAAATCCAAGGTCCCTGCAGGCTCCCTGGTAGTACCCAAAACCGCCGAGGAAGTCGACTGGGAATCTATTCTTTACCACGGCGACCGCAGGCTTAATAGGGACCTCCGCGGCGGCACAGACCGCCGACGGCGGATCTCGCTTCGCTGAGCACAGTGTCAAACTGGCTCCAGTTGGAGCCGATCTGCGCTCTCGGAAGCTTGCGGCAGGCGTGGGCGCCGTGGCGGGAAGCAGACAAACATTTCACTGCGTGGCACAGTGGCACCATGACTCGAATCCTGATGATCGGTATCCATGCCGGGGCGCTCGACTACAGCAAACTGCCGCCCGGTCTTGATGAGGCAACCATGACCGAGCGGATCGAGGCTGGCTTCGGCGCGACGATCGCTGCGGGTTTTGATGCCGTGTCCTGCCTGATCGGCACCTCGCCCGACGAGGCCGAGGCAGAGGTTCGTGCAGCGTTCGTCCGGGATCGATTCGGCCTGGTGATGATCGGTGGTGGCATCAGGATGATCCCGGAGTACACCGAACTCTTCGAACGGGTTATCAACGTGTGCAGTGCAGAATCACCCGGGATCTCTTTCTGCTTCAACACCTCGCCGGAGACCACGCTTGACGCATTGAGGCGTCACATCCAGCCCTGAGCACCATGCCCTGAGCACCACAGCACCTCGATATCCTTGAATGATGAGCCACATTGCGCATCCCACCGCTTTGCTTGAGGGACATTTCGCCCGGGACTTCCCGGAGATGGCTATTCCTTGGCGGGCGGAGGAAGCGCCTGATCCGCAGCTTCTGGTACTCAACCAGCCACTCGCCGTCGAACTGGGTTTTGACCCTGATTTTCTCCGGAGCCCGGAGGGCGTACGGCTGCTGATCGGTAATGCCGTCCCGGAGGAAGCGAATCCCGTGGCCCAGGCGTACTCCGGTCACCAGTTCGGCTGGTATTCACCCCGTTTGGGGGACGGGCGTGCCCTCCTGCTGGGTGAGATCGCCAGCGCTGACGGGAAGCTCCGCGACGTCCACCTCAAGGGCTCGGGGCGGACGCCTTTTGCCCGAAACGGTGACGGCCGGGCAGTGGTTGGTCCCATGCTGCGCGAGTACATCGTGAGTGAGTCGATGCATGCTTTGAACATTCCCACCACGAGGTCCCTTGCCGTGGTCGCGACAGGCCGTCCCGTTCAGCGTGAGACGCTCCTTCCCGGGGCGGTTCTGACCCGGGTGGCCGGCAGCCACTTGCGGGTGGGCAGTTTCCAATTCGCCAGGGCCACCGATGACTTGGGTCTGCTTCGCCGTCTTGCTGACAACGCGATCGAACGTCACCACCCGTCCTCGGCCGGGGAAGCCAACCGTTACCTTGGCCTCCTGAGGGACGTCATATCGGTTCAGGCGAGACTCGTGGCGCAGTGGATGCTGGTGGGATTCGTGCACGGGGTTATGAACACCGACAACATGACAGTGTCTGGCGAAACCATAGATTACGGCCCCTGCGCATTCATGGAGGGTTTCGATCCTGGAGCGGTATTCAGCTCCATCGATGAGTCAGGGCGTTATGCCTATCGCAACCAGCCGCTTGTGGCGGAGTGGAACCTTGCCCGTTTCGCCGAATCACTGGCGCCTCTTATCCACGACGATGAGGAGCAGGCAGTGGCGCTTGCCGTTGAGGCGCTTAATGGGTTCCGTCAGCAGTACAGCGCTTCTTGGTTCAACGGCATGAAGGCCAAACTTGGCGTCAGCGACCGTGTTGACCACGATGTGGCGTCCGAGCTGGTTGACGAGCTTCTCGGGCTGGTTCAGGAATCACGCGCGGACTACACGTCATTTTTCCGGAGCCTCGGAAAGGCCGCCCGTGGGCACGCTGAACCCGCCCGCGGCATGATCGTTGACCTGGCAGCGTTCGATGCATGGCTGGAACGTTGGCGGGCTGTAACGCCGGATGCTGATGCCATGGATCGGGCCAACCCCATCTACATCCCGCGCAACCACCTGGTAGAAGAAGCACTGTCCGCCGCCACGGAAGGGGACACAGGCCCACTGGAACGGTTGCTCCAAGCAGTAGATTCCCCCTACTCCGAACGGCCAGGGCTGGAACACTACGCAGCCCCGGCTCCGGAGAGCTTTGGCCCCTACCGGACGTTCTGCGGCACGTAAACGTCCACAGCACACGTACGACGACGCCGCTGCCGCCACCTCACACGGGGGTCCTCTGGCGCCTAACGCGGAACGGTGACCGTCACAGTGGTGCCGGATCCGGGCTGGCTGTTCAACCCGATCGTTCCGCCGTGGGCTTCGATGATGGCTTTGCTCAGCGGGAGCCCCAGGCCTGCCCCGGGTATTGCGGATTCCATGGCCCGGTCGGATCTGAAGAACTTGGTAAAGGCTTCATTTTGTTCTTGTTCGGTCATGCCGATTCCGTGATCGCTGACAGACAGTTCCACCTTGCCGTCATTTCCGCGTAGACCGATGGCCACTTGGCTGCCTTCGGGGGAGAACTTGATGGCGTTGGACAGCAACTGGTCAATGGCTTTGGAGAATTGGCCAGAGTCTACATCTGCCTCTACGCAATCGTGGATTCGCACGGCAATAGTGATATCCCTTGCTGCCGCCGCGGGCCTGGCGTTCTTGACCGCCTCCTGGAGCAGTTCGGAGACGTCGGTGGGCCGGCGTCGTAGTTCGAGGTCTTCGGATGCGACCAGCAGCAAATCGTTGACAAGAGTCAGTAGACGTTCTGCGTTCCGTTCGATGATGCCCATGAACGCGGGATTTGGCTGGTGGTCGAGTATTTCCAGATAACCGAGGATGGACGTTAGCGGAGTTCGAAGTTCGTGGGAGATCGTGGCCACGAACTTGTCCCGGGCTGTTTGCGCCTTCAGCAGTGCAGTGACGTCAGTGAAGGCAATGATGGAACCCTTCAGCTGGCCGGCTTCGTCGAGCAGCGGACGTGCCGCCGTCGAAAAGGTGCGCTGCTTCTCCCCATCGCCCGCCCGGACCAGTCTGTTGGTGAAGCTTGCGCCTCGGACGGCAAGGTCGGCAGGACTGTTCCGTTCTTCATGGAACTGACCAAGCTCCAGGGTGAACGGGTTCAAGGCCTCAGTCGACTCCTGGGCCCACGAACGATCGGCGCGGAGACGACGGTTGGTGAGAATGTCCGCGCCGTTCGAGTCCATGGCCCAGACACCTACGTTGACTGTTTCAAGGACGGTATCCAGGAGTTGTGCGTGTTCCTTGGTGGCTCCATGAAGTCGCACCAATTCGCGGTCCTTACGGTCCAGCCGATCGGTATGTTTGATCAGCCCGCGAGCAACGGCATGCCCGGTGACCGCCAAACCGCCCATGATGGCAGGGAAGACAATCATGCGGATCATCTCTGACCGTTCAACCTCGTGCCCCAAGACGAACGGCGAAGCAACGGTGGCGCAAAGGGGCGCCAGGATGGCCAGAGCCAGCCGGATCTTGCTGGCGCTGACCGACAGCCAAATCACAGGGAACGCCATGACCAGTCCCACCACGCTAAGTACCGGACCGCCGACCTCGCGCAGGAGGCCCAGCACTAGACAGTCCACTACGGGAATGAAGATGAAGCTCCAGGAGGGAAGACGGTTCCACGGAAGAACGAGGCAAATCCCCAGGATCAGGACGTGCAGGAAAACTACCAGGAAGAAGGCCGGGTGTACCAGGCTGGCGGGGTTGAAGAGAACTGCCAGGAAAACAATAAACGTCACTGTGGCCATCAACGGCAGCTGACATAAAACAACCGCCATTCGCGTTCCAGTTCTGCTGAAATAATCTTCCAGCGGCAAGAAAACGCTATCCCCCATAGCCAAGTACCTTCCGTCCATCATGGAAATCAAGTCCTGTGCTGCCAAGCATAGTGACTGACGGAATGGCTGGCCCACATATCAGCGGGACATATCAATACTCGTTCCCAGGCCGTGAAGGATCGCAGCATCGTAGAGCAGTCGCCCAATTGCCAGGTCCAGCATGCCGATCCCCACAGAATTGAAGAGTGTGACGTCCTGATCCGACGTACGGCCGGTGATCTCCCCGGAGATTATCCTGCCGAGCTCACCTTGGACGTCGTCCATCGACATGGCGCCTTCACCAACGGCCATCATGAGGTCGCCCGATTTCTCGACGGCGGTCTGCAGACTGTCAACGAACACCCTGGAACCGCTCATCCCCGCCGCATCGATTTCGCGGTGGGTCGGCCTCGGACGGGCTCCGACTGCGTTGACGTGGAGTCCAGGGCGGAACCACTCACCACGGACCAGGGGTTCCACTGATGGCGTGAGGGTGCACAACACATCTGCAGCTTCCACGGCTTCCTGGACGCTGGACGCTTTGACCAGCTCGATGGGATGGTGGGCGGTCTTGGCTTCGAAGGCCGCAAGGGTGGACGAGCTCCGCGACCATACAACCACAGTGCGGAGGGGAATGACGTGAAGCATGGCTTCGAGGTGGGCGATAGCCAAGGCTCCCGCGCCCACCAGACCCAGTGTGGAACTGTCGGGCCTTGCCAGGTACTTGCTGGCCACTGCGCTTGCTGCAGCGGTTCGAATGCGGGTGGGTACGCGCCCATCCAGGAGTGCCAGGGTTTCTCCCGTGTGCCGATCAGCCAAGAGGATGCTGGAGCGCTGTGTGGGCAGTCCCTTGAGCTGGTTGGCAGGAATATCCGAGAGCAGCTTCACGGCTGCAAGGTTTTGAGTTTCCGCCAGCCCTGCCATGAGCAGATAGCGGGCCTCCGAGGACGGCAGATGAAGGGACAGCGGTCCCGGCTGAAGGGCAGTACCCCGCGCGATGTCGCCAAAGCCGCGTTCGACGGCGGTAATGGTCTCGGCCATGCTGGCCAGCGTTTCAAGAGTCGATGCTGTGAGAACGAGTGTCATGGGTACCTCGGATCGAAGGAACGAAAAGGGTTGTTAAGGTGCTGTCGGGCCCGGTCGGTGGCGCGGAATTCGTCCTTCCAGTTGGGAAATGGCCGGACCCCGGCTGTGCTCGATGTGTGCCACGGCAAGCGCAGAGGCAAGTTCGGTTTGACCGCTGCAGATTGCCTGGCAGATTTCCCCGTGTTCCCGGCAGAGCTGTGAGGCGTCTTGCTGGACCACATTGCCGAAGAGCCAGCGCATGCGATTGGCCACGGGGCGGATCACGGATGTCAGTAGCTCATTGCCGGTCAGGCGGAAGATTTCGTCGTGAATGGCAACGTTCGTGCGGGCTCTGAGGTCTTCGTCCTCGCTGCTGACCAGCGACTCTGCGTGGGCCATCACCTCGAGCAGACGGGCAGGGTCTGCCCCCTCAGACACTTGGCGTGCGGCTATGCTCGTCGCCGAAACCTCGATGCTCAGCCTGATGTCGAACACCTCATTCACGTCCTGGATGGTCATTTGCCGGACGACGGCGCCGTGGCGGGGACCAACGGTGGTAAATCCGTCGGCCTCAAGCTGAACGAGCGCTTCCCGGATTGGCACCCGGGACATGTTGAGCTCTGAGGACAGGTCCCGCTCCCGGAGCCAGGTACCGGGAATGAGATCGCCGCTGATGATCCGGTCCCTGATGTGCACATAGGCCAAGGCGGTCCGTGACCCGGAGTTTGGCGCCTCCGCGAGTGCTGCAAAATCCGACATTCTTGTTGTACGTTCCTGTTCTTCAGACGTGGGGTCCGGTATTCGCCGGACCCCACGCTTATCTGGGGATACTGCGTGGGGAGCTGGGCTTCCCCACGGCCAAACTCACCTTTTGGGAGACGGCCTCACTTGACGTGACGCAGGAAATTCGCAGTCCGCTGATGGGCAGGGCTATCCAGAACCTGGGCCGCAGGGCCGGATTCAACAACACGGCCCTCGTCCATGAACACCACTCTGTCGGCCACCTCTCGAGCGAAGCCGATCTCGTGGGTGACAACGATCATGGTCATTCCCTCCTCAGCAACCCGCTTCATGACGGTCAGGACGTCCCCCACCAACTCCGGGTCCAAGGCGCTGGTGGGTTCGTCGAACAGCATGAGCTGCGGCTTCATGGCCAAAGCCCGGGCAATCGCTACGCGCTGCTGTTGCCCGCCCGAAAGTTGGGCAGGGTATGACCCTGGCTTGTCAGCCAAACCGACCTTGCTGAGCGCATCGAGTCCCAGTTCCAAGGCCTCTGCCTTTGACTGACCGAGGACGCGGCGCGGGCCATACGTCACGTTTTGCAAAGCTGTCATGTGGTTGAAGAGGTTGAAATGCTGGAAGACCATACCAACCCTTCGGCGCATCTTTGCCGCTTCAGCTTCGGTGTGCTCGTACAAGTGCCCCTTGTGGGTCTTGAAGCCCACACGGTCCCCACCAACCAGGATCGTGCCCGATTCAATGGATTCCAGGCCGTTGATGCACCGCAAGAGCGTACTCTTGCCGGACCCTGACGGGCCAAGTACACAGACAATCTCGCCGGCCTCGATGGACATGTCAACGCCCCTGAGGATGTGGTTTTGTCCCAGCCACTTGTTGATGCCCTGAGCCACCATCAAGGGTGCTCGTGTTGCCGTTGTGGTCACGACTCGTCCGCCTTTGTGAGAAGGGAAGGCTGTTGCCGACGCGCTGGGCGTCCCGTGAAGATTTGCCGCAAGTTCAGCCCGGAGGACGCAGCTTCAGGGTTGAACTTTCGCTCCAGGAAGTACTGTCCAACGCTGGCGACGCTCACCAGGATCAGGTACCAGGCCGTGGCGACAATCAGCAGCGGAACGATTTTGAAGTTCTGGCCATAGATCAGCTGCGTTTGCGTGAGCAGGTCGCTGCCTCCGATCGCGGAAACCAGGGAGCTGGCCTTCAGCAGCCCGATGAACTGGTTGCCCGTTGGCGGAATGATCACGCGGATTGTCTGGGGGAGCACAATCCGGCGCAGCGCCTGCCCTCGGGTGAGCCCAATGCTGAGGCCTGCCTCCGTCTGGCCCTTGTTGACGGAAATGATGCCGCCACGGATGATCTCAGCCATGTATCCGGACTCGGCCAAAGAGAGTGCGCAGAGGCCGGCAGTGAATCCCGAAATCAGTTGATTCGTGTCCGTCCCCAAAATCGTGGGATACAGCACGGCCAGGTTGAACCAGATGAGGATTTGTACCAGGAGCGGCACGCCCCGGAAGAACCACACATACAGTTTGCCCACGGCCGATGCCACTCGGTTTCGGCTTTGGCACATGAGGGCAATGCCGAAGGCCAGAACTACGGAAATCATCATGCTGAAGACGGCAAGTTGGAGGGTAACAGTGATGCCCTTGAGTATTGCCGGGTGGAACATGAACTGACCGACGCCGGACCAGTCGAGATTCTCATTGCCTGCCTGCGTCCAAATGAACATGAAGATCACAGCCAGAATCAGGCTTCCGGAAACCCATTGTCCGTAAGGCTTTCGCTTTCTTGCCTTTTCGCCCAGTGCCGGAATGACTTCCCCGGACCCAGGATCGGGAGTTCTTACGCGGGAATCTGCAGCTAAATGCATGCTCATCAGCGCTCCATTCTTCGTGTTGGGGAACTGATGGTCACTTGGCGAGGTTGATTCCGGGAGTCGGCAAGTCGATGACGGTTACGTCCCACTTCTTCAGGATTTCGTCATACGTGCCGTCCTCGTGGATGGCCTCAGTTGCCTTGAGGAAGGCGTCACGGAGCTGGGGAGCCTGCTTATTGAAGATCATGCCGAGGAAGACCTTTTCCTCGAAGTTCACGGGCACTGATTCCAGTTTTCCGCCAGTTTCCCGCTGCACTACCGAGACGGCCATGTCGGGCCAGAACATGGCATCCACGCGTCCGGAGGTCAGCGCCAGGTTCTTGTCGCTTCCGGTGGGGAAGGTCATCAGTTCCGGAGCAGGCTTTCCCTCGGCCGTGCAAGCCTTGGCCATCAGGTTGACCAGCCGCTCGTCGTCGTTGCCTTTGACTCCGCCGATCTTGATTCCGCAGCCGCCGTTTAGCTCGCCTGTGATCTTCTTCGGGTTGCCCTTGGCCACCATGAACACGGTTCCGGCAACCTGGTAGTCAACGAAATCGACCTTTTCCTGACGTCCGGGTCGGTCGGTCATGCCTGCGATTGAGGCGTCGAACTTACCGTTCTGCACGCCTACCAGCAGCTGGTCGAAGGGGACCTTTTGATAGGTCACTTTGAGACCGAGTTTGGCGGCCATGGCGTCCATCAGGTCGATGTTGAATCCCTTAACACCGTTCTCGCCGATCGGAGTGAAATTGGCTGGTTCAAAGTCCGGCTGGGTGCCAACAATGATGGAGCCTTTGGCCTTGATGTCTGCCGGAAGCAGATCGGCAAGCGGAGCCGCGCTGGCTGATGGCTCGATTTTGGTGGCCGTCTGAGTGGCGCCGCTGCAAGCAGCGGTACTGGCAAGCACCGACACAAGGAACGTGGTCGCCACTGCTTTCTTCCAGCAGCCAGGTACCCGGGGAGCAAAGTTCTTCATTGATCTATCTCCTAATAATCGAAACGGGGTCATACAGGGCAAAAATGGCAGCACAAATCAGCCCGGGCATTTTGTCGCCGGGGATGTGCCGGAAAATTGTTAGCGGGAAGCCGCTGGTACCAGGTCGCTGCGTGGCTCGTCGACGAACACGCCGTCGGCCGCCATCTGGTCCCAGATCCTCTCGACGACTCTGCCGGCGTCGCGGACCAGGCGGGCCTCGTCGACGACCGTCAGCGCGCCGTCGCGGACTTGCCACTGTCCGTCTGTCATCACGTTCCTGACCGAAAGACCGTTGGCATACATGAGGTGGTTCAGCGGTTCGCGCGGAACCGTTCCAACACCGACGAACAAGCCGCTGACGTCGATGCTCGTGAGGTCGGCCTTCGCGCCAACGGCGATCCGCCCCAGGTCGTCACGGCCAAGGCCCCGGGCGCCGCCCAACGTAGCCGCCTCAACCGCCGTCCAAATGGAGGGGCGGACCATGGGCACGGGAGTCGAATCGCCGAGGAAGTCGGCGCGGATGCGCCCGTAAATGACGGCCATCTTGAGGTTTTCGATGTAGTCATTCGAATGCGTGTCCAAACCGATGCCCGAATTGACGCCGGCTCCAAGGACCTCCGGCCACGGCCACTGTGCCGGTGTTACGCCTGCGCCAGTGCCGGATGGGCAGTTTGCAAAAGTGAAGCTCGAGTTGGCCAGGAGTGGGAGGTCCCGTTCGAAGTCGATTCCCAGCAAGTGGGCCCCGAAGACCCGCACGGATCCATCGAAGATTCCCAAACTGTGCAGCCAAGGGATCTCGTCTTGGCCCCACAACCGGTTCATGGCTACCTTGTCAGGCTGCGGCGCCCTGCCGTAACCGGCCTGAAGGTGGATGTGGAGGCCGTTCAGTTCCTGCGCGGCGGCCTTCATTGCGGCGAACGTTTCCGGGGTGTGCACTGCGTTGGTGGCCGGTGCCATCATGGGCAGGATCCGTCCGTCGTCGGCACCGTTGATGGTCCGGGCGTACTCCAGGTTCTGCTGGATCTCTGCCATGGTGTCCGGGACAGAATCAAACAGCACTTGATCGTCCGTTCCCCTTTTCCAGATCGGGAGGATGCGCTTCATCCCGGGGACGGCCCCTGATGGATAACCGCGGATGCCGAACTGCCGTGCCACGCGAACGTAGGACTGCATCGATCGCAGACCCTTGGACATCTCTACTTGCGTGGTGCAACCGCCCCGGAGTATTTCTGCCAGGTTGAGTGCCGTCATCGTGTCCAGGTCTTCGTCCGGCAGATCCTCCAACAGCACCATCGCCTTGAGGAATTGCCTGCCTTGCCGCAGCGGGGCCCCCTTGCTCATCGGAGTCAGATTGCCCTCGACGTATCCGCGGGTGGCAGCGCCGCCTGCTACGTGGCTGTGCATGGAAATCAAACCCGGAAGCAGCAATTGCCCGTGCATGTCGATGCGCTCGTCGGTAGTGCCGGAGCGTGGCCGGACAGCCTCGATCCGGCCGTCCTTCACCACAACGTCGTGGTCGGCCAACAAAACCATCTCGTCGTTGACGTGCGCCAAGACCCAACTGGGGGACAGGACCAGCGGCCGGCTGTGGTCCCGAAGCCCGTCGACTCCGAGTCCCCGCTTCGCTGCGAGGCCTGAGTCTCTTTCTACCCTCTCCGCATTCATCTGAGGACGCTGGCCTCGGACGCTTCGCTCATCTCGTTCCGAAGCCAGGACCTCGTCCGCGCCGCACACGGCACATCCTGCCTCGGCGCTCGCGGAAACCTGTTCAACTTCACCCATTAGCCGTTCCCTACCTCGTCATGGCGCCAGCCTAAGTAGGCGCCGAATGCGCTCACGGTATACCAAGCTGGAAAATCAGGTCAACGGTCTGATTCCTGATTGCCGACATGGCGCGAAAACTGATGGCTGTAACCCAGTCTTTGGCATACCAAAATGCTCCAGATTCCGCGGACTGTAAGGCGTATCGTCGTCTCATGGTGAAAATATGACGATCGTCACAATTGAGGGCCACGTCGACACAAACGGGTGCCCTGGTCGGGTAGGGGGTGGCTCGGTGAGACCTGAGATTGATTCTTCCCGGGCGTACGATGGCGGAGCTGCCGCCGCTTCGAGCGGCGACGTGGGGGAGCTGCTCAGGAGCCGGCGACCTCGAGTCTCGCTGAAGTCCATGGCCGACTGTCGGAGAGCCGGTCAGAGCATGAGTGTGAGTGCGGTCTTGTTCTAACGCTCTAGGCGTTCGTCAAGCGCGTGAGCTCAGAGAGGAAGTGATCGTTTGCAGCTTCGCTGTAGTGGAACGGCTGCCGGCCCCACTTGTGTTTGGGGGCGGCCAGGGGTGCCCCGCCCGGGTAATCGATGAACCTGACGCCCGGCGTTTTCTCAATCTCTTTGTAGAGGTTGTAGAGCAACTTGTTGTTTCTGTCGAACCACAGCGAACGGGGAAAGGGCACTCCGTCCGTGTCAACGGTTGCCCAGTGAACACGGTTTACGACGATCTTGAGCGGGTCAACAATCCGTGTGAGCGCTCGAATTCCCTCGAGGCGGTGGGCCAAGCCGATAGGGCTCCATGGTTCGTGGATGTTGGCTGGGTCAACCGCGTAACCGGTTGCTTTGAGCTCCTCCGACGCTGTGAATGCAGTCGCACCGAGCTCGATCGTATTCATGCGTTCGTCAATGAAGTCGACCACGAGCACGTCGTAGTCGGTGGTGGTGAGCGACTCTGAGAGGGACTTTGTGATGTCCGACTGAACCATCCGCTTTTGGAACCGGCTCGCCAGCGCGTCAACGTTCGGTAGTTCGATGTCCGGGGGTGGTGGCATGCGGAAGGCGCTGCCCACTGATGACCTGGCGAAGTAGCCCTTGAGCTCGAATTCGCTGGGTTTTTCAAATGGATCTCGGGAAACGCAGCTCCCATATATGAAGACAGACGGCACCTAGGTAGCCTACAGGAGCAGTCGAGGGCTGCGTTCCAACCGATATCTAGCGAGCGGCGCTGCCGCCGACAAACTGCAGATCCGGTGAACCGCAAAGAGAGCCAACAATGGGGCCGAAAACTGGAGTCGCCCCGCTGGCGTAGGTGCTTGTCAAGTCTGCCCGGCTAACTCCACTTGGTTGTCACAATCCGTTGTCACAATCCGCTGTCATCCAGTTTTGCTGGCTGCGAGTCGACCAGATAGACCGCAGGTTAACCCTGTGTAACTACTCCCAAGTAGCTCTGCTGAGAGCAGGCCGTGAATGATACCGTCGTCCCTGGATAGGCATTTGGGATTTCGGAACGCTATTCCATGGGGGATCTGCATCCGCAACATCACATTAATTTCGTAATTCGTCTCAGGGGGGACATTTGAAGAAGTCTATTGCAGCGCTTGCGCTTGCAGGCATACTCGCACTGGTTGGCACGGCTCCGGCCGTGGCAACCACCTACCCGGCGCCGGGCAATGAGCAGGGCACCGTTTCCGACGGCACCATTGCTGCCGGCGAATCCATCACCTTCGCCGGCAGCGGCTACTTCGCCGGCGAAACCATCAACATCACGTTTGAGCGGACAGGCGGCAAGAAGGATTCGGGCGGTGAGCGGCCCGCTCCGTCCGCCTTCAGCGTCGCCGCGGATAGTACTGGCGCCTTTTCCACCAGCATTACCTTCGTGGACGGCGGCAACTACAAGATCAGCGCCGTCGGCGCCACGTCCGGCAATACACGCTGGGCAGCTATTACTGTGAACTCCGGCAACGGCGGAGGCAACAACAATGGCGGCGGCAACCATGGCGGCGGCAAGGGCAATCCCGGCTTCACTGGTGCTTCCAGCGTCACCGCCGCCGGCGCCCCTGCCGATTCCAGTCTGGTCCTGTGGTCGCTGGTTGGCGGAGGCGCTCTGGCGGCCAGCGCAGCATCTGCAGCGCTGATTCGCCGAGCCAAGGCCAAGGCCCAGGCCTAGGCCTAGGCTTCAATAAGTAATACGTTTTCACTGAGGGCAGGTGCTTTCCGGGAAACCGGAAAGCACCTGCCCTTTGAACCTGAATCCGAAGGGGTAGACACCCTTGAACGGTATTAACTAATATACGGGTATCAAATTTCGCATTTCCTGAGCGAGTTTATAGAGTTTGCTCATGACAACACGGGGGAATATTGTGCGTAAAGCTGTAATTCCGGCTGCTGGATTGGGCACGCGCTTCTTGCCCGCCACCAAGGCAATGCCGAAGGAGATGCTGCCGGTTGTGGACGCACCGGCAATCCAGTACGTGGTGGAGGAAGCCGTGAACGCTGGCCTCACTGACATCCTCATGATCACGGGCCAAAGCAAGCGGGCTTTGGAAGACCATTTTGACCGGACTCCGGCCCTTGAGCGCTCCCTTGAACTGAAGGGCGATCAGCAGCGGCTGGATGCTGTCCAGCACGCCTCGGCACTGGGCCCGATCCACTACGTACGTCAGGGAGAGCCGAAAGGGCTTGGCCATGCAGTCCTCTGTGGCCGCCAGCATGTGGGAGACGAGCCTTTTGCTGTTCTGCTGGGGGACGACCTCATTGATGAGCGCGACGAACTCTTGGCCACCATGATGGATGTTCAAGCGAAAACCGGTGGGTCGGTCATCGCTTTGATCGAGGTAGAGTCTTCGCAAATCAGCGCTTATGGCTGTGCCGATATCTCAGCAATTGACGGTGAAGGCTACGTCCGCGTCAACAGCCTGGTTGAGAAGCCCAGCCTCGAAGATGCGCCCTCCAATTTGGCCGTCATTGGACGTTATGTCCTGCATCCTTCCGTGTTTGATGTTTTGGAACAGACCGAGCCCGGTCGTGGTGGCGAGATTCAGCTGACTGACGCCCTGCAGACACTCGCCGCGGGGGAGGGCGAAGGGTCCGGCGTTTACGGCGTCGTTTTCCGTGGCCGTCGCTACGACACCGGTGACAAGCTCAGCTACCTGAAGGCAGTCATCACACTGGCCTCCGAGCGACCTGAATTCGGCGAGGACCTGAAGTCCTGGATGAAGGATTTCTTGGACTGAAAGGGCCTAGTCTGGGCTCATGGAATCCGGGGTCTGGACCATCCGCTTGCGCACCGGAATCCGAGTGCCGTGTTTTGTTCAGGGGCACTTGGGCGGGAACGACGACGGCGGGGCGCCGTTGCTCTTGTTGCATGCTTGGGGTGAATCGCGGGGGAGCTTCGATCGGCTGATTGCCTCGCTTCAGCCGAGGGTCCTTGTTGCGCCCGATCTGCGAGGACATGGCGGTGCCGACAAGCCCGAGGAGGGCTACTCCTTGGTGGAGGTCGCGGAGGATGTCGCCGCTGTACTGGATGCCCTTCAGATACCCCGTGCTCATGTTCTGGGTTCTTCCAGCGGGGGATATGTTGCCCAGCAGTTGGCGGTGACACATCCCGACCGAGTGGCCTCGGTGGTGCTTGTAGGTGCACCTTTGAGCCTGCATTCCCGTCCTCCATTTGCCGACGAAGTGGACGCCCTGACAGATCCTGTTTCCGAGGAATGGGTACGGGAATCGTTGTCTTGGTATCGCTTGCTGCACACTGTCCCTGCCGGCTACATCGAAGACCGGGTTCACGACGCGTTGGCCATGCCGGCGTCCGTTTGGAAGGCGTCCTTGCGGGGGTTGTATGAAGCGGTCCCGCCGACGGAAGCCGGGTCAACCGCTGTGCCGACGCTCATCCTTTGGGGCGCTCACGATCATCTGGTCCCGCGGCACCATCAACAGACTCTGGCAGGCCGCATCCCAGGCTCCCTATTGACGATCTATCAGGACACAGGGCACCTGGTCCTCTGGGAAAGCCCTGAACGGGTGGCACAGGACGTAGAAACGTTCCTTAGCAGTTAGTAAGCCTCAGCAAGGCCTGGGGCCTTCCTAGGCGCTATCAGTCGCGCCGCACCGATGCCTATGACAGTTCCTAATGTGTTTGTGACAACGTCTACAACCGTTGAAAAGCGCGCTGTAATAAAAAATAGTTGTCCGAGCTCCATGCACGTGGACACGAACAATCCGATCCCGGCGATGTGCCACCAGGCCCTTGTGGGCAGGGCCATCGCGGCCAGGATTCCGAGCGGAACAAACATGGCCACATTGGCTGAGACCTCGATCACGCTATAGCTAAACCACTCGGGCACGCCGTGGTGGTGGAGGTAATTCAACAGTGAGGCAAGCGTTCCTTGAATCGGCTTGTCTACGGGTGTTGGCCAAGAACCTACCGCTGCCAAACCCACCAGATATGTTGCCAGGCAGATGCGCCAGGGGAGTGGGTTTTTCAAGTGCACCTTCAGGAAATTCGAATGAGGGCCCACGCGCTTACGGCGAACGCCGCAATCGCCAGAAGGCCCAAGAATAAATACTTGGGAAAGTCTGGACTTAAGTCAGGCAGATGAATGGCAGGCATGCGGAGGTCATAATGCCACTTCCGCCTACGCCAATGCCGCCCTGTCCCTGCCATAGCCACATGAATACCACAGTTGCCCCGGGGTGGGGAGTATAGGCAAGAAAAAGGGTGGCTTGTCAACGAAATCTTCGTTGACAAGCCACCCTCAACTGCTTGAGGTGATGCTGTTATGCAGAAACCTCGGAGCTCTTTGCGCGGCGGCGGGCGACCACCACGGATGCTGTACCTGCTGCAAGTGCACCTGCGCCCACGATGGACCACAGGATCAGGCTGGAGTCAGCGCCGGTGTTTGCCAGCGGTACGCCGCCGGTGTTTGCCAGGTTGGTCCCGGTGCCAGAGCCACCTGTGTTCGCCAGACCAGCGCCGCCTACAACAACCGTGACGGGACCGACCGTGACACCGGAGGTGTTTCCGGTAGCTGTCAGGGCGTAGGAGCCAGGTTCGTTGATGGTGATCGGAAGCGCGAAAGCGCCGCTTCCGTCAGCGACAGCGCCCAAAGTCGACGGAGCCAGCGGGATGCGTCCGGAAACCGAGAGGCTACCAGCGGAAACGCTGCCGCCGCTGGCTGCCGGCGTGCCCGTCGGCGTAACCGTGATGGTGATACCTTCTCCCGGTGTGAAGCCCGAGCCGCTGAAGACAAAAGCTTCGCCGGGAGCTACAGCGGCGTCTGATACGGCAACGTTTGTTCCCGGTGCCGGGTAGTTAGCTGCGACGGCCGGAACCGCGCCGAGCAGTGCGATGGACCCCGCAAGTGTAAGTGCTGCTAAAGACTTTTTCATGTGTCCCCCCTGAGACCATTTAATGGATGCCACGTGGTGTTGGAGATTTCCGAGACCCTACGTGCACGCGACCGTAAGTGAAATCTCATGTGTTGCCCACAAAGAACTTATCATTTACGAGTGAACCGGGCAAAGTAAATCCATCCCCGTTACAAAGGATTAACGTACACGTCTTGCGCTATTCACAGGAAGACTTCTGTGAACCTTTGATCACATCCTTGACCGCCTGAGTGGTGGGAGTGACAAGTATTTCGGGCTCGGCATGCTGCACGATGTGGCCAAAATTGAACTCGAGAGAAGTGCTCTCGCCAGGGGCAAGCCTGATGGTTGTCGTGCCCACCGCTCGCTGGCTGTGGCGTTGCGCGGCAAAGGTGATCTTTTCGCCATCCTTGACAACCGTGTCAATATCTGACTGAACCGGCCCGTAAGCGACCACATTTGTCTGTACTGTGCCCGCAGGCACCCCAAACATGCCACCGCCCGTCACATATTTCGGTAGCGACGTAGCCGCATCGGCCGGGGCCGTGTTGGTGCTCGTGACTCTTACAGTGACTTCGCGGTAGCCATCGCGCGTACAGTCCTTCACTACTTGGACCGTTCGCTTGGTCCAATAGTCCATTTTGGCGCCAGTTCCGTCGTTGAAATAGACACCAAACTGCGTCGGAGAAACACTTGAGCCCGAGACCAGTCCGCCGAGTGAGTACTTGCTAATAGTGGATTGTTCACCTCCAGCGGCGGACCACAGTAAGATCCTATGTTCGTCAATGCCTTTTGAAATAGCGTCGATCAAGCCTTTGGGGTCACTCTTTCCAGCAGAGACGGCGGAGAAGATTTCCTTCGCGGCACCAGCGAAGTACACATCCTGGAGGTTGGGATCTTCGATTGACGCATACGCGTCGGAGAGCAGAGTACGAACAACGTTCTTGCTGTTTAGTTCCGAAGGAAGTTCCCCGCCGATCTTCTGAACTAAAGGATCAGTGATAGTTACTGGTCCGGTAGCCTCTAGTAAGAAACTCAGTGCGACCGGATCGATCGACAGCACGCCGTCAAGACGCTCCCCGGTTTTTTGTTCCCACATTGTTTGAGCCGTGCTCGCGGTCGTAGCGAAATCAGGCGTGAGGTTGACGTCCTGCATAAACTTGCCAACTCGGGCTGAGTAGATCGCCTTTTGTTCTTCATCAATTGTCACCGGGGGAACAAAAGCACCAAGAGCACCTGCGCTCGTTTGGGATCTGAGCGAAAGTTTGCCCTTGTCAAGGCTGAGCACAGCGAGCGCGCCTGGGATGCCACCAGTTGTCCTTGACTCGGCGTTGTTCTGAATAAGGAGCAGGTACTCTCGCGGAGTGTCGGACCCCAACATCGACGGGGCCAGATTGGCCACATCCGCCGCAGACTCCAGTCCCTCGCTGAGGCTGGAGAGCTCGTCACGGGCCGAAACAAGTGGGCCGGCGATCTCAGGGAGTAGGGTTGTCGCGTCGATACGCTTCAGGCGCTGGGCAGACTCTCTAACCGCGTGGGCGGCCGTCTGTACATTCGGTGCAGCGGCCTTAAGGGGTGCCAGGTCCATGCCCTCTGAGGTCGGCGTCAAGGCTTTCCAGTCGAGGGATTGATAGACCTTGACGAGAGGCACGGCTCCGAGGCGCGCGACGTCGTCTGCGGCAGTTGTTATATCACTTGCGGCCTGCAGGTTGGGACCTATCCACGGCAGTGCCGAAGTTGCTTTCCACAGCGGGTCGCTAGCGGCACTCCGAGCCAACGAAGTGTGTTCAACAAGCGAGCCGACTGTTTTGGCTGCCGCGGCGGCATCTTCGGCCGCGATCTGATCCTTCAGTGTTGGAAGGAGCGCAGTAGCGGCCTGCAATTCAGACTTAATCGTTGCTGCTTTTGCTCCAAGCCAGACACTGACTCCTAGGATTGCCATTGTCAGAACTGTCGTCCAGATACCCGCTGTCAATAGGCGCCGCCTTAGTCGGCGCCGGGAGCGCGAGGGCTTCCCACCGTTCTTGGTGGCTCTATTCGGTGCCATGTTGTTACTGATATTCACTGCCTACGGCCGTCCAAGCCCGCGATATTGCCAACCGGCGGCGCGCCATTTAGCTGGATCAAGTACATTGCGCCCGTCCAGGATTCGTGGCGTGGCCACAGTGTCCTTGAGCAGATGCGGGTCGAGTTCACGATATTCCTGCCATTCCGTGAGGAGCAACACGGCGTCAGCGTTATGGGCCGCGGTCTCCAGGTCTTGGACATATTGGAGTTCCGGAAAACGCCGCGCCGCATTAGCCAGTGCCTTCGGGTCGCTCACTGTGACAACTGCGCCTTGCAGCTGCAGCTGGGCCGCGATGCTTAGAGCGGGGGAGTCACGAACGTCGTCGCTCTCCGGTTTAAAAGCTGCGCCCAAGACGGTGATCCGCTTGCCAAGGAGGCCGTCACCGCACAGTTCGCGCGTTAACTCCACGACGCGCGTGCGGCGCCGCATGTTGATAGCATCCACTTCCCGGAGGAAGGTAAGCGCTTGGTCGGCTCCAAGTTCACCAGCTCTTGCCATGAATGCGCGGATGTCTTTTGGAAGGCATCCGCCACCAAAACCGATGCCGGCTTGAAGGAATTTTCTCCCGATTCTGTCATCCATGCCGATGGCATCCGCCAGCCTTGTAACGTCTGCCCCAGCAGCGTCGCAGAGTTCCGCCATCGCGTTAATGAAAGAGATCTTAGTTGCGAGGAAGGAATTTGCAGCTGTCTTGACCAATTCAGCTGTAGGAAGGTCCGTAACAAGTCTTGGCGTTCCGCTCGAAAGTGGCGTCGCATAGACCTCATCCAAAACTGCCACGGCTGTGTGGTCTTCCGAACCGTCAGAAACCCCGTAGACGAATCGATCGGGATGCAGTGTGTCGGAGACGGCATGTCCTTCGCGTAGGAACTCAGGATTCCAAACTAAATGCGCCTTTGGCTCGTGATCCGTAATTAGTCCCGCGAGCCGTGCAGCTGTGCCAACGGGAACAGTCGATTTACCTACGACAAGGTCTCCGGGTGCCAAGTAAGGGAGAAGCCCCTGCGTGGCTGCGTCGACGTATGTCAAGTCCGCCCCGTTTTCACCCTTCTTCTGCGGCGTGCCAACACAGATGAAGTGGACGTCATTGCCGGCGGCGGAAGCCATGTCGGTAGTGAACGTAAGCCTTCCTGTCTCCTGGACATCCTTGAGGAGTGCTTCTAGGCCAGGCTCGTAAAATGGAGCCTTGGCGGCAGACAGGTCAGCGATCTTGCGATCGTCTACGTCAATCCCCACGACTTCATGACCCAGTTTCGCCATGCAGGCGGCATGCACTGCACCCAGGTAACCGCAGCCAATGACTGAAATACGCATATGAGTTGTTCCTTTCGCAGTCGACTGCGTTGGACGGGAAGGGCTAATAAGCGCCAGTGCTATGGAACACTGCGCGGGCTGTACGGAGAATGATCACCAAATCTCCTGCAAGAGACCAGTTCTCAACGTAGTAGAGGTCGAGGCGAACGGAGTCCTGCCATGACAGGTTTGACCGTCCGCTGACCTGCCAAAGTCCGGTGAGCCCTGGTTTGACTAACAGGCGGCGTCGCACGTCGCTCTCGTAGGCCTCCACTTCTCGAGGAAGTGGAGGGCGGGGGCCCACGAGGCTCATGGCGCCAACGAACACGTTGAATAGTTGTGGCAATTCGTCGAGGCTGTATTTTCGGAGGACCCCTCCGACTCGGGTTATGCGAGGGTCATCCTTGATCTTGAAGAGCAAGCCGTTCCCCTCGTTCCGATGCTGCAGTTCCAGTAAGCGTGCCTCGGCATCCAGCACCATGGACCTGAACTTCAACATTTGGAAGTGTTGCCCCTCGATACCCACACGGTCCTGTTTGAAAAGAACGGGGCCATTGCTGCCAATCTTGACCAACAAGGCGATTGCAATCATGAGAGGCGACGCGATCACGATCAGAATTCCGGACACCAGAACGTCGAAAAGACGTTTGGCTACGCGTTGGCCGCCCTCAAGCGTCGGTGTTGTTACGTGGATCAGCGGAAGCCCTGCTACCTGTTGCGTATGGATCCTGGGCCCGGCTATGTCGGTGAGGGCTGGAGCCATGATGAGACCGATATTCCGAGCGGCGAGTTCCCACCCCAGGTGTCGAATGGTTTGGGGATGCAACTGAACGCCAGCGGAGACAGCTACGGCATCAGCTTGGCAGCTTTCGATTGCGGCCAAAACGGAATCCGTATCGGTGTCGTGGCCCAGTATCGGTAGCCCGGAATTGGGTTCGATGCTCGGTCGCCCAGGCGCGCCAGGCGTGTATGCCGCAACTGGGAGATATCCTGAATGCTTTGCGCGGTAAAGCGATGAAGCTAAGTGAGCAACGGCACTCGGACCACCAAGAAGCAGGAGTCTTGACATGCTGTCACCCTTTTGCCTCGCGACGCTGAGGTGTTGGCGGAGCAGCCAGCGCGCGAGCAACAGTCCGGCCAAACCGACGGGAAGAGCTATTCCCACGTAGCCCCGAGCGGGTTCGAGCCTCAGGACGTACGAGAAGATAGCAATTAGCCCAAATAACCAAAGTGAAGCCGCTGCTACTCGCTTGTACTCATCGGGACCGGCGCCCAGAATCCGGCTTTGCCGGCTGTTCCACGCGCCAAGCATGAACCACCAGACAACCGCGATGGCGACGGACATCCAAACGTAATTGGCCTCCTGACCTGTTATCACAAAGTCAGGGTCGAACCCGAACCGAATTACGTATGCGCCCACGACAGCCCATGCAATGACAAAAGCATCCACCACACGCAGTCGGCGGGATGCTCGGACCTGCCAATCCTTATCACGACTCAAAGAGGCCCCATTCCCTTTCCGAAGCTGCGAAACTGACGACGACTAGCTGCGGATTTTCGCGAGATTCGATCGGTACCATGCGACCGTCGACCGGATTCCGTCCTCTAGCGCAATGGAGGCTGTCCACCCCACTGCCGAAAGGCGCGAAGTGTCTAGGAGCTTGCGGGGCGTCCCATCTGGCTTTGACGTGTCCCATTCGATGGCGCCGTCGTACCCCACCGAGTCGGCGACGATCTCAGCAAGTTCCTTGATCGTGACGTCTGTCCCGGTCCCTACATTCACCTGTTCGGGGCCGTCGTAATGTTCCAGTAGGTGCAGGCATGCCGACGCCATGTCATCAACGTGGAGGAATTCTCGACGCGGTGAACCAGATCCCCAGTTCGTTACGGCGTTGGCCCCCGAAGCAGCAGCTTCATCGTAGCGACGGATCAGCGCGGGAAGCACGTGGGAACCCGTCGGTGAAAAGTTGTCCCCGGGACCGTACAAGTTAGTCGGCATTGCCGAGATCCACGGCAAACCGTATTGTCGTCGGATGGCCTGCACATGCATGATTCCAGCAATTTTCGCTATAGCATAGGCGTCATTTGTGGGTTCCAAGTGCCCAGTCAGTAGCGAATCCTCACGAATCGGCTGTTCAGCGAACTTGGGGTAAATGCAGGACGAACCCAAGAAGAGCAACCGCTCCGTGCCATACTCGCGGGCAGCATCCAATACGTTGACCTGGATCCTTAGGTTATCGCTCAAGAAGTCCACAGGATAGGTACTATTGGCCAGAATACCGCCCACTTTCGCGGCAGCTAGCACGACATAACGGGGTTTGTTCTCGGCGAAAAAGGCAAATACCGCTTCCCGATTCTTCAGATCGAGCTCTGCTGAGGTCCGTCCGGTCAAGCCTGTGAAGCCCTCGGTTTTGAGCCTGCGCCAGATAGCGGAACCCACCAAGCCCTTGTGGCCCGCAACATAGAAGCTTGCATCGCGGTCCAGGGGACCAGGCCGGAATGCTGTGGCCTCAGCCATTAGTTCCTCCAGCTCTCAAGGTCGACGGTGTCGATCCAGTGGTTCCCGGCGTTCTTGAGTGCTTCGATATCAGCGTCCACCATGATGCGAGCAAGTTCCGGAGTCTGAACTGTCGCTTTCCAGCCCAATTTTTCGTGTGCTTTTGAAGCGTCACCAACGAGAGCATCGACTTCTGTGGGGCGAAGGTACCGCTCGTCGAATCGTACGTGTTCCTCCCAATTCAGTCCTGCGTGCTCGAAGGCGATCTGGAGGAAATCCTTAACCGTGTAGTTGCCGCCAGTAGCGAGGACGAAGTCCTCGGGTGCATCTGCTTGCAGCATCCGCCACATACCTTCGACGTACTCTGCTGCGTAGCCCCAGTCACGTACGGCGTCCAGGTTTCCCATAAACAGGAGATCCTGTCGGCCGGCCTTGATCGCGGCGACGGCACGGGTGATCTTCCGTGTTACAAATGTTTCGCCACGACGTGGCGATTCGTGATTGAAGAGAATCCCGTTGACCGCGAACATACCGTAGGCCTCGCGGTAGTTCTTGGTGACCCAGTAGCTATATACCTTGGCGGCTCCATAAGGAGATCTGGGATAGAACGGAGTGTCCTCGTCCTGCGGAGGAGGAGTGGCGCCGAACATTTCAGACGATGAGGCCTGATAGAACCTCGTTTCGATGCCGGACATCCGGACGGCCTCGAGGAGCCGGATGGAGCCAATTCCTGTTGTGTCCCCGGTGTGCTCGGGCTCGTCAAATGAGACACGTACATGAGACTGGGCCGCAAGGTTGTAAACCTCATCCGGACGTATTTCGGCCATGAGTGTCACAAGGCGCGCACCGTCACTGAGATCACCGTAGTGAAGAAAGAGTTTCGCCTTCGGGTCGTGAGGGTCAACATACAAGTGGTCAATTCGAGCTGTGTTGAACGTCGAGGCCCGGCGAATAAGTCCGTGAACTTCATACCCCTTCGCGAGCAACAACTCCGCAAGATAGGAGCCGTCCTGACCTGTAATACCGGTGATGAAGGCACGTTTAGTCAACGCAGTTCCCCCTGAGTCTGTGACATGAAACCAAATTTACCGGCCCGTGGGCGACGCCTGAGTCGCTGCGCCCACACAACGGACGGCCGTTGGCGGTCAGCCTACCTGCTTTCACTTGCTACTGGGTTACACAATGGTTTCGTTTCGATGTTTTACACAACTGAATCTTTACAGGCTTGGTCAATTGGTACACTGGGCCGACCGAACAGTCCCGCGAACCGCGCCGTATGACTCGATGCGCTTCGCTTGGACCGGTCGGCATCAACGGGTGTAATCATTGGCAGGGGGTACAATGGACAAGGTAAAATTTGCAGGTGTTCCGTTTTCGTCTTCGACGCCCGATCAGGCCGTAGACATAATCATTGGCAGAGTCAGGGCCGGCGGGCCAGCGGCCGACATCCATTTCCTCAACGCCTATAGCATCGCCTTAGCAGAAACGGATTCCTCGTTTCGAAAGTGCGTCTCAGAGTCTGCTCTCAACTTCCCCGATGGCAAGCCAATCTCCGTGCTGCACCGCCGCCTGCATCAGGTTCGCGGTCCTGGACTTTTTGAGGCTGTAATGAGTCGCGGGCGAGACGTTGGTCTTCGCCATTACTTGCTTGGTTCCACTGATGAGACCCTTCGAAAACTCCAGCTAAGCTTGGAGGCGCGATACCCAGGGGTCCAAATTGTTGGAAGCTTTAGTCCTCCATTCCGGAACATGTCATCGGAAGAATTAGATGCGCAGGACGACCAGATTCGGGCTTCTGGCGCCGAAATAGTCTGGGTCGGCCTCGGGACGCCCAAGCAGGACTATGAAGCGGCAAGGCTGGCATCCGTTGGGATTATGAGTGCGGCCGTGGGGGCAGCCTTTGATTTCTCGGCGGGAACCAAGCCTGTGTCTCCTCGATGGGTTACGGCCATTGGATTCGAATGGCTTCACCGCCTTCTCTCCGAGCCACGAAGGCTATGGAAGCGTTATGCGTGGGGCAACGTGGTGTTCTTGTATGCGGCCACGAGAAATAGCCTGTCAAGGTGAGGATTGCAGTTGTCCACAGTTTCTACTCGGGGGCGGTGCCAAGCGGCGAAAACAATGTAGTAGAAATGCAGGTCCAGGCGCTATCAAAGAGTGGCCACGACGTCCTCCTCGTTGACGTTAGAACGGACGATCTAGCCAAAGAACCGCACTACAAGCTTAGGACCGCCATTAACGTCGTTAGCGGACGAGGCGAATCTCCTGTTGAGCGGCTGAAGAGCTTTTCTCCGGACATTGTGCATGTGCATAACTTATTTCCGAACTATTCGACCCATTGGCTTCGAGTATGGCAGGGGCCGGTCGTGGCAACAGTCCATAACTTTCGCCCAGTCTGTGCGGCCGGAACCTTGTTCCGAGACGGCGAGAATTGCTCCGAGTGTCCGGAGTCGGGACACCACAATGCTGTAATCCATGCCTGCTACAAGGACTCACGTATTGCCAGTCTTCCGCTGGCCATTCGTAACTCTCGAGGATTGAACAGGGATCCTCTTCTGTCGCGGGCGAACGAACTGATCTTTTTGTCCGATCGTGCGTTGGCGAAATATCGAGAGCTGGGACTTCGGGAGCCCAGATGTACGATAGTGCCGAATTTCGTCGGTGCCGATTTGCACAGCTCAGGGAAGTTGGCGAAGCAGGCATGGATATATGCCGGGCGCCTAACCCCGGAAAAGGGCATCGTTGAGCTACTACAAAGCTGGCCGGACGACCAGCCTCTGACAGTGTTTGGTGACGGCCCGTCTCTTGCTCAAGCCGCCAGTCTTGGCGGCCCCAACGTTTCTTTCGCAGGTGCCGTCCCTCGGGAAACGTTACTGGCCGAGCTCCGCGGCGCTACTGGTCTCATTCTGCCGAGTAGTTGGGCGGAAGGGCTTCCAACCATTTACTTGGAGGCGATGGCAGCGGGCCTGCCCGTAGTTGCCAGG
The DNA here is from genome assembly GCF_044755025.1 of Paenarthrobacter sp. NPDC092416. Taxonomy (NCBI): domain Bacteria; kingdom Bacillati; phylum Actinomycetota; class Actinomycetes; order Micrococcales; family Micrococcaceae; genus Paenarthrobacter; species Paenarthrobacter sp. NPDC092416. The sequence continues at coordinate 221,609 of NZ_JBIVQG010000001.1, forward strand.
GCGGGAAACAGCGCTGCTGACGACATCGTCAGGCATGCACACGGCGTGGTATATGCACACGCCGAATCGGTTGGTGACGCCATTCGGACCGTGAATAGCCGGCATGCTTACTATTCAGAGAAATCCAAGGCACGTTACCTTCAGGAGTATACCGAGTCAGCTTGGATCGACAGGATGACAGAAATCTACCAACGGACCATTACGAGTACGGGGCGTGAAAAAAATGAACTTAGGAATTGAAACCGCCAGCGATCTTCGGCGATTCATTGCCGCTGACTGCGCGGCAAACCCCCGTGATCCTAAGGCGCAACTCGTTCTTATAGCGCTACGTACTTGCCAATGGCTCATGCAGGACAATGAGCGGCCGAGGGTGATTTCATTTCCTTTTGTGGCATTGTATCGAGTACTTACGGAGTTTCTCCTTGGGTTGGAGCTCCGCCCCAAAACAGTCGTTGGCCCGGGGATAACGATTTTTCATGGCTTCGGGTTGGTAGTCAACGATCATACGATAATCGGCTCCAAGGTCACCTTGAGAAATGGCATTGTGATTGGAAATAAGGTTCCTGGAGGTCCGTGTCCAGTAATTGAGGACGGTGTGGAAATTGGGGCGAATGCGATCATCATCGGCGGTGTGAATGTTGGAGAGAATTCAAAGATAGGTGCCGGCTCAGTTGTCACCCGAGACGTACTTGCAGGGTCCGTCGTTGCAGGTAATCCAGCACGTGAAATTGTCAGCGCCGAGCGGTGATGGTTTTGCAGCAAATATTTCAAAGAAGTGTCTGAACCGGAATGGAATCCTCTCAGACTCAATTGAAGGCCGTCCCGCAGAAAGCGCGGCCGAGCAGCTTTAGAAAATTTGTCTCCGCGGTTACGAAAACGAGTGCACTAACTGCGGGGATCGTACTTCGAGTCCTGAGCTTGTTCATTCTGACAGTTCTACTTGGTCGGAGCTCAGGCGCCGACGACCTTGGTGCGTTGTCGTTGCTTCTGGCTGGCGCGGCGCTCATGCAGGCAGTTTCCGTCGGAGGTTTGGCGGGGGCCGCCGTCCACAGGCTTTTGACCGCCGGTCCGAACGTCGAAGCTTCTATTATTTCGCTTATTTCATCGCGACTCGTACTGATTCTGCCAACGTTCGTGGTGGGCGGCCTAGTTAGTGCGGGCACTGGTATTATTGATGATCCCGTGGCCTTAGCTGTGTTTTTCAGCGGTTATGCCATTGGAACTTTTGATGTCGGTGAGCTTGGAAAGTCCGCTAAAGGGCACTTCTTCTCAATGGGTATTGCTAGAACGTTGGTCGTTTTGGTTGTGGCCATACCAAAATTCTACGCAGCCAGTGATGGCGATCTTCCCCGTGTGCTGATATGGCAGGGCGTTGAGGCGGCTCTTTGGCAGATCGCTGTCTTGCCTCGATCTGGGTTCCTGCTCAGACTTATTCCCGCTGCATTTCGTGAATACAGATCGGGAATTGAGCAGATCTGGTCACTTCGCAGTCTGTGGCTTGGGAATGTGATGTCATCCCTGGCTCAACGAATCGATCTCTTTATTGTTGGCGCACTGATTGGTCAAACTGATGTGGGTCAGTACTCCACGGCAAGTCGACCTGTCGAGGCTTCTGTAATTCTTGCGACAAGTTTGGTCACCGTTCTTTTCAACGGTCTCGTTCGTTCAAGCGGTAGCCCCTCTAGCTACGCTCGAAGCGCGCGAAGAAATGGACGATTGATTGGCCTGCTTGGCTTAGGCATGACGTTATTTTTGGCACTCGCTGGTCCGTTTCTCATTGAATGGCTTTATGGGTCGGAATTCTCGATTGCTGCGGGCTTGCTGCCCATCTATGCAATTTCCACCTTCTTTGTTTTTCAGCGGCAATTCCTGAGTCGTCTTATAATTATTGAAAAGGCCTACAACGTCAGTTTGGTGAATAATCTAACGATGCTGTGTTGTAGTGCGGGCCTTAATCTGGTCCTGATCCCAGTCTTTGGAGTGCTAGGTGCCGCGTTGGCAGCTGCCGTTGCACACCCGTTGTCCCTAGGCATCAGCATGGCGACTACCAAGCAGGGTCGGCGCCTTCTTTGCCTTGCCTTCGGTGGACTCATGCTTTCAAAAAGAACCGTCCGGCTCACTGCGTACCGAGCAATATCTGAAAGGCAATAGAAGTTGAAACCTTCTGACAGGATTGTCGAGTCACTCCGCCGACAAAAACGAACAGTCTTCAGCAAGGCCTCCCACATGGCCAAGGTGGGTCTAGGAGCCAGCCTCTATTTTCTCGTGACAGGTGCCTTCAGCGATGAAAAGAATGCTGTCCTCCATGGTAACCAGTTGCATTTTAGTGGCGAAAGACGTCGCGACCACCGAATGTTTCTCCGTCGTTCAGTCCATAGGATCGAGAAAGGCTTGATTTCTCGGCCGATGAGAAAGTCCTTCGCAGCTGACTATGTTGAGGGCACGGTCGATACGTACATTAACCTGTGCTCATCAGGCACAGAGGACTGGGGCGAACTGCAGTGGGCTAGGGATGTGTTGGCAAGGTTCTTTGAAGCTACGCGAGAATCATCAGATGATCGAATAGTGCGGGCACGGAGACGTTGGGATCTAACGGATCATACTCACTCGGTGGTTGCGGAGGAACTGTCACCGTTCCCTTACCGTTCGTTGAATTCTGAAACTTCGTTCGATGGGATTTCGGAGGCGGCTCGTAATCGTCGTTCAGTTCGCTGGTTCAATCCGAATCCTGTGCCGAGGAACGTGATTGAAAAGGCGCTGGAAGTCGGACTGACCGCGCCTAGTGCCTGCAACCGGCAGAGCTTCAGGTTGGAGCTCTTGGAGCAAGGCACCCTCCTGGACCAGGTCGCCGCCATCCCGATGGGGACCGCAGGCTTCTCGCACCAGATTCCGTTGCTCGGCGTCCTAATAGGTCAACACCGGGGCTACGAGCACCACCGGGACAGACACGCGATCTACGTTGATGGTGGTCTTTTCGCGACGGGTTTCATACTCTCCCTGGAAAGCCTCGGCTTGAGTTCGTGCTGCATCAACTGGCCGGAAATCCCCTCGCTAAACAGAAGGATGTCTGAGGCGTTGAGTCTTCAGAAGGATGAAAGAGTCATCATGCTCATAGCAATTGGGTATGGCACCGACGGTCAAGAGGTTCCCAGGAGCCACAAACGAAACATGGGGACGGTAGTGACATGGCGCTAAACACCATTCTGATTAACGGAGCCGAAGTTGGGGACAAGTTTCTGGGCAACCGCGGGGCTGAACACCTGTTGAGGACCTGTGCTGCTCGACTGCGCGGGATGGGTCTGCAGCCTGCGGTTACATTCGGAAAAGTAGACCCATCGCTAATCGCGGAACTTGGGCTTGCGCAATACGTGGGCAACCCAAGGATCGACAAGGCAGACAAGTATCTGCCGAAGGTCCGGACAGGGAAGCTCGTCAGTATTAAGGGTTTATCCGGAGTACTGGATGCGTCAGGCTTCGCACTTGGCGACGCTTGGGGCGTTGAAACAGCCAAGTGGCTACAGCGAAAGTATCGTCAGTGGGATAGCCAGGGGATTCCGGTAATCGCATTGCCACAGGCCTATGGCGCCTTTACTGACCCAGCGCTTGCCAGCATGTGTCGGGAGGCTCTGAGTATCTGCCGGTTGGTCTTTCCGCGAGACAGCACTTCGGCTGAACACCTACGAAGCCTTGGGCTTGGCTCGCAGGTGTCCGAACATGTGCCGGACATAACCATCGGCGAAGATTTGCGGAGCGGCAAATTCCCTAGGTTGAGGCGGATGGTCGTTGTGCCCAATTGGAACTTGGCGGAGCGCGGGGACAAAGGGGCGTATGTCGCCTCCTTGATCGAGGGCGTCCGCTGGGCCCGACGCCACCAGCTGGATGTCGTCGGCCTGCTACATGAGGGGCAACGGGATCTTCAGCTACTGCAGCACCTACAGTCTGAAGAGCCGCTTCGTATTGTTGCGGACCTCACGGGCTGGGAAACGAAGCGCTTCATCGCTGAGTCCGAGATTGTGATTTCGGGGAGATACCACGCTGTCTTGGCAGCTTTGACCACTAATACGCCGGTGCTTACGCACTCGTGGTCGCACAAGTATCGAGAAGTGCTAAGTCAGTTTGGAGTCGACGACTGGCTTGCCGAACCGGACGATCCCAACTCCGTGTCAGAAAAGCTAGACCTCGTTGTCGAATCGGCCAAGAGTAGCGATCTGGAGCATCGACGACAGGTTCTTGTTTCGTCGATTGAGGCTATGTGGAGTCAGGTCCGAGACGTCATTGGTCCTGCAGCGAAGGGATCGGCGTTGTGAGTACGAACGGCCACACTGAAGTACCACTCGTTTCGGTGATCATGCCGACGTTCAACGACCGGCAGGTCATCGGCGACGCCATTCAGTCGATTCTGGAACAAACCTTTGACTCCTGGGAGTTGTTGGTAGTGGACGACGCCTCGACTGACGGAACGGCAGATTTTGTAGCGGAGCACTTTACTGATCCCCGAGTATCCATCATTCGGATGGAAACGAACTCTGGGTCCGGCGTCTGCCGCAATCGGGCCATCTCCCTTGCTCGTGGGACTTTTATCGCAGTGATGGACGCTGACGACATTTCTATGCCACAGCGGTTAGAACTCCAAGTTGAGCAACTGAGCCAAGATCCGCAGCTTGGAGCAGTATCGGCCCAGGTTCTTGAGTTCGGCGCGTGGGGCGGACCGGTTGTCGGAGGCTGGCCGACGAACACTTCGGAAATCAGGGCTAGACAACTGGCCCAAAAGATGCCCATTCCACATCCGGCAGCCATGTTTCGAAGGAGTCAGGTCGTTGAGGTGGGCGGCTACGACGAAGCGTGCTTGAGGGCCCAGGATTTCAGTCTTCTCCTACGGTTGGGCCCAGTTAGATTGGCCACTCTCGCCATCCCACTTGTGAAATACCGTACAAGCAGGCCGATTAGCCTTGGCTACGTTGTCCGCAACGACTGGTATGCCGACTTGGCGCGACGTCGGAACGTTGCCCAACGCAGTGGAGTGGCACTTGATCAGCTGCCAACGGAGATTAGGCGGACGCCAATCGGCTACCTTAATTCGTTCAAGAGTTGGCTCATTCGCAATGCTCGTGAGCAGGCACAATTAGCCCGACTAAGATTGAGGGCGCGCGAGAGCCAGCGTGGAACCAGTACGGTCGATGCCTGATTTCCGCTACCGAAACGCTCCTTCGTAGCCAATGGAAATATTGTCGCGAACGCGATCTTTCCGCTCTAGACTGCATTCACACATGGCAACGGGCGGCCCAACAGGTTCCAGCCAAGTGCGACATACTCGTCGGTGCACTGGTGAAGCTAGCGAACCATCGGACTAGGGGCCCTCAATCGCTAAAGGGCGCAGCCGTATGCGTACAATTACCGTGGGCGTGTTGGCGCCCCAAGGCACTCTCTGCCAACTTCCAGTTATCAACTCAAGGGGACTCGGTTTGAACATACGTGACTACGTGCGAATTCTCCGTCGCAACTGGATCTTGATCACTGCTTTCACATTGTTCGGGCTCTTGGCAGGCGGCCTGCTGACTGTGCTCTCCAAGCCAACGTACACAGCGGAGACGCAACTGTTCGTTGCAATTCAGAACTCGGGCACTGTTCAGGAACTGCAGCAGGGCAACAATTTCAGCCAGGCGCGAGTTTTGTCGTATGTGCAAACCATCGATTCGCCTTTAGTTCTACAGCCGGCAATCGATTCCCTGGGGATTAGTGTGTCCGCCGAAGAACTGGCATCGAGAGTGACTGCAACGACCGAACTTAACACGGTTCTGATCAAGATCTCAGTTTCCGATGCATCCGCGGTCCAAGCTGCTGCGTTGGCGCAGGCCGTGGGCGACAGCCTGATACGAACGGTAGATACTTTGGAGAAGCCAAAGACGGGGGGGGTCGTCGCCCGTTAGCTTGTCAATCATCAAGCCTGCCAAAGCACCGCTTGCCCCGTCGGCGCCGAACGGCCGACTTAATGTGATCTTGGGTTTCATGGTCGGGCTTGTCCTTGGCATAGCGGCCGCCCTTCTGAGGACAGTGTTGGACAACCGAGTTCGCACTGAAGCCGATTTGCGGAAGGTGACTGATGCTCCGCTCCTGGGTGGGATTTCCTTCGACCAAGACGCTACTCGGAAGCCCCTTCTGACACAGGCCGCCCACCAGAGTCCTCGTGCCGAGTCATTCCGACAGTTGCGCACAAACCTTCAGTTTGCGAACGTTTCGGGCCGAGCAAAATCTGTGCTTGTGACATCCTCGTTGCCTGGAGAGGGGAAAAGTACCACGGCGATAAATCTATCCATCGCCCTAGCTCAGGCAGGTCAGTCGGTTTGTCTCGTAGACGCGGACCTCCGCCGACCCATGGTTAGTGACTACCTCGGCTTGGACCGAAATGCGGGGCTAACGACATACCTTGTCGGTAAGGCTGATGTCAACGATCTACTTCAGGCTTGGGGCGAAGACAATCTGTTTGTACTGACCTCAGGCGAGATACCTCCAAACCCCAGCGAGCTCTTGGGCTCTGAGGGAATGAAACAGTTGATTCTCCGATTGGAGGGTGCTTTCGATACGGTCGTCATTGATGCTCCTCCTCTTCTACCGGTCACAGACGCGGCGGTCCTATCGCAGCATGTTGGCGGCGTAATGGTTGTTATTGGCTCCCATAAGCTTCGCCAACATGATCTAGAGAAATCGCTGAATTCACTTGAACTTGTAGACTCGAACGTTTTCGGGATGGTTCTCAACCAATTGCCGGCCAAGGGTCCGGACGCTTACGCCTACAGCTACTATCGGACGGATGCAGAGTCCTCAGGGAGTCGGTCAAATTCGGAACGCATGTCCTCGGCCAAGGGCGCGTGACCGCGGCTCGTCTTCGGCCTCATTTTGGTGCTCCGTGCAACCCGCGCGACGTCGGCGTTTCAGTCGCATCGTCGTGTTTTGGCGACAGCTACGGCCAAGTCAGTAGGCTAACGTTTCCGCTGTCAATGGAGATGGAAGGGCCACGGTTGAAGAGGCAAGAGTCATCAACCAGCCCAGTGACCGCGGGCTCCCAGCGGTGGTATGTCAGGTTTCCTGCTGTGAAGCTTGAAGGACTCGCAGCCGTAGCGGGATGGATGTTTCGCGCACCCTCATAAATGGGGCAGGAGTTAGAAGCGGAGCCCTAGTTGAGCCTACTTGGCCTACGCTGCGAAGCAGGCACAGCGAACTTCGACCTTCTACTATCGCATGATCGGCACAGAAACGCCGGGGTAGGGGCTCTTCGCGGTTGGTCCGTATTGAATCGACCATCGAAGCAAGCCCCCTCATGTGGGTTTGTTGGCACGCGTGCAATCCCGCTAGCCCAACATCTGGACGACGCGCCGTCGTCGGCCCGCTCGGGCGAACTGGAGACTCTTCCGTGATGTACCCGTGTCGGCGCAGGATGTTCGCCGCGGATCCCTCCAGATGCGAGGACTGGTTCGGTCCACACGCTTTGGGTCGCCCTTTTGGCGGCCGCAATCGTATCGGTATCGGGAAGCTACCTTGGATCACCGCATCCCTCGATGTCTCGGTTGTGGGTGGCTCATATGCCGGATTCCGCGACACTGCAAACTGCCCGATGTCGACACCGTGGCAGCGCGGATGCTCGGCAACGACGACTATCGCGTCGGGTCAACGCGGTTCTTTCGCCACGCGGCGATCAGCGCCACGAAACGTTGCTAACCGTGGATGATCACCGTTTGTGGCCTGGGTAGCGACGGGTTCTGTGGTTCGTGGATATGGGCTTGGCACCCGGGCGCAGGGCAACCATAACTTATTCGGGCAAACTTGCCGGGGCTACTCACCTGTTCGCCGTCGCGACCAGTCCACGTCCTGAGCGTGTCTTCCCTCGGTTTGACTGCGGACTAATTCGGGCCGGCCCAGAAGGCGAACCTAGCGAAGCGCCCACGAGCAGCCCTAAGGGCATCATGACGAATGGGTACACGATGACATTGTCTGTGATGGCTGCAACTAGCACGGCAAACAGAGCTAGAAGGGCAGACCAATGAATTGGGTTGCTAGAGTATCTCGCCCGAACAATGATTCGGGCGATTAGCAATATCATGCCCGCTCCGAATAGTAGAAGACCGACCCAGCCGAAATCGTGCAGGATCCTCAAGTACTCGTTGTGTGGATGTCCGATGTTTCGGAAAAGTGGCGTTATGAGGGCCGAAGCCGAACCTGGACCGTGCCCCAAAATGGGTGCCTCTTGAGCCGAGCGGTATGTAATATCCCAAAGAACTGCGCGGCCCGAAGTGTTTAGCTCGACACCGCCTACTGTGGCTGCTCCATCGCCAGCTATGAACCGCTCTCTGAAGGGTTCATAGTAATTAAAGAGCCAATATGCGACGGCTCCGGCCGCAGCTGCGAGGAAGAAAGATGCCAGCAATCTATATCCTCGCCTCGCGCGTACGGCGAGGAACATGAGCATCGTAATTGCAACAACCGTCGCCGTACGGGAGAGGCTCAGTGCTATGGTGCCGGCGACTAGGAATGGCGCCAAACCGGCCAACCTGTTCTTCGGTGTATGCGGGATTAGGACTGCCAGGAAGATCAAGCCGACCAGGCCAAAGGACCTCTCACCAAACAGCTGAATTCCGGCTAGGTTCGTGGCCAGAAAAGCGCCGGTGACGATAATGGCCAAGACTCGAATTCTACGTCCGAGTACTTCGGCGTCGGCCGGGGAAACCTGCACTGACGTCAAAGCCACGGTTGCAGTAAAGATCGTGTATACGGCAACGTTCTGTAAACCCTCTGCAGAGGGAGTCACGATCAGCGCACTGAGGGCGAACACAACGAACGCCGTCAGCGGCCACGGCAGGCTGGCACGCCCTGTGCCAATCCTTCCGGACGCGCGCGAAAGAAAGACGATTGGTGAGAGGAAAATGCAGAGAGCTGCCGTGGCTAGTGTTAGGGCTCCCGAAAGGCTGAACGGCCCGGCAGACACCCTGGTAAGAGAATCAACCAGCAACAGCCACACCGTTGTCAGGGTCAGAAGCATGGGAGCCTTAGCCCGGATGGTTGTTTCCTGTTGCTTTAGGCGTACGGCACTAACTTGCGGGATCGTTCGTCGTGCATCCCCCGTCACGGCTGTTGTCATGCCATGGATTCTACCGGCCAGAAACCCGATGCTGCCCGTTTCGTAGAGATTGGCGGGCGATGATTGGACTTCTCGAACAGAGTTGCGTGCAGCTACACCACGCGATAACGCCAGGAGCCAACTCCGCTAGTCGCGGATCTCCGCGTGACCCTCGCCTTGCCGCACTATTTCAGCGCTGCGCACCCGCGATTGGACCCTCGCGCTATGTAGTTAGTCTCGATGGCTCCAGTTTGTGCGTGAGGGTTCCGTCACACAGAATTTACCCCGTCTTATCGTCACGCGTCGCCTAAAACTGAATACAAGTGCAAACAGTCTGCATAAAGTGGTTGGCATGGGGAACATTAAGGACTTTGGCGAGCGCAGGGAACTTCAACGCGTGTCCAGACGGCGGAGTTGGGGAATTATGGCATTGTCCGGTCTAGCGGTGCTGGCCATTGGGACTGCGTTAGTCGTAGTGTGGGCGCTCATCCGCTGACGTTGGTCGCACGGGTAGGCGTTTGCAGACCCGCCCGAGTTAAACTCATGCGCGTTTCTTCCTCCTGCCAGCTGCCTGAAATTGGCCCTAGCGTTGATACGTATTATTGGCCGCTGATGTGGTCCGCATACTCTGACGGTGACGGACCGCCAGCCGTACCTGGCACCCAACTCGGCCGCCGCATAATGACGAGCTCGTTAGCTCCCGCTTCCGAGGTCGTTAGCCGCGACGTACGCGCCCAACTGGTCCTGCCCGATTGCCTTTCCGATCTCCGAAATTGCGGCCATGTCCGCCACCACGATCGACTGGCCATCTGCAGACGTACCAACGCCCAGGTTGGGCAAGGTGAACATTACGGTGTCCTTCTCGCGGAGGTCCTTGAACTGGAACGCGAGGCTGCCGATCGTGGCAGCGTCGAAGTCTTTGTCCACGCTCACGAACGGTGAAATGGCGCTGACCATGTTGTTGATCGTCACGGGATTCAGCAGAGTCTCTTTGGAGATCGTCTTGCTGATAACCGCCTTGAGGAAAAGCTGCTGGTTCTTTACACGTGAGTAGTCGGCGTCAGGGAACGACTTTCGCTCACGGACAAAGGCCAGGGCTTCCGTTCCGTTGAGAGTCTGCTTACCAGCGTTGAACGTGTGCCCCGGAAGCGTGCTGGGGGAGAACGGAGTCTGCACGTTGACTTCGACGCCGCCCAGGGCGTCGGTCAGTCCCTTGAATCCTTCGAAGTCCACCATGGCCACGTGGTCGATGCGCTGCTGGAAGAGGGACTCAACGGTTTGAACCGTGAGAGCGACTCCGCCATATGCCATTGCCGCATTAATCTTCGCTTCGCCCATACCCGGGATGTTCACCCAGGTATCGCGCATGATCGAAATTGCGAAAACATTCTTCCGGTCGGCCGGAACGTGGACCAGCATCAGCGTGTCCGTGCGTTGGTCAGTCGCTGCGGTGTCGTCCGTGTCCAGGGACCTGTCCGCGTTCTTGTCCTTGCCCATCACCAGAATGTTCATGGCGCCGGTTGCGGTCTTCGGCGGTCGCGTGCTCTCGTCCGGGAAAGCGGAATCGATTTTGGTGGTGCCCGAATTAAAAGTTTGCGCCAAGTTATAGAGGTATCCGCCGCCAATGAGGCCGGCCACCAAGACTGCTGCCGCGAAGCCAAGGAGCACATTCCGTGCTGTCTTCCTGGGGCGCTTCCGACGGCGGTGGGCGGGCTCTGTCTCGGTCGTCTCATTCTCGACGGGGAGAGTCATGTTTTCCTTGGATTCGATGGCAAGCGATAGCGATGGCGCGTTTTCACGATAAACCATCAATCTGGGAAAACCAGAGAAATCACAGCCCTTGATGCCGCCCCAAATTGGGAGTCCTAGACGCATCAGCGCGATGAGGAAACCGCTACCTCATGTCAATACAGGCAACGTTTCCAGATGCCAGCCGGCGGTCGTTGCCCAAAGGGACCATTAGTTCCCAAGTCCGTTCGCGGTGACGTAGGCAGCCAACTGGTCCTGTTCGATGGCCGTGGCGATACCGGAAATGGCCGCGTTATCCGCCAGCACGATCGACTGGCCGTCTGTCGACGTGCCCACACCCAGGTTGGGCAGGGTGAACATGACGGTGTCCTTCTCGCGAAGGTCCTTGAACTGCAACGCGAGGCCGCCGATCGTACCGGCGTCGAAGTCCTTGTCCACGCTGATGTACGGCGAGATTGAGTCCACCATGTTGTTGACCGTAATGGGGTTCGTGAGCGTTTCCTTGGAAATGATCTTGCTGATAATCGCCTTGAGGAAGAGCTGCTGGTTCTTGACGCGCGAGTAGTCAGAGTCAGGGAAGGACTTACGCTCACGCACGAAAGCCAGGGCCTTCTCGCCGTCGAGCAAGTTCTTGCCGGGCTGGAAGGTGACCTTGCCTTTGAGCACACTGGGAGTGAATCCGGTCTTGATGTTCACTTCCACGCCGCCCAACGCATCGGTGAGTCCCTTGAATCCTTCGAAGTCCACCATGGCAACATGATCGATGCGTTGCTTGAAGATGGACTCCACGGTCTGGACGGTCAGGGGAACCCCACCCAGTGACATTGATGCATTGATCTTTGCTTCGCCATGTCCAGGGATGTTTACCCAGGTATCGCGCATGATGGAGATGGCGAAGACGTTCTTGCGGTCGGCCGGGATGTGGACCAGCATCAGCGTGTCAGCGCGCTGGTCCGTGACGGAGGGGTCTTCCGTTTCCAGGGACCTGTCCCTGTTCTTGTCCTTGCCCATCACCAGGATGTTCATGGCACCCGTGACGTTCTTGGTAGGCCGAGTGGTCTCGTCGGGGAAAGCAGCCTCGATCTTGGTGGTGCCTGAGTTGAACGTTTGCGCCAGGTTGTAGATGTAGGCGCCACAGATGAGGCCTATAACCACCACTACTGCGGCGAAGCCGAGGAGCACGTTGCGAGCCGTTTTTTTAGGGCTTTTCTGGCGTCGCGGACGGGACTGGGTCTCAACGGCTTCGGTATCAGTCGGGTGCGTCATGTATTCCTAGGTGTTGGCATCAGCAGAGAGCATCCTATCAAGGACACCTGAAAGCGGTCTGGGGCTAGGTGGGGGCTACCTGTTGCGGTTGATTTTCAGCCGGGTTGAGAAAAGAAATCCTCCGACTTGACGCCCCATTCGTTGGTGACAGTAACCACATACCTCTTGCTTGTATTCAGAGTGGTCTTACCAACACTGACCGTGATCATTTCGAGTCGATCATTCAGGCCGTGCAACTGCCCGTACGCTGCATTCGATCCCGTGGCTTTCAGCGTCTTTTCTTTGGCCAGCCCATTTTGCGCGGTCCACCTGACGCGCGCCGTGCCCGCCTTGAGGTTGAATCCGGCTATTTGTACCTGACCAGTCGAAGCGCGGAACGTGGTGTCCGTAATGATGGGCGTAGTGAGTCCAGACTCAAGCTGGTCCTTCAGAGACTTACCGGAACCTGTGCAGGTGTAGTAGGAATCCCACATGAAGGAAATGACCTTCCTGGCGTTGGCCATTTGCTGAAGCTGCCTGTCCATACGCGCCTTGGTGGTCTGACCTCGAAGATTATCGCCGCAGGCGTTCGAGCCGGCCTCCGGCGCCATGCCTTCAAGATTGGCCCAAAGGACAGCGCCTGTTCCTGAAACTCCGGAGGCTGCCGCCACGAAGTAGTCGCGATTCGGGGCCACGTATTTGCTGGCCCAAGACCCTTTGCCCACAATTGATGCCGCAAAGCGGTCCACTGCAGAGTTGGCATCGTTGCTGGAGAACGCGCCCCCCTTGCCCGTTCCCATGCCGTCCTGGACAGCGATATTCAGAACGAGACCGCTCGATGTCTGCGCAATTCTGCGCGTTCCGTCACGGGCCTTATCCAGGCTGATGAACACCTTGTTTAACCGCGCATCCAAGTAAGGGCTTACGATCGCCTCCCGTGTGGGGAGGAGCCGATGGATAGCGCGGTTCTGCATTTGGTAGAGGGCCAATACCGGATCGAAAGTGCTGCTGTTGCTTAGTGGCATTTCCGTGTGGTGATAAAAGCCGGCCAGACCGGGCACGTTGTTCACGGCCGCGTGGTACTGCAGGAACCGCTCGGTAAAGAGCGTGAGTGGTCCCATGTACGAAAGATCGGGGAGGTAAGCCAGATCCGTTCTCTTGATCGGGGCAGGCAGGCCAGCGTAATACTTCATGCCCAGCTTCGTTGCAGCTGAGGCCAACGATGACGACGGGTCATCAGCCGTTGCTCGGCTGCCGCCCGCCACCACCACGTCGTACTCTCCACTGGGGGAAGCACAACCTTGGCCAACTGTAGGGAAAAACAGAACAACGTAGGACTTGCCATTGCTAGTGACTTTGCGATCGCCCGGACACTTCAGAGCTGACGAACCCCATCGACTTCCGTCCAGAAAAGTGAAGTATTGGTGCACTTTTTTGGAGCCGGCCGCGGCTTTGGCGCAGCTCACTCCGTCGATGATGCAATCCGCGGGAAGTGAGTCCAGCGTGGCCGGCTTAAGCAATGTCCCGAAGGTGATGACCGTGTCACCACCGAACTCTTTGATGTCTGCCAGCTTTTGAAAGTTTGTGGAGTACTGGGGACTCGCAGAGATGAAGTAGCCGCTAATGGGATAGCTCGGTGGTGCCGGTGTTTTGACGGCAGGAACCGCCTTCTGGGGCGCCGGGGCAATCGTTTCGACGGCCGGAACTTGTGTTGTGGCGGCGGGAACGTAGGTGAGGCCGGCGACCATGGTGAAGGCTGCAATAAGGATCAGCGCCGGTCGCCAAGCTCCGCGGCGGTTTGAGGGATGTGCCCCTGCTTCTACGTTTGCCACGGTGGATCGGGCTCGGGGGGCGGAGGCCATTGATCCAATCTAACGGAAAGAATCCAGTCACCGTGTTCACCTGAACTGCACGGGCAAGGCTCCTGCGGGATCGGTCACCTACTTGTGAGTAGCAAAACGGGCCGGTCAGCGGATAGGCCAAGATGACTGTTATCCATACGCTAGACTAAACCGGGCTGCCCTCACCTGCTGGCAGTCTCAGGCCGCCCCGTTTTCTGGCGGTTGAGCTGGAATGAGCGCTACGAGCGCGTTGAATACACTAACGGGGGGAAAGTTGGGCACCGGAATTAAACGTGTTCAGGCCGCACTTGTGGTCTTGATGCTGGCCATTCTCGGGTTCCTCGGAACCCAGCCTGCCTCTGCCACGGACACTACGCCCGTGCCCGAAACCACGAATTCGCCCAATCCCGATCCTGGGGAGACGTTCCCTCCAGTGGTCCTCCCGCCAGTCCTCGACCCCGGCACGAAGCCCGATCCTTTGGAGCCCCAGCCGTCTGAACCCGCGCCGGTTGTGCCCCCTGTGGAGCCGGCCCCCGCGCCCGTGGCACCGCCCGTCGTCGAACCTGTAGCGCCAGTGGTCGTTCCGACAATTGCGCCTGCGGATCCGACTACGCCAGACCAGCCCACCGATGTTGGCACCGAATACGTCGAAGAGCCTGAGGCTCCCGCGGAGGAGACCACCACTGCCCCTGCTGAGCCGACTCCGACGCCTACTCCCACCACGACAGCAGCCCCACCTGTCGTCAGCGCGGATATCACTGGCCCGCTTAAAGTTGCGTTGGCTCCCGTTGCCGAGAACAACCCGCTTGTTCAAGGCGTGACGGTATTGGTACTCCTCCTGCTGGGGGTTGCATACTTCCGCGCTCTACGTTCCAAAGGGATCCGCGGACCCCGCCTCAACGGCAAGTAAGTGATGAACAACCCCCTCTCACGGGATAAGGCTGCGGCAAATCCCGCCTTTCCGCTGCGCCTTATGCTCCTGACGCATTCCTACTGGCCGGAGCACAGCCCGCCGCAGCGCAGGTGGATGTCCCTTACCCGTGAATTCCGCAGGGCAGGGTGGGACGTGGACGTCGTCGCTCCCGTAGCTCATTATCCGAACGGTCGGCGTAATTTGCCGCGCCGCGAGGCCGGGGTGGGTTTTGTCCACCAAAACGGCCCTCACGGCGAGACCATCAGGCGCGTCCCCTATTTGCGGCATCTGGGAAGCTCTGCCTTGGCCCGATTGGTTGATCAGGTCTTCTCGGCCGTGATGTCGGTGCCGGCCGGCTTGGGCGGACGGAAGCCCGACGCCATTCTTGCCACCGCGCCCGGCCTCCCCACATTAGCCACCGGCTACGTTCTTTCGAGAATCCGCAAAGTGCCTCTCATTATTGAGATGCGCGACGCCTGGCCCGACCTCGCCCGAGACGCCAGAATCGTGCAGGGCAGCGTCAAGAGCCTGGTGGAACGCGTGGTGGAGTTCGTTCAGCAGCGCGCCGACCTGGTGGTGACCGTTACCGAAGGGTTCGCAGAGACCCTGCGTGACCGCGGCATCAAGAACGTTGTCACCGTCAGTAATGGACTGGATCTCAACTCCATGCCGTTTCTGGAACCGCCGGCTCTGGAGCGGGACGTCTTTGAGGCCCTGTACCTGGGCAACCACGGCAAGAGTCAGCGCCTGGACATCCTCATCCGGGCCAGCGCGATGCTGGGCGATGACTTCCACCTGACTTTGGTGGGACACGGAACCAGCCGGCCGCAGTTGGTGAAATTGGCCCGCGAATTGAACGCGCCCGTCACGTTCTTCCCTTCGCTGCACGGACCAGCCGTGTTGGAGAAATACCGTGAGGCTGACACCTGCATCGTTTCTCTGCGAGACGACTGGAAGTCCTTCGAGACGACGGTCCCGTCCAAGACCTACGAGGTCCTCGCCATCGGCAGGCACGTGACCGCCGTCGTTCGTGGTGAAGCTGAACGAATCATCCTTGACGCACGTGGCGGCGACGTTGTACCCGCCAAAGCCGAGGCCGTGGCGCAGCTGTGGCGCGAACTTGCACAGGACCGCAGCAGGCTTGCTTCGGGCACGAGCGGCCGCGAGTGGGTGGCGAACAACGCCGATTACGCCCAGCTCGCCCTACGGTACATGGAATCGATCTCGGCACTGGTACGTCCGGAGTCCGTGGCAGATCAAGGGACCGCCGCGTGATCCAACTCTTCAAGAACATTGCTCTGACCGCCGGAACGGTGTCCGAGCACATTACGGAAGCGCCCTTGGTGCTCTTCCTCCAAGTTCTCCGCAGGCTGCCGTCCGTATTGGTCAGGCCCATGGCACGCTGCGTTGCTCGATTGGCACCCAACTCCGCCCGCCCGCTGTTCCTCCTGGCCAGCCATGCGGGAGGGGATACCGCGGGCCTGAACCGGCGCTTTGAGCAGGCAGTCGCTGCAGGCATTGGGGGAGAGCGCGCCCGGAAGGCTGCGGAAGTGGCCGTCGCAGCGGGCCAACCGGAATGGGCCGACCGTTTCCTGCCGCTGGCCACCACGGTGACCCGGGCTCCAGCGACTCTCGCCCGACGCAAGTGGTACGACGGCGACATGAGTGGCGCCGTCGCCGTCCTTGAGGGGAAGCCGGGCAGCATGGCAAAGCAGCGGCAGCGGCTGGAGTCCGAACTCCGCGTCTTCCAGGGGTGGCGTCCATCGCTGCCGAAGTCGGCCGTGGCACCGATGACGCGCAGGGTCCTTCACCTTCTGACCAACTCCGTGCCCCACACTGGGAGCGGCTACGCGCGCCGCACGCACTCGATCCTCACGGCCCAGCAGGATGCAGGCTGGGAAACCTTGGCCGTGACGCGCTTGGGGTACCCCGTCCAAGTTGGTGTGTTGACTGCAAAACTGAGCGACACACTGGATGGTGTCCGTTACCAACGGCTGTTGCCATCCCGGATGTCACCTACTGTGGACGGCCGCTTGCAGCAACAGGCGAACGGCCTCCTTTCGATCGCCCGGGAATTCAGGCCATCGGTCCTCCACACCACCACGCACTTCGTCAACGGCTTAGTAGCGCGGGCGGTAGCCGACTCTCTTGAGATTCCTTGGGTCTACGAGGTTAGGGGTCAGCTCGCCGATACCTGGGCATCAACCCGAGGAGAAGCAGCCCGGAACAGCGAACGGTACCAACTCTTCACGGAACGCGAAGCCGAGATCATGCGCAGCGCAGACCTGGTGGTGACACTCGGAGAGTCCATGAAACGGAACATTGCCGCACACGGTGTGCCGGATGCCAAGATCCTCATTTGCCCCAACGCAGTAGGCGGCGCGTACCTCGAAGAGCCCCTGGAACAGCGTGACGCCAGACTGGCTTTGGACCTTGATCCTGACGGGCTATACATCGGGACAGTAAGCAGCCTTGTTGACTACGAGGGCCTTGACGATCTGGTCACAGCATTTGCGCTGCTTGCGCCGCGGCTGTCAGAGTTGAAGCTGGTCTTGGTCGGAGACGGCACGGCAGCCCCTGCGCTCCATGACCAAGTCCGGCGTTTGGGACTTTCGGAACGGACCATCTTTACAGGTCGCGTCCTCCCGGAGCAGGCACGCCTGTACCACCTGGCGCTGGACGTTTTCGTTGTGCCCCGTAAGGATCTTGCGGTCACACGGGCCGTGACGCCGCTCAAGCCTGTTGAGGCGCTGGCATCCGCACGACCGGTTGTAGCCAGCAACCTTGAAGCGTTGCGTGAGATAGTGCACGACGGCGTAAACGGCAGAGTGACGGACGCTGAGGATCCGGAGGGGCTGGCTGAGGTGTTGTTCGAATTGCTTGAGGATCAAGCTTTGCGCCAGCAGCTGGGCGCCGCGGGCAGGGAGTACGTGTTGGCCACAAGGACGTGGGAAGCCAACGCCCAGGCGTACAGCCGGGCTTACGAGTCTTTGATGAGCAAATAATGAGGAGAGCCAGCTAGTGTCCGCAAAAAAGGCAAAGCTACCGCCGCCTGCGGCCATCCAGCCGATGTCCGTAGACATGCGGAAGCTGTCGCGCGTCGGTTCAAGGCCAAACTTCCTGGATTATCTGGTCAGGCTGTGGGACTATCGGCAGTTCATTTTCTACGATGCTCGTGCGCGAGTTCAGACCGGCACACGCAAGGACCGCCTTGGCAGCGCCTGGCTCCTGCTCAACCCCGTCTTCAACGGACTCACGTACTACGTGATCTTCGGTCTGCTGCTGAACACCAGCGGCGGCATCGAGAACTTTATTGGGTATCTGGTTGTCGGCATCTTCATGTTTCAGTTCAGTGCTGGCGCCATCACAGAAGGTGCCCGGTCCATACGTAACGGGAAATCCGTAGTTCAGGCCTTCAACTTTCCGCGGGCGGCACTTCCGCTCGGTGCCAACATCAGGGAACTTCTTTCAGCTGTCCCGCTAGTTCTGGGGATGCTGCTGCTGGTTGTGCTGTTGCCACCAGCAGAGAAGATCACTTGGCTGTGGTCGCTCATCGTTCCGGCCATCGTGCTCCAGTTTCTTTTCAACCTTGGTGTTGGCATGATCCTGGCCAGGGTGATTTCCATAGTTCACGATGTAACGCACCTATTGCCGTTCGCGATCCGTGCCTGGATGTACGGCTCGGCTGTTTTCTACTCATATGAGCGATTCGTTCATGAGCCTGCCTTGCTTGCCGTCATGAAGTTCAATCCGCTGTACAACGTCATTGAGATAGTCCGGGATTGCGTGCTGTACGACCGAGTCCCCGCCTGGGAGTCGTGGGCGACTCTTGCCGTTGTGGCACTTTCAGCCCTGCTGATTGGGTTCATTTTCTTCTGGAGGGGCGAAGAGACTTATGGTCGCGATTGATCAGGCTGTGTTTCTGGACGGACCACCATGCGTAGTGGTCGACAAGGTCAAGATGACCTACAAAGTTCCTTCTTCGGTGGGGTCGACGTCCACCCGAAAGGGCCTCAGGGGTAGTCTTCGGAAGGTTTTCCGTCGAGACAACCTCGTCACCGTCAGCGCGCTGAAGGAAATCTCATTGGTTGTGGAACGCGGAGAGTCGGTGGGCATCATCGGCCGCAACGGCTCGGGCAAGAGCACCATGATGAAGTTGATCAGTGGACAGGTAGCGCCAACAGAGGGTGCGGTCTACGCCTCCAGTACGCCGGTACTCCTTGGTGTTCACGCCGCACTGGTACCTGACCTGTCCGGGGATCAAAACGTCGTCCTCGGGTGTCTCGCAATGGGAATGGACATCCAGGAGATCGATGAACGCTTCGACAGCATCGTTGAAGTGTCCGGCTTGGAATCGGCGATCTACCTGCCCATGAAGTCCTACTCCTCGGGTATGGCTTCACGACTTCGGTTCGCCATTGCCGCAGCAGTCAATCCCGAGATACTCCTGGTCGACGAAGCCTTGAATACGGGAGACGCGCAGTTCAGCAATCGAAGCAAGGCGCGTATGGATGAGCTCAGGGCCCAGGCGGGCTGCGTCTTCATCGTGAGCCATAGCCTGGACACTATCCGGAACATGTGCAGCCGCGTGATTTGGCTGGACAAAGGCGAACTGATCATGGATGGAGAAACTGAGGAAACCACTCAGCTTTACCATGAGTTTTCCTCGCATCTCTCGAAGGGAAACAACATTACCGCCGGCAAGATCAAAGATCAGGCCAGAGCGAACCTCGTTGCAACCCAGGTTCTGGAGCGAGCCAGTGGTCGCCGAATGGAAGGCCGCTGAGATGGCAATCATCAGTGACGCCCGCAAGGCCGCATGGCATTTGCGCGAAGGCGGTTTGGAACAGCTCAACGAATGGCTCAGGCGGAGAAGGATCGATAAACGGATCGGCTCGGGTCGCCTGACAGGCAAGCTGCAGTCAGAGGAAGATGCGCCGCCGAGGTTCGGCCCCCATCGGATTCCGGACCGCGAGCCGCGGCGTGCAGACCTTACCGTCGGCGTGATCCTGGACGACTTTTCGTCTGCGGCGTTCTCGTTTGAGTGGAATCTGGTACATCTCCGCAAGGATCAATGGCTGCAGCAGCTCGCCGACACACAGATCGACTTCTTGTTCGTTGAATCTGCGTGGAATGGCAACCAAGGTTCTTGGAAATATCAGCTCACGGGCACGTCCGGTCCCAAGCCGGAGTTCTTGGAGCTCATGAAATGGTGCCGCAAGCGATCGATTCCGACCGTCTTCTGGAACAAAGAAGACCCGCCACACTACGAAGACTTCCTTGATGCCGCGCGTCAGTTCGACGTTGTCTTCACCAGTGATTCAGACCGAATCCCGTTCTACCAGGAGGATTTGGGACACGAGCGGATCGCTGCCCTTCCATTTGCTGCCCAGCCGGCCATTCATAACCCGATCCGAATAGGGGAGGGACGGCATTCGCGCGGAGTTGCCTTCGCGGGGATGTACTTCGCTCACAAATACCCGGAGCGCCGGCAGCAGATGGATTTGCTGCTTACGGCCGCGAGGGATGCGGCCACCATGTCCGGGCCCACGCTCGAGATCTTCTCCCGCCAGTTGGGCGGAGACTCCAACTACCAGTTCCCCGTGCCGTTTGACGAGAACGTGGTCGGAAGCCTCGACTACGCTCGGATGCTGACCGCATACAGGGCCTATAAAGTCTTCCTGAACGTGAATTCCGTGGTCGATTCGCCCAGCATGTGCGCCCGGAGGATTTTTGAGATCACCGCATGCGGCACCCCAGTAGTGTCGACTCCGAGTGCGGCCATCGGACGCTTCTTCGCCCCGGACGAGGTGTTGGTTGCTGAGACTCGGGAGCAGGGAGCTCAGCAGATACGAATGCTCGCCCGTAGTCCCGAGCTGAATGATCGCGTAGTTCACAGGGGACAGCGCCGAGTGTGGTCCGAGAACACCTATGCACACAGAGCTGAGGCCATTGTCGCCTCCGTCTTACCGGAGCGTATGCAGACTGTCGGACTTCCAACAGTCAGCGCGTTGGTACCGACCATTCGGCCACATCAGCTGGAGCAAGTTTTTGCAACGGTGGGTAGCCAGCTCGGCGTGGAGATCGAACTGGTGTTGCTGACCCACGGATTTGAGGTCACTCCTAGTCGAGCGAAAGCACTAGCGAAAAAGTATGGCGTTCGCCAGTACAAAGTGCTGACGCAGACTCGCGATGTTTCGCTGGGACAATGTCTGAATTTGTGCGTTGAGGCCGCCTCAGGAGCAGTCCTGACCAAAATGGACGATGACGACTACTATGGTCCGAATTACATGGCAGATCTGCTGTACGCACTCGACTATTCCAAGGCCGACGTTGTTGGAAAGCATGCGCATCACATGCACTTTGTATCAAGCAAGGCGACAGTGCTGCGCATGCCTCACAAGGAACACAAGTACAGCCGTTTCGTGATGGGGCCGACCATCACGGCCCGCCGGGAGGTCTTTGAAGCGCACCCCTTCGAAGCCCTCAACAGAGGCGAGGACACTGCCTTCCTGAAAGCAGTTACTACGGCAGGCGGCTCCATTTATGCCGCCGATAGATTCAACTTCTGCCAGATGCGTCAAGCGGAAGGGCACACTTGGGACGTCTCTGACGAAGAGTTGGCGGCGTCTGGCGAAATCAAGTTCTTTGGAGATCCCAAAGAACACATCACCGTTTGAAAATAGGGGACGAAAGTGACAACCATTAACACTGTTGCAGTAATAGGGCTGGGCTACATCGGGTTGCCTACCGCCGCCATCCTGGCCACCAACGGCGTCAAGGTCATTGGTGTCGACGTGAATCAGAACACTGTGGACGCGGTAAACCGTGGAGAAGTCCCGTTCGTGGAACCGGATCTTGGTGTTCACGTTGCAGGCGCCGTCAGCCAGGGAAATCTGCGAGCTACGGTAGAGACACCGGCGGCCCAGGCCTACATTGTCGCCGTCCCCACTCCCTTCCGCGAGGACCGATCTGCGGACCTCAGCTACATCGAAGCCGCAGCACGCGGAATCGCGCCGCAGTTGAAGGGCGACGAACTCGTCATCCTCGAGTCGACATCCCCTCCTCGTGCGACCCGCCATCTGGCGGACTACATTCTGGCACTGCGTCCGGACCTCTCCTTGGACGGCGCCGGCGGAGCGCCTGTCATCCATTTCGCTCACTGCCCGGAGCGAGTGCTTCCAGGCCGTGTCATGATCGAACTGGTCACCAATGACCGGATCGTCGGCGGCATAACCTCCGAAGCAGCCGTGTTGGCCAAGGACCTCTACGCAGTTTTCTGCCAAGGCGAAATCCTGATCACCGATGACGTCACGGCGGAGATGGCCAAGCTGGTAGAGAACTCGTACCGTGACGTAAATATTGCGTTCGCCAACGAGCTTTCGGTCATCAGCGACAAGCTGGGTATTGATGTTTGGGAACTGATTCGGTTGGCCAACCACCACCCGCGCGTAAACATCCTCCAGCCGGGTCCCGGAGTCGGCGGCCACTGCATTGCGGTTGATCCGTGGTTTATCGTTGCCGCCGCACCGGATGAGTCACAACTGATCAGGACAGCCCGCGAAGTGAACGATTCCAAGCCGGAATGGGTAGTTGAACAGGTCCGCAAGGCTGCTGAGTCGTTGGGAAGCTCACCAAAGATCGCCACCCTCGGTTTGGCCTTCAAGGCCAACATTGACGATCTTCGGGAATCACCGGCCATTGGGATTACGGCGGCTTTGGCCGATGAACTGCCCACCGCCAAACTGTTGGTTGCTGAGCCGCATATTGAGACGCTGCCGACGGCTCTTGCTGGGCGGAACAACGTTCAGCTCACAAGCACCGACGAGGCAATCGCCGAGGCTGACGTTGTTGTAGTCCTTGTAGACCACGACGAATTCAAGAGCGTTTCCCCACGGTCCTCGCCGGCAAGAAAATCATCGACACAAGGGGAATCTGGCGTGACTCCGACATCGAAACGCTGAAGCCAGCAATTCTAGGCTGAAAACCCATACGCCGCTGCAAGTAGAGAACTATGAATGGAACACAAATGGAACTGACCACGGTGGGCATGTCCCTGGAGGACTATGCTGCGAGCTACACTGGCCCGTTGTCAGACATATGGACTATCCAGCCAGTCGATGGCGGATACGAAGTGACATTTCCAAATGGAGCCAAAGCCGCAATACCAGGCGCAGACACTGACTGGGCATTTCAGTTCCCCACTGACCTGGCTACGTCAAGGCTTTGGCTCCACAGCCTCACATACGCTCCCTACCTGTATTGGGACCACGGAGATTGGGCTACTACCGCCGCTGTTTTTGCCAGCTACGAGGCGTACTTCACTCGTGAGCAGTCAAGGTCGGACTACGTGCCCATGAATAGCCTCGATCATGCCCATGCCGCGCAGTTGCTCGCTGTCTCTGGGGTCTACGCGTCTCTCGTTGCGCGAGGTGAACTCTATCCAGAGAGACAGGAAGTGCTCCTCCGCTTCGTCGAAGTCGTGGGTCGTTCGGCCTTGTCGGAAGGCATGATCAAGTTCAACAATCACGGCATGATGTTGACTCGAGCGCTTGCTCATGTTGCCTTCGTGTTCCAAGGCGTCAGTGACATTGCCTCCGATTGTGGGCGGTCCGGGGTTGAAGAGTTTGACAGAATAATCCAAGCGGCATTCGATGACAGCGGCATCGTGAATGAGAACACGCCGGCCTATCAGATTCTCTATATGCGCGTCGTGGACACCATGATCACATTTCTCCGTAGGACGGGTTTGCAGCCGGAGTACGTTCAGATCTGGGAGTCGCTTATGTCAAGGGCAAAAGACTCGCTTGCCCTGCAGCTCTTCTCCGACGGAAAAGTGCCGCCCATAGGCGACGATGCGGGAGGCGTATCCCCCTACCCGTCGACTCTTGGAGAGTTGTACTCTCCCAACAATGGACTGTTTGTTCGAAAGACAGAATCATCTTACGTCTCCATAATCTCTGGATATCGTGGTGTCGTCCATAAACATCTGGACGACACGTCGTTGCGTCTGCAACATAAGAATGTTGATCTCGTGATCGACGCCGGTCTCCTGACATATGACGCATCGGACAAGGTTGGCGTGGCGATAGTCTCACAGCGCGGCCACTCAGGGTTGTACTTCCCTCGCTTCGACCATGTGCGACCTATCGACGCGTTCTTGGTCAAACCGCCCAGGCAATACAGCTGGATAGACAGGCGAGTGGATCTCCTGGGTCACGAAGAAGTCGCTTGTGGTTATGTTTTGGATGGTGCATACCAGGCGGAGCGGCTCTATACATTTCTGAGTGATGCAACAATCTTCATCACTGATTCCTTTTCTGCACCAGATGAAGAACAGGCTATTCAAAGGTTCCTATTCCCTGGAAATGCGGAAATAGCCCAGCGCAACGGTTCGCTGGAGGTTGTGGCTGGCGATGCAAAACTTGTTCTGTGGACGGAGTCAACTAATACGATCCGTTTCCATTTAGGATCAGGCGGTGACATGCCCAAAGGTTGGCGGGCCGTGAAGTTCTATGAGTCGGAACCGTGCTGGTCGGTCGAGATTTCGGCTCCTGCTGGACGCTCCTCGATTAGAAGCGCCATCGCTTTTGGAGATGCAGATCAAGACATCGCCCTCCCGGTGGAGGCACGTTCTTATTGGTCCTAGATTCTCGCGAGTTGGTCGAGTTGGTACCGACCGAGGCGTGACTTAGACTAGGCCGTAAATTGAGCTCGCCCCAGAAGGGCCAGCTCCATAGCGAGGGCACTATGAAAAATACGGACGACACCATTGTCGGATCTCGCACTTCCATTGAAATGCATGGAAAGCGAGTGTGGATTAGTGGTTTAGAGGGCGACCATATCGCCACTACAATAGCCAATTCCAAGATGTTCTACGAATGGCAACTTCTTGGCGCTCTAAGTGATTATCTCCAGCCTGGCGATTATGTCATTGATGTTGGCGCGAACATCGGAAACCACACGCTGTACTTTGCCGCAATATGCGAAGCTGACGTGCTGGCGTTTGAGCCACTTGCTTTAGCCTCTGATGTCCTCCAAATGAACGTGGAGCAGAATTTTCTCGATGATCGCGTCGAGATTAGACGGAAGGCCCTGGGGCAGTTCACGGCTCGTGCAAAACTCTCCCGGTTCGATCCTGAGAACGTAGGGGCGAGTGCGTTTGCCCTGTCGCCCGAGGGTGACTATAGGGTCAGTGCGCTTGACCTTGAGGGCATCGAAAGAAAAGTGTCTCTGATCAAAGTTGATGCCGAGGGTATGGACGTGGCGGTGCTCCGGGGTGCGGCTGACCTTATCGCGCGAGATCGCCCCATCCTCGTTTGCGAAGCGGCCACGGCCTCCGAACAAACTTCTCTTGAGCAGTTTGCATCCGAAATCGGATATTCGTTTGTGGCACAGTTTAATGCCACACCTACATACATCATGGCTCCTGCGAGGAATCCGCGTGAGCGTGCCGCCATGGAGCGTCGGAATGCGGTCCTCAGGACAAGTACAAATCTGGCAACGAGAGACTTGTATTACCGCATTGCGTTGGTCAATAACGACCTCAAGTCTCAACGTGCTGATACTGAGACGAGTCATGCCGAGTTGAGCAAGCGCATAGAGCAGCTCGAAGCGCTAGTAGGAAAGCTCGTGGAGCGGTTGGGCGAATGACGATGCCTTTGACCATGGACGAGCGTTGTCGCTTTCAGCGGAAAGAGGTTTGAGATGTCGGATTTGGCCCCTTCGAACTATCAGCGGTGGGAGGCGCCAGTCGTTAACTGGAGTGACATCAATGAATTCTTGGCCACGACTGATCTGGCGGATGGTCTGCACGTCGTCGCTGACGCCTCTGGTTCACCAATAGAAATACTGGTCCACGCTGTCCAGGCAGAATCGAACAATACAGCTCTACCAGTCTTTTTTACTGGCGCCGTTGACAAGCGATCAGAAAAGACCGGGCCATTCTTTTCTGGACGCTCCCTGGCGCAAAGGGCTGGATGCGGTTTCGTAGCCATCTCCGACCCCACGCTCAATCTTGACAGCTCCTTGGGCCTTGCCTGGTATGCGGGAAGCCGGGATCAGGATGTGCAGGGGAAGATAACTACTCTGCTAGCTAAAATCGCTGACCTCTACAGCAGGGAGCTCCTACTGATCGGTGGATCCGGTGGTGGTTTTGCGGCGCTCTACTTTGGCTACCAGCTAGGAGACAAATGCTCAGTGCTGGCGTGGAACCCTCAGACGGACATCTTCAAGTACAGTCCGTCAGCATCCAAGGCCTACTTTGAATCGGCTTTTGGTTCTCAAATAGTTTCAGCTCTTCAGGCTCCTCGGTGGGAGGATCCTACAAAGGAATTCTTGGATGAATTCCAGATCACCTACGACTTGATGGGATTGGCTGAGGATGGAACTCCGCCGAGGCGGGTCCTGATCTTCCAAAATGCGTCTGATTGGCACGTCGGTCATCACCTTGCGCCATTCATCAGCACGGCAGGGTTCAGGCACATGGGCCGGGGCGTGCATGAAAAGGACAAGCTGAGGTTGGCCGTTCTGCGCGATTTTGGGGTGGATCACGCACCCTTGCCGAGTACAGCAGTCTTGGCTGCCATGGGGTCCTTAAAGACACTTGAAAACGATGCTCACTCGGCCCTTCGATTGGTGGATGCAGCACTGCCGGTAAGTGCGCGGCCCTTCTCAACTCTGCCACGGGACCTGAGTGCGCTGGCTCCACGTATCACGGAAGAGCTGACACTCGAGGTTTCCCAAACGGCAGGGGTTTGGACAGCACGTGTGGAGCTGGGCCAAATGCCTGAGGGGTACGGAGGGGCAACCTACTCGTTCTTCCACAGCACGGGAGCTTCGACTCACCTTTACCCGGCACAATCAGAGCCGAATTTCGAGTTCGAAGCAGCTGGGGAGTCCTGGGATCACGTTGGTGTCGTCGTCAAGGATGGCTTCTTGAACGAGATATTAGTCCTTCGTGGCCCAGTGGCCGCAGCATCCGCGACAGCCTAGGCTGTCGCGGCTGCGCAACCAGGCCTGTATTGGCCTGGTTGCGCCCGCAGAGAGTTACAGCGCCTTAGACCTCTTCGAGTGCTTCTTGGACGAGTGAGATGAAGGCCTCGAGTGAGTACCGCTCGCGAACAAATTCCTGGCCCCGCTCGGCATTCTTGTTGAATGCTTCGAGCTCCTGGTTTGCAAGAATGTAGTCGCGTATTCCGAAGATGTCCTCGAAAATGTACTCCTCGGGATAGATGTAATCCACACCGTGCCAAGGGAGGAAAACGCCCTGGTTCCCCGACGCGAAGCCCTCACCGGGGGCAACGTGGAAGCTCTCCAGGTCACTGAGCGAAAGCACAAAACCAAAGTCAGCCAATGCTGTCTTGGTGTCGACCCAACCCGAGAAAGTGACCTTCTCGGTGAGGTTGTTGTCCACGATGTACCGCTCGCACGTCTCGTAGTAGTCGCGCTCCACTGGATTCTTGTACACCCAAGGGAGATCCTGCGGGCCCTTGCCAAATACTGTGAGTGAGTAATCACCATGCGCATTGAGGTAGTGGAGAAGCTCCAGTGCGCGGTGGTAGCCCTTCAATTTTGGCAACATCCCGACCATCGCCAACCTTCGGGTCTTGGCTGGATCGTCACTGGACTCATATGCGTTTACGTCAAGGTAGTTGGGGATGATACGCACACGTGTCCGGTCCATGCCGAATGTGCGGATCATGTCTTCGCTTGTGTGCAGCGACACCGAAATGAAGCAGTCCACCTTGGACTGATCGACCTCATGCCCAAATCGGGCGTTGAGTTCAAACCTGTGGAGTCGGACCACAAGACGCTGGTGTGCAAGCTTGTGATTTGCATACCAAACTGCGTTGCCCAGAAGCCATTCACAGAAAATTACATCGGCCCATTCCAGAAGCTCCAGGCTTTGGTTCTCATCGTGGGAATCGTGACCCGTCCACTCATCCAGTTTCACGTCGTAATGCTCGCGCAGGGACGGAATGGCTGGAGAAATGAACTTCAGATCCATACCGGCGATGAGCAGACGTTGCTTGATATTCTGTTGGAACTGCTCATAGTCGCCATTATTGATAATTTCAAGGGTTTCGCGGATACGCGACCTGAACGGCCTGCCTTTGATGGAGCCCCAGTTGTTTTGAACAAGACGCGACAGCTTGGAGAAGAGCCCGGCGTCAATGTCGCCCCGATTGAATCTGTAGATCGACTCCAGGGCCATCCTCAACGCGACGTGACCTCTGATCTCCATGTAACTGAGACCAACCCGAGCCAGGGTGGATTCCGCGCTTTCCCAAACCTCCAGATGAGATGCAAGTTCACGGGCGCCGTACTGCTGTGTCGTGGACCGCACAAACCCTATGGACTTGTGGTAGACGATGGCTGGCTCATCAAGGTACGAGATGTTCTGAGCGACAGACAGGACACTGTTGAGAAAGACCGTGTCTTCTCCCATATGAAGGTGCTCGGGCCAGATGATGCCGTTGTCGATGAGCAGGCTGCGACGGATCAGCGACGAGTTTGTCGTGCTCTGGTCGCGGACGATCTTCGCGATTTTCTCGGTCCGGGAAGCCGCGTTCTTGAAGTCCTGCACTTTGTTCAACAGCTGGGGCTTCTTGCCACGTTCCACCGTGAACAACGAGGCACGAACAATGTCCGAGTCTTCTTCTGCGGCCAATTCAAGCTGCCGTCGCAGTGCATCCGGAAGGATCTCGTCGTCGCTATCCAGGAAGAATACGTACTCTCCTGCGGCCTTGGATGTGCCAACGTTTCGCGGGCGCGAGGGCGAGCCGCTGTTGGCTGCAAGCGCCACGACTCTCCAGTTGGAATGCGCCCGGGCCCTTTCATTGAGTAAAGCCAGTGTTCCGTCGGACGAGCGATCGTCGACGAAAACAACCTCGAAGGAGTCTTCGGGAAGGTCGATCCGTTCCAAGGACTCCAGGCAGAGTCCAATTTTAGTTTCTGCGTTGTAACACGGGACAACGATGCTGAGCTTCATAACCGGAGAATCCTCAAGGATTTGCAATGGCTGATTCAACCCCTAAACGAGGTAGAAGTTATCGGACACGGACTTGCCGTAGTTGACGACGGCTTTCTTGAAAAATGCCGGGCCGGCAACGATTCCCTCGACAGCGTGTTCAGTACTGAACCGGTATGGATCTCCGGACTGCATGACTACGGGTCCGTCGACATATGCACGATGCAGTGTCGCCTCATAGATGGTTTTTGCGCTGACCTTCGAATCGGGGGATATGAGGGCAAACACGTCACCGCTCAAGTAGGTGGAGGGGTCCAGCGCCTCGTCGGCCGCCCAAGCACAGGACAGCACTACCACGCCAAATCGGCCATACTTGGCCTGGAGGAACGCTGCGTCGCTCTTTTGGAAAGTTCGTCCGAGAACGATGACCAAACGATCGACGACATCAACAAACTCACCTTGGCGCGCGATTGCCTGGTTCAATTCAGCTTCGCTCTCCACAGGAACAACCAGTGTCACCATCCGGTGTGCTTTGGCGTAAGTGAAGCCGATGCTGTCCAGAATCTGTTCAAAGCGTCGTTCGTACGTGTGATTTGCCAGCACGTCGTGGAGAGCAGCATGCCTGGTCAGATCCGCGGTGGCGGCGTCTAGATCATGAATGTCCGAATGCCCGTCGCCAGCGAACAGGATTCGTCCGTCGAAGAAGTCTGCGACACCACGCGAGTAGTTGGAGACCACAAGAGTGTTGCAAGACATGAGCTCGAATATGCGACGCGCGAACATCGTAGGGGACGATGTCACGGTGTTGATGTTGAGGCCCAGCGTCGTCGATTTGTAGGCCTCTGCAATTTTTGAATGCGGAACAGCGGGATTCGTCAGGTGCCTGTAGCGCTCAGGGAAATGATGAAGTTCATCATCCGATCCCCAGAACCTATCAAAGATCCGGAGTTCCAGGTCCGCTTCGAGGATCTGGTCAAAAATAACTTCCATTTCTGATGAACGTTCAAGGTGATTTGCATACCAGCTTCCAGCAAAAGAGACTCCTGCCGCCCGCGGAGATGTTTCGAGGGGGTTGAAGAGTTTCGGCTGCGTTGCAAATGGAAGGCAATGAACACTCGGGTGTCCGTATTCCTCTTCATAACGCGGTACGCACGTCACGTCGGTAGTAAATACGTGATCAAACCGAACCGCGGTGTCGATGAAGTTGTGGATCTTATCGTCGAAATGAGTGGGATCTTCCTTGTTCCAGAAGACTGTTGGGACACCCTCGCTATTGCACCACTCGAGAATCTCAAGGAGCTCAGTACGGTTCTCCCGGGCAAAGTTGGAGCTTGCGTAGATGCGGCCCTTCCACGGCCGCTTCTCACTGTCCACGCCAGACCAAGCAGATTCACAGAAGAATACGTCCGGCCGATCCTCTTCAAAGCGGGCACGCCAGTTTTGAGGTTCGATGATGATCGGGTTGAACTCGTACTTGAAGCAGTTATATGTGAACTCGTCGGCGATCAGCGCGACCTTCAAGTCCCTGGCCCGCCGTGGTGTGTCTGCATCGTCGCTTGTTGTGGCCTGTTTGATGGCAGCGACTGCTTTCGCCTTGACTTTGCCTGCCTTTGGCGCCTCAACCCAAATTTGATTGCTGGTCAGCAACTGGTTGGCCGAGGCTTCCCAAAGCATGGTGCCTACCCGAATTTCGGCGGCTCCGCGAGGGACGCTCAGAGAGATTGATACCTCGTTTGGGCGCCGTCCGTCGATGTATTTGTAAGCTCCATGCTTCTTCGACGTTGAGAGCTCGGCGGGGACGATCCTGGTGCCGTCCTCGTCAGCAAATTCAATAAGTGTGAGCGCACTCTTCTTGGATAGGCCATCGACTCGGGGAACTACACCGAATTTGACCTGAAGGCGAGTGCCCGCAACGTGCGCGATAGGAATCCGCGTCCATCGAGCGCGGGCCGTGACGGCCACGTTGGTTCCGAGCTCGTGCAATCTATCGAAACGCAACGCATTGGGGTCGACTTGAGGGGCTCCATAGCCTGGGCGAAAGCTCTCAGCCGAATCCGCGGCCAGTTCAGTAATGTCGAGGGCATTCAGAATCTTGACCTTGGCGGGAGCCGCACGCCAGGCAGCGAAGCCAATCCGCACGCTGGCACAATCTGCCGGCGCATGTACGTCAAAGGAGAAGGAGCCTGCCGAGTCCGGCTCGATATAGAGGTATTCGCCGACCGAGCCTCTTGGGATGTCTGTGAGGCTACCTACTTCATACCCATTTTTATCGTCAAATTTGAACAGGACGACGATATCCCGGAGGTTAATTGGTTCCGAAGTGACCAATTGCCCCTGAAGACTAAAGTGCTTGGAATCGAGTGTGGACAGACTGAGCCACAACGGTTCCTTCCGCAGTTCGACTTCCGATGCAGGGTTGTCGCCGCGCGAAATGGAAATCCGATGCTGACGCAAATCGTCGCTACTCGTTCGCCGTGTCTCAGCGAAGGGTGGCAGGACGCTGTGATCCACGCTTACGCTATTCCCCAGGGACAAACTTCCTGGATAGCCCTTCCAAAGCGCGAATCCCAAGACTACTTCGGTGCAGTCCGTGGGTATGTACAACGTCGAGTCGGCAAGACCGAGTGCATCGGGCACGATGTAGATGTAGTTTCCCTGCCGGCCCTTGCTGATTCGGCCTCTGCTTGCGACCTCATTGCCGCTGGCGTCCAGGAACTTGACCCAAATGATCCCGGCCTTGGTGCCATGCTGATCCGGATTGCTGACTGTTTGAAAGCGGGCCGTTACTTCCGAGCCGGGAACCACTTCCAGACGAATTTCATAGGGCCGCTTGCGCAGCATCACGTGAGCGGAAGGGTCACTGCCCGTGTCGAGCAAAGCGATGCCGCGAGGCTGTGCCGTCTCCTCAGCGGTCCAGATGCTCTGCTGCTGTTGTTGTTCCTGGCGATCAAAGAGTTTGCGTAGCAACGCTGGCTCCAATTTCTGAGTTTGGGGGAGTGACCTTCATTGGTTGCGCCTGGTATCCCGCTGTCGGGAATACCACGGCTTTAGCGTGCTGGTTCGATCTCGCTATTGAATTCCGGCACTCGAATTCCTATGCCCAGAAGTTCGGCGACTGCTGCTACGGTCCGTTCGGCCGCCTTGCCATCGCCGTAAGGGTTGACAGCGTTGGCCATGGCATCGAACGCGTCCTGCTGGTTCAGAAGGCGGTCGACTTCCTTGACGATCTTCTCCTCGTCTGTGCCGATCAGCGTGACCGTGCCAGCGTGTACGGCTTCCGGGCGCTCGGTGTTTTCGCGCATAACCAGAACCGGTTTGCCCAAGCTCGGTGCCTCTTCCTGAACTCCGCCGGAGTCCGTGAGCACGATGTGTGCCAGCGATAGCATTCGCGTAAATTCTCCGTAAGCCAAAGGTTCGGTGACCAGCACGTTGGCCTTGTCCTCAATGGCAGGTAGAACTGCCTCGCGCACCACAGGATTCTTGTGGGCTGGCAGCACAATGAGCAGATCCGGTTCGGCGTCGGCAATTCGGGCCAGGGCCCGTCCAACGCCACGCATTGCGTCCCCTTGATTCTCGCGGCGGTGGGTCGTGACAAGGAGGATCCGGCGGCCGCTGGTGGCCACCTCCTCAAGCCGCGGATCGGAGAAGGGGACGTTCTTATCGACAGTGGTGAGCAGAGCATCGATCACCGTGTTGCCCGTGATGACAATGTCGACTTCAGCGATTCCCTCGGCCAGGAGGTTGGCCTTACTGGTGCTCGTGGGGGCCAAGTGCAGACTAGCAATTTGGCTGGTAATCTTTCGGTTCGCTTCTTCAGGGAACGGAGAAAAGAGATCGCCGCTTCGCAGCCCCGCCTCGACATGAACCACGGGGATTCCGTGATAAAAAGCAGCAATGGCGCCGGCCGTCGATGTGGTGGTGTCGCCCTGAACGATGACGGCATCCGGTTTGTTAGCCGTGAACAGTTTGTCCAGCCCATCAATTGTCCTGGTCATGATCGCAGACAGCGACTGACGCTGCTGAAGGATGTTCAGGTCGTGGTCCGGAACAATCCCAAACAACTCGTTGACTTGGTCCAGCATCTCGCGGTGTTGACCGGTCACAGTCACCACGCAGTCGAAGTCGGCAGACTGCTGAAGAGCTGTGACGATCGGAGCCATCTTGATGGCTTCCGGACGGGTACCGAAAATAGGCATGACGCTGGGCATGGATTCCCCCGGGAAAGACGATGGCTGACCAGCCGATGCTATCGCACGGTCAACCGAAGTGATTAATTGCGGGTGCCGCAACCAGCAATCAGGCGGCGAACATCAAGCTCAGCACCAGCAACGGGATGCTGATGGACACCAGGATAAGAGCGGCTAACGCGATCAGACGTTTCTGGCGAAGGGTTGCTTTCTTGGAGCCCTGAACCTGCTCCTGCTCCGGACTCGGGGAAGATGCCACGGGTGCAGGGACTGCCTTGAGCCCGGGTTTGGTTACGGTTGCCCCGGCCATGACCTCGGGTACCGGCCTCTCCAGCGGACGATGTCCAGGCAACTGCGAGGGCGGGACCTCCCCGCGGAAGCGACGCTTGCGCATGTGTCGCGGGGAAGGCGAAAGGACCACCGGTTGGCCGATAGTATTCGTCACTTCTTCACTCCTCAGCTGCGTCCAGATAAAGCATGGCCACGGTCAATTCTTGCATCCGAGGGGTCAGGCTCCACATTCGGAGGGCAACAGAGCCGCACTCTCCGCGTCAGCTCAAGGACGAAAATCCCATGATGCGTTGGGCCGAGACAGCCGAAAGGGCGGCCCCACCTTCAAGTGCGGACCGCCCTGTCAGCAGGACTAACCTCGATCAGAGTAGGGCGCGTCGTTTCTGACGCCAGACCCGTTGGTCACGTTGATGTAGACGTACTTTCCCGACCCAAGGGATGTACTGCCCAGTTTGGCTGTCACTGATTCCAGTCGCGGATTCATGCCTCGTTGTGCGCCATAGCTCGGGTTGTAGTTGACGGCCGTGACGGTCTTATCAAAGACCCGCCCGTAAGTGTCAGTCCACTTCACTTGGACGGTGCCGCCACTTAGGTTCTGACCAGTGACCAGCACATCTCCATTCCCGTAGAAAATCGAGTCCGTGATTATGGGTGTCATGTTGCCGGCCCTCATCTGGTCAAACATCGGCGCCCACGTTCCCGTGCAGGTGTAGAAGGGATCCCACATGTAAGAAATTATCTTCACAGGGTAGTTCCCGATTTGCTGAAGTTGCCGGTCGTGCCTTGCTTTGGTGCTTTGACCGCGGAATTGGCCATCGCAAGGATTCTGGCTTGTACCAGGAGCCATCCCTTCCATATTGGCCCACAACTCGGCGCCGGTTCCTTCAATACCTTGAGCCATCGCCAGAAAGTAGTCACGGTTTGGCGCCGCGTACTTGCTACCCCAAGTGCCATTGCCAACCACGGAAGCGGCAAACTGGTCTACGTTAAGGTTGCTCTCGTGGCCGAAGTAGGAACCTGTCTTGCCCGTTCCCATCCCGTCCTGGACTGCGATTGCAAGACGTACTCCATTCGCGGTCCCGGCCATTTTCTCTATGCCTGCGCGTGCATTGTCCACAGTGACTCGACCGGTATTCGACATACGAGTGTCGAGATAGGGGCTGATCAAAGCCGATCGTGTGGGCTGAAGCTTGGCAATAGCCGCGTTTTGTATACGATATACAGTCAAAATTGAGTCCCAGATGGCACCGGCTGCGACCGGCATCTCCGTGTGGTGGTAGTACCCAACCAGGCCAGCAACATTGTTCACCTTCCCTTGGAATTGGAGAAAGCGGTTAGTGAAGACCGTGAATGTTGACTGATAGGAGAGGTCAGCGAGATAGGTAACGTCGGTTCGCTTCACAGGAGCAGGCATCCCGGCATAGAACTTCATTCCTAGGGCAGTAGCTGCCTTGGCCACTGACACTGAAATAGAAGCTGTGCTGCTCGTGATTATTACAACGTCATATGAGTTGTTTGATGAAGTGCAACCCGTACCCTGTGTGGGAATGACCATCACCGTGTAAACGGTGCTTCCGCTTGTAACGGTCTTATCCCGGGGGCAGGCCAGAGTGGGTGCTCCCCACGTGTTCCCGTCGGTATAGGTGAAGTATCTGTTGACGGAGATGCCCGACGTGGCCGCCGTCACGCAGTTGACGCCGGAAACCAGGCAGCCTGCTGGGGCTGAAGCAGCGGTTGCTGGCTTGAGCTGGGACCCGAATGTGATGACGGTATCCCCGCCCACTGACTTGATGTCCGTAAGTTTCTTCAGATTCGCGTCATCACTGGTGCTGCCAAAAATGAAGTATCCACTAATGGGATATACGGGTGGTGGCGCTGCCGCTTGCGCGGGGGATCCGTGGAGGAATCCCATGACCAAGACAAATGCGGCTAGGAGGCTGATCGCCAGATGCCGGGCATTGTCAGTGCTGAAGGTGGACGTCTCTGCTTGCAACTTTGCCACGGCGGATCCTCGGACTCGTAGGGTGAGACCTTGGACCTATGGCAAAAGGATGACGCGCGAGCACACCAAACTCAATAACTTGACTGAATTCTTCAAGAACTAAAATCTATGTGAAAGCGTTAGATAATTCGTGACAATACTTTTGCGGTGATCGGTCTTGTTAAACCAGAACTGTCACACGGAAGTTGGTCATTCGCACCGCGGCGAATGGATAGTCCGCGCCGGATTCACCTGGAGAGTCGACACTCCGGTCGCAGCCACGTGTCTACGAGGCCGCCTGTTTCGACCACAAACCGCTGCATCCAATCGGCCGGTGAAAGCTGCGGTTTCGAGCCCACCATCTGAACTTCAGCGGTGGTGCACTGGCCCATCAAAGTGCCGGCCCGGACCACGTGGTAATCGGACGTAACTACGGTGATCGATTGCCAACCGTGCTCGGCAATAAGCTCACCCAGTGCAGTGGCCTCGCCCCTGGTGTTGAGCGGGGCGGGGCGGAAACACACCAGGTGGACATCGTCGTCGTCACTTTCACTGCAGATGGCGTCACCCTCAACATTGCCCGGGGTGCCTGTCGTGGAAATGACGAGTATCGGAATGTTCAGGGAGTCCCGAAGCTCGAGTGCAACGGGGAGACGTTCCCTGCTTAAGCCGCCGAGCACCACGATTGCATCGGTGCGGTGCGGGGTGGCCTGCGGCGGGCTGTAAAAGAACTGGATTGCAGCAATCAGCCAGAGGGCTGGCCCCAGCAAACAGGCCAGGATGATCCAGGCAGCAGCGCGCTTGACCAGCGCAGATTTTGGGGGCACTCGGCAAGTCTAAGGTTCGCGAAACCCCGTCTCTGACCTGGCCAAGACCTACCGCGTATCCACGTCCTCGAAAACAAGGAAAGTCTGCGTATCCAGCACTCCATCCATGGATTGCAATTGGTCGAAGATCACACGGCGCAGGTGGATGTTGTCGGTTGCGCGAACCAAGAGGATCACGTCAAAGTCGCCGCCAACCAGTGCGATGTGGTGGACCTCAGGGATGGCCCGCAGGTGCTCTTTCAGTTCCCGCCATGAATGCTGCTGGACTTTAAGCGTGACGTAGGCCGATGACCTGAGACCGGCCTTGATGGGGTCCACCAGGGCTGTGAACTTGGTCAGCACGCCTTCGCCGGTAAGGCGGGCGATCCTGGAGTAGGCGTGTGCCCGGCTGATGTGCACGTTCTCGGCTACCTGAGTGATGGACATCCGGCCGTCCGTGGTGAGTTCGCGGATGATGTCCCGGTCAACGCTGTCCAGGGGGACGGCGGTCTGCTCCGCCTCGGCCTCACTCATGTGCTCTCCAAATCGTCTACAGCACGGGCACGTTACCCAGCTCACAATTGCAATTTGTCTTTCAGAATAGCCACTTTGGGCAAGCTCTTCCATGATTCAGCCGAAAGCTGGATACGAAACATCTGCCGGGAACATACTGGAAGCACATAGTGGCTAGAGAAGGACGGACCAATGACGATCCACGCAGACCACTCTGCGCCGGAAGCGGCAGTAGAGGACCAGGCTGCTGACGTTCGGAGAAAATTCGGCATCAGCGTTGAGGATTACATGCTGCCGGCACGGCACCAGATCCAGATGGTGAACCCGGATGGCACGCTTCGTTCCAAGGATGAGCAGGGCACCGAACCCGGCCACGAGTACCCAACCCCGGGCGATGCCGAATTGATGGCCGCTTACGAGCGACTCGTCGTCGGGCGTCGCGTCAACGACCAGAACTCCGCGCTGGTCCGGCAGGGCCGCATGGCTGTTTACCCCTCAAGCCACGGCCAGGAAGCCTGCCAGGTGGCAGCCGCAATGTGCCTCAGCGAAGGCGACTGGCTGTTCCCGACGTACCGCGATGCCGTCGCTGTCATGACCCGTGGCGTTGACCCGGTAGAAGTCATGACCATCTTCCGTGGCGACTGGCACGGTGGTTACGACCCCAAAGAGCACAATGTCGGGATCCAGTGCACTCCGCTGACAACGCAGCTGCTGCACGCAGTCGGCGTCGCCCACGCTGCGAAGCTGCGCGGTGAAGACACCGTGGTGATGGCCATGTGCGGCGATGGCGCCACCAGCGAAGGCGACTTCCACGAAGCCCTGAACTTCGCGGCCGTCTTCCACCTGCCCGTCATTTTCTTCGTGCAGAACAACAAGTACGCCATTTCCGTGCCGCTCAGCCACCAGTCCGTGGCGCCGTCGTTGGCCCACAAGGCTGTTGGCTATGGCATGGCCGGTGAGCGCGTGGACGGCAACGACCTCGTCGCGCTGCTCGCTGTGATGGACCGGGCCGTGAAGCTGGCCCGCGAAGGTTCCGGCCCGCTGCTGATCGAGGCCCACACGTACCGGATGCAGGCGCACACCAACGCCGACGACGCCACCCGCTACCGTCCGGACAGCGAAGTCGCCGAATGGCAGGCCAAGGATCCGCTGGCGCGCATGAAGGCGTACCTTTCGGACAAGGGCCTCCTCGACGACGATGCAAGCGCCAGGATTGCCGAGCACGCAGAAGCCGTCGCCACGCAGCTCCGCGAAGGCTTGGGCGAGGACGTGCCCGTCCAGCCGCTGGACCTGTTCAAGTACGTTTTCTCCACACCCACCCCGCAGCTGAAGGAGCAGTCAGAACTGCTCGCCGGCGAACTCGCCCGCGAGGAGAGCGCAAAATGACCGTCACCACTTCCGTCAACGGCAACGTCAGCGCTGCCACGGCAAGCGCAGCCGCATCCGCCGCAGCAACCGCTGAGGCCACCGGACCGCAGACCATCACCATGGCCAAGGCGCTCAACACGGCCATGTCCGACGCCATGCGCGCCGACTCGTCCGTCCTGGTCTTCGGCGAGGACGTCGGCATGCTCGGCGGCGTCTTCCGCATCACCGACGGACTCATGGCCGAGTTCGGCGAACAGCGCTGCTTCGATACCCCGCTCGCCGAATCGGGCATCGTGGGTATGGCCGTGGGCATGGCCATCAATGGCATGCGTCCCGTCATTGAAATGCAGTTCGACGCCTTCGCCTACCCGGCCTTCGAACAGATCGTCAGCCACGTAGCCAAGATGCACAACCGCACCAAGGGCAAGCTCAAGATGCCTATGGTCATCCGCGTGCCCTACGCCGGCGGCATCGGTGGAGTGGAGCACCACTGTGACTCGTCCGAGTCGTACTACGCCCACACTGCCGGTCTGAAGGTCTACACCCCGGCCACCGTTGCCGACGGCTACCGCATGCTGCGCGAGGCCATCGACTCCGATGATCCCGTGATGTTCATGGAGCCCAAGAAGCTCTACTGGTCCAAGGACCAGGTTGACCTGGACGCTTTGCGGGCAGAGCACGACGCCGGGACCTCCACCGAGGGGCGCGCCGCCGTCGCGCGTCCTGGCACTGACGCGACGCTGATCGCCTACGGTCCGTCCGTACCTACAGCCCTCGCCGCGGCGGCAGCCGCTGCCGAGGAGGGACGCTCACTTGAAGTGATTGACGTCCGCTCCATCGTGCCGTTCGACGACGAAACCGTCTGCGCGTCTGTCCGCAAGACCGGTCGAGCCGTGGTTATCGCCGAAGCCCACGGCTTCGCCTCAGTGTCTTCGGAGATCGTTGCCCGCGTTCAGGAACGCTGCTTCCACTACCTCGCTGCCCCGGTCCTGCGCGTGACCGGCTTCGACGTACCGTTCCCGTCTCCCAAGTTGGAGCACTATTACCTGCCGAGCGTCGACCGCATCCTCGACGCCGTCGACGACCTTCAATGGGAGGACTGACCATGAGCTCAGATATGCAGGTATTCCTCCTGCCGGACCTGGGGGAGGGCCTCACCGAGGCTGAACTGGTGAACTGGCTCGTTGCCGTCGGCGATGAAATCAAGGTTGACCAGCCGATCGCCGAGGTTGAGACCGCCAAGTCCATGGTGGAGGTGCCCTCGCCGTACGCGGGCACTGTTGCCGTGCTTCACGGCCAAGCAGGCGAAACGCTCGACGTCGGCAAGCCGCTGATCTCGATCGCCAAGGTTGGTGCCACTCCGGTCGCGCCGGCTCCTGAGCCCGAGGCAGCTCCCGAAGCTCCGGCGTCCGAAGCTACGGCGTCGCCGGAGGCTTCGGCCGCCGGCGAAACGTACCGGACCGAGGAAAAGGCCGGCTCCGGAAATGTGCTGATCGGTTATGGCACTCCCGGTGGCGCCACCGGCGGACGGACCCGTCCCCGCAAGACAAGCGTCGCGGTCCTCGAACCTGTGGACGGGACCCGCAGTGCTACCCGCAGTGCTGAACCTGCGGTTCTTGAGCCCGCGGGTCTTGAGCCGGCGGTTGCCGGGACGCGCATCCCCGGCAAGCTCAGCGCCGTCATCTCGCCCCTGGTGAGGAAGATGGCGCGCGATCACGGCGTATCGCTGGACACGATTGCTGGCTCCGGTACCAGCGGCTTGATCATGCGCCGGGACGTTGAGGCTGCCATTGCTGCGCCCGAGGCTCCGGCAGCTCCGGCTGCCCCCGTGGCTCCGGCCAAAGCGGACGCTTCGGCATTCGCCGCAGGAGCAGCTGAAGGCTCCACGGATTCCCGAACCGGCCTGGCAGTTTCGGCCCGGACCCCTGTTCGGGGCGTTCGTAAAGCCGTGGCCGCCAACATGACCAGGAGCCGCTCGGAGATCCCTGAAGCGACGGTGTGGGTGGACGTTGACGCAACGGCCCTGCTGGAAATGCGCGCGGAACTGAAGAAGAGGGCGCCCCACGATACGCCGGGTCTGCTGGCCTTCATCGCTCGTTTTGTCACGGCTGGGTTAAAAAAATACCCGGCCCTCAACACCCGCTTTGAAACGGCAGCTGATGGCTCGCAGGAGATCGTCGGTTTCAACGGCATCAACCTCGGCTTCGCAGCGCAGACGGACCGCGGACTCGTGGTTCCATCTGTCCGCAACGCTCACGAGCTGAGTGCCCGCGAACTGGACGCAGAGATCCGCCGGCTGACCGCCGTCGCACGCGATGGCAAGGCGACCCCAACGGAACTCGGCTCCGGCACCTTCACGCTGAACAACTACGGCGTCTTCGGCGTTGATGGTTCAGCAGCGATCATCAACTACCCGGAAGTTGCGATGCTCGGCGTTGGCCGCATCATCGACAAGCCATGGGTAGTCAACGGCCAGTTGGCTGTCCGCAAGGTCACTGAGCTGACGCTGGCCTTCGACCACCGCGTGTGCGACGGCGAAACTGCAGCAGGCTTCCTCAGGTATGTGGCCGACGCAATCGAGAACCCGGGCGGCGCGCTCGCGGACATCTAGGCCAGCTTGTAGACATGAGGGGCCGGTGCAGTACCGGCCCCTCATCATGTTGTGGCTATCTAACTGCGGCCGCGATCGCGTCCCGCATGCGATGGTAAACGGCGTCGACGTAGTGGTACGGGGCCAGTCCCCATTGGTGGCCAGCCGCAGCCTTGACCGTGTCCCCGGTATTGCAAGGCTTCCTGGCCATTGTCAGCTGTCTCAGACCATTCCGGGGACAGCACGATCAGCGGCCGGCCGGTACCCCTTATCCTTTCCAGGACTTGACCCGTCGTGGACCCTGCCAGCCTTCGGGGGCATGGGGGTCTCGTCTGACGCGCAGGTCAACCGAATCTTCATCTCGGATCCCAGCCTGGTTCTTACCGACCGACTCAATCTCGGGTGGTTCGTCGGCAATTCGCGGATGAACTTCCAGGAGCATTTGCGGGACATCAATGGCCACATTACGGAGAGTTGGGGGCAGCAGAGGCTCGTATTCTTCGGTGCGTCCGGCGATGGCTTTGCATCTCTCTACTTCTCTGCGCACTTCCCCGGCTCACTGGCCATCGTGTCCAACCCGCAGACAAACGTCGCAAAATACGAACTCCCGGCAGTGGAACGCTTTGCTGAGGTTTGCTACGGCGTGCGAGGGGACGATCCTCTGAGCCAGCTTCCCGAAGACGTCACCACTGACCTTCTAGAGCTCTATCGTGAGCTGCGCGGCAACGTTGTGGCATATATGCAAAACAGCACAGACTTCGCCCACGTTGAGGATCACATGAATCCTCTGCTGGCGGCCGCGCACCCTGACAACGAGATTCACCTTCTGCTCGGCGAACGGGGTGACGGGCATGTCGCGCCGCCCAAACCTATCCATGTTGAGGCTTTGACAGCTGCGGCGAGCCAGGACTGGCGGGCCCCGCTGGTAGTCCCGAATCGGCCCATCAGGGTGGACGCTACGCTTCGCGGCAGGGCCTGTTCAATAATTTGTTTCGTTCAATCTGATTGAACAAAGCGGCATATTGAACGAGGCAGCCACGGGTTCGTTCCGCGTTCTCCCAGCTGGCAGCCTGCAAGGTCACCGAGCTGACGTCGACCACCGAGTGTGCGACGGCGAAACTGAGGCAGGTTTCCTCCGGTAATTGGCTGATGCCACCGAGAATCCTGGCGGAGCGCTGGCGGACATGTAGCCAAGTCGTCAGTAGTTGGTAGGCGACAGCACGGACTGCGTCCTGGAAGGTTGGGTCCCTGGTGTTGGGCTCGGAATGGTTCAGCCGAGATTCCGGCATGTCCTGTGCTCATAGCTAGTGTGGTGCGCCATCATGGACCATGAGCAGTCAGCGCGCTACTTACAACGATCTTGAACCCCTCGCCAAGGGGCTTACAGTGGCGTTTTTCACCGCCCTCCAGGTCCCGCCACAGGTGACCACGGGTGCGTGGGACTCAGCAAGGGCCATTACTCGAAGTAGCAAGGCGCGCCGAGCAAACAGCAACGAACCTGTAGTCAAACTTGTCGAGCGTGCACTCAGGACGTGGGCCGAACGGGAAAGAATGAGTGAGAGTGCACTCAATTACGGACTCCAAGCAGCAACGGATGCCGTTGGTTCGCATGGGTTAGCGTTCGAAGAGATTGCCAACCTACGATTCGATCACAACGCCGTCGTCGAACGTGTTCAGGCGCTCAACGCAGAATCGATCTCTGCTTCGACGCCTACCGACGCAGAGCGCAGCGCGTACGAGCGAGTGCTATCGGAGTTTTATGCGATCGTGATCGACTCTGCGGCATCTGGGGTTAAGGGCTTGGACACTCCTGCCGTGCTGGCGGCTCTCAACGCCGCTGTTCGCGCGGCGTCGGCCGCCGAGGATGCGCGCGACAGCCTGAAATTGATTGAAAGCAACTCACGGGTCCTTCAGTCAGAGCTGGATGTACGGTTGCGGTCGGCAGCAGA
Source organism: Paenarthrobacter sp. NPDC092416 (assembly GCF_044755025.1). NCBI lineage: Bacteria > Bacillati > Actinomycetota > Actinomycetes > Micrococcales > Micrococcaceae > Paenarthrobacter > Paenarthrobacter sp. NPDC092416. The sequence continues at coordinate 264,123 of NZ_JBIVQG010000001.1, forward strand.
CGTGGCGACCGCTTATGAAATCGACAGCCGCACAAACAGGTTGGGGAACCGCTCCCAACTGATCACCACGCCAGTCCTGGCCGCGGCTGACGCGACGCTACAATTCGACTGGCGGGCGCACGTCGAAGAAAGACTGAACACAGTAAGAGCTGCCTGCGCCGGAAGACCGTCCTTTCTTAATCTTGATGAAGACTTGGTCAAACTGGATCTCAACGGAGCTTACGAGACAATCCGCTCCCGCATCGCCCGGCTTGGATTGTCGGAACTGATCATTGCGCTTCGCGACTCAACGGTGGCCAATCATCACAATCCGTCGATCGGTGAACCCTTCCCAGCAGCTCAGCGAGCCGTCGCATGGCTGGAGGCACAGTGCCGGAATCCCAGCTACCAATGGTTTGTCCCGTTACTAGGAGCGTGGGGGTCCGGGAAGACGCGAACAGTCTACGAAATAGCCCGTCAAGCGCAAGGAAGGGGGGAGCATGTGGTCTATCTCGTTCCGGACGGTACGAGAAGCCTCATGGAACAACTCCTTCAGAAGGTCGCCGTGGAATGGGATCGGCCGATAGCGAGCGTGGCGGACCTTGGACGCATCCTGGCTGGTCTACATTCCCGGCTCACCGTAGTTTTGGACGATTTTGAGGAATGGATAAGAATCCGGTCGACTGCAGTGGCCGAACTCATCGAATTGCTTGCCAGAAACACAGCCACGCCGTACATGCGCTGGGTCGTAACTATGGATTCCAGCAGGTTGGACTTGGTCATGGGATCCGTCCATCGTGATTTCTGGCGACAATATGGAATTTCGTCCCACCGTGAGACCGATTCAACGGTTGACGGTTGGTGGAACCTTGATGCCACTAACGTTCGGCACCGTTTGGGGCTCAACCTGCTTCGGATCCAGTCAAGCGATATGGACGATAAGGTATTAGGTCGCGTAGAGGAGGAAGCAGCAGGATTCAAGTTTGCCGGTCGATTCTTTTGCGATCCCCTCCCGGCATGGCTCCACATTGAGAGTCGTGAGCGCGGTATCGGGGAGTTCAATAACCTGACGGCAATGGAGAAGTACTGGGGGGAGAAAAGAGAGGGTCTTAAGTCTCAGGGGCATCGCGCCTCCGACTTGGACCGCACTGTGGCAGCCATTGCACAACTACTTTCTGAAGATACTAACCGGAGCATTTCGCTACGCTCAGTCTTCGATCTACTCACGACAGACACGACGTCGGGCCCGCGCCTCAGTGAGCGCGAAATCGATGACACCGTGAACCTGCTGAAGAGCGCTGGCCTCTTGGCGATCGATAGTGACGCAGAGACGGTCTCTCCGCGTGTCGAAATTTTCTGGGCATACAAAATTGCAGAGATCCTGACTCGTGTGCTGCTTCGCGAGGAGGCTACCTCCGAGACGGCGATCGTGAGATTGCAGCCCTGGCAGCGCCGGTCAGACAAGGCTGATTGGTTGGCTGAATCGGTAGTCCAGTTTGTCTTGCAGATGCTCCGTTCCCGAGAATCCACCGCGCTGGGACGAGACGTTTGGGAGGGATGGCTCTCCAAAGGATGGCTCAGCAACCTTCCACTTTGGTCCGCGGCAATCAACTCGACCCCTCAAACCCAGGCTGACCTGGCGCGGTGCATAAAAAGGTTCCCGATCCGCCCCGCAACCCCTCACGAGCTATATATTTATTTGCGTTTTCTTGCCCTTACTTCAGATTCGGCGATGACCGGGTTGGACCGAATCGCGGCCATTCAGCCGCACTTCCAAGCAATCGGCAAAGCTGGATTGGGGAGCTACCTAGTGCACGTGGTCAGGCGCTCATTATCTCTGATTGAACTAAGCAGCGGCAGCGAACTTTCGAAACTTCTGAACCATCTCGTCGGTGTCGAAAAATCGGGCTCCATGGAAGAAGTGGTCCGCCTGGTAGTTGACTCAGGCCAGGAGGCTTATTCAAGAGACCCCGACCGCTGGTTGCTTCTGATTGGCGCGTTTTTAGGCAAGGGCAATGAGTCGAATGGCAACACGCACCCCGTGCCAAAACAACTATTTGGAAACGAAGGAAACAGCGAGTTCTTTTGGCAGTGCCTTGTTCAGACGGTGGTGGATTCTCTAATCCGAGACAGGGAACTCTCGGCTTTTGAAGACCTCAATGCTGCACGGTGGCTCAAAGACGATAAAGACATGAGAATGTCCCGGCACGTTGCTCGTGAGGTCCGCCACGCCGTCAACACCACCATGGGGTCGCTCTTCCGTCGCGGCAATCGCACCACGCCCACAGAATTCGTAGGCCTCCTCAGCAAACTCAGTGTGGGGAACGCCTGTGAGGCCTCGGAGAGCAGCCAAAGTGAGCGGGCCCTCTTCATTTTGCGGCACACCGTGCCTACTGGGAGCAAGACCGCCCTGAAAATCAATGCCATACTCCATCCGATCCTGTTGGATTTGGCACGAAACCGTGAACTTATGCGCAAGCACAGGTCAATTATTCTCCCGATGCTGGCGGCAAACGGACTGTCTCGCAAAGCTGAGTAGGTTGACCTGCCCGGTAAGGTGCGTGCCCTTCTTAGGGGTAACAACCTTGCAGCCTTCCGCTTTCTCCCAGCTTCCCGTGGGTAGAATCGAGGCCTGAACACCGCCGGATTTCCACTGGATACGGAGAACTCATTGTCAGACTGGCTCGAACTTGGACCGGACAACTATGTCTTGGAAACCGAGGGATCCCTACTCAATACCGGGCTCGTGGTGGGGACTGAGCTCGCCATGGTTATCGACACCGGCTGCGGCCCGCGCCAAGGCCGCGAAATCCTGGCAGCGGTTCGCGAGAAGACCCAGCTCCCGTTGGTGGTGGTCAACACGCATGCGCACTACGACCATTTCTTCGGGAACGCAGTATTTGCCGACGACGGCGTGACAGAGTTCTGGGCGCACGCAAACTGCGCGGCGACCATCGAGCGCGACGCCGACAACCAGCGTCGTTTCGTCGCCACCAACGAACCTGAGATGGCCGCGGGGGAGGGCGACGCCGTCGACGTCGTTGTCCCCAACGCGATCGTCCACGATCAGCCGGTGCTGGTGGACCTGGGCGGAATCACCGCCACACTGTTTTACCTGGGCCGTGCCCACACCGACGGTGACCTGCTTGTAGGAACGAGTTCCACATTGTTCGTGGGCGACCTCGTGGAGCAAGGGGCACACCCATCGTTCGAGGACTCGTACCCGGAGGAATGGGCGGACGCCCTGCGGCACATCTCCGCTCTGCGCCACCGCTATGAATTCCTGGTACCCGGCCACGGCAAACCGGCCAGTGACCAGTTTGTGAAGACCATGGCTGACACCATGAGCACGGCCGTCCGGCAGGCCACGCAGTCCATCCGCGACATGCCGTCCGACGCCACCAAGGCCATCCCCGTGCTGCCGTATGGGCCGGAACAATCACGCTGGTTCATCAAGCGCCTTCAGGAGACCAACGCCCAGCGCTGACGGACAGCGTTCAGCTACCAGGCTGAAGCTCAAGATGCCCCGAATCGTCAATAACCTTGCCAATACCCATGGACTATTGGGTTAGTCCAGTCCTAGGATGAAGGCGACCGTCGGTTCGCGACTACCTGGGGGGTGTCGAGATGAAGGCCATACGCGTGTATCCGCGCGCTACTCAGATTCTCCGCTCCGTCATGTTCGCTGGCGCCGGTACGGTCGTCTGGCTGGCGCTCTCCGCAACTGCCGCCAACGCCGACTCGGGAAACTCCGACAACAACTCGCTTCTCGGCGGCGCGACGTCCTCGGTTTCGTCGGCCGTAAAGTCAGCAACGTCGAGCACCATCCAACCCGTGACCACAGCCCTCGGCACGGCAACCACCAAGGTGACCAGCGCCGTCGGGCAGGCAGCCGGAGCGGCAGCACCGAAGCCGGCCAGCACCGTCAGCATTCCAGTCCCCAATGTTCCGCTGCCGGCAGCGGTGCCAGTGACGGTTCCGTCGCAGCCCGTCGCAGTGCACGTGCCGGCAGTGGCTCCCGTCGTAAGCCGGATCGCCAAGACTGCTGACAACGTCATCGCCGATGTACCAGTGGTCAACGCGGTGGTTCCCTCGAACACCGTTGGCGCCGTGGTGGCACCCGTTGTCCCGGCAGCCGACACCGTGGACGACGTTGTTGGCGTGACAGTGCCGGTTGTCAACGACGTACTTGAGCCGGTGGACCTGGACCCCGTGGCGGAGATTACGAGCCCGGTTGTGGATCCGATCATCGACGTAATCGATGCGGTTCTGCCGCCCGTCTCCGTCCCGGGTATTACTGTTCCCGGCATTTCGCTTCCGGGCGGCACTGATCCTGGGGTTGTTCCAAACCCAGGCGCTGGCACTTTGCCAGCATCCGACGTCGCGTCCCCCTCCGTGGGGACCGTCGCCGCGTTCGATGTCACCACTGCCTCTGACGTGCCGCTAGAGGCGACGCCGCCAGTTCTCGACTCAGACGCAACGCCCCCGTTGGCGACGTCGCGCAGTCTGGCGGTCACGGGGCCTCCTGTGGTGACAGGTGTTTTCGCCGGAAGTGAACCACTTTCGCCTTCCGACCTTCCTTCAAACCCGTTGTCCGCGCCGGTTGGTACCAACACCGGATTCGGCTCCGGCAATTCCCAGAACGGACCACCCAGCCCGGCCGCAGCTTTCCTTCAGGGCGCACTGAGCTCTCCTGAATTCCTCTGTACTGGCCTCGCAACGGCCAGCGTTGAACAACATCCACAGCCGGTTTCCTTTGATCCCGGCTCCTCTCCTGACTGATTCCCAGACCCGGCCGCGCTTATCAAGCACGGCAGACGGCTCGATGGACCACCCGAAACCCGGGGTCCAGGGAACCAATCCTTCAGGAGAAGATCATGCAAAAGATACTTCGCAAGTGCCTCATCGGCACCTGCTTTGCCGGCGGGCTACTCGCCCTCGGTACCACCGCGGCGAACGCCGCGGATACGACCACCGGACAGGACGGCCTCCTGTCCGGCTCACAGGTGGTGGCACCTGTAACGGCTCCGGTCAGCCTTGGCGGTACGTCGCTGGGACTCGTCGGAGACTCGAAAGCAACCACGACGGCGCCCGCCCCGGCCGCCGCTGCAGCTCCGGCCCCGGCCGCCAGCACCAGCGGTTCCAACGGAGCAGGTTCCGGCACTCAGGTTGTTGCACCGGTTACGGCGCCCATAAGCCTGGGCTCGTCGTCAGTGGGTCTGCTGGGGGGCTCCACTGCGACGGGCCCAGCGTCAATTCCGGCGCCGAGCGGCGGCTCTGCTGCTTCCTCGGCGCCGGCAAGCACGAGTGGTTCCGACGGCGCAGCCTCCGGAACCCAAGTGGTCGCGCCCGTGACGGTTCCCGTGACCGTCGGCTCGACATCAGCAGGCGTCCTGGGGGACTCGACAGCGTCGTCCACAGCGCCTGCAGCATCTTCTGCGCCGGCCCAGGCGCCAGCGCAGGCAACAACGTCGGGGGGAGAGAGTATCGCGTCCGGCGCTCAGGTAGTGGCTCCGATAATGGTCCCTGTAAACCTCGGAGCCACTGCCGCGGGTCTTGCCGGTGATTCCACCGCCACGACCAGCGCCGCCCCCGCGAACTCCGGAAGTTCCGGTACCTCATCTGGTGGCACAACCAGCGGTTCTGATGGGGTTGCTTCGGGTACGCAGGTTGTTGCTCCGGTCACCGCTCCGGTGACTGTTGGGTCGACCTCAGCTGGTGTGTTGGGTGACTCGGCTGCAAGCACGGGCAGCGGGACGTCTGGTACTTCCGGAACAGGAACCACATCGGGTGCAAGCACGAGTGGTTCTGATGGGGTTGCTTCCGGTACGCAGGTTGTTGCTCCGATCACGGCTCCGGTGACTGTTGGGTCGACCTCGGCTGGTGTGTTGGGTGACTCGGCTGCGAGCACCGGTACTTCGGGTGGAACGGCTGGCTCGACACCTGCCGGTACTTCAACTGGTGGCACAACCAGTGGTTCTGATGGGGTTGCTTCGGGTATGCAGGTTGTTGCTCCGATCACCGCTCCGGTGACTGTTGGGTCGACCTCAGCTGGTGTGTTGGGTGACTCGGCTGCAAGCACGGGTACTTCGGGTGGAGCGGCTGGCACAGGAACGACGCCGGGCAGCACCACATCTGGCAGCGACGGCTTGCTCGCAGGAAGCCAGTTGCTCGTTCCGATCACGGCTCCCTTGACCGTTGGCTCCACGTCGGTAGGCATCGGTGGGGCATCTGTCGGCGCAGTAACGCCGCCGGTTGTGAACCCGCCGGTGGTGAACCCTCCGGTTGTGAACCCTCCGGTGGTCAACCCGCCGGTGGTGAATCCTCCCGTCGTGAACCCTCCGGTGGTGAATCCTCCGGTAGTGAACCCTCCCGTAGTAACTCCTCCAACTGTTGACCCGCCCACAATTGGCGGTCCTGGCATCGGCGGAGACACCGGCATCGGTGGCGCGGGCATCGGCGGCGCCGGTATTGGCGGCGCGGGTCTCGGGGGCACCCAGATTGGCGGCAGCATTGCCGCGGCTGGTAGCACCCAGGGCGAGTGGTCGGCGGCAGTTGCCACCGCCGTCGGGAGTTCCAATAACCTGGCCAGCACGGGACTGGACGGGACCTTCATCCTGTGGGCGGGGGCACTGTTCCTGATGGGCCTGGCGCTCGCAGTTGCCGGCCGTGGAAAGGCAGCCCTCACCGTCTGACCGCATTGGCCGTCTACCCCGGGGGGCCAAGCCCCCGGGGTCGGCGACGGTCAGCCGGAGCCACACGGCGACAACCAAGTGCGGTACCCGCGTGCCGCAGTTCTAGGATGAAAGGGATGACAACCACCCAAGCAGACCAGAACTTCAGCCTCCGCAGCATCGCCATACCGGCCTTCGGGCCAGCGTTGCTGTTCTGTATAGGCGAAGGGGCGGTCCTGCCAGTCATCGCTTTGTCTGCGAGAGACCTCGGGGCCTCCGTTGCTGATCGGCTTGGGATCGTGGTTGTTCAACATTCCTGCGTCGCTGATCACCATGAAGTTCGGTGAACGATGGGCGATTGTTGGAGCCGGCGCGGCAGGGGCAGTAGCTCTGGGCGCGGCCGCCTTCGCACCGCAGATCGAGCACGGCATCTGGTTGCTGGCGGCGTCCATGACGCTGGTTGGCGTGGCCGCGAGTGTCTTCAACCTTGCCCGCCAGAAGTTCCTCACCGAGGCCGTTCCGGTGGTGTTCCGGGCGCGGGCAATGTCGACGTTGGGAGGCGTCACCAGGATCGGCATCTTCATTGGGCCGTTCGTCGGCGCGGGCGTCATGCAGTTCGCGGGCATCAGCGGAGCGTACTGGGTGGGCTTCATCGGGATGATGGCCGCAGCGGCACTGTCGCTCACCATCCCGGATCTGGTTGCGCCGGTATCGTCCAATGGTGGACCGGTTCCTCCAGCCTCAACATTGAAGAATGTGGCCGCATCCCATGCCGGAATATTCCTGACTGTGGGCTTCGGAATCCTGCTGCTGAGCGCGTTGCGTGCCTCGCGCCAAGTGGTCATCCCGCTGTGGGCGGATCACCTGGGGATGGACGCCACGCAGGCCTCGCTGATCTACGGGCTGTCCGGTGCGATCGATATGTTGGTGTTCTACCCGGCTGGAAGGTTGATGGACCGCAAGGGCCGCCAATGGGTTGCGATCCCTTCGACTGTCATCATGGGGAGCGCGCTGATCCTCATCCCCTTCACAGCGGGCTTCGTACCGTTGCTCTTGGCCGCCCTGCTGATCGGGTTCGGCAACGGCATCAGCTCCGGACTCATCATGACCCTGGGCGCCGACTTCTCGCCGGACAACGGAAGGAGCCACTTCCTGGGCATCTGGCGCTTCATCGCTGACTCCGGTGCCACCGGCGGACCCGTGATGCTGTCCGCGCTCACTGCCGCTGTTTCGCTCTCCGCCGGCGTCTGGGCCACAGGTGTCCTGGGCTTCATCGCTGCCGCGGTGTTCGCCGTCGCAATTCCGCGGTTGAAGCATCGGCGAAACTACTGAGCTTCCTTGTGCTGCATCCTGACCCTCTTTGAACCTGCAACGGCCGCAAAACAACCTTTTCAGGATGCTTTGCGGCCGTTGAGCCGTCAATGAAGGTCAGGAAGCTACGCCCTCATTGTTACCGGACTGCCTGGTTGCCCTTGAACTCGAGCTTCAGGTTGCCGGTGCCCTTCGTGGTGCCATTCACCGCGGATTGGGTTTGAGCGAACACCAACGTTGAGTGGGCTATCGCGTCTGCCATTTGTTCCAGGACGACGGCGTCGAGGTTGTCGATGTCATCGCATGCCTGGTGGTAGCAGGGGTCGTACGCTACGCCTGCTGTGCCACCGTAAACAGCTGCCTGCTCCGCCGTCTTGATCCCTTCAGCTCCAGTGAAAAGGCCGCCGGCAGGAATGCCGTTTTCAATGAATCCGAAGTAGTCCGAGCGGCCATCAAACTCCGTGGGCTCCGTCGCCAGACCCTGCGAAGCAAAGTAGTCCAGGAAGACCTTCTCGATCAACGCCGAGCCGTTGGGGCCCGCAGTTCCCAGGGGCTTGCCATCGCCGTCGTAGACAAAACGGACCGGGTTGGGCGAGGCCACCATATCGAAGTTGAGGTTGAGTGCGTGGCTCTTCAGGTCAGTCTTGCTCAGCTGCGAGACGTAGTAATCGGAGCCAATCAAACCGTCTTCCTCACCGCTCCACCACGCGAAGCGCACGCGGTTCTCCGGGGAGATTCCCAGTGCCGCGAACTGCAGGGCCGTTTCAAGGATGGCTGCGGAACCGGAACCGTTGTCGTTGATGCCCGGGCCTTCAGCTACGGAGTCCAGGTGCGCTCCCACCAGCACCGTCCTGTCGGCACGTCCTGTGGTGTCTGCCAAGACGTTGAAGGTTTCAATCGGCTCGGTATTACCCTCAACCACGATTCGCACCGTGGCTCCGGGAAGGCCGGCCAATTCCTCGCCGACGGCAAAGCTCGCGCCTACCGTTGGGATGGTCACTTCCGGGTTGTCGGCGGTTGGGGCGCCGAGGGTTCCATCCACCCTGCCCAGCCGGTCATCGCCGTCGCCTTGGTTGAAGATGATCACGCCCACTGCGCCTGCAGCCTCGGCATTAACGGCCTTGGTGTTGAAAGTGCAGGTGCCGCGCTGGATCAGTGCGATGTTTCCGGCTACAAAGCCTGCGAAGTCAGTGGCCTCGCATCCACTTGTGGAAGCCCGATCGCCGGTGAGATTGATATCCACAGGGGTAACAGTGGCTGTGACGTCACCGAAGCCGGAGTAGGACATGGCCGAAAAGTCGTCCGGGGTATAGGTCCGAGGGGTTGGAGTCAGCCGCTCGAACGCTTCACTGGCCAGGTTGAACTTGAGATATTCGAAGTACTGGCGTTCGGTCACGTATCCTGCGGCCGTAAGTTGTTCCTCGATGTATTCGGCCGAGGCCACGTGTCCAGGTGTGCCGGCTGATCGTGTGCCGCCATTGGCATCTGCGATTGCCTGCAGTTCTTCAAGGTGGTTGACGATGGCTCCCGCAGTGACTGCGTTGCGGAGGGCCTGGGTGTCCGTCCCTTTTGCAGCCAAGGCCGGGGGCGCTATTGCAACGGCAAGAAGGGCGAACGTTGCCACTCCTGCAGCGAGTGAAGAGGTTTGTTTTCCAGTGCGATGTTTGTGCATTGTATGCATCTCATGCATCTCCATGGTGGGGACCCGGTAGTTGGGTGGCCGGGTGCGGTAGCGCAGAATCTACCCCTTGGGAGTCTCTCGGTGAAGGCTTGCAATTTTTGCGCCGATCAGGCAGCGGTACCCGTGCGTTCGACAATCACAGGCCTCTTCCACGTGCGGTCCGGTACTTTGCCGGTCACAAGGGCCACGGCGACCACCAGCAGCACCAGCCCCCACGTTGCGTTTCCAACGTCCAAGGCCCACCGCATCACCACGAACGGCGGGATGATCGCCAGAACCGTTGCGGTAGCGATGCGCCACATGGCAGGCCGGTCAGCGCCCAGAGCCAAAGCGGTACTGGCCAGCTCCAGACGAACCAACGGAGCCGACACCAGCAACACCAACGCCCATGCCGCCACATAGAATACTGGCCGGCTCAGCCACCACTCCGTACTCGCCGGTTGGGGGAACGGAACGCGAAGCACCAAGGCGATCCCAAACACGGCGATGATCAGGGGCAGGTGCCAGAGATAGATGGTCATCGCACGGCTACCCACCAAAAACATGACCTTCTGGAGCCAGCCCAATTGCACACACCGCAACAGCTGGGGATACATGGCTTTGACGAGCAGAGTGTGCGCCAAACCCACCAGGATGAGCGGGAACATGGGAGGGTTCTGGCTGGTCAGCATATCTACTGGGTAGGGACCACCGTACGTGAGCGGAATCATCACGAGGTAGCAGCCCGCCGCCGCAACAACCAGCTTCCACCGGGCAAATCGGTCAAAGAATCCGTCCGCGTAGAAGAACCCCAGCTGCTGCAGCAGTCCCCACACGAACACCATGTTCAGCAAGCCGATCGGGTTCGAGTCGAAGCCCCACGGATTCCGTTCCAAGCCCAGGCGAAGAACATCCACGACGACGGCGCACGCGGCCAGCGCTGCGACGGTCCTGTAGGGCGCGGCCTCGTGGAGCTTTGCCATCGTCGGGACCATGGCCTGGCAGATGAGATACGCGGCCAGGAACCACAACTGCACTCCGGCTCCGGCAGCGATAACTGCCAGCAGCCCACTGGGGACACCGGCCGCCGTCGCACTCCACAAGGCAATGGTCAGGAACGCATAGAGGGCCACCGCGGGCCTGACCAACCGCAGGACGCGATTACGGAGGTAGTCGCCTGCGTCTCCGCCCCTGCGCCGCAGGCTCCGCCACGAGGTGAGGGACGCAAAGCCGCCCACGACGAAGAACAGCGGCATGACTTGGCCGAACCACGTCCCTTGGGCGAACCAACTCAGTGACGTCAGGGGATTGCTGATTCCGATGCCCGACTGGTCCACGCTGATCTCCATCATCAGCAGGTGGACAGCGACCACGGCAAACATGCAGGAGACGCGAATGAAGTCGACCACGAGGTCGCGGGAGGCTGGGTTCTTGCGGGAGGCTGGGACCTCGCTGGAGGACACGCTGTCACGGCGGCGCCGTGACCTGAGGGTAGAAGACATGAATGCTCCCGGGTGCTTGTTATTCCATCGATTGGATTAATCGTAGGGCAAGCATCCCGTTGGGCGCTATGGGGAGTTATCTACCTGGCTGAGTCGCGACGTCGGGCGGCAATGCCAAACAGCCACGTCCCGCCCAAGGCGGAGAGGTAGCCGGCAATGACAATCAGGGCCGCACCGGCCCGGAAGTAGTCCGTGGTGCTGTCCTGGCTCAATCCAGGCAGGACTTTGAGGAGTGTAAAGCCCGCCACGGCCGCGCCAATCAGCAGCGCGATAACGGTGAGGCTGACCCATAGCCGGGAGGCGGCCCAGTGCTCGCCGTAGCCGCGCCAGACGTTCCAGCTGTTGCCGGTGCGGAGGATGAGCCAACCAGCCGGCAGCATGACGGCGCCAACCACCAGGAATGCGGCAATCACGTCGGCGGGTCGGTGCCACTGGTTGATCACTGTGGAGACGCCGGTAGCGACGGCGAACGTGCTGCCCAGGAATCCGGCGAGCGGACGCCACCGTGGCGAGACCATCAGAAACACTGCTGCCGCGGCCGATGCTGCAAGGGTGGTGTGGCCGGAGGGGAGTGAGTTCAACTCGAGCGTCTGCACGCCACGATCCGGCCGGTCCGGGATGATGAACTTGAGCAATTGTGTGGCGAGGTTGGCCGCGACGCAGGCTGCGATGGCAATGCCGGCGGCTGTCCAGCGACGCCGCGCAACGGTCACGAACACCACCATGATGGTGGCGATGGCCAGTGACAACACAGGCAACATGTCCAGGAATTCCGTGGATGCCCTTGTTGCCGACCCGTTCATCTCGGTGGCTTCAACCAGTGCTGACTCGTCGATGAACTGGCCTGTGGTGGTGCGCACGAAGAAGTAGTACGTGGCGGCAAGGCCAATGATGCTGGCGATGGTGGCCGCGAAAAAGAGGAAGCCTGTGCCGATACCGGCGTTGCGCACCTGCGACGTCCGGGAGTTGGACGTCGCTGGAGTGCGGGATTGCTGGACATTCATTGTCTCTACACTGCCACAGTTTCCTTGGAGGATTCATGGAGTGCCTCTTCAGGGATGGCGGGTTCCAATGCCAGCCAGCACGGCCCGATAACCCTCGACGAATGTCGGATAGGTGAACTCGAAGCCTGTTGCCTGAAGCTTTCGGCTGGAACAACGTTTGCTGCCGCTGCGCGTAGCGGGCACATGCCCTCTTGCAGGTTCATCGCAGCCGAGTTCGTTGGCCAGGAACCGCAGGACGTCGCCGAGCTCAGCCGGGTTGGTATCCACGCCCAGGTACACCGGATCCGGATCGCCGGGCATGGTGACCAGATGAACGATTGCGGCGGCAGCGTCATCCCTGTGGATGCGGTTGGTGAAGCGGGGCTGATCCGGAATCAGTGCTGAGCCTGTAGTGACTTGGTCGATCAGCCGTGTTCGTCCGGGGCCGTAGATTCCGCCGAGACGAAGTGATGTGGTGAGTGTCTCGGTTCCGATGAAGCGCCTGGCCAGCAGTTCCTCTGCCTCCCTAAGGATGTTCCCGCTGAACGAGTCGGCGTCCGCAGGGGTGAGCTCGTCCACGTCTCCGCCGTCGGCGTCTCCATAAACGGCTGTGGAGGAGACGAACAAAATGCGGCGGGGCGTGACTGCGTCGCGCTTCAGTGTGTCAATCACGTTGTTGAGGCCGTCAACATAGGTGGCCCGGTACGCCTCTGGAGTGGACGAATTGGGTGTCACGGCGATGATCACCGAGTCCACATCATGGGGGATAGTGGGCAACTCGTGAGCAAGATCTGCCTTCACCGGGTCAATGCCGGCCGGCAGCTTTTCGGGGGATCGGCGCCAGCCAATCACGCGGTGGCCTTGCGCGGCTAGCCTCAATCCAGCCTCGGTCCCAAGGTCTCCGCAGCCAACCATCAAAACAGTCATGGAGCCAGTTTGCCAGCATTGCGAAGCCGGCCAGTACTTGCGTGGGCAAAGTGAGGGATGCGCAACATACCTGTGACGCTTGACACGTGTTAGGTGGCGGGTTTAGGCTACCTAACACGTGTTAGGGAAGGAAATTCGAAATGCCGGGAACCAATGGGGCTTTGCGTCAGTTCACACGCAGAACAGCCCTCACAGCCCTCGGTGCTGGGATCGTCGGAGCAACGGCGGCGTCGTGGCCGCGCTTGACCGGGACGGATATTCCGGGCCGGGGAGACAACAGCCTCAGCATCGCCATCATGGGCACCGCCGCAGACGCCGCAGCCCGCCAGAAGGTCATCGACGCCTTCGCCAAGGTCCACCCAGAAATCAAAGTCAAGGTCCAGGCCATCCAGGCAGTGGACTGGAAAGACTTCTTCACCAAAATCCTCACCATGGTGGCTGCAGGAACGCCGCCGGATGTTGTGTACGTGGCAACGGAGGGCGCCCAGCTCTTCGCCGAAAAGCTGGCCCATCCGCTCGATGAGTACCTGCGCCGCGACGCCGCGGACATGAAGGAGTACTTCGAGGACGTTCACCCCAGCTTGGTGGAAGCTTTCATGTACAAGGGCAGCCTCTTCCAGCTCCCCATCGACTGGAACGCCGCCAACATGTACTACAACACCGCGGCATTCCGGCAGGCCGGCCTTGATCGACCCGCCGACGACTGGACGCACACCGACTTCCGGTCCATGCTCGCAGCCATGAAGAAGGCCAAGCCGCAGGACTTCACTCCTTATTACTGGACCAACCGTCTCTTTGGCGGCGTGGTGCCGTGGCTCTACGCCAACGACACCAGCTTCCTGAAGGAAACCAAGTCCACCGGCGGCGAATGGCTCTGGGACAGCTTCTACTCGAAGGATCCCTCCCGCAGCCTCCGCTCCGGCGGCTACCAATGGCTCGAACCCAACGCCAACGATCCCAAGGTTTTCGAATCCTTCGATTACCTCCGTGGCCTGGTGAAGGACGGACTGGGCGTCCGCCCCGAGGAAGGCGGCGGCAGCTCACTGATTGGCCTCTTCGCCTCCAACAGGATAGGTACGACGCCGGCAGGCGGCTATTGGGTGCAAGGTCTCCATGAGGCGGGGATGACTGAGGACGGTTTTGACGTCCAGTTCTTCCCAAAGTGGCGGACCCAGCGGCACCAGTTCGGCACCGCAGGCTACGCGATCATGAAGACCGCCAAAGACAAGGACGCCGCTTGGGAATGGGTGAAGTTCAGCTCCAGCCTTGAGGCCATGCAGATCGTGTTCCCCACGCCGAACACCACCCCGGCCCGCCGTTCCATGGTGAACGAGCAGCTCTACGCCGGCACTGGTCCACGGAACTGGAAAGTCTTCTACGACACCCTGGACCGTTTCCCCACCACAGGTCCCATTCCGGCACCACCCCAGCAGGCCGCCGTCGAAACGGCCCTGATGAAGAACGTATCCCTGGCTGTCAGCGGGGACGAGCGCCAACTGAAACAGGCACTCGAATCCATGCAGCGGGACCTTGAACTCGCATTGAGGAGGCAGGCATGAGCACCGCAACCAGCGCGCCCACCGGAACGGGCCGGCAAGCAGGCCGGAAGACACCCCCTCCCACAAGCAAGCGTGGCCGCGTGCAGCAACGTTGGCTGCCGTGGGCCTTCCTGGCACCCACCATCGTAGGGATGGGCCTCTTCACGCTCCTGCCGATCGTCGCCTCCGTGGCGCTCGCCTTCTTCCGCTGGGACATTATCTCGGAGCCGACATTCGTGGGCTTCGACAACTTCGCCGAGGTAGTCCAGGACCCCACCGTCAGGGTCTCGTTCCTGAACACCATCATCTTTGTGATTGTGGCCGTTGCACTCCAGCTGGGCCTGGCCCTCGGCTTGGCGATCATGGTGCAGGAAAAACTGCCGGCCTGGCTGCGGGTGTTCTTCCGCTCCGCTTTCTTCTTCCCGCTGATCCTCTCTGCAGCGTCCGTGTCGATCTTCATGCGCTACCTCTTCAATGAGCAATTCGGCGTGGTCAACTGGATGCTGTCCCTGATCGGCATCCCCGCAGTCCCGTGGCTGACGACGCCAGGTGGGTCCGCCGCCGTCGTGATTCTTGTCTACGTATGGCAGAACTTCGGGTTCTCGTTCCTGCTGTTCATCGGCGGCCTCGCGTCGATTCCAGTGGAGACCTACGAGGCCGCGTCGATTGACGGCGCCACCGGCTGGCGCAAGCACTTCTACGTCACGCTGCCGCTGCTGAGCCCCACCACGTTGGTGGCCTCGGTCATGGCCATCATCAACGCACTCCAAGTGTTCGACCAGCCGTACGTGCTGACCCGCGGCGGACCCGGCGACTCAACCCGCACGGCCGTGATGGTCATCTTCGAGTCCGCGTTCCAGCGACTCGAATTCGGCCAGGCCTCGGCGATCGGCGTCATCCTGACGCTCATCATCATGGCCATCACCGCCGCACAATTCCGGCTCAGCAAACGATTCGTCTTCTACCAGTAAGGCCCGCCATGACCACCATTTCAGAACGTGTTGAAACCACGGCGCCTGTAGTCACGCGGAAGAAGCGGGACTGGTCGGTAGCTGTGCGAGTTACCCTCCTGCTGATCGCATCCGTCTTCGTCCTGGGTCCGGTGTTGTGGACGCTGTCCACCTCGCTGCGACCGCCGTCGGAATCCTTCAAACTGCCGCCCGCATTCTTGCCGCTCAACCCCGACCTCCAGTCCTATACCCAGGTCTTCAAACAGCTCAACATCGTGGCTCTGGTAGTGAACAGCGCCCTGGTGACTGGCCTGATCGCCGTCGGGCAGATGGTTACCGCCGCCCTGGCCGGCTACGCGTTCGCCCACCTTCGTTTCAAGGGACGCGGCGCGCTGTTCTCGATCGTGCTGGCCACCATGATGGTGCCCGCGCAGGTCACGATCGTTCCCGTCTTCATGTTGATCCGCGGCGTCGGGCTCTCCGACACGCTGCTCGCGCTGATCCTTCCGGCCATCCCGACGGCGTTCGGCACCTTCCTGATGCGCCAATACTTCATGGGGTTGCCCGGTGAGCTCGCTGAAGCGGCAGCGATCGATGGCGCCTCGCCGTGGCGGACCTTCCGCTCCGTGTACGCGCCGCTGGCCATGCCGGGCCTCGCGATCGTGGGCATCCTGGCGTTCAACTTCCACTGGAACGAGTTCTTCAGGCCACTCATCATGACCATCTCCGAGCAGAACTTCACCCTGCCCCTGGGCTTGGTCTCGCTCCAAGGCAACCTCGGCACCGGAAGCATCTCCGTTGTGCTGGCCGGCGTTGTCCTCTCCATGATTCCCGCGCTGGTGGTGTTCATGTTCGGCCAGCGCGCGCTGCAGGACGGACTCACTGCTGGAACGGGCAAATAGTCTTCGTATTCTCTTAGAAAGGGTTCATTATGACGGACCTTGTTTCCTCGGCAGTTTCCTCTGCTGTTTCTGCTGGCCCGGCGCTTGCGGCGGCGGCCACGCACCCGGACCCGGCCTTTCCGCGGTTCCACCCGCGGCCCGCCCGGGGGTGGATCAATGATCCCAATGGCATCAGCCACATCAACGGCCGGTATCACGTCTTCTTCCAGTACAACCCGGAGTCGGCCCGGCACCGGCAGATCCAATGGGGCCACCTGAGCTCCCCGGACCTGGTCCAGTGGGAAGAGCACCCGGTTGCGCTTTCGCCTCAGGCAGGCGGGCCCGACTCTGCCGGGTGCTGGACGGGCGTAGTGACCGACGACGGTGGCGTGCCAACGGCTGCTTACTCCGGCGTGAAGGACCACGGAGGGCATTCGCAGGTAGTGATCGCCCGCGGTTCCTCGGATTTGGTGACCTGGAAACAGGACGGGCACGTCGC
Organism: Paenarthrobacter sp. NPDC092416; assembly: GCF_044755025.1. NCBI lineage: Bacteria > Bacillati > Actinomycetota > Actinomycetes > Micrococcales > Micrococcaceae > Paenarthrobacter > Paenarthrobacter sp. NPDC092416. Next base: position 281,027 of record NZ_JBIVQG010000001.1, read on the forward strand.
AGCCTCCATGCCTGCTGATCCTCAGGTCACGGCCGTGCGCGACCCCTTCATCTTCCGCTTCAACGGAGCTCGATACGCTATCCAGGGAGCGGGTCTGGCTGATGGTCGCGCCGCTCTGCTCCTCTACACAGTGGAGGACATGAATCACTGGAAGTACCAGGGGATCTGGCTGACCACCGCTGATCCTGTGGCGGCTTCCAATACCCCAGCTGAGATCTGGGAGTGCCCCCAGCTGGTCCAGGTTCCGGTCGCTTCCGGCGGCTCCACGTGGGTCATGATGTTCTCGCTGTGGCTCTCCGGCGACGACCACGAGCACGCCAACGGTGTGGGCCACTTAATCGGGTCCTTGACCGAGGATCCTGTTTCAGGGTTGCCTGTTTTTGTGCCTTCTTCCGGTGGGAAGTCCGACCTCGGCCGCGACTTCTACGCCCCGCAGATCGTGCAGCTTTCGTCCGGTTCCTCGCCGTCGGCGCTGCTGTTCGGGTGGGCCAACGAAGGTCCCGGACGTGACGGCCGCAGGGGACGCTCCCAGGCTGAAATCGACCACGCCGGCTGGGCAGGTGTGCTGACACACCCGCGCGTTTTGTCGGTGGTGGATGGCGCCTTGGCCGTCTCGCCTGCGCCCGAAGTCCTCGCGTATCGTGGCGCTGCGGTGGCCACGGGCGCGTCCGGGGCGGTTGTAGTTCCGGGCTTCGCTGAGGTGTTGGTGCGGGGTGCTGCTGATTCTTCCTCTTCTTCTGCTGCTGGTTCGGAGCCAGTCGAGCTCGTGCTGGGCGCGGGCGAGAGCCGGCAACCCGTATTCTCCGGGGCGTTGGCTGCTGGTGAGGAGCTCCGGATCTTCCTGGATGCCTCACTGGTAGAGGTCTACCGGAGTGGTTCCGTCGCGACGACGCTTCGGGCATACCCCGCGCCCGGAGAGGAATGGCAGCTCAGCCTTCCCGCTGGCGCAACGGCCGACGTCTGGGAGCTGACCCTTCCGGCCTAAGCTCTCCGATACCGCCTCCGTTGTGGGGCCTGGTGTGCGTGCTTGGTGGGTGTTGTGGGGCGCAGAGTGGGCCCCGCAACGCGTGTGGTGGTGGGTGTTGTGGGGCCTGGTGTGCGTGCTTGGTAGGTGTTTTGGGGCGCAGAGTGGGCCCCGCAACGTGTGGGGTGGGTGTTGCGGGGCCTGGTGTGCGTGCTTGGGTGGTGTTTTGGGGCGCAGAGTGGGCCCCGCAACGCGTGTGGTGTGGGTTAGCGAGAGGGGACTGGGCCGGTCGACTCGCGGATGACGAGGCGGCAGGGGACCATCGTTTCCAACGTGGGGCCCGCCGTCGTGCGCGGTTGCGTGGAGGTTCCCTCGATCGCATCCAGCAGCGTTGTCATGGCTGACCGTCCGATCTCCCGCAATGGCAGAGCCATGGTGGTGAGGGCGGGGACCATGGTGTCGGCGATCCGGGCTTCGTCGTCGTAACCCATCACGGAGAGGTCGGCCGGGATGCTGAGTCCCAGGCGGGCTGCAGCGAGGGCGACGCCGATGGCCAGTCGGTCGTTCGCGCACATGATGGCGGTGGGCCGATCAGCCGGGGACCCGCCGTCGAGCAGTTTCATGGCCCCGCGGAACCCGGTGTCGATGTCCCAGCCTGCGAAGGAGACCCGGTCGTGGCGGACCGGAATGCCGGCCGCAGCGAGTGCGTCGCGGTAACCCTGGACGCGCAGGGGAGCGGCGGGAGAATCCTCCGCTCCAGCCAACAGGGCAATGTCCCTGTGACCCAACGCCAGCAGGTGTTCGGTGGCTTCCCGGCCGCCAGTGACTTCGTCCGGAATGACGTGGTGGAGCTGAGGAGTGGGGCTGTCGTCGTAGCAGTTGGCCAGGACGGACGGCACGCCGAGCATGCCGTGCGGCACGGACAACGGCTTCAGGCCGACGGTGACGTACATGAGCCCGTCCACTTGCCGGTCCAACAGGGTTTCGATGGCGCTCGCATCCCTGGCGGCGTCGCGCTCGGTGTCCATGACCACGGTGACGAAGCCGCGGCTGCGGGCGACGTCGTCGGCCCCGCCGATGATGTTGCCGTCGAAGGGGCTGACCACAACTTCGTCGGACACGATCCCGATGACGCGTGAACGCTGGTTGCGCAAGCTGAGCGCGATCGCATTGGGGGAGTAATTGAGCTCTTGGGCGGCGAGTCGGATCCGGTCCTGGCTTTCCTTGGCCACGTTGCCGTCGCCGCGGCCGTTCAGCACCAAGGACACCGCGCTCCTGGAAACCCCCGCCCTCTTGGCGACGTCCAGTGCAGTGGCCTTGCGGTTCATCGGGGGAGTCCTTCCATGCTTCGCTGCTCTTCTGGTTGCAGTCTACCTAACGCGTGTGAGGGCGTTATGCGGACACGGAGTAACCCATCTGGGAGAACATCGATTGCATCATGTCCAGAGACTTCACAAATCCAACGACGTAGTAGAGCACCCAGCCAGCCACGATGACGCCGAGAGGCCACAGCCCGCGCCGCGGAGCCACTTTGTACACGGTGACTGCACGGCCCATGACGTAGGGAACCCCACCCAAAAACGCCCACCCCCAATGAAAAGGACGCACGACGCCGGCATGCACCAGCCGCTTGTAGTCAAGGGAGGCGAGCAGAACGGTCGCGCCGTAGACGAATGCCGCGCCGCCAATGATGAGGTAGTACCCAACAGTGAATATCGAGTCCGGGTCGGGGACATTAATGCCCTCGCTCGTGTAGAAGCGGATTTCCGGGTTCCACGTGAGCAACAGCACCGCGGGCAGGAACGGAAGGCACGCGATGATCCAAATGAAGGAGTTGTAGACCGGCGTTTCCTTGCTGAGCGGGCCAGGTTGGGCAGCCATTAATTGCCACGTCGGCGGCCCCACGTGCCCAGTCCACGCGACGCCGTCCCACCAACGGAAGTACCGCGGATCCACCGGGTCCGCGTACCAGCCCGGTGCCGTCGTCGGGCGTCCATTTTCGTCAGTCATGTGTCCCCAAATGTGATTGGACGGGCAGGCCAGGGCGCTAGGCCGAGACGGAGTACCCCATCTGAGAGACCATCGAGGAGAACATGATCGAGAACCAGACGGAAACCACAATAAAGCTCAGGACCGTCACGCCAATCAAGGCCCAGATCGGCCACAAGCCGCGGCCAAGCGCCACTTTACGGACGATCACCGAGCGGCCAATGATGTACACCGTCCCGCTAAGGAACGTCCAAGCCCAGTGGAAAGGACGTACGACGCCGGAACGCGCCAACCGCTGGTAGTCCAAGTAGGCGAACAGGACCGAAAGTGCGTAGATCACGAGCCCCGAGATCTGAAGCAGGACGTAGCTGGGGGTATACATCGACGTGGGATCCAGGGTGGTAACCCCCTGGCGGGTTGTTAAGTACCGGAACTCGGGCTGCCACGTGAGCATCAACAGAATGGAGACGACCGGCATCAAGACGATTGCCCAGATGAACGGGTTGTAAACCGGCGTCGAGGCGCTGATCAAAACCCGCTGCTGCGTGAGGAACTGGGCGCTTGCTGGTGCCAGATGCGGCGTCCATTGCACCCCGTCCCACCACCGCAATTGTCGAGGATCGGAGGGATCCGGGAACCAGCCGGGTGGCGTCGTCGAACCGTATGTTGACTGAGACATGTATCCCCCATGAGAGTGAGCCGTGAATCAGAGAATACCGTGGATGTCGCCTCTCGGTTTGACCCTAAACCTCCCATCCGCCGTGGTGGCAGTGTAAGAGTGGATTATGAGTTTCTTCGACGACCTCCCCGAGCCTGCCCAGAGACCCCGCCAACCACAACCACTCAGGCCCGGATGGGCGGGACCGCCGTCGGACGAACTCCCGGGCGTGGTGCACATCGGCGAATTTGTTCACAGCGGACCGCAACTGGTGATGGCCGTGAAACTGGTGGAGGTGTACTCCACCGGGTGTGCACTGGAGCTGACGTGGAGCGTCCGCCGGACCAACGAAACCGAGCGGGAATGGCGCCACGTCATGGAGCAGACGTTCAGCCGTCCGGGCTCGCCTGGTGCCATGGTGGGCGTGGGTTTCCCGGACGGCCGCAGAGCCGTTGCTTCGTATCCAAGCCCGCAGATGTTTGATGGGACCGATGACGTTTCCGGCCCGGTCCTCACCATGATCGGTGGCGGGGGCGGCAGCGGCAGCGACGAACAAGTTCAAGGTTCTGCGAAGTACTGGCTGTGGCCCCTGCCTCTTGAAGGCGACAGCGAACTCGTGGCCAAATGGGACGAGTTGGGGATGTCGGAGAGCTCCCTTCGTATATCGGGCGCGGACTTGAGCGAGGCGCTGGGCAAGGTCCGGAAGTACTGGTCTGAGTAGGGCACCCGCGAAGTTATCCACATAGCCCGATTGGCATGACGGGCGCCGGAAAGCAGGCCGGTACAGTGGCAATATGCCCGTGAATCCGCCGCAATTGCCCTCGCTTGAGGAACTCCTCGCTTCCGCCCACGTTGTCTCGTTGCCCATGCGCGTGAAGTTCCGCGGGATCATGGAGCGCGAAACCCTCCTGCTGCGCGGACCGCGGGGTTGGGGTGAGTTCTGCCCTTTCCCGGAATACGACGACGTCGAATCCTCCCGCTGGCTGGCCTCCACCATCGAGGCAGGCTGGCTGGGGTTCCCGCCCGCTCTGCGGGACAGCATTCCCGTTAACGCCACGGTTCCAGCAGTCTCCGCGGAGCGCGTACCTGAGGTCCTCGCCCGATTTGGCCGAGTGGATGCAGTGAAGGTCAAGGTCGCCGAGCGTGGGCAACTACTGGCGGACGACATCCACCGTGTCACAGCGGTACGGCAGGCCCTGCCGGACGCTGCCATCCGGGTGGACGCAAACGGGGGCTGGGACATCAAGCAAGCCGTGGAAGCGCTGCGTGCACTGTCCGATCTCGGGTTGGAATACGCCGAGCAACCGGTGCCTGACATCGAGGGCTTGGCAGAGGTCCGTCGGCGCCTCGCAGCAGCTGGAACCCCAGTCCTCATCGCCGCCGATGAGAGCGTGCGCAAGGAGGACGACCCCTTGAAGGTGGCTCGCGCAGGCGCAGCAGACCTGATCGTGGTCAAAGTGGCGCCGCTCGGGGGTGTCCGGCGGGCCCTGGATATCGTCGCCCAGGCCGGCCTGCCCGCGGTCGTAAGCTCCGCGCTTGACACCTCTGTTGGGATCCGGGCCGGGCTGGCGCTCGCGGCCGCGCTCCCTGAACTTCCGTACGCTTGCGGCCTGGGCACCGTTTCGCTGTTCGGCTCCGACATCACGCTGGATCCTTTGGTGGCCGACGACGGCGCCATCCGGCTTCGCGAAGCCGTCGCCGATCCCGGGCTGCTTGAGCAGTTTGCAGCGCCAAAGGAACGCCGCGACTGGTGGTTGGAGAGGCTACGACGGGTGCATACCGTGTTGGCTGCCCAGAGGAACGGCTTGTTCACCGGAACTTAACCAGAGAGACCTCTCATATTTGGGTTGCGCTGAAAGGCTCAGCGGGAACCTCGTACATTCTCTGGAAGGTCCCCCATGTCTGAAACCGGACGCTCGTTCCCACTGCTTCCCATGCTTGGCCACACCAAGGGCAAGCGCAGCGCCGTCACTTGCGCCCTGAAGTGCGACAATGCCTGTGCTGGCGATGTCTGCAACACCAGCTCCAACGGCTACTTCCGCGACATAGCCTCAGCTGCGATGACCCGTCGTGCGGCCCTGGGGCTCGGCGCCGCCGGAGCGCTCGCGGTCGTTCTGGGTGGCGCTGTGACCGGTGCTGAACCTGCAGTTGCCGATTCGGGCGCAGGGCTTTCCGATGCTGCGAAGAAGGGCTTCGAGAAGTCCAAACTCAAGTTCACGGCCATCAAGCCGGTGGACGCCGCCGTGGACGCTTTCACCGTGCCTGAAGGTTTCGACTGGAAGCCGGTCATCCGCTGGGGCGACCCCCTGTTCGCTGATTCGCCGGCATTCAACCTGAACGCTCAGACCGCTGCTGCCCAAGCCCGGCAGTTCGGCTACAACAACGACTACACAGACATCCTGCCGGTCCCGGGCTCCAAGGACCGCCGTGCCGTCCTGTTCACAAACCACGAATACACCAACGAGAACATCATGCTGCCCGTCGGATTCGATGCCGCCGAGGCCCGTGCCATTGGCCGTGCCGGGCACGGACTGACCGTGGTTGAGCTGGAACGCAAGAACAAGAACAAGCCGTGGAGCTACGTCCAGGGTGCACCGCTGAACCGCCGCTTCCTCACGGACTCCATTTACGAGCTCACCGGTCCCGCCGCGGGAACCAACCTGGTCAAGACCATCGATGACCCCGCTGGCCGTTGGATCAAGGGCACCCTGGGTAACTGCTCCGGCGGAACCACCCCGTGGGGCACCATCCTGTCCGGCGAAGAGAACTTCAACGGCTATTTCGCTGCACCGGGCACCAGCGACGGTGACAAGCGCTACGGTCTTTCCGCCAAAGCGACCACACGCCAGTGGGAACTGGACGAGCAGCGCTTCGACACACGCAACGTCGGATACGCCAACGAGACCAACCGCTTTGGCTGGATCGTGGAAGTGGATCCGTTCGACCCCACCTCCACACCCAAGAAGCACTCCGCCATGGGCCGCTTCAAGCACGAGGGCGCCAACGTGATCGTTGCCCCCAACGGCCATGTTGTGGCGTACATGGGCGACGACGAGCGTTTCGACTACCTCTACAAGTTTGTCTCCAAGGGCAAGTACCAGCCCGGCGACTCTGCCGCAGCGCGCAAGAACAACATGGGCCTCCTGTCCGAAGGCGACCTCTATGTTGCCCGCTTCACCGGCGATTCCCCGGTGTCCGAAATCGACGGGACCGGCAAGCTGCCCACCGACGGAGCATTCGACGGCTCGGGGCAATGGCTGCCGCTGGTTGTTGACGGTGCCTCTGCCGTACCGGGGATGTCTGTAGCCGAGGTCTTGGTCTACACCCGTCTCGCCGCCGACAAGGTGGGCCCCACCAAGATGGACCGTTGTGAAGACGTTCAGCCGAACCTCCTCACCGGCAAGGTCTACGTTGCCTGCACCAACAACTCCGACCGTGGCAAGCCGGGCAACGAAGGTGCCACCGAGGTCAACCCGCGGACACTGAACCGCGACGGCCACATTGTGGAAATTACCGAAGGACCCGAGCAGACGGGTGCCACGTTCAACTGGACCCTGCTGCTGGTGGCAGGCGATCCCGCCAAGAACACCTCCACGTACTTCGCCGGCTTCCCTGCGGATAAGGTTTCACCGATCTCCTGCCCGGACAACGTGGCCTTCGACTCCGTGGGCAACCTGTGGATCTCCACCGATGGCGCACCATCAACCATCGGCTACGCAGACGGCCTCTTCAAGGTCACCTTGGAAGGCACGGAACGTGGCAAGGTGGAGCAGTTCCTTGCCGTGCCGCGTGACGCCGAAACCTGTGGCCCGGTCATCCACGACGACGAGCGCACAGTCTTCGTCGCCGTGCAGCACCCGGGCGAGGAAGGCACGTTTGCCGCGCAGAACTCGTTCTTCCCGGACTACGTCGCTGACGGAGCTGCTCCGGCCCCCGGAGCGGTGCGTGCGCCGCGCCCCTCGGTCGTCCAGGTGTTCCGTAAGTAACGCTCTTTCACTTCCCGCAGGTTTTCGACGAACGCTCTTTCACTTCCGGCCGAGACCGGCACAGTGAGAGAGCGTTCGTCGTTTGCGGGTGTTACTTGAGTGGGCGTTTGGGGGCCCTGCCAGCGCCAATAGACTGGAACAGTGACTTCCCAGGACTCTCTGACATCCATCGCCGCCGCCCGGATCGCCGTTCTGGCACTGCTCGACGGCGGTGTGCGGCATGTGGTGGTGTCGCCCGGTTCGCGGTCCGCGCCGATGGCATACGCCCTGGCCGAGGCGGAAGTCGGCGGACGGGTGCGCCTCCATGTACGCATCGATGAACGTGATGCCGGTTTCACTGCGCTGGGCCTGGCCCTCTCGACCGAAGCCCCGGCGGCGGTCCTGACCACCTCAGGCACCGCCGTCGGGAATCTCTTGCCTGCTGTCATGGAAGCCAACCACTCGGCCGTGCCGCTCGTAGTGATCTCGGCCGACCGGCCGGAAGAACTTCACGGTACCGGGGCGAACCAGACCACCCTCCAGATGGACCTTTTCGGCGAACACGTTCGCTTCGCCGTCGACGTCGCAGCGGGGGACAGCCCCCAGCGTGCCGTGGAGACGGCGCTCTATGCCGCCACCGGCGCCCTTGAGGACACCCCGCCTGGGCCCGTCCAAGTGAACCTCGCCTTCCGCGACCCGCTGGTTCCCGCGACTGGGGATTCGCTCCCGACAGCCGCGGGCCACGGCGTGTTCCATTACGACGCCGGGCCGCAGGCTTTCGACCTTCCGGCAGCCCCGTTGGACCTCCCCGAGCGACGTACTGTGGTTCTCGCGGGTCACGATGCCGGACCTGTGGCCGAGGCGTTCGCGCGAGCCCACGGACTTCCTTTGTTGGCGGAACCGTCATCGAACGCCCGGTTCGGCCCCAACTCGGTGGGACCCTACCGGCTTCTCCTTGAACATTTCGGATCTGAATCCACGTCGCCGATTGAGCGCGTGGTGCTGTTCGGACGTGCCACGTTGTCCCGGCCCGTCTCTGCGCTGTTGGCCCGGGAAAGCGTCGAATCGGCCATTTACCAGCCTGTTCCCGTGGCTTGGTACGAGGCTGGCCGGCGACGTGAAGTGCCCTTCGAAAGCCTGCCCGAATTGGCCGAATTCGCTGGTCGGGGCTCCGCCGAATGGCTCGACTCCTGGCTCTTGGCGGGGGCCGCTGCCCAGCACGCTCTCGACGGCGTTCTGGCAGGGGAGGCTGATGCCAATGGGCCGGCCGTCGGCGCCGCGGTTTGGGCGCACTCCCGTGGCCAGTTGGTCCTCGGATCCTCCAACGGCATCCGCGATGTGGACCTCGCCGGCCAGCCGCACACAGAACCGATTGCCACGATCTACGCCAACCGTGGCCTGGCCGGCATCGATGGCACGGTGGCCACCGCCACCGGAATCGCCTTGGGGAGCGGCCGTGAAACCACCCTCTTGCTGGGCGACGTCACCCTTCTTCACGACGCCGGTGGGCTCCTCCTGGGGCACGGCGAACCTGTCCCGGATCTCCGGATCGTGGTCCTCAACGATTCCGGCGGGGCCATCTTCGCCCTCCTGGAGCACGGCGCCGTGGAAGACTCGGGCGCCTACGGCACCGCCGTCGAACGCCTCTTCGGCACTCCGCACACAGTGGACATTTCGGCACTCGCGGCCGCGTACGGCGTCGGACATGTCGCAGTAAGTACGACGGCGGAACTTGCCGTGGCGCTCAAGGCACCCTTGAAGGGACGAACCATAGTGGAAGTACGCGTGGACCGGGCGGGCCTCCGGGGGTTGCATGCGCGTATCAAGGAAGCTGTTTCCGGTGCTGTGGGCAAGGTCCTGACAGCCGGCTAAGTGTCGGTTTCGCTTCTCACGTGGGCCAACGCCGCACCGGTTTCCGCTATTCGCACCCGTTCTTCACCTGCGTCGCGCCCGTTGCCGCCATCCGCGCCTGTTCTTCACGGCGTCGCACCCGTTTCCGCCATCCGCGCCCGTAGTTACGGGTGCGCCGGGCGGGAAGTGGTGCGCCGCGGGTGAGCGATGGTGGGCCGGGCGGGATGTGGTGCGCCGGGCGGCAAGTGGTGCGTCAACTTGGTGAGAGCGGGGAAGGTGTGGTGCTTTGGCTGATGGGTGGGTCGCACCCTTTGCCGCCATCCGCGCCCGTTCTTCACCTGCGTCGCGCCCTTTGGCGCCATTCGCACCCGTAGTTACGGGTGCGCCGGGCGGGAAGTGGTGCGCCGCGGGGGAGCGATGGTGCGCCGGGCGGGAAGTGGTGCGTCAGCGGGGTGAGAGTGGGGAAGGTGTGGTGCGCCGGGTGGGAAGTGGTGCGCCGCGGGGTGAGAGTGGGGAAGGTGTGGTGCGCCGGGCGGGACTGGGTGCGCCAGCGGGGTGAGAGTGGGGAAGGTGTGGTGCGCCGGGCGGCGAGGGGTGCGCCAGCCGCGCCAGCCGCGCCAGCCACCACCCCCACCAAACCGAAAACGGGAGGCCGGCACCCGGTTACGAGTGTCGCCCTCCCGTCGTGAAGAGTCGGCGGTCGGAAGTACTAGTCCTCCACAACCTCAATATGGGTCGGGTCGAGGACGCGGCGCAGGAATTCCTTGGTGCGCGGCTGAGAGGGCGAACCGATGACGTGTTCAGCGGAGCCTTCCTCAACAACTACGCCTGCATCCATGAAGACCACGCGGTCGGCCACTTCGCGGGCGAAGCCCATCTCATGTGTGACCACGAGCATGGTCATGCCTTCCTGGGCCAGCTTCCGCATGACGGCGAGGACGTCGCCCACCGTCTCCGGGTCGAGAGCGGACGTGGGCTCGTCGAAGAGCATCAGCTGCGGGTCCATGGACAGAGCCCGGGCAATGGCCACGCGTTGCTGCTGGCCGCCGGAGAGTTGGTCCGGGAACCGGTCGGCCAGGTGTCCGAGGCCCACTCGTTCCAGGTTGCGGCGTGCCACAGTGGCGGCCTCGGACTTGGAACGCTTGAGGACCTTGATCTGCGAAATGGTGCAGTTGTCCAGCACAGTGAGGTGTGGGAACAGGTTGAAGTGCTGGAACACCATGCCGACGCTCTGGCGCATACGGTTCAGGTCGACATCAGGGTCGGTCGCCTCGAACTTGCCCACGGTGATGGTCCCTGCGTTGGGCTGTTCGAGCAGGTTAACGCAGCGGAGGAGGGTGGACTTGCCCGAGCCCGAAGGCCCGATCAGGCACACAACCTGACCCGGTTCCACGGTCAGCGAGATGCCTTTGAGGACCTCGTTGCTGCCGTAGGACTTGCGGAGATCAGTGATTTCCACGCCCGCGGCGCGAACGGTGGCCGTGCTCCCATTGGAATTTTTCATGACTGTCCTGCCTATCGCTTCGTCCGCGCGGAGCGGCTTTCGAACTTCCGTGCCAGGAGGCTCAAGGGGATGGTGATGACCAGGTAGAAGGCACCGGCCACGAGCAGCGGCGTCAGGCCGGCACCGAGGCTGGAGATGCCGTCGCGGCCAAACTTGGTGAGCTCGTACTGGGAGGCGGTGAGTCCCAGGACGTAGATCAGCGAGGAGTCCTTGGTGAGGAGGATGATCTCGTTGGTCAGGGGCGGCAGCACGATCTTGAAAGCTTGGGGGATGACGATGGAGACCATCGCGCGCCAGTGCGGCATGCCCAGCGAGCGGGCTGCTTCCATCTGGCCTTTGGGGACTGCCTGGAGGCCGGCGCGGAGCGTCTCTGCGATGTAGGCGGACGCCACCATGCCCAGGGAAACCATGACCACGATGTTGACGTCCCACTGGACGCCGAACGCCAGCGGAACGCCGTAGCCGAAGGCGATGAAGACCAGCAGGGCGGGAACGCCGCGGAAGAATTCGATGTATCCGGTGGCAAGCCAGCGGTACAAGGGGAACGAGGAGAGCTTCATCAAGGCCAGCAGCAGACCACCGGAGAGGCCAACCACAAATGCCAAGGCTGTGTAGATCAGGGTGTTCTTGAGGCCCACCAGGAAGATGTCCGGGAACATCGGGCCGATCTTGGCGAAGTTGAAGACGCTGTTTCCAACGGTCTTCCAGTCCACCGCGAAAATCACGGCGGCCACTGCCACAACGAAGATTCCGGCTTGGACGTACAGGCTGACTTTGGCTCGTTGACGTGCAGTCATTGCCATGGTGTTCTCACATTCATGTTGCGCAGGTGGGGCCCCGAAACAACGTATCGTTTCGGGGCCCCAACTGCGTGGATCTTGGGAGCCGACGGCTCGAACTACTTGGTGGCCTCGCCGAACCAGGTGGTCTCAAACTTCTTAAGGGTGCCGTCGTCGGTGATGCGCTTGAGCGTGGCGTTCACGGCGTCCGCCATGGCGGTGTTGCCCTTCTTGATGGAGATGCCGAGCTTCTCACCCGTTGCGTAGTCTTCAACGCGCTTGAGGTTGGAGTCGCCCATGATGGCGTAACCCAGGACCGACTGGTTGCCCACAGCAGCGTCGATGGTGCCGGCCTTAAGGGCCTGGACCAGGAGGCCGGAGTCTTCGAACTGCTGGGCGTCGATTCCCTTGTCCTTGGCGTACTGGGCGCCGGTGGTGGCCTGCTGGACGCCAACCTTCTTGCCCTTGGCGCCATCCAGGTTGCTGATGCCGGAGGACGAGGTGGCGACGAGAGTCAGGTCGTCGTCCATGTAGGGGCTCGAGAAGTCCATGACGTTCTTGCGGACGTCCGTGATGGAGATCGAGGAGATGGAGACGTCGCAACCGGTCAGTGCGGTGCCGGTCTCGATAGCCTCGAAGGAGCTGTCCACAACGTTGAGCTCTGCCTTGACGTCCTTGGCCAGTTCAGCCGCGATGTCCATGTCGAAGCCGACGATCTTGCCGTCCTTCTGGAATTCGAAGGGCTCGTAGGGAACGTCGGAGCAAACGGTGAGCTTGCCGGCGTTGATGAGCTTGAGGCCCGAGTCATTCGAGGCGGCCGGAGTGGACGAGCCACCGCATGCGGTCAGGGCCAAGGCGCCTGCTGCGAGGACGGCGGCCACCTTGGTACCGGACAGAACCGAACGGGAGATCTGCATGTTTTTTACCTTTTGTTGCAGTGGATGCTGAACTGAGTCGGTTTTAGTGTAGCGCCGAACGTGAGATGTGCATCACAGGAAACTAAGTTTCACTATTGGATAACCACTTTACTCATTAATCAAGTACCTACACAGAAGCCCAGTCTGGAATCCCAGATTCAGCGGCGGATTCCCAGCGACTCCAGCATCGGCCGGAACTTGGCCCAGGTTTCAGCGAGTTCGGCCTCCGGCTGCGATCCCTCCACGATTCCGCAACCCGCGTAGAGCCGCACGGTATTGACGTCCTCGATCACCGCGCCGCGCAACGCAATGCCCCATTCGCCATTGCCCGCCGCATCAAGCCAGCCCACCGGCCCGGCATACGGACCGCGGTCCAGATGCTCCAGCTTTCGGATCAGCGCCCCGGCCACCAAGGTTGGTGTGCCGCACACGGCTGCCGTGGGGTGCAGGGCGTTAATCAGTGCAAGGCATGTGGGCACGTGTCCCTCGATATCGGCCAGCTCGGCCTTCACATCGGAGGCCAGATGCCAGACGTTCGGAAGCTCCAGAATGAACGGCTCGCTATGAGAATTCATGGCCTCGGAGAATGGAGCCAGCTGGGTGGTCAGCGAGTCGATGGCGATCTCATGTTCGTGCCGCTGCTTCTCGGATCCCGCGAGCACGCGCTCTGCGTAGGCCATGGGGGAACCGTCCACGCCCTCGGCATCGCGACGATCCAGGGTCCCGGCCAACACACGCGCCTGGGCGGTGCGGCCCTCCACCTGGATCAGCATTTCCGGCGTCGCGCCCACCAGGCCGTCCACGCCGTACGTCCAGCATTCGCGATACCTGGCGGCCAGTTCGCGAAGGACTTCCGCCGCGCTCACACCGTCGGGGAGGGTAGCAACGACGTCGCGCGCCAGCACGAGCTTCTCCAGCTTGCCCGCGCGGATTTCCTGCACGCCGTTCGCTACGGCCTGCATCCAGTCGGCCTCGCTCAGCGACCCGCGGCTCAGCGTCCCGCGCCCGTCGCTGGACGCGTTAACCGCAGGCGAGAGTCCGACGTCGGACCCTCCTGCCGCCGTCACGCCGCCGGTCACGTCGGCCACGGCGCGAGCCGCACTGGCCACCGCGCCGGCCGCACTGGCCACGCTGTCGGCCTCAGCCGCTTCACACCCGTCGCCTGAATTGAGCCAGCGGTCCACCTCGGCGAGGACGCCCGCCTCGGTGAGTTCGCCGTCGTCGAACGTTAGCTGGGTTGCCCACGCGCGGCCGTCGCGGATGCCGACCACAAGCTCCGGAAGGATCAGCCGGGAAATGTGCGGGGAGGTCTTGGAGAACGCGAAGGAGCCGAAGGCCACTGGGCCTGTGCCGGGAATCTCAACGTGGTCTGTGATTTCGGCCTCAAGAATGAGGTGCCGCCACCAGATATCGGCCTCGAGGAAGCGCTCGGGCCCGGTGGCGCTGAAACGGGTGAGTTCGCCGTAGCCCACCACCCCGGCTTCGCGGCGGGACCAGCAGAGGACGTCGTCCCGCACCAGAAACGACGGCAGCCCCCCTGAGGATGATTCGACATCGAGGGGGACTGTCAAGGTGCGGAGCGTGCTCGTCATGATGGAACAACAGTACTCCCGGGTGCAACCAGAACCCGTTCCGACTTCTACAGCGCAGCAAAGTCCGCTGAATGTCTGAGACAATTACAGGGTGAACCGAGCATCCTTGGAAAAGCGTCCGGACGAAGTTGCGACGATGTTTGACGATGTCGCCCCCAAATACGACGTCGTAAATGACGTCCTTTCGATGGGGCAGACCCGGCGGTGGCGCCGGATTGTCGTCGATGCCATGGATGTGAAAGTGGGCCAAAAGGTCCTCGATTTGGCCGCAGGAACCGGCAGCTCCAGCGAGCCCTATGCGGACGCCGGCGTGGATGTCGTGGCTTGCGACTTCTCGCTCGGCATGCTCAAGGTTGGCAAGCGCCGCCGCCCGGACATCGACTTCATCGCCGGGGATGCCACCAACCTCCCGTTCGCGGACAACAGCTTCGACGCCACCACGATTTCCTTCGGCCTGCGCAACGTCAACGAACCCCACAAGGCCCTCGCGGAGATGCTTCGCGTCACCAAGCCCGGCGGCCGTCTGGTCATCGCCGAGTTCTCACAGCCCGTAGTGCCGTTGTGGCGCAACCTCTACACCGAATACCTGATGCGTGCCCTCCCGGCCATCGCTACCAAGGTCTCCTCCAACCCTGATGCGTACGTCTACCTGGCAGAGTCGATCCGCGCCTGGCCGGACCAGGATCACCTTGCCCAGTGGCTGAGCGACGCCGGTTGGACGGACATCACGTACCGCAACCTCAGCGGTGGAATTGTCGCCGTGCACCGTGCTCAGAAGCCGGCCGAGCACCGCGAGAGCGTTCCCGTGGCCAAGTTGCGCCGGCAGATCAAGCCGCGCCGCCAAGCCGGAACGCAACCCAGCTAAGGCCGACTGCCGAACAGCCGCTATTTAGGACGACGTGAAAGTACTGATTGTTGGCGCGGGCCCCGCGGGGTCCACTGCTGCGTATTACCTGGCCCAGGCCGGAATTGACGTCACGGTTCTGGAAAAGACTTCGTTTCCCCGTGAGAAGGTCTGTGGCGACGGACTCACCCCGCGTGCGGTCCGCGAAATCCAGAAGCTGGGTCTGCCGCACGCTGTTGAGGAAGGGTGGCGCCGGAACAAGGGCCTTCGGCTGATCGCCGGCGGACGCACTATCGAACTGCCCTGGCCCGAAGTTTCCGACTTTCCCACCTACGGCCTGATCCGGACGCGTCTGGGTTTCGACGAGGACCTGGCCCGTCACGCACAGTCCGCGGGCGCCGTCGTGCTTGAACGCCACAGTGTTACGTCCGCTTTGACGTCGGATGACGGACGCGTCATCGGCGCTCAGGCAGCCATCCTCGACGAGTCCGGACGCAAGACGGGCGAAACGCGCGACTTTCTTGCCGACGTCGTACTCGCTGCGGACGGCAACTCGACGCGAACCGCAGTGTCGCTGGGCATGCACAAGCGCGATGACCGCCCGCTGGGCGTCGCCGTGCGTACTTACTTCACATCGCCGCGGCACGAGGACGACTGGATGGAAGGTTGGCTTGAACTGCCCGGCAAGTCCGGCAAGCCGCTTCCCGGGTACGGCTGGGTGTTCGGCGTCGGCGACGGCACGTCCAACGTTGGCCTCGGCATCCTGAACTCCTCCAAAGAATTCGGCAAGCTCGACTACAAGCAGGTCCTTCGCGAATGGACCGCCGGCATGCCGGCAGACTGGGGTTTCACGCCCGAGAACCAGGTGGGCGAGATCCGCGGCGCGGCGCTGCCCATGGGCTTCAACCGCACCCCGCACTACTCACCCGGGCTGCTCCTCCTCGGCGACGCCGGCGGCATGGTGTCCCCGTTCAACGGCGAGGGCATCTCGTACGCCATGGAGTCGGCCCGGTTCGCGGCTGAGTTCCTGATTGATGGTGCCGCGCGTTCGGCTTCCGCCGGTTGGACCACGCACGACGCCGATGCCCACCTTTCGCGCTATGCGGACTATGTGCGGGACCAGTGGGGCTCGCACTTCACTTTGGGCCGTATGTTTGCTTCCTTGATCGGGAAGCCAGCGGTCATGAAGCTGGCGCTGCGCACTGGAATGCCGATTCCGGTGCTGATGCGTTTTGTGGTGCGCATGCTCGCCAACCTGACCGACCCCGCCGCCAAAGGTTTCGAGGATCGCGTCATCCGCGTCCTCGAGATGCTCGTCCCGGCGACGTCCAACACTTCCTCTGTCCGTCCTTTTAAGCCGGCAGACTCCGACACCGCGGTTTCCGCAACAACTAGTTAGGGTTAAGCCGTGACGAACTCTGCCGAACACAGCTGGACGCATGCCGGGCACGGCCTGCCGGACACTGTTGAGCCTGCTCCCAACACCACCGCGATCGCAACGGGGCTCCAGCTCCCCGCCGGTTTTGCCGCCATCGCCGGCGATGCCGAACTCGGCCCTGCGATCACCACCAACCTTGCCCGTGTGGAGAAGAAGCTTCGGGAAGCCATCTCCAACTCGGATCCACTGGCTGACGCAACGTCGCGGCACCTGGTGGAAGCCGGCGGCAAGCGCATCCGTCCGCTGCTCACGTTGCTGTGTGCCCACCTTGGCGATGCTTCACGTCCGGAGGTTGTTCAGGCCGCAGTTGTTGTGGAGCTGACACACCTCGCAACCCTGTATCACGACGACGTCATGGACTCTGCTCCGTTCCGCCGCGGAGCTCCTACGGCCCATGAGGTCTGGGGCAACTCGGTGGCCATCCTCACCGGCGACCTCATCTTTGCCCGGGCTTCCATTCTGGTGTCCGAGCTTGGCTCGCGCGCACTGGGCATCCAGGCTCGAACCTTCGAACGCCTGTGCCTCGGTCAGCTGCACGAAACGGTGGGCCCGCGCGAGGACGAAGACGCCGTGGAGCACTACCTGTCCGTCATTGCCGACAAGACCGGTTCCTTGGTTGCCGCGTCCGGTCAGCTTGGCGCGATCTTCGCTGGTGCTGATCCGGCCTTTGAAGATGTCCTCGTGGAATACGGCGAGAAGGTTGGCGTGGCCTTCCAGCTTGCCGACGACGTCATTGACGTCACCGGTGTGAAGGTCAAGTCCGGCAAGTCCCCGGGCACTGACCTCCGCGAAGGCGTTCCCACTCTGCCGGTGCTCTTGCTGCGGCGCGATGCTGCAGCCGGTGACGTGTCTGCTCAGTCTCTTCTTGAGCTGGTGGATGGCGACCTGTCTTCTGATGCAGCCCTCGCCGAAGCTGTTGCCGGACTGCGCGAGCACCCGGTGACCACCGAGTCCTGGAAGATTGCCCGCCAATGGTCCTCCGAGGCCATTGCAGCTTTGGCGCCGCTGCCCGAGGGCGTTGTGAAGGCCTCGCTGACCAACTTTGCCCACGCCGTGGTGGACCGCAGCAGCTAGGGTTTCTGTGGGCTTTTCTGTGGGCTTTTCTGTTGCCGTCGTTGTGGCTTCCTGACCTTGTTTGAGGTTCCGGTAGTCGTTGCGCACCCTTTTTGGGTTGCGCGGGGGCTGTTTGGTTTTCAAAGAGGGTCAGTTGGTCACGTCCGTTTGGGGGATTTACGACGCCGTTAGCCAGTCTGGTCTGGAGCGTGGCGGTCCGAAGTGCCCGGCTTCCCTGCTGGCCAATACTGCGAGGACCTCGGCCACCATTCGCTCTGGGTTGTGAACGACGTCCGAGTAGTAATAACGAAGGACCAGGCGCCCTCCCCGAATGCTGGCGTTGTTCCTGTATTGATCCTTCTTCACCTGTTTTGCCTCCAAATGGGTGCCGCCGTCGAGTTCGATGACGAGGCAGTCGTTCACGAGGCAGTCGACTTCGCCAACCCCCGGCAGTTGGACATGCATGAGGACGCGGAGCCCCGCCCGGACAAAGTGCGTGTGGGCTAAAACTTCCAGTAGGGAGTCCGCCCTTGGCAGGACAAGGTCGAGGATTGCCCGGGCCCGTCCGTTGCGGTTGCCGGGGAGCTTGGCCCTCAGGAATTCGAGAGTCACTAGAGCCTGGCTCACTGCGCTCTGAACCAAGACCAATGCCTCAAGCTCAGGTTGGCATCTCAAGGCGTGGAGCAGAACGTCAGCTGCGCCGGCGATTGGCAAAAATGGATGCACAGGGTGGATGCACGGGGCATGATTTACTACCCCGCTCCGCGGCAAGCCATTTCCGCAACTGAGATGCAGGCCTTCCGGGTCTCCGGGGAGAGTCCAAAGCCCGTGGAACCGTGCTGCCGAGACGCAGGTCAGGCGACCGTTGGCACGAAAGGCGGCAACGACGTCGGGGTCTGCTCCCTTGGCGACGTAGATCCCACGCTTCAGCCTGCTGACCAAACCGGATTCAAGGGCGCGTGCCAGTGCTCGATCCGAGAAGCCGGCTTTGTTGAGGTCGGTGGCCTTGGCTACGCCGCGCCGGTTGCGAAGGAAATCGAGAAGGTCCATGAGGCCATGGTTCCTGCCGGCACGTCCGGGATGGGTGGTCTATGTGCCGTATGTGGATAACTCCACGCGGGCGTAAATAGGCTCGCTATATTCAGAAATTCCTTTGACGCGAAGAGTTGCGTATGTGACAGGGTTGTCATAAACTATTCATGGATCCACTAAATGCCTCCGGTGGGTCTGATGCGAACGGAGATTGTGGTCCCGGTTCACTGCAGCGTATGACTCGTAACGTTGCAAGGAACCGGGGCCATTCCGTTTAACCGGCAGGTTTGGCCAGGAGGGCAGCCCATCCGTGTGTGGCTCCGAGACACTCTTTGGTTGGACGGGGGACGCCATGACTCATATGGAGGCGTGGCTCCGTGACCCTGTTTGAAGCTGGGGCAGCCTGAATGCAACCCCAATGGGGTGCAAAGCCGCCGTCGCCGGGGTCAAAGTGGGTCCGGGAGCAGCGGATCCTCCGTGCGGCGGCAAGTCGAGGCACAGGGAGCCAGCAGCCCACCACTCCTGCAACCCAGCGGCCAGGCGGGGCGCTCGGGTGGGTGTCGCCGTCGTGGCTCCGACAGGGGCGTGGCTCCGTGACCCTGTTTGAAGCTGGGGCATCCCGAATGCAACCCCAATGGGGTGCAAAGCCGCCGTCGCCGGGGTCAAAGTGGGTCCGGAAGCAGCGGAGGCACAGGGAGCCAGCAGCCCGGCGGCCAGGCGGGGCGCTCGGGTGGGTGTCGCCGTCGTGCTTGTTTAGGGCATCGAGGTGACCCGGACGGGGGAGGGTGTGGCTCCGTGACCCTGTTTGAAGCCGGGGCAGCCTGAGTGCAACCCCAATGGGGTGCATAGCCGCCGTCGCGGGGTCAAAGTGGGTCAGGAAGTCGGGGATCCTCCGTGCGCCAGCAACCCCAGCAGCCCACCACTCCGGCAACTCAGCCCGTGCGCCAGCAGCCCGGCGGCCAGGCGGGGCGCTCGGGTGGGTGTCGCCGTCGTGGCTCCGACGGGGGAGGGGCGTGGTGACCCTGTTTGAAGCTGGGGCAGCCCGAATGCAACCCTAATGGGGTGCGAAGCCGCCGTCGCGGGGTCAAAGTGGGTCAGGAAGCCGCAGCACCCAACCCACAGCACAACAGACCCAAAAACCCAGGCCCCCAACAAAAAAGCAGCCCCCACGCAACCCATCATGGGTGCGCAGGGGCTGCAAATGCCTAGTCTTCGTCGTTGAATGCCCATTCGAACATGTCGAACACGAACTCGGAGAACGTGCCTTCCTCGCTCTTCCACTGGCCGCGGGCGTTGTTGCGGCGCCAGACGATGGGGTCCGGGATGCCGAGATCGGCCGTGCGGAAGCCCCACGTGAATTGCTCTTCCTCGTCCTCCAAGAACATGAGGAAACCTTCGTCATCGACCTCGAGTTCCTCGGGGTCCCAGAAGTAGTGGTAGGCCTCCATGAGGTCTTCACAACCGCCGATGGCGAGGTAGAACTCGCGGAGAACCAGCGGGATGGTGAAGGAGTGATCGGCGAGGGCGTCGTCCAGTTCGTCGGGCGTGAGGCCGTCTTCTTCCTGCCATTCATCCTCGAGATACTTAGGGACCAGCGCGCGGAACTTCTCGAGGAACATGTCAGTCATGCTCTTATCCTAGCTAATCCCGGGCCCCCGAATTTGCGCTTGCACCAGTGCCTGCGCGGTGCCATCCGCGGACGGCCAACGGCACGTACCAACTGCGTCGCCAGGCCACCACGCGGAAGGCGAAAACCACCAGGGCCACCATCACGGCCGTGAGTCCGTTGAACAAGCCAACCTGCCACAGCAAGGTAGTCAGCCCGGCCCCGACAAAGGCAGGCAAGGCGTAGAGATCGCGGGCGTTAAAAAGGGTGGGGATCTCGTTGGCTGTGATGTCGCGCAGCAGGCCACCGCCAACGGCGGTGGTGACGCCCAACAGAATCGCCGCGACGGGATTCATGCCGGCCGTCATGGCCTTGAGCGTGCCGGTGATGCAGAACAGAGCCAGGCCACCGGCGTCGAAAAGGGTCAGCAAGGACGTGAAGCGCTGGACTGACGAGAACAGAAAGTACACCAGCAGCGCTGCCAGCAGAGGAGGAACCAGGTAGACGGGGTTGGTGAAGGCGATCGGCGGACCGTTGTTGATGACAATGTCCCGGATCACGCCGCCACCCAAGGACACAATGGAGGCCAGCAATACGGAGCCAACGATGTCGAATTGTTTGCGGGCAGCCAGCAACGATCCTGAGACTGCGAAGAAGAACACGCCGGCAAGGTCAAGCCATACCAGCGCGAGGTCAAGAGTGAACAAATGTGGCTCCATTCTTCGTTCACAGACGGACGATCATGCTGGCTCAACGTTACGCTTGCACCCATGAACAGCCCCGTTTTGATCGCGTGTGCCCACGGAACCCGTAACGCCGAAGGCCAAGCCGCCATCCGCCAGGTCATGGCCGAAATCGAAGCACTCCGGCCCGGGCTTCAGGTCCTGGAGGCGTACGTCGACGTCCAGGAGCCGGAGCTGTCCGGCGTGGTGGAGGGCCTGCCCGAGGGGACTGCCGCCGTCGTCGTACCGCTTTTGCTGAGTACCGGCTTCCATATCAAGGTGGACGTGCCCAAGGCGATCAAGAGCCGAGCCGAGGTAGTGGCGGCACGTCCGCTGGGTCCGGATCCGCGGCTGGCCGAGCTGCTGGCTACGCACCTGCGCGCCGCGGGGCTGAACGAGAACGACGGCGTGCTGCTGGCCGCCGCTGGATCCTCGCTTCCGGATGGGTCGGTGGATTCGGAGGAGCAGGCGCGGCAACTCGCCGAGCTGCTCCCGAACAAGGTTCGCGTCGCTTACGGTGCCAGTGCGAAGCCAACAGTGCCCGACGGCGTCGCCTCCTTGCGTGCGGAACTCGCTGGGGACGTGCAACCCGGCAGGGTCTTCATCTCCTCCTACCTGCTGGCTACCGGTTACTTCCACGATCAGTTGTTCAAGGCCGGAGCGGACGTTGTTTCGGCACCGCTGCTGCCCTCGCCGATCCTCGCGGAGATCGCTCTGGAACGGTTCGACGCGGTTTTGGGCACGGCGTCGTGACGTGCAAGCAAGGGCCAGCTAAACCGCGCAAAAACCTGCATATCCCGGGCCTCCAGACAAGGCTCCCGCGGTGTTCGTGACGAAATGTTTCCCTAGGTGACTTAGCATTTCCGGACCTTTGCTGGCTAAAACTGGCCACACCTACAGTCGTTATATGACAGATACAGCTGTAGCCGGTGCGTCCGCGGACACCGCAGTCCCCTCGCGCCCAGCACGCACCCGCCCTGCCGCCAAGCCCCACGGTCAGTGGAAGGTTGACGGCACCACGCCCCTCAACGCCAATGAAACCTGGAAGCAGGAAGACAACGGACTGAACGTCCGTGAGCGCATTGAGTCTGTCTACTCCAAAGAGGGCTTCGACTCGATCGACGGCACGGACCTCCACGGCCGTTTCCGCTGGTGGGGCCTGTACACGCAGCGCAAGCCCGGGATCGACGGCGGCAAGACCGCAACGCTTGAGCCGCACGAGCTCGAAGACAAGTACTTCATGTTGCGTGTCCGCATAGACGGCGGTGCGCTGACCACCGAGCAGCTGCGTGTCATCGGTCAGATCTCGGTGGACTTCGCCCGCGGCTCGGCGGACCTCACAGACCGCCAGAACATCCAGTTGCACTGGATCCGCGTGGAAGACGTGCCGGAAATCTGGCGCCGCCTCGAAGGCATCGGCCTGTCCACCACTGAGGCTTGCGGCGACGTTCCGCGTGTCATCCTGGGCTCGCCGGTTGCCGGCATCGCCAAGGACGAGATCATCGATCCCACACCGCTCATCCACGAGCTCGCCGAGCGTTTCATCGGCGACCCGGAGCTGGCCAACCTGCCGCGCAAGTACAAGACGGCCATCACGGGCCACCCGTCCCAGGACGTGGTGCACGAGATTAACGACTTCGCCTTGGTGGGCGTTGTCCACCCCGAGCTTGGCGCCGGCTACGACCTTTGGGTCGGCGGCGGCTTGTCCACCAACCCGCGACTGGCAGAGCGCCTCGGTGTGTTCGTCTCGGCTGACGTCGCCGCTGAAGTGTGGCTCGGTGTCACCAGCATCTTCCGCGACTACGGCTACCGCCGCATGCGCACCAAGGCCCGCCTGAAGTTCCTCATGAACGACTGGGGCCCGGCGAAGTTCCGCCAGATCCTTGAAGACGAATACCTTGGCTTCAAGCTCCCGGACGGCCCCGCCGCTCCGAAGCCCACCTCGCCGGGTGACCACATCGGTGTTCACGAGCAGAAGGACGGCAAGTTCTTCATCGGCGTCACCCCGACTGTGGGCCGCACGTCCGGTGAGTCCCTGGTCAAGCTGGCCGACACACTGGAGCAGCACGGCACCTACCGCCTGCGCACTACTCCTCACCAGAAGCTCGTCATCCTGGATGTAGCCAAGGACCAGGTGGAGCCGCTCATCGCCGAACTCGACACGTTGGGCCTTTCAGCCCGTCCGTCGTTGTTCCGACGCGGAACCATTGCCTGCACGGGCATCGAGTTCTGCAAGCTTGCCATCGTGGAAACCAAGGTCACCGCGGCAACGGCCATCGCTGAACTGGAACGCCGCCTGGCTGACCTCGTTGAGTCCAACCAGCTGCCGCAGGCACTGTCCCTCCACATCAACGGCTGCCCCAACTCCTGCGCACGTATCCAGACAGCCGATATCGGCCTGAAGGGCATGATGCTGCCCACGCCCGACGGCGACCCCACCCCGGGTTTCCAGGTCCACCTTGGTGGCGGGCTGGCCAACAACCACCGCGAGGAAGCCGGATTGGGCCGCACCGTCCGCGGTCTCAAGGTCACAGTGGAAGACCTGCCCGATTACGTCGAGCGTGTGGTCCGCAAGTTCGTCGCCGTTGGCGCCGAGGGCCAGACCTTCGCAGAGTGGGCACACTCCGCAGATGAAGGAGACCTCCAGTGACAATTGCAACCAAGCGTTCCAACGACGAACTCAAGGCGCTGGCTGAGGCCGGCGCGGCTGAGCTCGGCTGGAATGCCCCTGCCCGGGACGTCATTGCCTGGGTGGCCCGCAACTTCGAGCTGCCCGCTGTGACGGTCGCCTGCTCCATGGCCGATGCCGTCCTGCCGGCGTTGGTCGCCGACCAGCTTCCCGGCGTCGACGTCTTGTTCCTGGAGACCGGCTACCACTTCAAGGAAACGTACGAGACCCGTGACGAAGTTGCGGCGAACCTGCGCGTCAACGTGGTGGACGTCCTCCCCGAGAACACAGTGGAACAGCAGGACCGCCTGCTGGGCAAGGACCTCTTCGCCCGCGATCCCGCCCAGTGCTGCGCGTTGCGCAAGGTTCAGCCGCTGCGCCGCTCGCTTGGCGGCTACGAGGTGTGGTTCACCGGTGTCCGCCGCGACGAGGGACCCACCCGCACCAACACGCCGGTGGTCACCTGGGACGAGGGCTTCGGCCTGGTCAAGGTGAACCCGATGGTCGACTGGACTTTCGACCAGTTGGTCGAGTACTCCGAGGACAACATCCTTCCCGTCAACCCACTCCTGAGCCAGGGCTACCCGTCCATCGGCTGCCAGCCCTGCACCCGCAAAGTGGCCCCGGGTGAAGATCCCCGTGCCGGCCGCTGGGCAGGATCCGACAAGACAGAATGCGGACTACACACATGAGCACATACACAACTGAGGAGTCCACCCTGGTGACTGAAGCCGCTGTCTCTACGCGCCTCTCCAGCCTGGACACCCTCGAGTCCGAGGCCATCCACATCATCCGCGAGGTTGTTGCTGAGTTCGAGAAGCCTGCGCTGCTGTTCTCCGGCGGCAAGGACTCCGTGGTCATGCTGCACCTGGCCACCAAGGCTTTCTGGCCGGGCAAGGTTCCTTTCCCGGTCCTGCATGTGGACACAGGCCACAACTTCCCCGAGGTCATCGACTTCCGCGACCGCACGGTGGAGCGCCTTGGCCTGAAGCTCGTGGTGGGCTCTGTCCAGGAGTTCATCGACCGCGGCGAACTTGCCGAGCGCGCCGACGGAACCCGCAACCCGCTGCAGACCGTTCCGTTGCTGGACGCCATCCAGCGCAACAAGTTCGACGCCGTTTTTGGCGGCGGTCGCCGTGACGAGGACAAGGCCCGCGCCAAGGAGCGCATCTTGAGCCTGCGCGACGAATTCGGCCAGTGGGACCCGCGCAACCAGCGCCCCGAGCTGTGGAACCTGTACAACGGCCGCCACACTGTAGGCCAGCACGTCCGTGCGTTCCCCATCAGCAACTGGACCGAGCTGGACATCTGGCGCTACATCGAGCGCGAGAACATCGAGCTCCCCAGCCTGTACTACGCCCACGAGCGTGAGGTTTTTGCCCGCGATGGCATGTGGCGTGCAGTGGGCGAGGTGTCCATGCCGTTGCCGCACGAGGACGTCATCACCAAGCTTGTCCGCTACCGCACCGTTGGTGACATGTCCTGCACAGGTGCTGTCGAGTCTGACGCCCGCACCGTGGCCGACGTCGTAGTTGAAGTCGCTGCCTCCACCCTGACCGAACGTGGCGCCACCCGAGCAGATGACCGCATCTCCGAGGCAGCCATGGAAGACCGCAAGAAGGACGGCTACTTCTAAATGAGCACCGAAACCGCATTCCTGGAGACCGGACTCGAGTCCGCGCCGCTTCCGTCCACGCTCTTCCGTTTCGCAACTGCCGGATCGGTCGACGACGGAAAGTCCACTTTGGTGGGCCGCCTCCTTCACGATTCCAAGGCGATTCTTGCTGACACGCTCGACGCCGTTGCCCGCACCTCAGCGGACCGCGGCTTCGGCGGTGACAAGGGTGGCATCGACCTCGCCCTCCTGACCGACGGCCTGCGTGCCGAGCGCGAGCAGGGCATCACCATCGATGTTGCATACCGCTACTTCGCTACGGACCGCCGCAGCTTCATCCTGGCGGACTGCCCCGGTCACGTTCAGTACACCAAGAACACGGTGACTGGCGCGTCCACTGCGGATGCCGTCGTCGTCCTCAT
This sequence comes from Paenarthrobacter sp. NPDC092416, assembly GCF_044755025.1. Classification (NCBI taxonomy): domain Bacteria; kingdom Bacillati; phylum Actinomycetota; class Actinomycetes; order Micrococcales; family Micrococcaceae; genus Paenarthrobacter; species Paenarthrobacter sp. NPDC092416. Next base: position 306,646 of record NZ_JBIVQG010000001.1, read on the forward strand.
CGACGCACGCAAGGGTGTGCTGGAGCAGACCCGCCGGCACCTGTCCGTGCTGCAGCTGCTGCGCGTTGCCCACGTGATTGTGGCCGTGAACAAGATCGACCTGGTGGACTTCAGCGAGCAGGTGTTCCGCGACATCGAAACTGATGTGCAGAAGGTTGCCCGCGAGCTCGGACTTGGTTCCGATGGTGTGGCTGACTTGCTGGTGGTCCCCGTTTCCGCCCTTGATGGCGACAACGTGGTGGACCGCTCGGACCGCACTCCCTGGTACACGGGTCCGGCACTGCTGGAGGTTCTGGAAACCCTTCCCGCGGCCGACGAGCTTGAGGCCGAGTTGGAGAGCTTCCGGTTCCCGGTGCAGCTGGTCATCCGCCCGCAGGGTGCGCTGGCGCCTGACGCAGTGGCTGGTGGTTTGGACGTCGAGGCATACCGCGATTACCGCGCCTACGCCGGCCAGATCACGGAGGGCTCCGTCAAGCTTGGCGACGAAGTCACCGTGCTCAGCCCGGGTCACGAGCCGCGCATCACCACGATTGTTGGGATCGACTTTGCCGGCAAATCGCTGGAGGAGGCCGCTGCGCCGCAGTCGGTGGCTGTCCGCTTGGCTGATGAGATCGACATCGCCCGTGGTGACACCATCGCCGCTGCAGGAACGGTCCGCGAAAGCACGGCCGACCTGTACGCGTCGCTGGCATGGCTCTCGCCCAAGCCTTTGCGTGAAGGCCAGAAGGTCCTCGTGAAGCACGGTACACGCACTGTCCAGGCACTGGTCCGGAACGTCACCGGCAAGCTGGACCTGGCTACGTTCAACGTGGAGCCGGCATCCAGCCTGGAGCTCAACGACATCGGACACGCCCAGTTGCGGCTGGCTGCTCCGTTGCCCCTGGAGAACTACCTGCACCACCGCCGGACCGGCGCGTTCCTGGTGATCGACCCCATCGACGGCAACACGCTTGCCGCCGGCCTGGTCAAGGACCACCCGGGTGACCACGAAGACGAACGTTACGTCATCTAAGGACACAGACAGTCACAAAGACCGCAGCTTGTTCGAAATTCCAGGCCTTGAACGGCACGGATTTCGAACAAGCTGTGGTCTTTTCATTTGAGGATTTGAGGATTTGAGCATTTGAGCAGGGGAGCGCACCGCATGCCACAGAACACAGCACTCAGCCGTTTGTTGGACGCCGGCAAGGACCTGGTCCTGGACGGCGCCCTCGCCACGGAATTGGAGGCGCACGGCTGCGACCTTGAGGACCCGTTGTGGTCGGCCAAGGTCCTTTTGGAGCAACCGCACCTGATCAAACAGGTCCACCGCGACTACTACGACGCCGGAGCCTCCGTGGCGATCACGGCCAGCTACCAGGCAACTCCCCAGGGGTTTGCGCGTCGCGGGCTTTCGGTGGAGGAATCGCTGGAGCTGGTTGCCCGGAGCGTCCGGTTGGCCGACGAAGCTCGTCAGGATTCCTTGGCGGACGGCTCTGCGAGCGGCCCCCTTCTGGTGGCCGGCTCCGTTGGCCCCTACGGCGCCTACCTCGCCGATGGTTCGGAGTACCGGGGCGATTACACGCTTTCTCCCGCGGAATTCCGTGATTTCCACCGCCCACGCATTGCCGCGCTCGTGGACGCCGGAGCGGACTTCCTGGCGTGCGAGACCCTGCCGTCGTTCGCCGAAGCGGAGGCGCTGTTGGCGCTCGTGGCGGAGTTCGACGTCGAATCCTGGTTTACGTTTACGCTCCGGGACGGTGCCCACATCAGTGACGGAACGCCTCTTGCGGAGGTGGCGGCGTTGCTCCGCGCGGAACCGCGCGTGGCCGCCGTCGGGGTCAATTGTGTTCCGCTGGAACTCGTAACGCCGGCCCTCGAAGACCTGCGGTCCGGCACCAAGACGCCGCTGATCGCCTATCCCAATTCGGGGGAGACGTACGACGCCGCCACCAAAACCTGGGGTCCGGGCTCGCATGTGGGGGACGCCGGAACCCTGGCAGGTTTGTCCGTCGAGTGGCGCAAATCCGGCGCGCGGCTGATCGGTGGCTGCTGCCGCACCACGCCTGGGGACATCGCAGCGCTGGCGGCCAATATGACGCCACGTGACCCTGCATGACCCTTGGTTTCTGCGGTATTGAAGCGGAAATATGACAGTCCCTACTGTGAATCCATGACCTCTTCGGAACGGTCCTTACTTGCCCGGATCGGGCGATGTCACGGGGCCTGATCTTCGCCCCCTTCGCATCCCACTCCTAAGGACCCCCCATGGCAAACACACCCGAGACCCCAAACACCGGCACCACGCGCATCGTTGCCGGTGAGAGTCCCTCCAAGCCCAAGCGCCGCCGTGCCCTTGAGATCGGTTTGGCTGTTGGCCTGGTGCTGTTGATCGGTGCCGGCGCTGCAGTTGCCTCCGCGGTCTCCCGGAGCAACGAAAGCGCACCTGCTCCGACGACGTCGCCGGCTGCTGAGCTCAAGCTCGGGTACTTCAGCAACGTCACCCACGGTCCGGCGCTGGTCGGTACCAGCAAAGGCTTCATCGCCAAGGAACTGGGTGAGACGAAGCTGAGCACGCAGATTTTCAATGCCGGTCCCGCCGCGATCGAGGCGCTGAATGCCGGTGCTATCGACGCTACGTACATTGGTCCGAACCCGGCCATCAACTCCTTCGTCAAGAGCAACGGCGAGTCCATCAGCATCATCGCCGGCGCCGCATCGGGCGGAGCCCAGCTCGTGGTGAAGCCCGAGATCACTTCGGCCGCTGATCTTAAGGGCAAGATCCTCGCTTCGCCGCAGCTTGGCGGCACCCAGGATGTGGCGCTGCGCGCGTGGCTCGGTGGCCAGGGCTACAAGACCAATCCCGATGGCAGCGGCGACGTCACCATCAACCCGACCGAGAACGCCCAGTCGCTCAAGCTCTTCCAGGACGGGAAGCTCGACGGCGCGTGGCTGCCGGAGCCGTGGGCCTCGCGTTTGGTGCTCGAAGCCGGGGCGAAGGTCCTGGTGGATGAGAAGGATCTGTGGGAGAAGGGTGAATTCACCACCACGATCCTGATCGTCAACAAGAAGTTCGCTGCTGAACACCCGGAAACTGTCAAGGCACTTCTGAAGGGCCATGTGGAATCCGTGAACTGGTTGAACAACGCATCCGCGGCGGACAAGGCCAGCACCATCAACGCTGTCCTGAAGGACACCGCGGGCAAGCCGCTCCCGGCGAATGTGATCGAGCGCGCCTTGCAGAACATCACCTTCACCACGGACCCGCTGGCCGGAACGTACAAGAAGCTCCTGCAGGACGGCGTCGATGCCGGGACCACCAAGCAGGCCGACATCAACGGGATCTTCGACCTCCGCGCCTTGAACGAGGTACAGGGCCAGAAGACCTCCGCTGCAGGACTCGGCCAGGACTAACCAACCACAGGCTGGTCCGCTCCACCCCGGAGCGGACCAGCCTTCAGGCGCAACACCAACGATTTACGAACAACAACGAAGGACGGGACCATGCCAGTCGTACTGGAACACTTGGGTAAACGCTTCGGCGACGGCGCCCCGGTGCTGGACGACGTCAACGCCACCATCGCGCAGGGCGAGTTTGTCGCCCTCCTCGGTGCGTCCGGCTGCGGCAAGTCCACCCTGCTGAACATCATGGCGGGACTGGAACGGCCGACGTCGGGCGCTCTTGAAGTACCCAGCGACGGCGCCGCCTTCATGTTCCAGGACGCCTCCCTGTTCCCGTGGCTGACCGCCCGCGGCAACATCGAACTCGCACTGCAGCTGGCGGACAAGTCCAGCAGCAAGGCGAGCCGGCGCGCCCGGGCAACCGAACTGCTTGAGCTCGTCCACCTGGGCGGCGCAGGGGACAAGCGCCCCCATGAGCTGTCCGGCGGCATGCGCCAGCGCGTAGCCTTGGCCCGTTCGTTGGCACAAGACCGGCAGTTGCTGCTGATGGATGAACCGTTTGCGGCACTCGACGCCATCACCCGCGACCTCCTCCATGACGAACTTGAGCGGATCTGGAAGGAAACCGGACGCACGATTGTGTTCGTCACCCACAACGTCCGCGAGGCGGTACGGCTCGGGCAGCGGGTGCTGCTGCTGTCTTCGCGTCCCGGCCGTGTGGTTGCCGAATGGGACGTCACCGAGGAACACCGTACAGATCCGGCGCGCGCTGGGGAGCTCACCGGTGTAATTACCCGACGTCTTCGCGAGGAGATCCGCCGCCATGCCAAGTAACCCCACCACCACCGAAGAGCGGACCCTCCCCGTGACAGATTCCCGCGAGCACATTACGTCGCCGTCGTTGAAGGGCAACCCGTCCGAGCTTCGTGATCTCGAAGCCGGCCTGGACAACCTCCAGTCGGACATCAGTCGCAAGGCCGGGATCGACTGGAAACGCATTTTGCTGCCGATTGCCGCTTTGGTGGTCCTTGTCCTCGTGTGGCAGTTCTACGTTTCCCTTGGCCTCAAGCGTCGCGACCAGGTCCCCGGTCCTCTGGATGTGCTGAGCCAGCTGGTGACGCTGTGGGGCGAAGGCAAAGTCCAGGAATCAGTGTGGACCTCCCTGCAGCGTGGTTTGATCGGCTTCCTGATATCCGTGGCGATCGCGACACCCGTGGGCCTGCTCTTGGCCCAGGTTGCTCCGTTGCGACGTGCTTTTGGTCCGCTGATTTCCGGGCTCCAGGTGCTGCCTTCCGTGGCATGGGTTCCTGCCGCGATCATCTGGTTCGGCCTGACAGATGCCACCGTCTACTTCGTGGTCTTCATGGGCGCCATCCCGTCCATCATCAACGGCCTCATCTCCGGCGTGGACCAGATCCCGCCGCAATACCGCAGCGTTGGCACCGTCCTTGGCGCAAACCGGCTCCAGATGGCGCTCCAGATCGTGCTTCCCGCGGCCCTTCCCGGGTACATCGGCGGATTGAAGCAGGGCTGGGCCTTCTCCTGGCGCTCCTTGATGGCAGCGGAGATCATCGCAGTGGGCGGAACGATCGGCTTCGGTCTGGGCTCGCTCCTGGACCAGGGACGCACTTTGGCCGACATGGCCGTCGTCATGTCCGCGATCCTGTTGATCCTGGCCGTAGGTATCCTGATTGAGCTCCTCGTGTTCGGGCCGATCGAGAAGCGCCTGCTGCAGCGCAGGGGCTTGCTGGCGGGGAGTAGCCGGTAGCGCTGGTCGCACCGGCTCGCGCCTTGTGCGCCGGTGGTTACGGGTGCGATCGGCGGTAGGTGGTGCGGCCCGATCCAGGGGAACGTGAACGCTCGACGGCGACCTCCCGCCTTCGGGTGTTTTGCGTCCCCGCGACTGCTCCCGCGTCCCTGCACCCCTTCGCGCCAGGTGCGCCCGTTTGCGCCGATCGCGCCGGTTCGGTGCTGGTGTCGCACCCGTTTGCGCCGATCGCGCCACTTCGGCGTTGGTGTCGCACCCTTTGGCGCCTGATGCACCACTTCGGCGTTGTTGTCGCACCCTTTGGCGCTTTGTGCGCCGGTGGTTACGGGTGCGATCGGCGGTAAGTGGTGCGAGCCACCCGGGCAACGTGAACGCCCGACGGCGACCTCCCGCCGTCGACTATTTGCGTCCCCGCGACTGCTCCCGCCAAGTGCACCCCTTCCCGCCACGTGCACCCGTTTGCGCCGATCGCGCCACGTCGGCGCTGGTGTCGCACCCTTTGGCGCTTTGTGCGCCGGTGGTTACGGGTGCGATCGGCGGTAAGTGGTGCGAGCCCACCCGGGGCAACGTGAACGCCGACGGCGACCTCCCGCCGTCGGGTGTTTTGCGTGCCTGCACCCGTTCCCGCCAGGTGCGCCCGTTTGCGCCGATCGCGCCGGTTCGGCGCTGGTGTCGCACCCGTTTGCGCCGATCGCGCCACGTCGGCGCTGGTGTCGCACCCTTTGGCGCTTTGTGCGCCGGTGGTTACGGGTGCGATCGGCGGTATGTGGTGCGAGCCCACCCGGGGCAACGTGAACGCCCGACGGCGACCTCCCGCCGTCGACTATTTGCGTTGCCGGGTCTGGTGTTAACAACAGTGCACTGTTAGTTTTCGAAGGGCCTTCAATGTGGGGGAGGCGATTTGATGACGATCGTCGGAAAGGGGGCCCCGTCATGGTCATGTCTCGTTGGATTCGTGGAACCGCAATGGTGCTCGGACTTCTGGTTGTTTCGGCGTGCGGGAATCCGCCGTCCACCCCGGATCCCGAATCGTCAATGGCCATACAGGCGGTTATCGAGCGGGCGATTGACCGCAGGAACCATCAGATTGTCGCGGGCTTTACTTCAACTGCGGACGACATCAGTCAGGATTTCGTGCCGGAGTCCGTGGCCGAAACCCAGCAGGAGTATCGGGACCTCCAACTGCGCCGGGAAAGGCTTGTTGTCTACGGTGTTGGTTTTACGAGGAGCAGCTCCGAGATCGCCATCAAGGAGCTCTCGATCTCGGATGACAGTGCGAAGGCTGTCGTTTCTGAGATGACACATTTGTCGTACACCCCGGTCGCCGGCGTGCAGGGCCCCGACGAGGTATACGTCTATGAGCAAAACATAGATCTGGCGAAGAGCGGTACCGAGTGGAAGATCGTCAGCATTGCTCCAACAGATCCAACAGATCCGCCGCCCATGCTCCCCACCACTGTCATTGATCCGCGCAGCGAAGCAGCGCCGGCAACCCCACAGCAGGAATCGTCACGCGGAGCACAGGTTTTTCGGGACGCCGAAGGTAACCCTGCACCGCTTCCCGAACACCTGCAAGATCGTAAACAAGTAGGACCCAACGGAGAGACCCTCCCAAAATAGAGGTCCTCGAGGGTGCGAAAAGCGGCAAGTGGTGCGCCGCGTTTCGAGTGCGGGCCGCACCACTTCGCGCCACAGGCACCCGTTGCCGCCATACGCACCCGTTCCGCGCAGGGGGGTGCACCAGTTCGCGCCGCACGCGCCGGTGGTTACGGGTGCGATCAGCGGTAAGGGGTGCGAACAGCGGTAAGCGGTGCGCCGCGACCACAGAAACAGCCACGAACACCAAGCGTGCTACGGAATTCTCCGAACACCCCCGCTGTTGTCCCGGACATGCACAACAAACGGATCGGCTTCCTTTCCTTCGGCCATTGGGCACGCGTCCCTGGTTCATTGGTGCCATCGGCCGGCGAAGCAATCAAGCAGGGCATCGAACTGGCGGTGGCGGCAGAGGAACTGGGGATCGACGGGGCGTTCTTCCGGGTCCACCACTTCGCCCGGCAGCAGGCCTCGCCCTTCCCATTGCTCGCAGCGATGGCGGCACGGACCAGCACGATCGAGATGGGCACCGGAGTGATCGACATGCGATATGAGAACCCGCTGTACATGGCGGAGGAAGCTGCGGCCACGGACCTGATCAGCGACGGTCGGCTTCAGCTTGGAGTAAGCCGGGGTTCACCCGAGCCTGCCTTGAACGGAGCCGCCAACTTTGGCTATGTTCCGAACGACGGCGAGGACGCGGGCGACATGGCGCGGCGCCACACCGCGCTCTTCCGCAAGGCCATTGCCGGGCACGGGGTGGCCCAGGCTGATCCACACTACGCAGGTGGAGCCACCGGACTTCTGCCTATCCAGCCGCTTTCGCCCGGTCTTCCACAGCGGATCTGGTGGGGAGCCGGAACCCGCAAGACGGCAGTCTGGGCCGCCGAGCAAGGCATGAACCTCATGAGTTCGACGCTCCTGACCGAGGACACGGGCGTCCCGTTCGACGAACTTCAAGCCGAGCAGATCCAGATGTTTCGCGAAGCCTGGGCAGCCTCAGGGCATGATTTCGAACCGAGGATTTCAGTCAGTCGCAGCGTGATCCCCATTGTGGACGACGAAGATAACCACTATTTCGGCCTGCGCGCCCAGGCTGACAGGCAGGACCAGGTAGGAATTCTCGACGGCGCGTTGTCCCGTTTCGGGAAGAGCTACATCGGGGAGCCGGACGGCTTGGCGGAAGAACTGGCAGCCGATGCAGCCGTCCAAGCTGCCGATACTGTCCTGCTGACGGTGCCCAACCAACTTGGGGTGGAGTACAACGCGAAGCTCCTGGGGAACGTCGCGAAGTACATCGCACCTGCTTTTGGCTGGGCCCGCCAAAGCGCCTGAGTCCCGACAAAACGCCTGAGTGACGCCCTACGAAGCGGCGGGCAGCCGCCCGATGCCCGCCGCTTCCACAGCAGTATCCGAAACAGAAGCATCCGAAGAGCCGGACCCCGAAACCCCGGACCCCGAAACCGCCGACCCATCCACGAACACCCGGTAGCCACGTTCGTGATCGAAGCCGTGGATCTCGCGGGTATCCAAGGCAGCCATGAACTCCAACGTCTGCCGGGTAATGACTTGGCCCGGGACGAGGATGGGGAAGCCGGGCGGGTACGGCGTGACGAACCCAGCGGAAATGACTTCCTGCCCGGCACGCACTGCAAGGGCAAGCTCGCCGGCGGACAAGTACGCGGTGGATTCAGGCTTGTAGCTTTCGAAGTAGGCAGCCCGGATATCACCGTCTTCGCAGGCGTCGTCCACGCGGAACCGCGCCGCGAAGGTGCTGAAGTCCGGGAGCGGTGGTGTCTGCCCAACCACCCCTGGCCCTCCGGCCTGCGGCGATGCAGGCGAAGACACGGGCACTGGCACTGTTCGGGGTCGCGCTGAGGGATGCGGGCTTTCAAATCCCTCGGCCAGTTTGACCAGGACCTCGATCAAGTACGCCACGGAGCTCCGCGATGTGCCGATGTTGGTCATGAACAGCACAGTGTTCCGGGACGTCTTGTTCACCTGGATTCCGTGATCGTCCATGAGGTAGCTGTGGCGGAACGTGTCGCCGTCGATTCCTGTCCTGCTGATGTCCAGCGTCAGGCGGCTGGGATCAATGACGAACTCATCGCGCTGCCAGGCATCCTCAAGTTCCGCCAATCCTTCCCGCAGCGGCATGGCCGCGCTGGTTTCCCGGTACTGAGGCTCAATCAGGTCCCGCGAGGTCAGCACCCGGAAGTATTTCTTCAGCAGGGGATGCCGTGCAACGGCTTGCGCGACGGAGATAGCGAGGTCGGATTGCTTCTGGACCAAACCAAAACCTTCCAACTCCACCTGCCGACGGCCAATGTCCAGGGAAGCCAGGATTTGGTAGTTGGGCGAGGTGGAGGTGTGGGTCATGTACGCCTCGCGGAAGGACTCCTGGTTGGACGCCATGAAGTCTTGGTCGTACACGTGGATCATCGAACCCTGGCGCAAGGATGTCAGCGTTTTATGCGTTGACTGGGTGGCGTAAACCCTGATCCGCGCTTCCGCAGGGTTGGGAATCAGCCTCGTGTTCAGCCAGGCCTCGTCATCAAGGGGTTCACCGGTGACTGGGTCATGCAGGGCCGCTGCTTGCTCGGCGTACCGGGCAGCGTAGGCAGGGTTGCTGAAGGAGGCTTCCAGCGCGGCGGCTGCAGCCATTGCCGTTCGACGCCGGTAGATGGGGTGGGAGCGGGCGAAAGCAAACCATGCCTCGTCCCACAGGAAAACAAGATCGGGTTTGATGGCCAGGCATTCCTCCATGACACGTTCTACGTCGTAAACGATTCCGTCAAAGGTGCAGTTGGTGAGCGTGACCATTTTGACTTCGTGCAGCCGTCCGGCCCGCCGGTACTCAAGCAGCCTGCGCTTCAAACTGGCCAAGGGCACAGCACCATAGAAGGCGTACCTGTCCAAGGGGTAGGCATCCAAATATGAAACGCGGGCACCGGCGAGCACGAAGGCGTAGTGGTGGGACTTGTGGCAATTCCGGTCAACCAACACAACGTCACCAGGGGCCAGCAGGGACTGATGAACGATCTTGTTGGCCGTGGACGTGCCGTTGGTAACGAAGTAGGTTCTCTGCGCTCCGAAGGCCCGGGCTGCGAGGTCCTGCGCCTGCTTGATGGATCCATGCGGGTCCAGCAGGGAATCGAGGCCGCCGGACGTTGCCGAAGTCTCTGCCAAAAGAAGGTTTGTCCCGTAAAAATCGGCCATGTCCCGGATCCAGGGGGAGTTCCCTACGGATCCGCCCCGTGAAATGGGCAGGGCGTGGAAGACGCTTGCGGGCCTACGGCTGTAATCCTGCAGGGCCGTGAAGAACGGAGCTTCGTATCGTTCTGCAACCCCGGACAACAGGGACAAATGCAAGTCCAGGTGATCCTGCCTGCGGAAAATCCTTCGGAACTTCCTGGTCAGTGACCCGGCCAAGGATTCGATGGAAACGCCTGCAACCAGGTAGACGTCCAACTCAGGCCGGAGCCCGGATAATTCCTCGGCCAAGCCCAGGATCCGTTTGACAGGTCGCAAAGCCTGCAGGTCTTCGGGGGTGTGCCCAGCCAGGAACCGGCGGAGGTCGCTGCCGAGCTGCTGGGAGCTGCGAACGGAAAAGCCCGGACGCAGGATCACGGCTTGGATATCGGGGTTAAGCAGGACCGCGACCAACGCGTCTTCGTAGCTCGGAACCACATTGATTTCGTACGTGAAAGCATCGGAAGGGCGGCGCTGGGCTGCCATGCTGCCCTTCAGTGCCTCCGTTTCCTGGGCCGTGATGTTGTCCACCAGCAGGACCTCAAAGCGGGGTCGCTCAGCCTGCTCGGCTGGTGCAACCTCGTCCTCCAGCGACTCCTGGAGAACCCCGGAAGATGAACCTTGCTCCGCTCCGGAAGCCAGCGGAAGGTGCGCCAAACCGCCCAGAAGTTCCAGCGCGGCGTGGGGGTCGCCGTCGTCGACCAATTGGCGCAACTGGGCCACAGCCGCAACGCCCGGCTCTGCCCAGTAGGGTTCCACGGCATCCAGGAGCGCAAAAGTCCGGCTGATCTGGGAGTGCAAACCTGAGTCGGACGATCCTGCGTGACGGTCCAAGGCAAGCTGCTTGATGGCATATCCCAGGAACTCCCAAGCATCGGCGCGTGACCTCCAGGCGCGGCTGGGCGTGCCAATTTTTGGAAGGGGGGAGAGGGTGCTCATGTGACGTGTTTTCTCTTTCAAACTGAGGGCGGGTTCACAGCGGACTGCTCATGACGGATTCGGGCCCGGTGGGCATACCAGCCACCCACCAGCAGCGGCGCCAGCACCAGCAGGGACGCGAGCACCCATCGGCCTGTTTCCGAGAAGCCCATGGTGATCAGGACGAAGGCCAGGAATCCGAGGGTGAGATAGGAGGTAAAGGGGGCGCCGAAGAGTCGGAATGCGGGCCTGGCGACTTTGCCGCTCCGCACCCATGCCTGGAGCTTGATGTGGCAGAGCATGATGGTGGCCCAGCCCCCGATGATGCCCAGCGCAGAGACCTCGAGCACGATTTCAAAGACCTGCGACGGAACGATCGCATTCAAGCCCACGCCCATCAGGGTGATGACCGCTGTCAGCAGGATGCCGCCGTAAGGGACGCCGGAAGCGCTGATGCGGGCGGTGAAGCGGGGCGCTGAGCCTTTGACGGCCATGGAACGCAGAATCCGGCCGGTGGAGTACAAGCCCGCGTTCAGGCTCGAGAGGGCGGCGGTCAGAACCACGAAGTTCATCACCGAGGCCGAGATCGCGCCGGCTTGGGGATCGCCAAGGTGGGAGAAGAAGGTCACGAACGGCGACTCACCGGACTTGTAGGACGTGAAAGGCAGCAGAAGGGAGAGCAACAGGACGGAGCCGACGTAGAAAATGCCGATACGGAGAACCACCGTGTTGACGGCTTTGGGCATGACTTTGTGCGGGTTGGCGGTTTCGCCGGCGGCGGTGCCCACCAACTCAACAGCTGCGTACGCGAAGACGACGCCGCTGATTGCCAGGAGCGGTGCCACCGCGCCCGTGGGGAAGAGGCCGCCGTTATCCGCAATGACGTTGAGGCCGGGAACGCCCACATCTGTCCTGCCACCCAGGACAATGAAGCAGATTCCGACGACGAGGAAGGCTACCAGCGCACCGACCTTGATGAGGGCGAACCAGAACTCCATCTCACCGAAGATCTTTACCGACACGAGGTTCAACGCCAGCACTACAACCAGTGCGATGAGGGCGATGAGCCACTGCGGGACGTCATTGATCGGCTGCCAGAACTGGCCCCAAAACTTCACGTAGAGGGCCACCGCGGTCACATCCACGATTGAGGTCATGGCCCAGTTCAGGAAGTACAACCAACCAGCTGTGTAGGCCATTTTCTCGCCATAGAATTCACGGGCGTAGGAAACGAACGAGCCTGAGGCCGGACGGTAGAGAACAAGCTCGGCCAAGGCCCGCAGGATGAGGAAAGCAAAAAATCCGCACACCGCATACACCAGGATCAAGGCCGGACCTGAACCATTGAGGCGGCCCCCGGCTCCCATGAAAAGCCCCGTGCCGATCGCGCCGCCTATGGCGATCATTTGGATCTGGCGGGGCTTGAGGGTCTTCCGGTAGCCCGATTCTTCCGTTGAGAAATCGTGGCCTGGCTCCTGGGCAACAAGCAGGGTGCGGGCCTCGTCGGACCGGTCGGGCGCAGCAGTGTGCGCTGAAACTGACGTGGGTATCACTGAGGGGTCTCCTTTGACTCCGGCGCCGCCGTCGGCAGCTCAACAGTCCCGAACAGCACAGACGTGTTCTCTGGCACTGGCGGAACACACAGTGTTTGTGGCGTTGGGGACAGTAAATAACTCTAGATCTCGGGCGAATCGCGCAAATTGGCTGGCGAACCAAATTCAAGGCCCGGCTCTTGTGCCGGCTGGACAACACTGGTGTCCTGAAGGCCCGGTAATGTTTCTCGCTGTGCGCGATTGCGCAGGAGCATGGGCAGGATTTCTTCAATGGCGAAGGAACCCAGTTGACCCGAACTGAATACGAGAGGAAGCGATAGCTTCGTTGAAGGCCCTGGACATTGACGACGACGGCGTCGTCACCTTGCTGAGCGATGTACTTGAAGACTTGGGCGTGGACAATGCACGGTTGTTGCTTGCCCCCGATACGGACAACCTGACAGTTCGTGAAACGGTCATTGTGGATGCAGAAGACGAGGAGGCCACCCGCCCTGGGTCCTTGGTGATGCTCATCGGCGCCCGTGGACGCGTGGCGCTGCCGGCAATCCGGCGGATCATCAGCAGCAGGCCCACGGCCGTTGCGGTCAAGGGAAACGAGCGTGAACTCGAAGCCGTGGCGGAACTGCTGCACTCCACCGGTATTGGATTGGTGGCCGTAGCTCCCGGCCTTCGCTGGGATAAGTTCGAAAGCGTCGCTGTGGACCGTATCCGGGAACGCGGTGTGGCCGGGGAGAACCCCACCACGGTGCATAGGGATTTGTTCGCGATCGCCCAAACAACCGCAACCCTGACCAACGGCCACGTAGTCATCGAGGACCCGGGCAACAGGGTCCTCGCCTACTCGCCGGCATCCAACGATGTTGACGAGCTCCGGCGCCTGTCCATCCTTGCGCGGCGCGGACCGGAGCGGTATCAGAAACTCCTCAAGGAATCAGGCGTCTACAAGCACCTTCAGGCCACCGAGGAACCCGTCCATGTGGATGCCAACCCTGAGGCCGGCCTTCGGGAACGCGTGGCCATTGGCATCCATGCGGGGAGCCGGGTGATGGGCTACATCTGGCTGCAGGAAGGTGCCGAGCCGTTGGCGCCGAATACTGACAGGCTGATGGTAGGCGCTGCCCGTCATGCCGCGATTGAACTGGTCCGCCACCGGAACCAGCAATCCCAATCGATGCGCGAAGACCGGGTATCCAGCCTGCTCAGCGGAACGGCACAGGTTCATTCACAGGCCCAGTCGGCAGGTATCGACCCCGCCAAACCTGCGGCCTTGGTGTTGATTTCCGCGGGCGGGTTGGACCAGAGCGCCCCTGGCCTCCAGCTCCGCAGGGGTGAACTCTCCAACCTCGCATCCATCCATGCGGCCGCGTACCGTCCGGGAGCAGTGGTGGGAGCCCTGGGCACGGAAACAGCGATCATCCTGCCGGACCTGGATCCTGTAAAGTCACTGCCCGCGATCAACCGGCTGGTCAACACGATTGTGCGTGACGCCACCACCCACCTGCACTTCCAAGTCCAGGCCGCCGTGGGCCCGATTGTTCCGCGGCTGGACGCCCTGTACGCCACGCTTGACCACGTCCGCAGCGTCCTCAAGGTGCTGCAGAGCACCCCGTCCATCCGTGTTGCTTCATACGGGGATGTGGAAACCACGGTCCTCACCAACGAACTGCTGGATCTGCTGGAAACCCGGAAGGGGCTTCGGCACCAGGGCATAGCGAAGCTCTGCGACCGTTATCCGGAGTTCGCCTTGACGCTGCTTACTTACCTCGAATTCTTTGGCGATGTGAACCGCTGCGCCGAGGAACTGGCGATCCACCGCAACACCGTCCACTACCGGCTGCGCCGTGCGTGCGAAGAGGCAGGGCTGGACCTGCAGTCCGCGGACGAACGATTGCTTGCCCATCTACAGATACGACTATGGACCTACACAGAGGCCAGGAACTAGAACCTTGGACATCCAGAATCTCCTCGACGACATCGTCGGGGCGGTACAGCCCCATGTCGGCCAGGGCAACGTGGCAGACTACATTCCGCAGCTTGGCGCCGTGGACCCACACCAGTTCGGCATCTCCGTCGCAACCCGGGACGGTGACGTCTACTCTGCAGGGGACGCGCAGGTGCCTTTCTCCATCCAAAGCATTTCCAAGGTGTTCGCGCTCGCCTTGGTGTTGGCCTTCGACGGCGATGGCATCTGGAAGCGCGTCTTCCGCGAACCTTCGGGCAACCCGTTCAACTCGTTGATCCAGTTGGAGAGCGAAGAAGGGATTCCGAGGAACCCCTTCATTAACGCCGGCGCGATTGTCGTCAGTGACCGGCTCCTCAGCGTCACGGGAAGCGCCGCCCTGTCTGTCCGCGATTTGATGCGTCGGGAAACCGGCAACTCCACCGTGGCCGCGGACCACTACGTAGCAGCGTCGGAACTCCGCAACAGCCACCGCAACGCTTCTCTGGCCCACTTCCTTGCCAGCTGCGGCAACCTCGAGAACCCCGTGGAAGCGGTCCTTGAGTCCTATGTGGAGCAGTGCGCCCTGGCCATGACCTGTGAAGACCTGGCGCTCGCAACCCGGTTCCTGGCCTCCAATGGTGTTGGAGCGGACGGCACACGGTTGCTGTCCCCGGCACAGACCAAGCGGATCAATGCCGTCATGCTCACCTGCGGGACCTACGACGCCGCCGGGGAATTCGCATATCGCGTGGGTCTCCCGGGAAAGAGCGGTGTTGGGGGCGGAATCGTCGCAGTTGTCCCCAACAAATGCGCCATCAGTGTCTGGAGCCCGGGCCTTGGGCGGTCCGGGAACTCGGTGGCAGGTGTGGCTGCCTTGGACGAATTCACGACGCGCACGGGCTGGTCTGTTTTCTAGAGGTACTGATTTTCCGGAGGCCCGGGGGGCCATCGGCACCGTTTCCGGACGTGTGCTGGCGGAAACAACGGATGACGCGTATGTGACGCTGGATTACCCAGCGTTACCGGGTGTTTCCGCGCCTTTGATGCATGTTACGGCCCCGCCCTACAGTTTTTTCATGGCAATACAGGACATTTACCCCACCGCACTCCGGCTGCTCGGCCGCCCGGTGCTGGTTGTGGGCGGCGGACCCGTTGCGCAGCGCCGCGCCAAGGGACTGCTCGACGCCGGTGCGAAAGTCACGGTGGTCGCTCCCGTTGCGTCCGAAACCCTTCGCGGACTTGCCGATGCCGGACTCCTTACCTGGGAGCAGCGCGAGTACCGCACGTCAGACCTCGACGGCGTGTGGTTCGTTCAGACCGCCACTGGCACTTCCGCCGTGGACACCCAGGTTGCAGCCGACGCCGAAGCGCAGCGCATCTGGTGTGTCAACGCCTCGGACCACGAATCGTCGGCAGCATGGACGCCGGCCGTGGCAGTGGTGGATGACGTCAAGATCGCCATCAACGCCGGGGGAGACCCGCGCCGCGCCATGGCACTGCGGGATGCTGTTGCCACGGCACTCGAAACGGGCGACCTCCCACTCCGCCGCCACCGCAAGCCGGACGCTGCTGGCAAAGCGCCTGTGGGTTCTGTAGCGCTCGTTGGTGGAGGCCCGGGCGACTCGGGACTCATCACAGTCCGCGGTCGGCGCCTGCTGGGCCAGGCCGACGTCGTCGTTGCAGATCGTCTTGGCCCGCGCGAGCTGCTCAAGGAACTGGCCCCTGACGTTCGCGTTATTGAGGTCGGCAAGACGCCCGGCCACCACCCCGTACCGCAGCTTGAGATCAACCGAATCCTTGTGGAAGAAGCCCTCAAGGGCAACCGCGTGGTCCGTCTGAAGGGCGGTGACCCCTATGTCTTGGGTCGCGGTGGCGAGGAAGCAGAGTTTTGCCGGCAGAACGGCGTCGTGGTTGAAGTAGTGTCCGGCGTGACGTCGGCGATTTCGGTTCCGGCCGCCGCCGGCATCCCCGTGACGCACCGCGGCCTGGCCAAGGGATTCAGCGTGGTCACAGGGCACGAAGAGCTATCCGAGGTCCCCGCGCGGCCCGATCACACTGTGGTGTTGCTCATGGGAGTGGCGCAATTGCGCGATTCCGCGGCTGCCCTGGCAGGCTCGGGTCTGCCTTTGGACACGCCAGTAGGTATCGTAGAGAACGGGTATTTGCCGGACCAACGCGTCACCATCGGCACGTTGGGAACCATTGCGGACCAGGCAGAAGCCGTCGGCGTGGCCAATCCAGCAGTCATCGTGATCGGCGATGTTGTCCGAGTCAGCCCGTTCGCCCCACAACATTTCAAGACCGCTGACTACAGCACTATTACCCCCAATCGTCCCCGCGTCCGCAGTAACTAAGCCCCCTTGCCCAACTAGGTCGCATTTAAGCGCGTTTTGAGCCCTCAAAACGGCATCAACTGCTACTTAGTTGGGAGGACTGAGAAGAAGAAGGAACACAGCCGTGTCAATTAGCACCCCCGTAGGTTCTGCGGACCGTCCGCTTCGCGTCGCCGTCATCGGCTCCGGCCCTGCCGGCGTGTACGCAGCGGACATCCTGACCAAGAGCGAGGCCGTCAAGAGCGGCGAACTCAACGTCAGCATCGACCTCTTTGACCGCTACCCGGCACCGTACGGCCTGATCCGCTACGGCGTCGCCCCGGACCACCCCCGCATCAAGGGCATCGTCAACGCCCTGCACAAGGTCCTGGACCGCGGCGACATCCGCTTCTTCGGCAACGTCGACTACGGCACGGACATCTCCATCGAGGACCTCCGCAAGCATTACGACGCCGTCATCTTCGCCACAGGCGCCATCAAGGACGCGGACCTGAACATTCCGGGCATCGAACTTGAGGGCTCCTTCGGCGGCGCCGACTTCGTTTCCTGGTACGACGGACACCCGGACGTTTCCCGCGAATGGCCGCTCGAGGCCAAGGAAATCGCAGTCCTCGGAAACGGCAACGTGGCACTGGACGTCGCCCGCGTTCTGTCCAAGCACGCCGATGACCTCCTGGTCACCGAAATCCCGGACAACGTCTACGCCGGCCTGAAGAACTCCCCGGTCACCGACGTCCACGTCTTCGGCCGCCGTGGCCCTGCGCAGGTCAAGTTCACCCCGCTGGAACTCCGCGAGCTCTCGCATTCCAAGGACGTCGACATCATTCTCTACGCCGAGGACTTCGAATTCGACGAAGAGTCCGACCGCCAGGTCCAGACGAACAACCAGACCAAGACCATGGTTGGCACGCTCACCAACTGGATCGCCGAGCAGCCCGAGGATCTTTCCGAGCTCACGGCATCCCGTCGCCTGCACCTGCACTTCCTGCACAGCCCGGTTGAGATCGTCGACTCCCCGGAAACCCCGGGCAAGGTTGCCGGCATCAAGTTCGAGCGCACCGAGCTGGACGGCACGGGCAACGCCCGCGGCACCGGCGAGTTCATCGACTACCCGGTCCAGGCCGTGTACCGCTCCATCGGCTACTTTGGTTCGGCCCTGCCGGACGTCGAGTTCGACCACAAGAAGGGCGTCGTCACGAACGACGGCGGTCGCGTCCTGGACGCCGACGGCCAGCACGTTCCGGGCCTCTACGCCACGGGCTGGATCAAGCGTGGTCCGGTCGGCCTGATCGGCCACACCAAGGGCGATGCGCTCGAAACCGTCACGTACCTTCTCGCGGACCGCCAGGACCTGCCGTTGGCTGAGGTTCCGGCGGCTGAGGCAGTCGTCGATCTTCTCGATGCCCGCGGCGTGAAGTTCACCAGCTGGGAAGGCTGGCTGGCCCTGGACGCACACGAGCTCGCGCTCGGCGCCGCAGCCACCGAGGCCGGCACCAGCCACGGTGTTGAGGTCAAGCGTGAACGCATCAAGGTTGTGCCGCGCGAGGACATGGTCAACATCTCCCGTGATGGCGTAGCCGCACAGGTCTAGTACCAGAGAACGCGGGGTCACTTAGCGCCCATTCCGACCGTCCGGATGGGCCCTAAGTGACCCCGCGTTGCTTTAACCTAAGGTATGGACGTGGTGGTCATCGAAACTCCCCAGCTGGGCGACCGCAGCTACTTGGTGCATGACGGCACGGTTGCCCTGGTCATTGACCCGCAGCGGGATACCGACCGCGTTGAAGCAGCCGCGCGTGCCGCTGGCGTCCGGATCACGCATGTGGCCGAAACCCATCTGCACAACGACTACGTCACCGGCGGCCTGGTTTTGGCTGAAAAACATGGCGCCGAGTATTTGGTCAACGCAGCGGATGACGTTGCGTTCAGCCGCGTCCCCATTTCGGACGGCCAGGTCCTGCACGTTGGCCGCCTCACGGTGACGGTGCTTGCCACTCCTGGACATACGCACACTCACGTCTCGTACGTGGTCCGGGATGAGACGCACGACGGCGGTCCTGAAGCCGTGTTCTCCGGCGGCAGCTTGCTCTACGGTTCAGTCGGCCGGACGGACCTGGTCTCGCCACATGACACGGCAGGGCTCGCCCACGATCAGTATTCTTCGGTCCGGCGTTTGGTGGATTCAGCTCAACCAGAGGCCGCGCTATATCCAACGCACGGCTTCGGATCCTTCTGCTCTGTTGGACCTTCAAGCCGGCAGGGCGCGTCCACGATCGGCGAACAAGCAACAGCCAACCATGCCCTGACGGATCCGGACGAGGACCACTTCGTCGCCGAGTTGTTGGAGAACATCACCGCCTATCCGGCGTACTACGCCCACATGAGCCCGATCAACGCGGCGGGTCCTGGCGCGGCGAAACTTGACGTTCCGGATTCCGTGGACGCCGCTGAGTTGACCCGGCGCTTGAGGGCGGGGGAGTGGGTGGTGGATCTGCGGCATCGCGTAGCCTTCGCCGACAGTCATTTGCACGGCAGCGTAAGTTTCGAATACGGCCACGGATCCAACTTCACCAGCTATATCGGCTGGGTCATTCCGTGGAACAAACCGCTCACTCTTTTGGGTCCGTTGGATGCTGTGGAGAAGGCGATCCGGGACTTGGCGAGGATTGGCATCGAGAGCCCGGAAGCCGCCGTCGGGCCTGACGCTGGAGTCGTGGACATTGGTGCCTTGGCGCCCGACCACCCACAGGCGGCGTACCCGCACGGGGACTGGGCTGATCTCCTCAAGGACCGCGAACCAACGGACGTGGTTTTGGATGTTCGTCGCCCGGACGAATACGCGGCCTCACATGTAGAGGGAGCCCTCAATGTGCCGGTGTATGAGCTGCTTGGCAAAATCACCGAGCTGCCGGCCACGAGGATTTGGGTGCATTGCGCCACGGGCTACCGGGCAAGTGTTGCCGCCAGCCTGTTGGACCGTGCCGGCCGCGACGTGGTGCTGATCGACGCCAAGTTCAGGGATGCATCCGGGGCTGGAATCGAGACCCTGCCGTAGAACGTAGCTGGCCCGCTATTCCGTGGTTGGGCAACCACGGAATAGCGGGCCAGCAACGGCCAGCGGGCCAGCAACGGCTCAGGGAAGCCGACTTAGCGCTCGCCCTGATCCGAACAGAAATCCAGGTTCCGGTAAACACTGTGCACCGCAGCATCGGGATCGTGTGCTTCCAAAGCGTCAACCAATTCGTCGTGCCCTTCGCGGGGAATGCCGTTGAAGCCGTCCTTGCGCTGCTGCCGGAGGAGGTCGTCATGGAAAACGCCGCCGAACGAGACATACAGCTGGTGCAACAGCGGGTTACCTGAAGCCAGGGCGACGCGCTCGTGGAAGTCCCAGTCGGCGCGGGCCCAAGTGGGGTAGTCCTCGGCCAGCCAGGCATCGTGCCTCAAGGCAAGGAGCCGCCGCATCTCGGCGACGTCCTCCATGGTGGCGTGCTTGGTGGCCAGCCGGGCTGCCTGGGTGTCCAAGCCGAGCCGGACCTCCACAATGTGTTCCTGCGTGTGCTCCAGGTACATCCGTTGGGCCGCGCCGGACATCTCGCTGTTGGCCCTGACATAAGTGCCATCCCCGCGGCGGACCTCAAGCATGCCGGAGTGCGCCAACGCCTTGATGGCCTCGCGCAGGGTTCCCCTCGAGACGCCGAGGCTGGCCATGAGCTCCGGTTCGGCAGGGATGCGCTCCTGGAGCGGCCATTCTCCGGACTTGATCATGTCCCGCAGCTTGGCGGTGATCTCCTCGGCGAGGGCCGGGCGATGCGAAGGGGTCAGGGTCATGCGTTCCTCGGTCCGGTTTTGGTTGCAGTGCGCTTGCTCGTGAGCAGGTGGCAGGTGACCATGAGCGCCACGGCCACGATCGACAGTAAGCTCAGGGGCAGCACCCAGCCGCCAGTGGCGCTGTGGAGGAGACCCATGCCAAAGGGGCCAACTGCCGCTATCAAGTATCCCAGCGATTGGGCCACCGTGGAGAGTGCGGTGGTTTCCGCCGTCGAGCGTCCGCTGCGGCTGATGATCACCAAAACCAGCGGGAAGATGCCCAAACCGAAACCGAACAGGACGGCGGGAACCACGGCCAAAGACGTCGGCAGCCAGATCATGGCGGCGATGGCCACCAGTGTGGAGCTGCTTGCGAGATACAGGGCGGGACGCAGCATGCCGGGTCGGGAGCCGAAGGCAAGCAGGATCATGCCGGCGGCCACTGAAACCAACTGCATGACGCCGAACTGGAGTCCGCTCTCAGAGGCACTCAAGCCCTGTGAAGTCAGGATGTAGGCGAACCAGCTCATCACGGCGTACGCCAGAAACGCCTGGAAGGTGAAGATCGCAGTGATCAGGATGCCGAGGCGCGTGCGCAGCAGCGGCCACATGGAGACTCGGGGGCGGTCGGTTTTGGTGGCGTTCCGGTGCGAGTGCAGGACCACGGGCAGGAAGCCAAGGAGGGCGGCGACGCCCAGGAGCCCCCACGCAGCCAGACCCATGGAGGGCGAGCCGAGCTCTTGGGCCAGCGGGACGCTCACGGCCGCAGCGAAGGTGGCTCCGCCGGACATCGTGAAGGTGTAGAGGCCCGTCATCATGGAGGTGCGTTCCGAATAGTGCTCGCGGATGAAGGACGGCATGGCCACGTTGCAGACGGCCAGACCGGACATGGCCAACACCGTGCCACCCAGCAGGGCACCTGTCACCGGAACGCCGCGGACCAGAAGGCCTCCGGCCAGGAGTGCCAAGGCAATGAAGATGGCCTTCTCGACGCCCACTCGCCGGGTCAGCCACGAGGTTCCCAGGCCCGCAACCGCGAAGCACAGCAGCGGAATGGACGGCAGAATGGACGCAACAAGGGCGCCATAGCCGAGGGCTTGCTGCAGTTCGTGGAACAGTGCGGCGGCGCTGGTGATGCCTGCGCGCAGGTTCAGGCCGATGAGCACCACGGCAATAATGCCGACGACGGCGACGACCCGCGTCTTCGGGACCGCTTGCGCGGGTGAGATCAGAGGGATGTTTCCTGTTGTTGTCGTAAGAGAAGTCGTCGCCATGTTTAAAGGTTAGACGTTTGACGTCTAATGTCTAGAGTTTTGTGGCGAACCTCTCCGACGGCCCGGCTGCTGGGCGCTTACCTGGGGTTTCGTGAACCCAGCCGCTGCACCGCCAGCGCGAGCCACAACTGCACGCGGTCCTGCGTCTGGGAGGGGTCGTAGCCAGTGAGCTCGGTGATCTGAGCCAGGCGGTAGCGCACGGTATTGCGGTGCAGCGTGAGGGCTTCGGCGACGGCGGCCACGGAGCCATTGTGGTTCAAGTAGCTCTCCAGGGTTGTCACCAGCTCGGCCCCGTGGGCGGCGTCGAACTTTCGCAGCGGCGTCAGTGATTCGCTCGCCATGTCGGCCAGGGGAACGTCCTCGCTCGCAAGCAACAGTGACGTGAGGCTCAGGCGTTCCGGTTCGTTGACCGGCAATCCGTGCGCCACGGCGTCGCGCGCTTCAAAGTAGCTCCAGCGCAGGCCGTTCGGCTTGGTGTAGGCGCCGCCAATCCCGATCACGGCGTGGATTCCGGCCTCCAGCAGATGATCGCTGAGGCTCTTGGCGAGGGCCGTGGCGGAGCTGCCGTCGTCGCTCACCACCGTGACCAGGTCCTTCCCGACCACGGCGCTGACACCGGCTTCCAGTGCCTGCGGCAGCGAGATGCTGATCAGTTGTTTGTGGTGGGCCGCGGATTCGGCAACCAGCACCACGTTCTTCCGGGTGCTGTTGATGCCCACACCGGCCAGGCGGCGAGCGGCCTCAATGGTTTCAAGGGTGCCGTGGATGACGTCGTCCAACACTTGGCCGGCCATGGCGCGCTGCGCCTGGCGCTGCTTGACCATGTTGTTGAGCTCCACGCTGATCAGGTTCTGGGCATAGCTGACAATTCCGGAATCGACGAACGGTTGCCGAAGCCACAATGTGCACGCATCCCTGCGGCCGGTGGGAATCGGGTACGAAGCCCAGCCATCCGCCGTCGGTGCCGGGTTGCCCGCCACGCTGTTGTAGAGCTGCGCGCTGAACTGCGTGAGGACCACGTCGGTGCGCAGCATGCTGCCCAGCTGCTTGAGGAGTTCGCCCAGCCCGCCACCGGTCAGCAGGGCCCGGGCCAGAATCTGGTGGCCCGCGAGAAGTCGTTCCAGATTGGAATAGTGGTCTGCCGAGTGCGACTCCGCCACGAGTTTTCCGATGGCGATGAACGGAATCTCGTAGGGCACCTCCACCAAGGGCAGGCCCCAGCGGTTGGCCTCGGCAATGAGCGCATCCGGAACCGCTTCGTGCGTGAGTCCAATGCCAAATCCAATGCCCACAGCCCCGGCGCGTTGAGCCTGCCGGACGAAGCGGCGCTGGTCGGCTGCACTCTTGAGCCGCAATCCCGTGGTCAGGACCAGTTCGCCACCGCTGAGGAAGCGCTGGGGATCTTCCAGCTCCGTCACGGCAACCCAACTGATGTCCTGGTTCCACGTGGTTTCAGCGAGACCGGTTTTGCGGAGTTTCAGGGACGGGACAGCGACGAGCGAAGCGAGGGACATGGCCATGCTGAAAAGGATAACCCCGCGCTGGTCAACCGCACTAAGAGAGGTGGGCGTCTGTGTGCAGCTGACTATTCCTTGGACCCCCTCCCTGGCATAGGCTCTGATCAGCCGAAACCCACGTCCAGACACACCGAAAGAGGGTTGCACACCGTGGTTCAAACCTTGCAGAACTTCATCAATGGCGAATTCGTCACACCGGCAGGTACGGGTCTTCTCGACATCGTGAACCCGGCCACCGGGGACATCGTTGCCAAGTCCCCCATTTCGGTGCAGGCCGACGTGGACGCCGCGATGACCGCAGCCAACGAGGCCTTCAAGACGTGGAAGCACGCCACACCGGGCCAGCGTCAGCTCATGCTCCTCAAGCTCGCCGACGCCGTAGAGGCCAACAGCGACGAACTCGTTGAAGCGCAGCACCGCAACACCGGCCAGGTCCGCTCCCTCATTGCGTCCGAGGAAGTTGCTGCCGGCGCCGACCAGCTCCGCTTCTTCGCCGGTGCCGCACGCCTCATGGAAGGCAAGTCCGCGGGCGAGTACTTCGAGGGACACACTTCCTACGTGCGCCGCGAACCGATCGGCGTCGTGGCCCAGGTTGCTCCCTGGAACTACCCGTTCCTCATGGCCATCTGGAAGATCGGCCCCGCTTTGGCTGCCGGCAACACGGTGGTCCTGAAGCCCTCCGACACCACTCCGGAATCCACCCTTGTGCTGGCACGTCTCGCGGGGGAAATCTTCCCGGCCGGCGTCCTCAACGTAGTCCTCGGCACCGGCGAGACCGGTTCCATGATGGTGGAGCACAAGGTCCCTGGCCTGGTCTCCATCACCGGTTCCGTCCGCGCCGGCATTGCCGTTGCGAGCGGTGCGGCCAAGGGCCTCAAGCGGGCCCACCTGGAGCTCGGGGGCAAGGCCCCGGCAATCGTCTTCAAGGACGCCGACATCAAGAAGAGCGCCGCGGCCATCGCCGAGTTCGCCTTCTTCAACGCCGGCCAGGACTGCACCGCGATCACCCGCGTGCTGATCGAGGACTCGGTCCATGACGACGTCGTGGCTGCCATGGTTGAGCACACCAAGACCCTGCACACCGGTTCGCAGAATGACGAAGACAACTACTTCGGTCCGCTTAACAACGTGAACCACTTCAACGCCGTCACCTCGGTGGTGGAGCACCTCCCGGCCAACTGCAAGATCGAGACCGGCGGCCACCGTGCAGGCGAGAAGGGCTTCTTCTTCGAGCCCACCATCATCACCGGTGCCAAGCAGAGCGATGACATCGTGCAGAAGGAAACCTTCGGCCCGGTCATTACCGTGCAGAAATTCAGCTCCGAAGCCGAAGCACTCGAGCTGGCCAACGACGTCGAATACGCCTTGGCCTCCAGCGTTTGGACCACCGACCACGGCACGGCCATGCGCATGAGCCGCGACCTGGACTTCGGTGCGGTCTGGATCAACACACACATCCTGCTGACGGCCGAAATGCCGCACGGCGGCTTCAAGCAGTCCGGCTACGGCAAGGACCTCTCCATGTACGGCGTCGAGGACTACACGCGCATCAAGCACGTGATGAGTGCATTGGATGCATAACCCAGTTGCATAACACCGCTGCATAACGCAGTCGCGTAATCCTCTACCCCTGGCTTCCCAGAAAGGCAATCACCCCATGACCACTACCGCGAACGAACTCTCGTACCGCATCGAGCAGAAGCGCAACATCAACGGTGCCTTCCCCGGCCCCAAGTCGCAGGCACTGGCCGAGCGCCGCTCCGCCGTCGTTGCTGCCGGCGTCGCCTCCGGCGTCCCCGTTTACGTTGAAGACGCCGACGGCGGCATCATCCGCGACGTCGACGGAAACTCCTTCATTGACCTCGGCTCCGGCATCGCCGTGACGAGCGTCGGCGCGTCCGACCCCGCCGTCGTCGCCGCCGTCCAGGAAGCTGCCGCGCACTTCACGCACACCTGTTTCATGGTCACCCCCTACGAGGGCTACGTTGCAGTTGCCGAGCAGCTGAACCGCCTCACTCCGGGCGACCACGCCAAGCGCACCGTGCTGTTCAACTCCGGCGCTGAAGCTGTAGAGAACGCCGTCAAGGTTGCCCGTCTGGCCACCGGCCGCGACGCCGTGGTTGCTTTCGACCACGCTTACCACGGCCGCACCAACCTCACCATGGCACTCACCGCCAAGGCCATGCCGTACAAGACCAACTTCGGCCCGTTCGCGCCCGAGGTCTACCGCATGCCCATGAGCTACCCGTTCCGGGAAGAGAACCCGGAGATCACCGGTGCCGAGGCCGCCAAGCGCGCCATCACCATGATCGAGAAGCAGATCGGTGGCGACCAGGTTGCCGCGATCATCATCGAGCCCATCCAGGGTGAGGGTGGCTTCATCGTCCCGGCCGAAGGCTTCCTCCCGGCACTGTCCGCATGGGCCAAGGAAA
Source organism: Paenarthrobacter sp. NPDC092416 (assembly GCF_044755025.1). Lineage (NCBI taxonomy): Bacteria > Bacillati > Actinomycetota > Actinomycetes > Micrococcales > Micrococcaceae > Paenarthrobacter > Paenarthrobacter sp. NPDC092416. Next base: position 332,419 of record NZ_JBIVQG010000001.1, read on the forward strand.
AGGGCATCGTCTTCATCGCCGACGAGGTCCAGTCAGGCTTCTGCCGCACCGGCGAATGGTTCGCCGTTGACCACGAAGGTGTTGTCCCGGACATCATCACCATGGCCAAGGGCATCGCCGGTGGCCTCCCGCTGTCCGCGATCACGGGCCGCGCTGACCTGCTCGACGCCGTTCACCCGGGTGGCCTTGGCGGCACCTACGGTGGCAACCCGGTTGCTTGTGCAGCAGCCCTCGCCGCCATCGACACCATGGAGCAGCACGACCTCAACGGCCGTGCCCGCCACATCGAAGAGCTCGCCGTGGGCAAGCTCCGCGAACTCGCTGCTGAGCTTTCCGCAGGCGGGCGTTCCGTGGTTGGCGACATCCGTGGCCGTGGCGCCATGCTGGCCATCGAGCTCGTTCAGGCCGGTTCCAAGGAGCCGAACGCCGAGCTCACCAAGGCCGTTGCCGCCGCTTGCCTGCAGGAAGGTGTCATCATCCTGACCTGCGGTACGTACGGCAACGTGATCCGCCTGCTCCCGCCGCTGGTCATCAGCGACGAGCTGCTCATCGATGGCCTCGAGGTTCTCGCCGCAGCGATCAAGGCCAACGCGTAAGCTTTTTCTCGCTGTAACGCAGGAGGAGGGTCGGGGTTTTCCCCGGCCCTCCTTGGTGCTTAACGCCGTCGGCGTCGGCGAACTGAACGCACGACGGCGGAGCCCGCCTAGGTGCCCAAGGTCAGGTTTTTCTGGTGGCCGTGTCCGTCGAGTTGGACGTCGATGACCAGGGGATCAGCGCTGACCAACGCCACTCCGGCATCGGAATCCACGAGGGTGCCCCACGCGGAGCCGGCGAGCGTGATCCGCACAGAGGACTGTGTCCGTGATGGATCTGCCACGGACACGGCCAGCGTGTCGCCGGTTTGGCGCAGGGCAACGGTGCAAGGCCCTGAGACCGCGTAGCCCGCAACACTGCCAGCTGCGAAGAAGTTGCCCAGCACCAGCTTGTCCTTGCCGACCTCCACCATTTGGACGTCCGCCGAGTTGGCCAGCACCTTGACATCGGGGTTGGCTGACTGCGAGAACGTGGTGTCGTGGCTGGCAGCGGGCAGGACCACGTAGGCGTAGCCGGCTCCCACAGGATCCACTCCGTGGCGGTGCGTGATGGTCACGTAATCCCTGGTGACCGGGTCGGTAGTCCCTCCCGTGTCTGCTCCGGAGTTGACGTCGTACCAGCTTCCGGTCCGGCGGATCACCGCCACTTCCGGAGAACCGGAGACGCCCGGCGCTTCCAGGAAGACGTAGCCGCCATGCCCTTCGATGTGGACCGACCTCTGAACGGTCACTGCGGCGTCCCCCGGAGCCAAGGAACGGTTCCGGGAATCCGTCCGCAAGGAAGGCACTGAACCCGCAGCAAAGGACCTGTTCTCAAGAGTGGTCTGAACCGAGGCACCACCTGTGCCGGTGATGCCTGCGCCCAGGCAGACCACGGCGTCGTCCAGGAAGAACCATGATTTGCGTCCGGACACTGTCTTGTTGTGGTTGAGGTGGTCCATGCCGATGACACCCCAGCGCCCATCTACCGTGAGCCCGCCGGCGAAGGCTTGGAACGCGCGCGGGATGCCGGTTCCCGCGCCGCCGGCTCCACTGGCCCGGGTCTGGTCGTTCACGGTGGTTCCGGGAAGGCCATACGGGTCCACGGTGGGCCAGAAGTCGGCGCTGAACTGCGAAGGGTCTTGCCGCGTATAAACGAAAGTCATGCCATCGCCTTGGTACCAGCCGAGGTTGTTCTCGCTGTTTCCCCATTCGTAGCGGCCGATCCTCTTTGACGAGAGGTTTACAGTGCAGCCCCACTGCGGGCGGTGGTGGACCAGCCTGTCCTGGTCAGCGAACATGCGACTGTATTCGGGTGCCGGCGCAGCAACAACAGAGGCGTCGGACAAGACACCCAGGGACAGCAACGACTTTGCCAGGCTCTGCGTTGGGTGCCCCACGAGTTTCTGGTCCGCGCAGCGCTCCAGCCAGCCCTTCGCCAAGGCCAGGAAACGGGACCGGTAGGGTTCTTCGCACCCGGGCGCCAACAGCAGGACAGCTGAGATCAGTCCGAAGCCACTGACATAGTCCGGCTCGCGTTGCCGGGAAACAGCGCGGCCGCGGACGGTGTCCATGATCCGGCCGTCCCACACGAACGGGGCGTAGGTGTCCTCCACGGCATCAAGGAGCACGGAACGTTGCGGATCTGTCACTGCCCATGGACTTCCGCCGAGCATCGCGATGATCTCTGCAATGCCGGCCAGTGCCACCACGCCGTAGGTTCCGGCATAGGGCAGGTAGCCGTGCTGCACAAAAGATCCGTCGGTGTAAAAGCCGTCGCCAGCGGTGACGTAGGTGAAAACACTGTTGATTCCGCCGCGGACGGTGTCGCTCAAGGCATCCCTGCCAAGGGCGATCTCGTCAGCGTTGTTATCCAGAATGCCGCGCATGCAGCAGGCCAAGGACTTATCCACGCGGTTGGCGCCGGTCTCGGCAAAGGATGTAGCACGGCCGCGCCAATTCGGGTTGGGAGCAAACCAGCGGACGGCAGCCAGCAAGGATGTGCGCAGGGCCGCGGGAACTTCGGCATGCAGGAGCGTCAGGATGTCCACGGTTTTGCGGGGGACGCCGATTTCCCAGAACCACCAGTTGCCAGCGGCGCGCATGCCTGGCTTGTACGCGGTGTCGCTGAGGAGCTGCAGGCCGGCCACGATGTCAGCGGCCAACTCAGGGTTACCAGCATAAGGGTTGCCAGGGACGGCGTAACCCAGCGCCATGTCATAGAGGCGGTTGAAGTGGAGGCCCATGTTGCCTGTTGCTGCAGTGGACTGTCCAATGCCTGTCAGGGGAAGGTCGCTCCACAGCGAGGTCCGGACCGGGGCCTTGTCCATGGCACTCCACCACTTCTGTGCGGTTTGGCCCATGCCCTCGAGTTGTGCCGCGAGCTCCGGGATCCCCTCAGCGCTCTGGCCGCCGGTCAGGACAAGCCGCCTGCGCTCGACCAGCGCCTGCAGCTCGCTCTCGGAGGCAGCAAAAGACGGCCCGGCTTGGGAAAGAAGAGCACCGGCGAGGGTGGCTGCGCCGACGGCGCGGAAGAGGGTCCTGCGGCTCATAGTGGGTCCAATAGCGTTCAAAACTACTCCGTTCAAAACTGTTTCCGGCAGGTTGTGGTGGACGTGGTGGCGGATGGTTTCCGCAACCTTATGTCCGGTTCCCGGGCCCCTCAACAGAAGTGAACAGAAGTGCTCAAAGCCTGTGGGGAGGTGACACCGAGTCCCGGATGACGATGTGGGTACCCACGGTGAGGGTGTTGTCAGAGGTGGCTCCGGCGTCGTGAGGTGACTGGGCCAGTGCCAATCGGACAGCCTCGCGTCCGAGTTCCTCAAGGGGTACCCGGACCGTGGTGAGACGGGGCCGAAGCTCGCTGGCGACCGGCACGTCGTCGTACCCCACAACCGAGATGTCCTGCGGGACACGGATGCCGCGCTCCTCAAGCGCTTCCAGGATTCCGGCGGCCACCAGATCGTTGGCGCCGAAGACGGCAGTGAACCCCAAGTCCTGGTCCAGCAGTTCGCGCATCCGGCTGTAGCCAAAGCCTCGGCCAAAGGCGCCCTCATGCACCAGCGCCGGATCCCGCTCAATCCCGCGTGCATCCAAGGCGCGGTAGAACCCTGCCAGCCGCGACGCCGTCGTCGAGAAATCGCGGGGTCCGCCGACGTAGAGGATTCTGCGGTGCCCTTGGGAGATGAGGTAGTCGGTGATGGCAAAGGCGCCGCCCTCATTGTCGTAAGTGACCATCTTGGTGGGCACTCCGGCCCCCAGCGACGGGCGGCCGCAGAGGACCAGCGACGAACCGGCAGCGGCGAGGGCGCGGGCCCGGTCCGCCATTTGCTTTCGATAGCGGGGGTCGTCAGAGGCGCCGCCCACGACGATCACGGCGTCAGTCCGCTGCTCTCGCATGAGGTCCACCAAGGCGAGTTCACGTTCCTTGTCGCCGTGGGTGGCAGTGATGAGGCAGAGGCGCCCTTCGGCGCTCGCCTGCCGCTCCACGCCGCGGGCAATGTACGCGAAAAAGGGGTCGGCGACGTCGTTGATGATGATGCCCACGGTCCGCGTGGTGGCGCCGGCCAACGCCCTGGCATGGGCGTTGGCAACGTACCCCAGATCCGTCACGGAGCGGAAGATTCGCTCGCGGGTGGCCTTCGCCACCGGGTAGTTGCCGCTCAGGGCCCGCGAAACGGTGGCCACCGAAACGCCCGCAGCCCTGGCGACGTCGGCAATAGTGGCGCCGCTGCCGCCGCGGGCATGGCTCGGATCTGTGGGGGAGCTGTTCTCAGTCACTAGGCGATTCTCGCAAGATCCGCGGCCAATACTGGATAAGCCAAGGGCAAGCCCTCACTCAATCGGCGGACTTCCATGACGGCGTGGCTGCCCAGTCGGTGGATTTCGTTGCCCATCGCCCCCGCAATATGGGGAGTCAGCACCACATTGGGCAGCGTGTGCAGGACGGAGTCGGCGGGCAAGGGCTCTGGAACTGTGACGTCAAGATACGCGTCAAGCCGCCCGGAAACGAGCTCGGCCGTGAGTGCCGGGGCATCGATCAGCGCGCCGCGAGCGGTGTTGATAAGGAGCGTTCCGTCTTTCATGAGGCGCAGTTGCCGGGCACCGATGATGCCCCGCGTCTCAGGGATGTCCGGGGCATGGACGCTCACGACGTTGGACAGCTCGCACAGTTGGTCCAGCCCCACGGTTTCCACGCCCAGCGCTGAAGCCTCGACGGCGGTGAGGTAGGGATCGTAGACCAGTACCCTTGCGTCGAGGTTCTTGAGCAGGCCGACGACCAGGCGGCCGACCCGCGAGGCGCCTACCAGGCCGATGGTGACGCCGTTGGTCCCGATGGCAGGGAATCCGGCGGCGTTTCGGGACGCCCCTGTGGTGCGCAACTGTTCGCTGAACCGCCGGGCTCGTTTGAGGCCCATGACGATCGCGGCGAACGTGAACTCGGCCACGGGCACAGCGTTGGCAGCGGCCGAGGACGATACCTGGATTCCGCGTTCGTAGACCTCGGGGGAGAGGAATGTCTTGACGGTTCCTGCCGCGTGGACAATGCAGCGCAGCCGCGGCAGTTGGTCCAACACGGGGGAGTCGATGGTGGGGGCGCCCCAGCCTGTGATGAGGAGTTCGGCGTCGGCGAGCCGTTCCAGCGCGCCCGGCGCGGAGAAATCAGCAACGGGCCGCGGATCCAGTAAATGAACCATCCCACGCAGCCGGGCAAGGTCCTCAGGGCTGAACAGAGTGGGCAGGTTCCTGCTGCCCATCACGAACGCAGCCTTCATGGTGCCGGCTTGCTGGAGTTTGGTGGTCACTACTGGTTCCATCCGGTTCGTCGTTGCGAAAACTATAGAAAGCGTTTGCTATCGAAAGTCAGACTAGGGGCGGCTCAGAAGCGCTGTCAATCCAGAAGATTCAATGAATGAAAGGAATTGTGCATGTTGTTGACATCACACAATTCTACTGGGTACCTTGATCCCCATAGTAAACGCTTACTATTTCAGCCATAGAGCGCGGGAAGCGCCGGGCCACTCCACGATCGCCGGAACCGGCGCAGACAGAGGAAATACATGAGCAGCAACAGCCAGACACTCACGCCCGAGGCGACGCCCGACGTCGGCCGCCTGGCCCCGGTGGCGGAAGGTCGCCGTCGGGGTCGCCCATCTGCCGGACCTGGCGCCGGGCAGGCACGCAAGAAAAGCCTGATGGCGAGGATCCGACGCGACAAGGTCATGTTGCTGCTGATCGCGCCGGGCTTCCTGTATTTCGTGGTGTTCCACTACATCCCGCTCGCCGGGAACGTGATCGCGTTCCTTGATTACAAGCCGTACCTCGGTTTTGTGGACAGCGTGTGGGTGGGGCTGGACAACTTCGCGGCAATGTTCCAGGACGGTGCCTTCTGGGAAGCCCTCCGCAACACACTGGTGATCACGGGGCTCCAGCTGGCCCTCTTCTTCCCGGTTCCCATCTGCTTGGCACTGTTGCTCAACAGCATCGTGTCCAACAAAATCCGGAAGTTCGTGCAGAGCGTGGTCTATCTGCCGCATTTCATCGGATGGGTGATCATCGTGGCGGTCTTCTCCGAGGTCTTGGGCGCTACCGGAGCTGTTCCGCACCTGCTGGAAAACCTTGGCCTACCGCGCTTCGACGCCATGACCACGCCGGAGTTCTTCCCCTTCCTGGTCACCATCCAGTCCATTTGGAAGGACGCAGGGTGGGGCACCATCATCTTCCTGGCCGCCCTCATGAACGTGGACCAGGAACTTTACGAGGCCGCGGCAGTGGATGGAGCAAACGCCAGGCACCGGCTCTGGCACATTACGCTCCCGGGCATCATGCCGGTGATTGTGCTGCTGCTGATCCTCAACCTCGGCAGCATCCTGTCCGTCGGCTTCGAACAAATCGTCCTGCAGCGCGACAACGTGGGACCCGGCGCCGGCGAAGTGCTGGATACCTATGTGTACTTCCACGGCATCCAGGACGGTCAATGGGGTCCGGCTGCGGCGGTTGGACTCGTGAAGGGCATCGTCGGCCTGATCCTGGTGCTCGGCGCCAACAAGCTCGCCCATCTCTTTGGACAGGAAGGTGTCTATTCCAATGGCAAGTCAAAGTAGCACGCTGGTGGCCGGCCTGGGCCGCCGCCTGAAGGGCACCGACTCCCGCCCCGTCTGGATGGAAAAGCCGAAGCCGGCCCTGCAGATTTCCAAGGCCATCGCCCTGGTGGTCATTTGCTTCCTGGCCCTGTACCCATTGCTTGCAGTCCTCGCCACGAGCCTCTCCAGCCAAAGCGAAATCGCCAACAACAACGGACTTGTCCTCTTCCCCAAGGAGCCCACGTTCGCTGCCTACCAGACCATTTTCGCGGGTGGGGTAGTGACAGACGCCTTGGTCCGATCACTCCTCATCACCACCATCGGCACGGCCCTGTCACTGATTGTCACGGTCGCCATGGCCTATGGACTGACCAGGCGGGACCTCGTGGGCGGACGGTTCTTCCTCATGACTGCCCTGTTCACCATGCTCTTCAGCCCCGGCATCATCCCCAGCTTCCTCATGGTCAAAGAGCTCGGCCTGCTGGACAGCTACGCGGCCTTGGTATTGCCCACCCTGATGAGCGCGTTCAACCTGGTGGTGGTCCGATCCTTCTTCATGAACCTCCCGCAGGAACTGTTCGAGGCAGCAAAGATCGACGGCGCCGGGGACTTTCGCATCCTGGTCCAGATGGTGCTGCCACTCTCGCGGGGTGTGCTGGCCGTCGTCGGACTCTTCTACGCGGTGGGTTACTGGAACGCATTCTTCAACGCGATGCTCTACCTGAACGACGACAAATGGCCGCTCTCCATGATCCTGCGCCAATATGTCCTGCTCGGTCAGCCCATGGGCGATTCCGCAGTAGCCGAGATTGCGGTGCCGTCCCAAGCGATCCAAATGGCCGTCGTCGTGATTTCCCTGATTCCGATCGTGATCGTCTTCCCGTTCCTCCAGCGCTACTTCACCAAGGGCGTCCTCACAGGCGCCATCAAAGGCTAATCAAACTCTCCACTCTCGAAAGGGAAGCACCATGAACGCAGTACCCTCTGCCGGCCCCAGCCGCCGGAACTTCCTCTCCGTAGCAGGCATCGGCGCGCTTGCGCTCTTGGGCGGCGGCGCCTTGGCCGGTTGCGGCCAACGGACCACCAACGTGGCCTCCAACGCCAGCGAGGCGCTGCTGCCCACGCACGTTCCCCTCAAAGCAGCCGCCGCAGATATCCCCGGCACGGCGCAAGGAGTGCCGTCGGCGTTCTACAAGTACCCTGCGCCGTTCCGCAGTGTGCAGGATGCGGCGCTCAAGGGCGGCAAGATCACAGCCATCACCAACCTTTTCGGCACCGCTCCCAACGCACGGGCCGACAACCCGGCCTGGCAAGCCATCGAAGCCCGCCTGGGCGGACAGGTAGAGATCACCTCGGTCTCCTCTGATGACTACGCCACCAAGTTCAACACCATCATCGCTGGTGGTGAGCTGCCGGACCTCATGCTTAACGACGGCGCCGCAGTGCCCAACATCGTGGAATTCCTGCAGGCAAAGTGTGCCGACCTGACGCCGCTCCTGGGCGGAGACAAGATCAAGGACTACCCCAACCTGGCCGCCATCCCGGAGGTGTTCTGGAAGCAGACTGTCCAGGCCGGCAAGCTGTATTCGCTGCCCATCCCGCGCAACCTGACGGGTGGCTCCGGCTTCGTGAACCAGACCCTGCTGGAGAAGGTGGGCATCACCCCCACCGAGGACATCAAGGACAAGGACGATTTCTACCGCGTGGCCAAGGAGCTCACCAACCCGGCCAACAACCAGTGGGCGTTGGGCAGCACCAAGTTTGGGCTGACGATGCTCCACCACATGTTCCGCACGCCGAACGTCTGGAAGAACGACGGCGGCAAACTCACCAGGGCGTTCGAGACCGACGAATACCTTGCAGCGATCGAATTCGCCGCCAAGCTCTACAAGGACGGCCTCTATGTCCCGGGCTCCGAGGGCTGGACGAAGTCACAGATGGTGAACTCCTTCATCTCCGGCAAGGTGGCCATGATCTACGACGGACTCCCGGCGTACATCGGCCCCACGGGTTACGGCCGCAGCATCCCCGCGGCAAACAAGGCCAACAAAGCAGTGCCGTTCATTCCGGTGGGCCACGATGGCGGAAAGGCACAGACCTGGCTGGACAACATCACGTTCGGCACGGTCATGCTGAAGAAGGCCGACGAAGCCAAGCTCAAGGAAGTCTTGTCGGTGGCCAACTTCCTGGCGGCACCTTTTGGCAGCGAGGAGTATTTGCTGCTCAACTACGGTGCCGAGGGCGCGGACTACACCCTGGATTCGGATGGCAATCCCGTGGTGACCGAGCGTGCGCTGCTGGACAACGCAGTTCCGTGGAAGTACCTGGCCGCACCGCAACAGGTGGTCTACGACCCCAGCAACAAGGACATTGTGGACGTCATGCACAACGCCTACTCCAAGCTCATTCCCTTGGGCGTCGAAGACCCGTGCGGCACCTTGTTCAGCCCCACCAACGCCAGCAAGGGCGCCAAGCTCGGCCAGCCCGTTTCCGACGCCGCCACCGCCGTCATCGCCGGCCGTGGCACCATGGACGCGCTCAAGAGCGCCGTGGCTGACTGGAAGAAGAACGGCGGAGACGCTATCCGCGGCGAATACGAATCGGCACTGGCCAAGTAGCAACGGCCACGTAGCGCGCCCGCCCACCCCAGTCCGCCGAACCCCAGTCCGCCCAACACCAGTCCGTCCAACACCAAGGAACCACACCGTGACACAGTCCCTGCCAGCGGCCCTGCCAAAGCTGCCCATGCTGCCCTGGTTGCCCGAACCCGACCCCGCCCGGTCTCCCTTCACCGGCTGGACCCGTTCCCACTGGGAAGCCACCGCCGACCATTGGCTCGAACACATCCGTGAGTACTCCAGCCCGCTCAAGGCCAGTCCGAGGCTCCCGGGTCACGTAACCCGCGACGGCGAGCGCCGGGAAGGAATGGAGACGATCGGACGGAGCCTGCTGATGGCGGCTCCCAGGATCGCCGGTGCTGGCGGGCAGGATCGGCTGGGACTGGCGGCTTGGTACCGGGAAGCGCTGCTGGCTGGAACCGATCCTGAGGGTGCGGAGCGGTGGCCGTTGGGTGTTACGTGCAAGTCGCCGTTGTTGGGCGTGACCAACTCGATCGTGGAGGCAGCGAACATCGCCTTCTCGCTCTACATCGCAAGGGAGTGGTTGTGGGAGCCGCTGGCCGCGGGGGAGAAGAAGCAGCTTGCTGACTGGTTGCGGCACCACGCCCGGCTTGAGGTGTGGGGGAATAACTGGCAGCTGTTCCCGGCAATGGCTGAGGGGTTCCTGCGGTCTGTGGGTGAGGACGTTTCGGGCTGTACGGGTGCCAGGAATGTGGCCCGTGTGGAGTCTTGGTATCTGGGCGATGGCTGGTACACGGACGGTCCTGAGCACTCGATCGACTACTACAACGCGTGGGCTATCCACCCCTATTTGTGGGCTTGGTACAAGATGACCGGCCGGGAGGACACTCCCGAAGGCCGCCGTCACCTGGAACGGTTGCGCGAGTTTGTGGGCACACAGAGCCTCATGTTCGCCAGTGATGGCGCTGTGCTGCACGTCGGGCGATCCTTGGCGTACCGCACGGCCGTCCTGGCTTCCCTGTGGTGTGCGGAAATCTCGGGCGTGAACCCCCTGACGCCGGGTGCCACACGCCGCTTGGCGTCGGGGGTGTTGGCGAACTTCACGGCCAAGGGCGTTGGGGTGGACGGTCCGCCGAACCTGGGCTGGTACCACGAGCACCCGGGATCGTGCCAGGCGTACAGCGGTTTCGGCTCCCCGTATCTGGCGGGCATTGGCTTCCTGGGCTTGGCCTTGCCGCCGGAGCACAGGGTGTGGCGGGACGTGGAGGAGACCCAACCCACGGATGGACCCGCCGTCGTGCGGCCTCTGCCCGATGTCGGCTGGACCGTTAGCGCAGACGGCGGTCTGGTCCGCCTCACCAACCATGGCAGCGATCACTGCGGCCTGCCTGTGGGTGGTGGCCCGGACCCGGACGATCCCCACTACGCCAAGTTTTCCTATTCCACTCACACGGCCCCGGGTACGGGTGCGGCCTGGGAGGACAACATCGACGGTCACGTTGCCCTCTTAGGGCCCGACGGCGTGGCGAGCCGGCGGTGTGCCCTGCGCGCCACCCGCATGCACGGACTCGTCAGCGGGTCCGTGCACATCCCCCAGTTGTACGGCAAGACTCTGCCCGGGACTGCGGTCACCACCGTGTCCGTGGTGAATGGCATCCATGAGCTTCGCTGCCACTTGGTGCGTGGGCCGGCGGAGTACTCCGTGCGGGAAGGTGGTCATGCCGTGGCCGGCTTCCAGCCCGGGGAAGTCGGCCTGACCGGAGACAGCGCGTGGGTCAGCAACGGCGACGTGTTCGCGGCAGTCACAGCCGTACACGGTTGGCAGGAGGCCGGAACCACCCGGTACGCGGGCGCCAACGCCATGGGAGAACACTCCGCGGTTCCGAGCCTGAGCACCCAGCGCACCGAAGATGAGACAGTGCACATCGCCCTGCATACCCTCACTCGTGGATCGGTTCCGGCGGCCGAAACGCTCAAGGCAACTGCCGCCGTCGTCGTTACCGGTACTCATGTCTCCGTCACTTGGGCCAGCGGGGCTTCGCACGACTTTGACCTGGGAACGTTCGTGCCGTGGGACGGGCAGGTGGGCAAATGATCGAGCTTAAGTACGGGGCCTGCCGGGCGGAGCCTCGCCAGGACGCGTCGATGCAGCGTTTTCGGGGCCACCGCGTAGGCCAGTTCATTCATTGGGGTCTGTATTCCCTGCCGGCCGGACGTTGGGAAGGCGAGGACGTGGAGTTCGCGGCCGAGTTCCTGCCGCGCGTCGCCAAGATTCCGCAGCGGCGTTGGGAGGCGCTCGCGAATGACTTCACGTTGGCGGATTTCGATGCCGGCCGCTGGGCGGACACGGCCGTGGCACTCGGGGCGCGGTACATGACCGTCACCACCAAGCACCACGACGGCTTCTGCCTGTGGCCGAGTGCCCACACCGACTTCCATATGGGCAATACGCCGTCCGGCCGCGATGTCCTGGCTGAACTCGTCGAGGCTTATGAGGCCCGGGGGATCGACGTGTTTTTCTATTACTCCGTGCTGGACTGGCGGCACCCGGACTGGCGCTTCACCCTGGAGAACGACGGCGACCACGAGGCTTTTGCGCGCTACCTCGACTTCGCGATGAAACAGTTGGAGGAGCTCGCCGAGCGGTATCCCAGCGTCAAGGGCTTCTGGTTCGACGGCACGTGGGACGAGTCCGTGAAGGCCAACGGCTGGTGGACCTGGGAAGTCGAGCGGATGCTGAAGGCGCGGATTCCGGGAGTTGTGGTCAACAGCCGGCTGCGCGCGGACGACTTCGGGGCGCGGCACGTGGACTCCAACGGCTTGCTTATGGGCGATTACGAGAGCGGGTACGAGCGCAGGCTGCCGGAACCTTGGGATCACAGTGTGGCTGGCCGGGATTGGGAAGCCTGCATGACCATCCCGCAGGCAAGCTGGGGATACCACCAAGGACAGTGGGCGCAATCGACGCTCAAGCATCCTTTCGACATCGTGGACATGATTGCGCACTGCACTTCCCTGGGCGGCAATTTCCTGCTGAACTTCGGGCCGCGCGGGGATGGTTCCATGCAGCCTGCCGAAGCGGCGATCGCCGGCAAAGTGGGGGAGTGGCTTGGCGTGAACGGGGAAGCGATCCATGGGTGTGGCTTCGCGGAGGGGTGGGACTATCCGGGCTGGGGCTACTTCACCCGTCATGGTGCCACCGGTGATGTGTTCGCCATTGTCACGCGGGTGCCGGCGTCGGGTCGGATCCGGCTGCAGTTGCCAGCGGGGCATTCCCTGGCCGGTATCCGGTTGTTGGGCTCCGATGCGTATCCGTTCAAGCGGTTGGCGGACACAGTGTTCGAGGTGGAGCTCGATACTTCGCGTGCCGGGCCGCTCGTATTCGCGCTGGATCTTGCTGCGCTGGACGGATCTGCGTCTCTGAAGGAGCCCAACCCGGACGTGCTCAACTAGGCTCGGCGCCGACTTCGCGGGAACGCTGCCAATTCCTCCGGAGAGCTCCGGCGAACTGGCCGCGTTCCCGCGAACTCGAGGTGGGCGGGTGGGCGGGTGGGCGGGGTGAGCGGCTCGGCGGTTCGCTGGCGCACGCTTGGCTCAGGCCCCGGCTGCCGCCAAGCGTGCCCGCTTCTTCATGGCCGAGTTCTTCCGCGTGGTCCGGAGCATGTCGATGGTCAGGAGCACCAAAGCCAACCACACCACGCAGAAGCCGATCCAGCGGGCGGTGGTCATGGTCTCGTTGAACACGGTCAGCGCCACGATGAACTGGAGGACCGGGGCAAAGTACTGCAGCAGGCCGATGGTGGTCATGGGCAGCCGGCGGGCCGAGGCACCGAAGAACAGCAAAGGCACCGCCGTGATCACTCCAGAGGCCAACAGCAGCCAGAAGTGTCCGGGGCCAAGGGTGGTAAGTGTCGCAGCGCCGGTGGCACCCAGGACCACCATGGTGATGGCCGCAAACGGGGTCAGCACCACCGTTTCGACCGAGAGGCTGGTGAGGGCATCAACCTTGGGTCCCACGCGCTTTTTGACGAAACCGTACAGGCCAAAGCTGAAAGCAAGGATCAGTGCGATCCAAGGAAGTTGGCCGTAGGAGAAGGTCAAGACACCCACCGCGATGAAGCCGATGCCCACGGCTGCCCACTGAAGGGGCCGCAATTTCTCCTTGAGGACGAAGACGCCCAGCAGCACCGAGACCAGCGGGTTGATGAAGTACCCCAAGGACGTTTCCACAGCGTGGCCCGTGGTTACACCGAACGTATAGGTCAGCCAGTTGATGGCGATCAGTCCGGCGGCCAAGGCCAACGGGCCAAAGACGGAACGGTCCTTCAATGCTGCACCGAAGACTCTCCATGCCCGGGTGATGGTGATCAGCAAGGCGCAGAAGAGCAGTGACCACACAACCCGGTTCGCCACGATCTCGATCGCACCGGCGGGCTGGAGCACAAAGAAGTACAGGGGAAGCAGTCCCCACAAACCGTACGCGCCGATGCCGAACAGGATGCCCGCCGTCGAATCGCTCCGCACGGGCTTGCCAGTGCGGAGCTTCCCGCCCGGGTGACCGGTAACGCCGGTACGTCCGACGCCGGTTCCTCCACCGCCGCCCCCGCCGGCCGCCGTCGTTGGCTGGCTTGAAGAGGATGAGGTTGCGATGATCTGCTCCGGTGTCGACACAATGTCGCCAACACCGCCAGACCGCGCAATATTCCGCAACATTGGCGGGACCGCTGGGAATTTCTGTGACTCCTGCCATATAAGCGGCCTCGTAGGGGGTCGACATTTAGAATTGGATTCTGCGCGCCCCAATAAGGCGTGGCTCACTGCTTTCGGAAGGGCTCACGGTGTCCAACTCAGCCGCAACCACCCCCAAACGTCCGCTTCGCGTTGCCATCGTGGGCGCAGGTCCGGCGGGCGTCTACGCCGCCGACATCCTGACTAAATCCAACGAGGTCAAGGATGGGGACGTGGAGGTCAGCATTGACCTCTTCGAGGCATACCCGGCGCCGTACGGCCTGATCCGCTACGGAGTGGCCCCAGACCATCCCCGGATCAAGGGCATCGTCAACGCCCTGCACAAAGTGCTGGACCGCGGTGACATCCGGTTCCTCGGCAACGTAACCTACGGCCGGGACCTGACCCTCCACGATTTCCGCGCGTTTTACGACGCCGTGATCTTCTCCACCGGGGCCATCAAGGACGCTGCCCTGAACATCCCTGGCGTCGAGCTCAACGGTTCGTTCGGCGGTGCCGATTTTGTCTCTTGGTACGACGGCCACCCTGACGTTCCCCGCGAATGGCCGCTTGATGCCAAGGAGATCGCGGTGATCGGCAACGGCAACGTGGCCTTGGATGTCGCCCGCATGCTGGTTAAACACCCAGAGGAACTGCTCGTCACGGAGATCCCGGACAACGTGTACGCCGGACTGAAGAAGTCCCCGGTGACCGACGTGCATGTGTTCGGCCGTCGCGGCCCCGCACAGGTCAAGTTCACGCCACTGGAACTGCGCGAGTTGTCCCACTGCAACGACGTGGACATCGTGCTGTACCCGGAGGACTTCGAGTTTGATGAGGCCTCAGATGAAGCCATCAAGACAAACAACCAGATCAAGACCATGGTGAACACCATGACCAACTGGCTGGTGGAGGAGCACGCCGAATCCGAGCAGCCGTCCTCGCGCCGCCTCCACCTGCATTTCCTCCACAGCCCGGTGGAAATCCAGGACTCGCCGGAGACACCGGGCAAGGTCTCTGCCATCAAGTTCGAACGCATGCAGTTGGATGGCACCGGCAACGTCAAGGGCACGGGCGAGTTCATCGAGTACCCGGTTCAGTCCGTCTACCGCGCCATCGGCTACCACGGCTCACCACTCGAAGAGCTTCCGTACGATGCCCGGCGCGGCGTCATCCCGAACGACGGCGGCCGCGTCCTGGATGCCGACGGCAAGCCCGTGCCGGGAATCTACGCGACAGGCTGGATCAAGCGTGGACCTGTCGGCCTGATCGGTCATACCAAGGGCGATGCACTGGAAACCATCGGCTGCCTCCTCGAAGACCGGCTCACGCTGCCTCCCGCTGAAAACCCGGATCCGCAGGCCATCATCGATCTCCTTGAAGAACGCGGAATCGAGTTCACCACGTGGGAAGGCTGGAACCGGTTGGACGCCCATGAGGCCGCCCTTGGTGCTGCGTGGTCTGCCAGCGAAGGAAACGGCAACGGTGTGGTCCGCGAGCGCATCAAGGTAGTTCCGCGCGAGGAAATGATCGAGATCTCCCGCGGCTAACCATAGTTTTTCTACGGCTGATGCCCTTATGACGGCCGCTAAGGGCATCAGCTGTACACAAACTCCGCCGCCCGAACTAAACTGGCCGGTACTGTGCCGCCTACCCATGAGCCGCCCAGCCAGGGGAGTTCGATGAGGAATCCGATCCACCACCCAGTTCCAGGCAGTGAAGCCGCGGAACTGCTCCAGAAGCGTGCCCTTGCCGGACATGAACGGTTGGACACTTTGCGGCTGGGGACCCCCGGGGACATTGTGGGCCTTCGCCGTTTGGTCCGGGAATCCTGGCAGCGCTCGGCGAGTCTGCAGGCCAACCCCGACGTCGCCGAGGCTCCTTTGGCCATGGACCGTGACGAGCTTGAGGAATACCGCCGGCAGCACCCTTTGGCCGCGATCATGCCGGTCATCAAAAAGTTGCTGGTCCAACCGAGTCATGACAGCGGACTTCTCATTGCGGTGGGCGACGACGTTGGTCGGCTGCTGTGGGTTGACGGCGACCCGGTGATGCAACGCAGGGCCGAACGCATGATGTTCGTGGCGGGCTCGGATTGGTCCGAAGCGTCGGTGGGCACCAGCGCGCCCGGCACGGCACTCGCCTTGGACCGCAGTATTCAGATCTCCGGGGCAGAACATTTCAAGCGGTCGGTCCACCCGTGGAGCTGCACTGCCGTTCCCTTCCATGATCCGGATTCCGGCGCCGTGCTCGGCGTCGTTGACATCACCGGCACCGAAACGGCCGTGGCGCCGCACACGTTGTCCCTCGTGGAAGCCACTGTTGCGGCCGCCCAGGCGCAGCTGCGGATTGAGCGCCTCACGCTGGCCGCATCCATACGGGAAAGCCCCCGACGCCGGAGCTCGCCCTCCACTTCCGGGCGTGGGGCGGGTGCACTCTACCGGAACAGCCTGCAGCTGCTGGGCCGCGACCAGGCCCTGCTGAGCATCGATGGCCGCACGGTTTCCCTCTCCGCGCGGCACAGCGAGATCCTCGCCATCCTGGGCATACACCCGGAGGGGCTCACCGCCGATGACCTCTGCGCGCAGCTATACCCCGGGGAGGGTTCAGCAGTGACCCTTCGCGCAGAAATGGTGCGGCTCCGTAAGGTGGTCCAGGAGCTGAGCCCCGGCGCCGTTCCCGAATCCCGGCCGTACCGATTGCCTGTCGAGTTGCTGCCCGACTCCGGCCAGGTGCTCAGCTGCCTGCAGCGCGGCGCGCACCGGATTGCCCTGGAAATCTACAAAGGCGCGGTCTTGCCGAAATCGGAGGCGCCCGGCGTCGTGCAGTTGCGTGAGCGGGTTTCGCACCTGTTGCGGGAAGCGCTCCTCAGTGATGGCAGCGTTGATTCGCTCCTGAAGTACGCTGAGCTGCCCGAGGCGAAGTACGACGTCGACCTCCGCCTTGCCGTGCTCAAGCTGCTGCCGCCGCGCTCACCCAAGCGGGCCGCCGTCGTCGCCGATCTTGAGCGTCTCGAGACCGAACTGACAGCCTGAACCCAACGGGCGTGATCCGACTCACACCGTTGCAACGTAGCTGCAACCTCCCCGCTCCTAGGCTCGAATCAATGGCGACAGCCACCGTGATTCGCAGCAAAGGAGCTAACAATGACTGTTTACGCACAGCCCGGTGCAGAGGGTTCGAAGGTCACTTTCAAGGACCGTTACGAGAACTGGATCGGTGGGGAATGGGTGGCCCCCGTCAAGGGCGCCTACTTTGAAAACATCACACCCGTCACGGGCAAAGCCTTCTGCGAAGTTGCCCGCGGCACCTCCGAAGACATCGAACTCGCCCTCGACGCAGCGCACAAGGTTGCACCGTCCTGGGGCAAGACATCTGCCGCCGAGCGCGCCGCGATCCTGAACAAGATCGCCGACCGCATTGACGAGAACGTGGAACTGCTCGCCGTTGCGGAAACGTGGGACAACGGCAAGCCGGTCCGGGAAACCCTCAATGCCGACATTCCTTTGGCAGCTGACCACTTCCGCTACTTCGCCTCCGCCGTCCGCGCCCAGGAAGGCCACCTATCGCAGCTCGACGATGACACTACGGCTTACCACTTCAAAGAACCGCTGGGCGTTGTTGGCCAGATCATTCCGTGGAACTTCCCCATCCTCATGGCTGTCTGGAAGCTGGCCCCGGCACTCGCTGCCGGCAATGCCGTGGTCCTCAAGCCCGCCGAGCAGACGCCGGCATCCATCTTGGTCCTCATGGAACTCATCGGCGACCTGCTGCCTGCCGGTGTGGTGAACGTCGTCAACGGGTTCGGCGTCGAAGCCGGAAAGCCCCTCGCTTCCAGCTCCCGCATCCGCAAGATCGCCTTCACGGGTGAGACGACCACCGGACGGCTCATTAGCCAGTACGCCTCGAACAACCTCATTCCCGTCACTCTGGAGCTTGGCGGCAAGAGCCCGAACATCTTCTTCGACGACGTTTCCGCGGAGAACGATGCGTTCTACGACAAAGCACAGGAAGGCTTCACGCTCTTCGCCTTCAATCAGGGCGAAGTGTGCACCTGCCCGTCGCGTGCGCTGGTTCAGGAAGGCATTTACGACTCCTTCATGGCCGACGTCGTAGCCCGCACCAACAAAATCATCCAGGGCAACCCGCTGGACACTGACACCCAGATCGGTGCGCAGGCCTCCAACGATCAGCTGGAGAAGATCCTGTCCTACATCGACATCGGAAAGCAGGAAGGCGCCAAGGTCCTCACCGGCGGTGCCCGGGCGGAGCTCTCCGGCGATCTTGCTGGCGGATACTACGTCCAGCCCACCATTTTTGAAGGCCACAACCGGATGCGGATCTTCCAGGAGGAGATCTTCGGCCCGGTAGTGTCCGTCACCAAGTTCAGCGACTACAACGACGCAATCGGCATCGCCAACGACACGCTCTATGGGCTCGGCGCCGGCGTGTGGTCGCGCAACGGCAACGTGGCCTACCGTGCGGGCCGGGAAATCCAGGCCGGCCGCGTCTGGATCAACAACTACCACGCCTATCCGGCAGGTGCCGCCTTCGGTGGCTACAAGTCCTCAGGCATTGGCCGTGAGAACCACGCCATGATGCTGGACCACTACCAGCAGACCAAGAACCTTCTGGTCAGCTACAACGAGAACAAGCTGGGCTTCTTCTAGGAGTTCATTCGTACCGATCAAAGGAGATCGTCAATGGCCACTATGCAAGCAGCAGTAGTAACTGAGTTCGGAACCGACCTGAAGGTCATGGAAGTGGAAAGGCCGACGCCGGGTCCCGGCCAAGCTCTGGTCCGGCTCATCACCTCGGGCGTCTGCCACACGGACCTCCACGCCGCCGAGGGCGACTGGCCCGTTAAGCCGACACCGCCGTTCGTACCCGGCCATGAGGGCGTGGGTGAAGTAGTTGCCCTGGGAGAAGGAGTCACGGACGTTGCCGTGGGCGACCTCGTAGGCAATGCGTGGCTGTGGTCGGCCTGCGGTGATTGTCAGTACTGCCGGACCGGGTGGGAAACCCTGTGCGAGTCCCAGAAGAACGGCGGCTACAGCGTGGATGGCTCGTTCGGCGAGTACATGCTGGTGGACACCCGCTTTGCCGCGCGTATCCCGAAAGGCTCCGATCCCGTGGAAGTTGCCCCGGTTCTGTGCGCCGGGGTCACGGTCTACAAGGGCCTGAAGGTGACGGAGGCCAAGCCCGGGCAATGGGTCACTATTTCCGGCATCGGCGGGTTGGGGCACATCGCCGTCCAGTATGCGGTGGCGATGGGGCTTCGTGTAGCGGCGGTGGACATCGCCGACGACAAACTGGCACTGGCCCGCGAGCACGGAGCCGAGCTGACGGTCAACGCCCTCCACGAGGATCCGGCCGAGGTCATCCAGCGGGAAACCGGTGGCTGCCACGGCGTCTTGGTCACCGCAGTTCATCCCTCGGCGTTCGGCCAGGCCATTGGTATGGCTCGGCGCGGTGGAACGATCGTCTTCAACGGACTTCCGCCGGGAGACTTCCCGGCGCCGATTTTCGAGATCGTCCTCAAGGGCCTCACGGTCCGCGGTTCGATCGTCGGCACCCGTCAGGATCTGGAAGAGGCACTCGAGTTCTACGCCCAGGGCAAGATCAAGCCGACGGTCTCAACCCGGGAGTTGTCCGAGGTCAACGCGGTCTTCGATGAAATGAAGCACGCCAAGATTGACGGCCGAGTAGTTCTGAAGTTCTGATGAACCAGGAAATGGTGGAGGCTGCGGTGACGTTGCCTGGGGAGGACTTCTCCCGGGTGGCGCTCACCGCGGCATCGGTCGACCTCCTCCGCAATCTGTGGAAGCAGCACGGGCCTCTGATGTTTCACCAGTCCGGCGGCTGCTGCGACGGGTCCGCGCCCATGTGCTATCCGGCGGGGGAGTTCCTGACCGGCGACTCGGATGTTCTTCTTGGCCGCTTCACTATTGACGGCCCGGAGCATCCACAGCTGGTGGAGTTCTGGATGTCGAAAGAACAGTTCAACTACTGGTCCCACACACACCTCACGGTTGACGTCGTTACCGGACGCGGCAGCGGATTCTCCGTGGAGGCTCCCGAGGGCAAGCGGTTCCTGATCCGCTCCACACTCATGGATTGGGATGTTCCCGGGGTGTGATCAGCACCAAGGACCGGGCCCCGCAACAGCAAAAGCTGCCGTTGCGGGGCTTTCGCCTGTTGTGACGCGGGATACAGGCCCTAATCCCATCAGTCACTGCAGTCACGCGGTTTCGTGGTTCGTCTCACTATCTGGGATAAATATGGTCGTCCAAGGGCCGGACACTATTCTTGATGAGTCCTATACCACCCCCATCCAGAATGTGGCATATTTATGAACATTTTCAGGACCAAGTCGATCGAGCAGTCGATCGCCGACGCCGACGAGCCCGGGCGCAAGCTTAAGCGCAGCCTCAGCACCTGGGACCTGATGATCATGGGTGTCGCCGTTGCTGTCGGCGCCGGGATCTTCTCTGTTGGCGCCAAGGCTGCTGCAAACTTTGCCGGCCCCGCCGTCACCATTTCCTTTGCCATCGCAGCCGTAACGTGTGCGTTGGCCATCATGTGCTACGCCGAATTCGCCACGGCAATCCCGGTGGCAGGCTCGGCCTATGTCTTCACCTACGCCACCATGGGCGAGGTCCTCGCATGGATCATCGGATGGAACCTCATCCTTGAGCTGTTCACTGCTGCAGCAGTGATCGCCAAGTACTGGGGCATCTACCTCAGCAAGGTCTTTGGCCTGATGGGCGTAGACATGCCCCCGGCCGTCAACGTCGGCGGCGTGGACCTCTACTGGGGTGCTTTCCTCATCGTTGCCATCTTTACGGTTCTGCTGGTGCTGGGGACAAAGTTGTCCGCCCGCGTTGGCAATATCTTCACCCTGATCAAGATCGGCGTCGTGCTGTTCGTGATCGTTGTGGGCTTCAGCTACGTGAAGTTCTCCAACTACACCCCCTTCGTGCCCGCCTCTGAGCCGACTGCCGGCACCGGTGCTGCCGATGTCATGAAGCAATCCTTCTTCGGCTTCCTGACCGGTTCCGCCCCGGCCCAGTACGGCACGCTGGGCATCTTCGCCGGCGCAGCCCTGGTGTTCTTCGCGTTCATCGGCTTCGACGTAGTGGCCACCTCTGCCGAAGAGGTCAAGAACCCGCAGAAGACCCTGCCCCGCGGCATTTTCGGTGGCCTGGCATTGGTCACGCTGCTCTACATCCTGGTCTCGCTCGCACTCACCGGCATGGTGTCCTACACGACGCTTGCGGAAGAGAAGAACCCCACACTGACCACTGCGTTCGAAGCCGTGGGCAACACCGACGCCGCCAAGGTCATCGCTTTCGGCTCGTTGGTGGGCCTGACCACTGTGATCATGGTGCTGCTCATGGGTCTGTCCCGCGTGGTGCTGGCTATGAGCCGCGACGGCCTGCTGCCGCGCTCACTGTCCAAGACAAGTGAGAAGCGCTCCACCCCGGCCCGGCTGCAGATCATTTGCGGAGCGGCTGTGGCCCTGGTGGCCGGCCTCACCAACGTGGACCTGCTCGAGGAAATGATCAACATCGGAACGCTGTCCGCGTTCGTCATGGTGAGCTTGGGAATCCTGGTGCTGCGCAAGAAGCGCCCGGACCTCAAGCCCGCGTTCCGTGTACCGTTCGGCAAGGTCCTGCCGTGGGTTTCGGCGGTCCTGTGCTTCTACCTCATGACCAACCTCGCGGTGGAAACATGGATCTTCTTCGCGATCTGGCTGGTGATCGGCATGGTCATCTACTTCTCCTACGGCCAGCGCCACTCACGCCTCAACGAGAAGTTCGCGTCGGCCAAGGCTGCTGTCAACGGTCCTGCCGCCAGCGAAGCCCGAAAGGGCGACGAGGACGAGGACAGCTTCACCAAGGTCTAAGTCAGAGGCAGCAGCTTGTCAGACAGGTGCTGTCATCGAGGCGCCCGGGAACTACCTGTTCCCGGGCGCTTTCGCGTTACGGCGCGGCATGTTCGCTGACCCAGTCCACCAGCGGACGGAGAACTTCCCAGCGCGCGGCGATCTCCTCTTTGGCGCCAGGGGTGGACAGCCACTCAGGCTCGCCGACCTCAACCCCAGCCGAGAGCGACTTGTGCTTGAGAAGTTCGGCGCGCGGATGGTCTTTGTCGAATCCACGTGGAACCGTCTTGAGCTTTTCTCCTTCAATGGCGAAACCGGCGGCCGCTACTGAATCAACGATTCCCTGAAGTGCCTCGCCGCTCGCGGGGGCATCGACGGCTGATCGGAACCGCGCCAGCTGGGCGGGCGTGTGTGAATGGTAGCCGCCTCCGATCAACAGGCCATCCGCGCTGATTTGGACATAGAACCCAACGCCCTCCTTTGTGGCGGCGAAAGCTCCTTGGGCCGTCTTGTACGGAGACTTGTCCTGCGAAAACCGGACGTCCCTGTTGGGCCGGAAAATCTTGGCCGGCCCAAACTGCGGCTCCAGCTCTGAAAGGAGAGCCGTCAGCGGGTCTTTGATGGCGGCGTCGTACGTTTCTTTGTGCGCCAGCCACCACTCTCGGTTGTTGTTGTCTTCAAGTTCGGCATAGAAGCCGAATGCTGCGGACGGAATTCCTTCGAATGTGCTCATGGAAGGATCCTAGGGACAGCGGTACCACGGCAGCCAGAGCCCGAACCGCCTATGTGGAAAACAAACAGAAACACCCCGTCGCGGAGATCCGCAACGGGGTGTTTCATGAACTGCAACGCTTAGAGCTTGTTGGCTGCTTCGGCGTCGGATTCGGTCTGGCCTGCGCCGAGGTTGGCGCGGAGCTTGGCTCCGAGGTCGGCGTCAACGTTGGTCCAGTACTGGATGGCGCGTTCCTTGATGTCGGCGTTCTTCACGCCGCCAACGGCACCGGTGATGGTGTCCAGGAGGCGGGCCTTTGCTGCGTCGTCGTAGACCTCGCGGTACAGGGTACCGGCCTGGCCGAAGTCGCTGTCCTCGGAGTGCAGGGTGTGCGCGGAGAGGGTGAGCTCGCCGTCGTTCTCCCAGCCGCCGGCCGGGGAAGCGGGCTCAACGGCAGCCGGGCCACCAACGGAGTTCGGTGCGTAGACCGGAACCGAAGGGGCGTTGAACAGGTAACGTCCGGCGCCGTCCTGGCTGTAGTTGTTGACCTGGTTCTTGGGCTGGTTCACCGGGATCTGGGCGTGGTTGGTGCCCACGCGGTAGCGGTGTGCATCGGCGTAGGAGAAGATGCGGGCCTGCAGCATCTTGTCCGGGGAAGCAGCGATGCCCGGCACGAAGTTCGACGGCGCGAAGGTGGCCTGCTCGATCTGCGCGAAGTAGTTCTCCGGGTTCTTGTTCAGCTCCATGGTGCCCACGTGGATCAGCGGGTAGTCCGCGTGCGGCCAGACCTTGGTGAGGTCGAACGGGTTGAACCGGTACGTCTTGGCGTCCTCGTAAGGCATGACCTGGACGTGCAGTTCCCAGGACGGGAAGTTGCCGTCGGCGATGTTTTCCTGGAGGTCGCGGATGTAGAAGTCTGCGTCCGAGCCGGCCAGTTCGGCAGCTTCGTCACCGGTGATGGTCTTGACGCCCTGGTTGGAGCGGAAGTGGTACTTGACCCAGAAACGCTCGCCTTCGGCGTTGATCCACTGGTAGGTGTGCGAGCCGTAGCCCTGCATTTCACGCCAGGAAGCCGGGAGGCCGCGGTCGCCCATGAGCCAGGTGACCTGGTGCGCGGACTCGGGTGAGAGGGTCCAGAAGTCCCACTGCATGTCAGCGTCACGCAGGTGGGTACCCGGGAGGCGCTTCTGGGAGTGGATGAAGTCCGGGAACTTGATGCCGTCGCGGATGAAGAACACCGGGGTGTTGTTGCCCACGAGGTCGTAGTTGCCCTCGGAGGTGTAGAACTTGACGGCGAAACCGCGGGGGTCGCGCCACGTGTCGGGGGAACCGTTCTCGCCGGCGACCGAGGAGAAACGGATCAGCATGTCCGTCTCGGTGCCCGGCTGCAGGAACGCTGCCTTGGTGTAGGCCGAGACGTCCGAGGTGGTCTTGAACGTACCGAAAGCGCCGCCACCCTTTGCGTGTACAACACGCTCCGGGACCCGCTCGCGGTTGAACTGTGCGAGCTTTTCCACCAGGTAGTGGTCGGTCAGGATGATGGCACCGTCAGCGCCGACGGACTTGGAGTGCGCGTCGGAAGTGACAGGGGCGCCCGACTGTGTGGTCGAGATGTTCGCGGTCATCATTCTCCTATTTCTTGGTTACGGATGGTTGTACGGGAAGCTTTTGTTTCGCCTGGCAGTCCTGGCAGATGCCTTGGTACAGGACGTCTGCGATCTGGATGGTCATCGGCTTGGAATTTTCATCCCAGTGCGGGGTGAGGCACGGTGCGTGTCCCACAGCGCAGTCCACATCCTCCACCCGTCCGCAGCTGATGCACACGGCGTGGTGGTGGTTGTCTCCCACCCTGGTTTCGTAGAGAGCGGGGGAGTGCGGAGGTTCGAAGCGGCGCAGCATCTGCAGGTCCGTCAGGTCGCTGAGAACCACATAAACGGACTGCGCCGTCAGTTCGGGAAGCTCTTTGCGGGCAGCCGCGAGGATGCCTTCTGCCGGGGAATGCGGATGGTGCTGGACAGCGGCAAGTACTGCCAACCGCTGTTTGGTCACACGACGGCCATGGGCATGCAGGGCGGCTGCCCATGCTTCCTGGTCGGCTGTGTGATCGGTCATGCATTCATTGAAACACTTATTATGAGGAGTTCACAATAAGGCAAGGCTAACTTCGGGTGAATCCAGCAGAACTTCCAGCGGGTTCTCCTCTTCCGCTGCAGACCTGCCCACCGCATGGATCCTCAACACGCCCGTTCTGCTGGGAGCGTCCACCGCCACGCAGCTGTAGCCGCGCACCCCGCCGGCTGTGGGGAGCGACTCCAAAACCAAACCAATGGACAGGATTTCCGGGGGTTCCAGATCGGTGATGGACGCTGCCCCGCTGGCCGGTTCAAGGACAGTGTGGTGGATGCCGGCCGGCGAGCCGGGAGTCACGGACTTCATCAAGGGGACACCAAGGACATCGACGACGGCGGATCCCGGCTGGGGCGCGATGCCCGCCACAGCTTGGGGCGCGTTGCGCCGCAGCGATTCACGGATCCCGGCGTCCACGGATTCCACGGCACCATCAGGTGCGGCAGCGCGACGGTGGGCCGGCAACGCGAGCTGACGTCCCGGCGTCGTGGTTTCACCGTCCCAACGACCGAAGAGGTGGAACGTCGGCGTTGAAGATTCCGCCACCGGCTCGCCAATGGCCGAACCCAGCGGGTGCCATCTGTGGGCGAACATGACCACGCAGCGATGGACACCGAGGATTTCGGAGAGGGCCTGGCGTGCGAGGTTATGGCACACGAGCCAATCCGCGGCAGATGCCTCCGCGAAACCGGTTGAGGGGTCTGACAACCGGACCAGGAGATGGCCGGCGGTCAGGGGATGGCGTGGCCGGGCAATTTCCCAGATCGCCGATCTGAACAGCAACCGCCGTGACAAGCCCATGCCAACTCCTTCCCCCGGGTGAGCCTACCAAGCCAGTGGCCGTGGCGGGAGGCTGCCGTGATGCCCTAAGGGTTGGCGCCCTTTAGGGTCGGCGATGCCCTTTAGGGTTATACGGTGGCAAAACTTCTGGCAGACATCACCCCGCTGAGGGAGAGTCCTGCCTTCCGCAGGCTTTGGCTCGGGGCCTCGGTTGCCGCGATCGGCACCCAACTGACGTTGGTGGCCGTCAGCCTTGAGGTGTACCGCTTGACGGAAGAGAGCTTCTACGTCGGGTTGCTGGGTATCTTCGCACTGGTCCCCTTGGTTGTTGCCGGGCTTTACGGCGGCTCCATTTCGGACGCCTATGACCGCCGGAAGGTGGCCCTTGTGGCCTCTCTCGTGTTGTGGGCCACCACCGCGGGACTGGCGTTGCAGGCCTGGCTGGAGATCGGCAACATCTGGGTCCTGTACGCCTTGGTGGCCATCCAAAGCGGTGCCCAAGGTATCAACGGCCCCGCCCGCAGCGCCATCATTCCGCTGCTGGTCCGCAAGGAGCTGCTGCCGGCCGCGAATGCGCTCAGCATGCTCACGTTCGGTCTGTCCATGACCGCCGGCCCGCTGCTGGCAGGCGTACTGGTGGCCACAATCGGCTTTGGCTGGACCTACACGATCGATGTCATCAGCTTCACGTTCGCGCTCTGGGGACTCCTGAAACTCCCGCCCCTGCCACCGTCAAAGGACGCATCACGGCCGGGCCTCCGTTCCGTCGTGGAAGGCTTCCGTTTCCTTGGCACCCGACCCAATGTGCGCATGACCTTCATCATCGACCTCATCGCCATGATCACGGCCCAGCCACGTGCTTTGATGCCCGCGATCGGGGCCGTGATGATCGGCGGCGGCGAGACAACCGTAGGCGTGCTGCTGGCCGCAACAGCGGTGGGAGCCTTCCTCGCCGGGCTGTTCTCGGGACCGTTGGGCCGCGTCCGCGGCCAAGGCAATGCCGTGGTGTTCTCGGTGGTGGGCTGGGGTGCCTCCATCGCGGCCTTTGGCGTGGTGGTGTTAATGGCCGGTGATACGGGCAAAGACGGCGTGACCGCGTGGCTGATCCCTGCCGCATTATGTTGTGCCCTGGCTGGAATCTCGGACTCCATCAGCGCCGTCTTCCGCACCACCATCCTCCAGTCCGCCACCCCGGACCACATGCGCGGGCGACTACAGGGTGTCTTCATTGTGGTGGTGGCCGGCGGGCCACGCGTGGGTGACATGCTGGCTGGGGGCGCCGCAGGCTTCCTGGGCGAAGGCGGTGTCCTGCTGATCGGCGGGATCCTCTGCATGGTGCTGGCCTGGCTCGCTTCCCGACTGCAGCCCGGTTTCGTGAAGTACGATGCCAATCATCCGGTGCCCTGACGGCGCGGCCGTGACTTCGGTGACCCGCGCAGACGGTGCACCATCGCCGGAACACGCGGACCGCCGTCGGCGTTAACCCGTACAGAACCCCTGCAAGAGCCGACGAAAGCGACAGAACAACCGTGCACAAACACAACAATGGACTCAAGACCGCGGCGCTCTTCGGTGTGCTGTGGGCGGTGTTGTTGGGTTTGGGCGCCATCATAGGGGCCGGGACACGCAGCTCGGCACCCATCTGGATCTTCGCGCTGATCGGTATCGCCACCACTGCCTACGGCTACTGGAACAGCGACAAGATCGCCATCCGTTCCATGGCCGCCTATCCCGTCACCGAAGCGCAGGCACCGCAGCTCTACCAGATCGTGCGGGAGCTCTCCGTCCGGGCCAACAAGCCCATGCCGCGGATCTATCTCTCACCCACCATGACGCCCAATGCCTTCGCTACGGGCCGCAATCCCAAGAACGCCGCGGTCTGCTGCACCGAGGGAATCCTGCACTTGCTCGACGCCCGCGAACTCCGCGGAGTGCTGGGCCATGAGCTCATGCACGTGTACAACCGCGACATCCTCACGTCCTCAGTGGCCGCCGCTGTCGCCGGTGTCATCACGTCAGTGGGGCAGATGCTGCTGTTCTTCGGCGGCGGGGATCGGCGCAACGCCAACCCTATCGCGATGATCGCCATGGCCTTGCTGGCGCCGTTTGCTGCGTCCTTGATTCAGCTCGCCATTTCGCGCACGCGCGAGTACGACGCCGACGAGGACGGTGCCGGGCTGACCGGCGATCCGTTGGCGCTCGCCTCAGCCCTGCGCAAGATCGAGCAGGGCGTCACCCAGGTGCCGCTTCCGCAGGATCAGAGGCTCGTCAATGCATCACATCTCATGATCGCCAACCCGTTCCGTGGGGGTGGCCTGCGCCGCATGTTCGCCACGCACCCGCCCATGAAGGAACGAATCGCCAGGCTGGAACGGATGGCCGGGCGCCCGTTGTCCTAGGGATAGGTCCTGGCGGTTGGCGCTTCGACGTCGCTGGCCCGCAATCCTGTCGCTGGCCAACCACGGAATGGCGGGCCAACAAATGCTAGGCGAACAGTCCCTCGCCGATGAACCCGCCCTGCTTCACGCCCGGCGGCACAGCAAACAGTCCGGAACCCGTGTGCTTGAGGTATTCCACGGACAGGACGTCGCCCTTGGCCAAGGCAAGCTGCATGGGGACGTAGTGCGTCCGCGGGTCTTTGACGAACGCGATGAAGAACAGTCCTGCGTCCAAGTGGCCCAGCCCGTCCGAGCCATCAGTGAAGTTGTAGCCTCGTCGAAGCATCCGGACGCCGGCGTTCTGTTCGGGGTGTGCCAAGCGAACGTGCGAGTCGATCGGAATGAGCGGATCACCGTCGCGCCCAGCCAGCGCGAAGTTCGGAGCAGTGAACTCTTCGCCGCCTGACAAAGGAGCCCCCACACCCTTCGTGCGGCCGATCAGCCCTTCCTGCTCCCGCAGCGACGTGCGATCCCAGATCTCGATGTGCATCCGGATCCTGCGGGCCACAAGGTAGCTCCCGCCCGCCATCCACTGCTCATCGGAACGGCCGCCCGACGGTACCCACACGTGCTCGTCGAGCAGGGTGGTGTCCTCGGCCTTGAGGTTGTTGGTGCCGTCCTTGAAGCCGAAAAGATTCCGTGGAGTTACCTGTGCCCGGGAGGTGGAGGACGTGCGTCCGAACCCGAGTTGCGACCATCGGACACGGACCTTGCCGAAGCCAATGCGGGCCAGGTTGCGGATGGCGTGGACGGCCACTTGTGGATCATCGGCACAAGCCTGCACCACGATGTCGCCGCCGGTACGGCCCGGCTCCAGATCGTCGCCGGGGAAGTGCGGCATATCGATGAGGGCGTCCGGACGCCGCCCCTCCAGGCCGAAGCGGACGATGCCGTTCTTTTCGAAGAGTCCCGCGCCGAATCCGATGGTTAGCGTCAGCTTGGCAGCCGGCAGGTCAAGTGCCTCCCCGGTGTCTTCCGGTGGAGCGTCGTAGGGTCCGTCGACGGCGCCAGTGTCACCTGTGGTGCGTCCGGCGGTCATGGCCTCTGCAGCGGCGGTCCAGTCCTTGAGGAGCTTGATGAGTTCCTTGCGGTCCTCGGTCACCACATCGAACGCAGCCATGTGCAGCCGGTCTTGGGCGGGCGTGATGATGCCGGCCTGGCGTTCGCCGAAGAACGGGACGATTCCGGTGTCGCTGACCGCAGTGGGTTGGGCGGCGGAAGCCACGGCGTCGTGGCCCAGGAAACCGGCGGCCAGGCCTGCTACGGCACCGGCACCGCCCACTCCCGCGAGGGACAACAGGCCACGGCGCGAGAACCGGGAGGTGCGGGTGTCAGCCGCAGCTGCCGAACCGCCGTCGGACGCCCCCTGAGAGGTCCCGACGTCGGAGACGTCACCCAGGCGTGCGACGCCGTCTACCTCACCGGGGCGTCCTGACTGGGCAGGGTCGTCCCCGGTGTGTCCAAAGGGGCAGCCGCTCACAGCACAACCGCTGCGGTGAGCTTGGAGAGCGGCTCGCCCAGCGAATCAACCAACGCGGCGAGCTGCTGTACTTGCTCCTGGCTCAGCTCGTTGTAGTACGCGAAGCCGTCACCCTTGGCGTGCTTCTTCAGCTCGGACTGCAGGGCCGCGAACTTATCATCCAAGGACTTGGCGAGTTCAGGGTCCTTCTGCTCGAGGGCGGGCTTCAGGCTTTCGAAGGCGATTCGTGCGCCGTCGACGTTGGCCTGGAAGTCCCAGAGATCCGTGTGGGACCAAATCTCTTCTTCACCCGTGACCTTGCCCGTGGCAACTTCGTCCAGGAGTTCCTTGGCGCCGTTGCCAAGCTTGTCCGGGGTGAGCTCCACGGTGCGTGTGCGAGTGACGAGGTCCTCGGTGTCGGTGACCAATTGCTTGGCGATCGCGTCGCGCTCTGCTGCAGTCATGGCCGTGTAGCCGGTCGGCGGGAACAGGTCCTTCTCGGCGCGGTGCCACCCAGTCCAGTCCTGGCCGGGCTCAAGGTCAGCCTCGCGGGCATCCAGTTTGGGGTCGAGATCGCCAAAGGATTCGGCTACGGGCTCGATCCGCTCCCAGTGCATGCGGGTGGCTGCGTACAGGTCACGCGCTTTGGCGGTGTCGCCTGCTGCGAAGGCTTCGGCGAAGGCCTTGGTGCCCACAATGAGCTGCTCCGACTGGTCCTTCACGTAGGAAACGTACTGCTGGGAGCCGGTATCCAGAAGCTTCTGGAAGTCAGCGTCCACGCTCGGCTTGTTGCCGGATTCGGTGACCTCGAAGGAGGCGCGGATGCCTTCACCCTGCATGCCGGGCTTGCATGCGGTGTTGTACTTGCCTGCCGGAGCCGTGATCACCAGGTTCCGCGTAATTCCCGGGCCGATGTTCTCCACTTCGCCGATGATCCGCAGCCCGTCCTCAGCCAGCAGGTAGAACTCGGTAACCTCGGTGCCCTCGTTCTTGACGGCGAAGGTCAGGTTGCCACTCGGAGCCGTGGCGGTGGATACCTTGCATTCGTTCGCGGTGCTGCTGACCTGGATGGGGCCTTCCGCTGCGCCCGCGGTCTTCGCGTTGTCCGTGCACCCGGCAAGGGCCAGCGGCACCGCTGCTGCTGCGCCGATGACGGCAAGGGTTTTGCGAAGCTTGGGCGAAGTGGGCAGGTTCGTGCCGAACATAGGTGGTCCTTCGTGTTGGGAAGTGGGAGCGATCAGGGCTGCGTGGCGACAGCGGGGGCGGAAGCCTTGCTGGTTTCCTTGCCCGTTTCCTTGCCAGTTGCCTTGCCAGTTGCCTTGGCAGGGGAGGGGCGGTTGGCCCGGATGTACAGGAACAGCACAGGGATGACGTAGAGAAGCCAGGCCATGGCTTCCAACCACGTGGTGGCGGGCGAAAAATTGAGGGTGCCCTTCAGCAACGTTCCATACCAGGACGACGGCGGGATGGCGGCCGAGACGTCAAAGGCCAGGTTGTGGAGGCCCGGAAGAATACCGGCTTCCTGAAGATCGTGGACGCCATAGGCCAGCACGCCGCCGGCAATGATGATCAATCCGACGCCGGTCCAGGTGAAGAAGACTCCGAGGTTCACTTTGAGGACGCCCCGGTGCAGCAGGTAGCCCAGTCCTGCGGCGGTGAGGAGTCCCAGAAGGGCGCCGAGCAGGGGGAGCGTGGTTTCACCGGTAGCTTGGGCCGCGGCCCAGATGAACAGCGCAGTTTCCAAGCCTTCGCGGCCCACTGCAAGTGCGGCAACCACAACAAGGCCCCAGGCGGCGCCGTCGGCGGCTTTGTCGACTTGTGAGCGAAGCTCGCCGCCGAGGCTGCGGGCCGTCCGTGCCATCCAGAAAACCATCCACGTCACCAAACCGACAGCCACAATGGAAAGCCCTCCGCCGATTGCCTCTTGGGCCTCGAACGTGAGTCCACGGGGACCGAAGGTCAGCAAGGCGCCGAAGCCCAGGGATACGGCGATGGCCAGACCCACCCCGATCCAAAGACGGGGGATCAGCTGTCGCCGTCCGGTCTTGACGAGGTAGGCCATCAGGAGGACCACGATGAGTGATGCCTCAAGCCCTTCGCGCAGGCCGATGAGGAAGTTGGCGGTCATGGATTTTACTTTCGCTAAGGGGAGCCGTACTTAGGATCACCTAAGGAAGAAGAATACTTTGACTTGCCTATTACGCAAACTAATCATGTGCTAATCGGCTCATCCATTACGACACTCGATGTAGTTTGGGCAGCAAAAAGCCGGGGTGTGGTCACCTCGTCTGGCGCCACACCCCGGCTTCAGTTTTTTATTGACTACCTGAAGTCAGCTGCGGAAGTTCACAAACTGCAGATCGGCTTCCTCGAACTTCTTCAGGATGTTCATGGTTTCCTGAAGGTCATCGCGGGACTTGGACGTCACGCGCAGTTCGTCACCCTGGATCTGGGACTTGACGGACTTGGGGGCTTCGTCGCGGATGATCTTGTTGATCTTCTTGGCGATGTCCTGCGCGATGCCCTCCTTGATGGAGCAT
Organism: Paenarthrobacter sp. NPDC092416; assembly: GCF_044755025.1. NCBI lineage: Bacteria > Bacillati > Actinomycetota > Actinomycetes > Micrococcales > Micrococcaceae > Paenarthrobacter > Paenarthrobacter sp. NPDC092416. The sequence continues at coordinate 364,325 of NZ_JBIVQG010000001.1, forward strand.
TCCAGGCGGAATTCCTTGCCGGAGGGGAACGGCTCGCCCTGGTCCAGGGACTTCAGCGAGATGCCGCGCTTGATGAGCTTGGACTGGAAGACGTCCAGGACGGCCAGGACCCGGTCCTCCGAGTTCGCCTTCATGAGGATCTTTTCGCCGCTGAAGTCGATCTCCGCGCCAACGCCCTTGAAGTCGTATCGCTGTGCGATTTCCTTCTGCGACTGGTTGAGTGCGTTGGCGACCTCCTGCTTGTCTACCTTGCTGACGACGTCGAATGTGGATTCGCCTGCCATGATTCTCCTTAGGTTGGGGGCCCGGTTACGGGTGGTTTGTCTGCCAACCAGCCTAGTACGGAAGGTGCCGCGTGGGACCGTGAATGACTTTCACAGTTCGCTCACAGCACATGCATGGCGGGAACCGAGCCGGCGATAAGAGAGTTGTTCCTGTTGGAAGAGCCCATCGTCGGAGGTAAGCATGAGCAACAAGGCCGTCCACTACGTCAGCAAATCCGCCGCAGCTGCGGCCGGCTCCCTTGGTACGGCCGCCGCGGCCGCAGCCAGCGCCGTTGCAGCTGCCGCCGTGGCCGCATCGATTGTCCTCAGCCCGGTGCCGAATGCTGCTGACCGTTTGGATGGGGTTCACGCTGACCTGCTGCGCGCCGTAGAGCTCAACCAGATCACCGCCGAGCAGGCTGAAAAGTTCGAGGCCAAGCTGGCGGGCAGGATCCTCGGAGAAGCCTGAAATCCTCGGAATCCGGCGGCCTCTTTGCTCGATTAGATTCTTGGCGGAAAGTTCTGTAAGGTTATCTCTGCCTTCGGATACCGGATCGAAAGAAACGGACTCCGGAAGTGATCTTCTTTTGAAGTTCGGCAGATTACCCGAGCGGCCAAAGGGGGCTGACTGTAAATCAGCTGGCAACGCCTACGGGGGTTCGAATCCCTCATCTGCCACCCAAGGGAAATCCCCGGAACCATCTGGTTCCGGGGATTTTTCGCGTCTCAGGCTTCGCGCTCGCGCCTGAGCTCGGCAATCTCGTGGCGCAGCGCCGCCACCTCGGCCACCAGGTCTGCCATCTCTGCGCGTACGGGTTCTTCTGCCGCGGCCGCTACACCCTCGGCGTTCTCCTCGATCCGTTGGACCAGCCACGAGGCGATCGAGGCTGTGACGATACCCAGGACGGCTATTCCACTCATCATGAGCGCCGCGGCCACGATCCTGCCAATGGGCGTGACCGGGTACAGGTCACCGTACCCAACGGTGGTGATGGTGGTTATCGCCCACCAGGCAGCGTCGCCGAAGTTCAGGATTTTCGCCTCGGGGGCGCTTTGCTCGACGTCGAGCACGGCCAGGGCGCCGATGAGCACCAGCATGGCGGCCGAACCGGCAACATAGGTGGCCACTCTTCCGCGCAGTGTTTCGCCCACAGTGCGCTGCAGCACGGACAAGAGCGTGACCAGCCGCAGGAGCCGCAAGGGGCGGAAGAAGGGCAGCACCACAATAAGGAGCTCGTGGAGGTTCCAGAGGAACCAGCGCATCCGGTCCTCGGCGAGCCAAAGGTTGGCGAAGTAGTCCAGCGCGAAAATGCCCCATGTAACCCAAAGGATCACTTCGAAGGGTAGGGCCGCCGCGCCGTCGACACGGCCGATGACCTGCCAAGCGTAGGCGGTCAGGAAAATGAGTGCTGTGGCCATGAGGGGCCATTCCACCAGATCACGGTACCGCGCCTGGGTCATGCCGGAGTGCTGGGTCATACCGGAGCGCTGTGTCATACGGGCATCCTAGGAGGCTGCGCCCACCCATGCCCACCCTCTGGCCGGAGTCAGGCTCCGGCAGCCTCGAGCCAGTAGCCGTCCTGATGGTGGACCAGCTGGCGGCCGAGTCCGCCCTTCAGTTGGATCCACAGCGTGCTGCGGTCGGTGGTCATGCCGTCGAGGGTGCCCTCGATCCGGTTCCCACGGGCGTCCTGGAGCACGAGGTCCTGGTGCAAGGTGAGTTCCGGCCACGCCTCGTGGCGGGGTTTGGTGGACTGCAATGTGCTCAAAGGGATCCCCCTGTTTACTGTGTACTCGTGATCATTGGTTCCAGACATTGTGCACGGAATTGATGAACCAGCGGTAAACGTTTGTGCAATCGTTGGACATATGGATTCGGCTCGTCCACCATGCGGGATTGATATTCCCTCCTAAGTTACCGCCGGGTAACATTGTGGGCATGCATCTGCTTCTTCGCACCATCATGCTGTTGTTCACATCCGCCAAACGATCGCCGTTGGGTGCATGGGAGACGTCATCGCTGCCGCTGCGTGTCCTGCCAACCGACATTGATATCGCGATGCATGTCAACAACGGCATGTATTTCTCGCTCATGGACCTCGCCCGGTTCGACCTCATGGTGCGTAGCGGAATCTGGCGCAAGATGCGAAAGCGTGGGTGGAGTCCCGTTGCGGCCGGCGAGACGATTGCCTTCCGTAGATCCCTGCAGCTGTGGCAGCGCTACACCATCGAAACCCGCATCATTGGCCTCGACGCCAAGGCCATCTACTTCGAGCAGCGCATGGTGGTGGACGGCGAAATCTACGCCCGGGCGCACATCGCCACCAGATTGGTCAGCAAGGGCAAGCCGGTCAGCCAGGACCAGATCATCGCGGAGTTCGGAGCTCCGCCCGCTGACCTCGAGTTGCCGGCATGGATTCATGAGTGGCGTGAGAACAACGCGCTACCGGGCGCCCGCCGCCCAGCTCCGCACGTCTGGAGCTGGACGCCACCACGCCTGGACGCCCCACAGCTACACGCCGACGTCCCTTCGCTGCAGCGCGATCGCACTCAGGGCAATCAACGCCGCTGAAATGCCCCAGAGTCCCGCTGCCGCACCCCAATCAGCTCCGTTGGACACAGGCGAGTTCCCATAAGCCCAGTGGTAGGGCGAGAGGTTGAGCATCCATTCGACGTCGGGACTTTGCCGGCCCACGGCGTTGAAAACGTAGCCCAAAACGGCCACGGCGGCGCCGGCCGCCAGTGCGTAGGCCTTCCGCCCGGTCAGCGCACCGGCAAAGAGGGCCGCCGTTCCGCTCACCATGGCCAGTGCCGCGAACAGCACCACGGCACCGAATAACTTCACGACGTCGATGCTCAGTTGCGCCGGTCCGTTCAGTGCCAACACCAAGACAAACACGACGGCGGAAAGGGCAACGACGCGAACGACGATGCCCAAGGCGCGCTCCAGGACCACCTGCACACGGGTGACGCTGTGCGCCAAGGTCAGCTCCAACAGCCCCGATTCTTCGTCGCCACCCACGGCAGCAGCACCCCAGCCAACGGATGCCATGGACATCAGCAGAAAGCCGATCAGGCCGAATAATGTTGCCTGTGTGTAGCCGGGGCCTGTGGCGATTTGGTCGTAGTTCAGGGCTTTGGTCATTTCCGGTGGCAGCGCATTGATGAGGTCCTGCATCTGCGAACTGCCCCCAATGGACGGGTAGATCGGCAGGTACAGCATGATGGCTGCCGACAACCCCAAGGCCCACGCGAGCGTGGAGCGCCACGAGTCGTTCAGCGCCTTGGTGAACAGGGGCAGTGGCTTAGACATGGTTGGTTCCTGTCGCCCGGACCGTCCCTGCGTGGCTTCCCGCACCATTTCCGCTGACGTTTCCGCCTGGGTTTCCCCTTGAGTTTCCCGTCGGATTTCCGCCGCCGTAGAGCGTGAGCACCGACTCCTCCAGGTCCGGTTCTTCGAGCACCAGGTCCGTGAGGTTGAGGCGGGCGAGTTCCTGGACAAGCGGTTGGACCTGCCCTGAAAGTGTCGCGGTTGCCTCCACAGCGCCCAGCTCATGACCGTCGGCCTGGATCTCCCGGAGCCCCACATTCGCGACGCCCGGCACGCGCGCCAGCAGCGCGCCGACGTCGTTCATTCCTGCTCCTGAAGCGTTGAACTTGAGCCGCCGAACGGCCGTGGTCCTGAGCGCTTCCACGGTGGAGATGGTTACGATCCCGCCATCCCGGAGGATGGCCACAGCGTCGGCGGCCTGCTGGACCTCACTGAGGACGTGGGAGCTCAGGAAAACCGTGGCTCCGGCGTCCACGGCTTCGCGGACCATGGCATGGAATTGCTGCTGGACCAGAGGGTCCAGGCCGCTGGTGGGCTCGTCCAGGACCAAGAGTTCGGGCCGATGGATGAACGCCTGCAGAAGTCCCAACTTCTGCTTGTTGCCCTTGGATAGCTTGCGTGTCTGCCGGTCCAGGTCAAGATCCAAGCGCTCGGCCAGCTCTTCGACATACCGACGCTGAACGGGCCCGCTGATCGCGGCGAAGTGCTCCAGCATGCGCCGGCCGGTTGTCCGGTTCTCCAAGTGAAGTTCCCCGGGCAGGTACCCGATCCTGCGACGCAGCGCAGGTCCCGCCTGGCGGGGGTCCTGGCCAAGGACCGATACCCTGCCGGAGCTGGGCCGGATGATGTCCAGAAGGCAGCGCATGGTGGTTGTCTTGCCGGCTCCGTTGGGGCCGATGACACCGAAGACGGTGCCGCGCTCAACCTGGAAGTCGAGTCCATGCAGGACTTCACGGTGGCCGAATTTCTTGCGAAGACCCTCGACGACGATTGCCTGCGTCACGAGGCATACTCCCTTCCGCGGTGGGTAGTGTTTGGCTGGAGGGCGTCGCGGGCGGCGTCCAGGAATCGCGAGTCTGTGTAGAAGCCGTGGGTGTAGATTTCCAGGGCAGGCAGGGTCAGTTGCCGCAACAACCCGGGCCCGATGCCGTGGGGTTCGGGTCCATCCGCGCCGAGCGCGCGGGAGAGGTGCCTTCCCAGCATGAGCATCGCGAGGCTGTTGGACGCAATGACGACGGCGGTGGCCCGGACGTCGTCGAAGGCGCGGATGGTTCCGGCTGCTATCCCGCTCTGGATGATCTCCTGCGTCTGTCCTACGACGGCGTCGAAGAAGGCAGCGCCGGCGTCTGATTCGTCTCCCAAAGACTGGCGGATGTAGGCGATCTCGTCGGCATATTGGTCCGGATGATTCAGGTAGTCCTGGATGAGTTGCCCTGTGGATCCCGGGTCTGTCTTTTCCCGGCCCTGGCTGGCCGTTTGCGCGAGAACGTGCTGGTCGCAAGCGTCTCGGAGCCCGGCTTTGCTGCCGAAATGATGGATCACCAACCCGGGGCTCACGTCCGCCAGCGTGGCGATGGCACGGACCGTGGCACGGGAGAATCCATCCCGGCCGAACAGCCCGATGGCGGCGTCGCGGATGCGCGCTCTGGTGGTCAGATCATCTGCGATTGAACGCATGTTTCATATGCTAAACAAGCGTTCAACCGCCCACAAGAGCCGCCGGAAAATAACGATGTGGCACCAATGCCCGCGTCGCCGCAGCCCCGGGCTCCGGCGTCGAACATACTGGCCAGACTGGTCCCGCCGGCGGGGCAGTTGCAGGGTATTTTGCCGGTATTCATGGGGGTAGGAAATGGGTTACGCACGGTCGGCTACAACGCCACACTGGACGCGCAGGATGTACTCGTCAGCCGTTGCGCTGCTCTTGCTCCCCGGCCTGCTGAGTGCCGCTTCGCCGTTGAAAACGTCGCCTGCGACGGAAGCCCCTGCTGTGAGTATCCCGGCAGAGACGCCAACTCCGCCTGTCAGCGGAGCCATTGGTCAGCTATACACCACGAGCGCCTGGGCGCGCAGCGTGCTGCTCAAGCCCACCTCGCCGGAAGAATGCACCAGTACCGGGTGCGTGCAGCGCTTCTCGGGCGGCGACATCGCCTGGTCCGCGGGCACCGGAGCGAGGGTAGTGGTCAACGGACCGGTTCGTTCGTCCTGGTGGGACGCCGATGGCCCGGCCGGATATCACGGCTACCCCACAACCAACACCACCTACGGGCTCCGCAATGGGGGCTCGAAACAGCTCTTCGAACGGGGAGCCATCACGGCCTCGCCCGCCACAGGAGCCAAACGGACCACCGGTTCGATCCACCTGAGCTGGGGACGGACCGGATTTGAAGGGGGCTACCTCGGCTACCCGGTGACCGAAGAGCGCACAGGACTGCACAACGGCGGTGCGTACCAGACCTTCGAGCGCGGCTTCATCGTCTGGTCCCCGGCCACAGGAGCACACCCGTCGATGGGGGCGATCCGTGAGCGGTGGTGGAAATCCGGGCTGGAAACAGGAGAGTTCGGCTACCCGACCACGGATGAAGTCACGGGCCTGCGCAATGGCGGCTCGTCCCAGCAATATCAGCACGGGACCATCATCTGGAGCCCAGGCAGCGGCGCGCGCGCTTTGACGGGTGCCATCCGCGCCTACTGGTCAGCTACCGGAGGGCAGAATGGCGCTCTCGGTTACCCCGTCAGCGAGGAGTTCCGGCAAGAGGACTTCGTGTATCAGCAGTTTCAGGGCGGCACCGTGTATTGGTCAGCGGCGACCGGAGCACATTCCACCACCCACGGTGACATCCACAACCGCTACGTCGCTTTGGGCGGAGGTGCCGGGCAACTGGGACTGCCCCTCACGGACAAGCTTCCGCGCGCTGGGGGACTGGTACAGCAGTTCACCCACGGCTGGCTCGTCTGGGGGCCGGACACCGGAACCAAGATCGTGGGCCACCCTACCTACAAGGTGTGGTCCATTAACCCGGGCGAGTTCGGTTGGCCGGTCCGCGATACCTGGACCGATTCCCGAGGCGCACACGTGGCCTTCCAAAAATTGGAAACCATCTGGAACGAGTCCACGGGTGAGCTCTATTCAGCCGAGGCTGTGGATGCCTCCACTGTGGTCTTCCTGGGCGACTCGCAGCTCGACCTTGATTCCTGGGGTGAACAGGGTGCGAGGGCCTCGGGCTATCCACGCCAAGTGGTCCGCAGCATCGGTGGGATCGGCTACGTGTCCGGAAGCCCCGCCGTCGGCGGTTCCGCCACTGACGCAGTCATCAACGACCGCATCCTCCTGCCGCAAGGCAATCCGGGCCTGGTTGTAGTGACCTTGGGCGGGAACGATGCCCGGATCTTTGCCACCGACGCCGCGATCCTGTCCCAGGCCAACCGGCTGTGGGACGAATTGCGCCGCAAGTATCCCCGCAGCACGATTCTGATCAACGGGGTCCTTTCGCGGTATGACGCCAACCATGCACAACGCCGCTGGGTAGACGGACTCCTGACCCGCGAGGCCGCCGTTCGTGGCTGGCCGCGCATTTCGATGGCAGGCACCGCCAGCATCGCCGGAGCCAACGGAAACTACCTGGACGATGTGCACATGAACCAGACCGGCCACAACAAAGTCGCTCCCCTGTACGCGTCAGCCCTGAAATACGTCTTGGGAAAGTGAGTCACTTTCCCCGCTGTGAGGCCTGCTCTGCGTGCTCGCGAGCCCTTGGAGGACGCAAAGCAGGCCCCGCAACGAGGCGCGCGGCCGGGTTATTCCCGGTGACGCGTCAAGCGAACAGGCGCCCCTTCCACGGGACTTAGCGAGCGGCGTCGCGTACCGTGGAATCATGGCTACAGTTGACATCACTGGAGAACAGTTCGCATCGACCATCGAAGGCAATGACATTGTCCTGGTGGATTTCTGGGCTGCATGGTGCGGCCCGTGCCGTCAGTTTGCCCCCACTTACCAGGCGTCTTCGGACAAGCACAGCGACGTCGTGTTCGCGAAGGTGGACACTGAGGCAGAGCAGCAGCTCGCCGCCGAAGCCGGGATCACATCCATCCCCACACTCATGGCCTTCCGCGAAAAGGTGCTGGTCTTCTCGCAGCCCGGCGCCCTGAACGGCCCGCAGTTGGAGCAGGTCATCGAGGCCGTGAAGGGCCTGGACATGAAAGAAGTCCACGCCCACGTTGCCAAGCAACGCGCTGAGGCCCAGGAGAACTAACCGCCCAGGAGTCAACCAGCGAGAACGCTGGAAACGCATCGAGGTCGCCAGGAAAATTCCGGCGACCTCGATGCGTTTCGGCGATTTGGCTGAAGTTAGAGCCGTTCCAACTCGACGGGCCGGGCCAGGAGTGCGCTGAGGGACTCATTCAGGTCCTGGACGGCAATGCCCTTGGAGTGCTTCTCGAGCAGTTCCTCGGATTCCCAGCGCTCGGTGAGGACGAGCTTTTCCTCTGTGGCTTCGGTCAGTTCGTAGCGGATGCAGCCGGGTTCGTTGACCACCTCGTCGATTGCGATTTCCAGTGCGAGCTTCACACGGAAGAACTCGCCGTCGTTAGGGATGAACGTGGCCTGCAGGTCAATGGGTGCACTCATGGATCCAACCCTACCGGCAGGACACGACGCCGCTGGAGGCGGTTACGGTTCTGTTGCGGAGCCTGCCTTGGTAGCGTTCCGTCATGTTGTCCTACACTGCCGGAGACACTGACGTCCCGCTGCTCGAAGAGACCATTGGCGCCAACTTTGAACGCATCGCCGCGCAGTTCCCGCTGCGGGACGCGCTGATTGAGGCGGCGGCGACGCCCGGTGGCGATGCCCGTCGCTGGAGCTATGAAAAGCTGAACGACGACGTCGATCACCTCGCCCGCGCGCTGCTCGCCGTCGGCGTGGGGAAAGGCGAGCGGATTGGCATCTGGAGTCCCAATTGCGCCGAATGGACCATCTTGCAATACGCCACCGCCAAGATCGGTGCCGTGCTGGTCAACGTAAACCCTGCGTATCGGAGCCACGAACTGGGGTTCGTGGTGAAGCAGAACGGCATGCGGATGCTGGTGACCGCGCCCTCGGACAAGAACAGCGACTACGTCGGTATGGCCCGGGCCGCACTGGACGAGTGTCCGGAACTGAAGGAGATTGTTTTCCTCCCGGGTGACCCGGAATTTGGCCTGACCAGCGGCGTCCCCCAAGACGACCACGAATTGACCTACGCCCAGCTCCTGAACCGGGCAGACGGCGTCGGGCCCTCTGCGATCCGCGACCGAATGGCTGAACTGGACCCGCACGATCCCATCAACCTGCAGTACACCTCCGGCACCACGGGCTTCCCCAAAGGTGCAACTCTGACGCACCACAACATCCTCAACAACGGGCACTCGATTGGCCGGCTCCTGGGCTATACGGAACACGACCGGGTGGTGATTCCGGTGCCGTTCTACCACTGCTTCGGCATGGTGATCGGGAATCTGAACGCCTTGAGCTTCGGTGCTGCCACCATCATCCCGGGCAGGGGCTTCAATCCCTCCGCCGCGCTGGAAGCCGTGCAGGATTTTGGCGGGACATCGCTGTACGGCGTGCCCACTATGTTCATTGCCGAGCTGGCCTTGCCGGATTTCGCTTCCTACGATCTCTCGACGTTGAGGACAGGGGTCATGGCCGGTTCCCTGTGCCCGATCGAAGTCATGCGCCGGGTGATCGATGAGATGCACATGGTGGACGTGGCCATTTGTTATGGGATGACGGAGACCTCGCCCGTGTCCACCATGACCCGTGCCGGCGATAGCCTGGAGCAGCGAACCAGCACGGTGGGGCGGACCATGCCGCACTTGGAGAGCCGGATCGTCGAGCCGGGCACCGGGGAAGCTGTGGAGCGTGGTGTGATCGGCGAGCTCTGCACCCGGGGGTATGCCGTGATGAGCGGCTATTGGGGCCAGCCGGAGAAAACAGAGGAAGCGATCGACGCCGAAGGTTGGATGCACACCGGCGACCTCGCCCGGATGGACAATGACGGGTACCTCGTCATTGAGGGCCGCATCAAGGACATGGTGATTCGTGGCGGCGAGAACATCTACCCCCGGGAGATCGAGGAATTCCTGTACCTGCACCCCTCGATCCAGGACGTGCAGGTCATCGGTGTTCCGGACGAGAAGTATGGTGAAGAGCTCATGGCCTGCATCATCCTCAAGCCGGGCGCGGAGGTCCTGACCGCAGAGGATGTGGCCGAGTACTGCCGTGGCAAGTTGGCCCACTTCAAGATTCCCCGCTACGTGGATGTCCGCGAGAGCTTCCCCATGACGGTCTCCGGCAAGGTTCGGAAGGTGGACATGCGCCAGGAAGCGGTGACCCGCCTGCACCTGTAGAGCAACGCGGGGTCACTTGCGGCCCATGATGGGGCCTTCAATGGGCCGCAAGTGACCCCGCGTCGCCCTTGCCGGAACTGGGGCTGTGGATAACTCCATTTGGGGTACTCGCTGCGGACAGACTTGTTACATGGTTCGCATCAATCCACTGCCGGACGAACTCGGTTCCCGTCCGTTCACGACCTACGAGGCCCGCACCCTGGGGGTCCCACCTAAGCGCCTTCGCGCCAAGGACGTATCCGACGGCGGCCGGCTGATTCACCTGCCCAGCGGATGCAACCCTGACCTGGCTGAGCGTGCCAGGGTTCTCACGGCCGCGACACCGGGTGCGTGGGTATCCCACGAGACTGCGGCCCTTTTGACCGGGTTGGGTCTTCCGCCCTGGATGGGTAAGAAGGACACTGTCCACCTCAGCAAGCCGCACGGGTTGCCACGCGTACGCCGTGTAGGCGTTACCGGCCATCGGGTGAGGGTCATCACCGGAGAAGTCATGGACTTTGACGGCATTCCCGTCTCCGTACGCCCCCGGACGTGGTTGGACCTGGCCCGTCATCTGCCGCTTCCCTATGTTATTGCGATGGGTGATCAACTCATCCGTCGGCCGCGGCCCGCCTTCGAAAGCCGTTCAGAGCCATACGCCTATCTTTCAGGTCTGCGTTTGTTGATCCGCCAGCACCCCAACCTTCAAGGGGTTGAGAAGGCCCGGCTGGCACTCGATGAGCTGCGTATTGGGGCTGACTCATATCCGGAAACATTTCTGCGCCTTGCCATGATGGACGGCGGGCTTCCGGAACCCGAGCTGCAGGTGCGCCTTGACCCGCAGGATCCGTGGTCGCCGTCGGCGGATCTCGGCTACCGTCGATTTCGCATCGCCGTCCAATACGACGGCGCGCCGCACCTCACGCGGGAACAACAGACGCGCGACAACCGGCGGGATGAAGCATTCCGGAGTGCGGGGTGGTCCTATTTCAAAGTCAACGGCGATGACTTGGCAGAGGGCTTCACTGGAGTCGTCTCAAGGATCCAAAGGGTCAAGCTCGGCCGCTTAACCAACTAACCCGGGGTCACTTGCGGCCCACAAAGACCCATGACATGGGCCGTAAGTGACCCCGCGTTGCTTTGAGGAGGCGTTAGTGCTTGCGGTGGTCCTGGACGGTCATTCGGGGGCCGAAAGTGGGCTTGCGGAAGCCACTCAGGTAAAGCATGCGGACCACACGCTGGCGTTGACCCCGCCACGGTTCCAGCAGTTCCAGCATTCCGGCGTCATCGGTTTTCCGCCCAGTGAGCGCGTAGCCCACATATGCGGCCAGATGGTAGTCGCCCACAGAAACCGAATCCGGGCAGCCGTGCGTCCGCTGCAGTACCTCCGCCGCCGTCCAGACACCGATTCCAGGAACGGTCTGCAGTTTTGCGCCGGCTTCTGCGGTGCTGAGGTGTGCCAAACGTTCAAGCGCGACGGCGGACTGCAGCGCCCGCATGATGGTCGCCGAGCGCTGTGGTCCAACTCCGGCTTTGTGCCACTCCCACGACGGGATAGACAACCACTGCCGGGGGCTCGGTGGCACGAGCAGCCCTACGGGCGCCTTGCCCGGCGCGGGCGTTCCGTAGCGGTACATCAGGTACCGGTAGCCGCGCCTTGCTTCCAGGGTGGTGACCTTCTGCTCCAGGATGGTGGGCACCAGTGAGTCAACCACGCGTCCGGTGGAGGGCAGGCGCACAGCCAGGTTCCGGCGTCGTGCTTCTGTGACCAGGCGGGGAAGCGTCGAATGGAAAGCGGGCTCGTCAAAAGCGGACCAATCGTCATCCGCGCCCAAGAGCCGCGGCACGGCGGCCACGGCCTGGTCCGAGCCGGGTCCCCAGGCCTGGGCGTCGACAAAGGAGTCACTGCCAACGCCGCCCCCGGAAAGCCGAAGCGTGACCGGACCGGCGGGTGTGGTGAAGGCCATCCAGAAACCGTTGGAGTGCGCCGCGAATGAAGGATCGCCGTTGCCGCGAAGCAGGATTCCCAGAGTTTGGTCGAGGCGGTAGGCAGCCCCGGAATGCCATCGCAGAGAAGCGTCTGCCGCAGCCGCAACGGCGGGCGGGGCTTCTGCGATGGTCATGTTTTCATGGTCCCACGACGGGCTGACAATAGCGTTCCCGAAAGGCCTTACGGCCCTGGGGCCTCCACCGTTAGACTCCGAGAGTGGCGCGGGGAAGCTGCGCCCAACCCCCATTACAAGGAGCTTTGAGCGATGGCTGGAGTTGTGCATTTCGAAATCCCCGCTGACGACAAGGACCGGGCAAACTCTTTCTATCAAGGCGCGTTCGGCTGGACGCTGACCCCCATGCAGGAGATGGACTACACGATCGCCATCACCACTCCCTCGGACGAACAAACGGGGATGCCCAAGGAACCCGGAGCGATCAACGGCGCCCTGTTCACCCGCAGCGACAACCTGAAGACCCCGATTCTCACTATCGATGTGGAGGATGTTGACGCTGCACTGGCACAGGTCGAGTCTGCTGGCGGCAGCGTAGTCCAGGCCAAGGACGCGGTACCCACCATGGGCTGGTATGCCTACTTCAAGGACACGGAGGGCAACATCCTGGGCCTGTGGCAGACGGATTCCTCGGCAGGGAGCTAGCGGGGACGTAGAAGGAAGCCAGTCCACGGCTGAGTCCGCGGCAAGCCCGGCTGAGTCCGCGGCATGGCTGGACGCAGTCAGGCGGTAACTTTGTACCTATGAAGTACGCCCAGTCCGTGTTGGACCTCATCGGCAACACGCCGCTCATCAAGCTCAACCACGTAACGGACGGAATCAAAGCCACCGTCCTGGTAAAGCTCGAATACATCAACCCGGGTGGTTCCATCAAGGACCGCATCGCCGTGAAGATGATCGAGGAAGCTGAGCGGGACGGCAGGCTCCTGCCGGGCGGAACGATTGTTGAGCCGACATCCGGGAATACGGGCGTCGGCTTGGCGCTGGTTGCCCAGCAAAAGGGCTACAAGTGCGTTTTCGTGGTGCCCGACAAGGTAGGCGAGGACAAGCGCGCAGTACTTCAGGCATATGGTGCCGAGGTAGTGGTGACGCCCACCGCCGTCGCACCTGACAGCCCCCAGAGCTATTACAGCGTCTCGGACCGGCTCGTGCAGGAGATCCCGGGCGCCTTCAAGCCGGACCAGTTCTCCAACCCGGCCGCGCCCGGTAGCCACTACGAATCCACAGGCCCCGAAATCTGGAACGACACCGATGGCCGGGTCACCCACGTGGTGATCGGCGCCGGTACCGGCGGAACCATCACGGGCACCGGACGGTACCTCCGCCAGATCTCAGCTGACCGTCCGGAGGCCGACGGCGGCCGGGTCAAGGTCATCGGAGCGGATCCGGAAGGCTCTGTCTACTCAGGCGGCACCGGTCGACCGTACTTTGTGGAAGGGGTTGGCGAGGACATGTGGCCCGCCAACTACGACAAATCTGTTCCGGACACCGTGATTGCCGTCAGCGACGCCGAATCCTTCTCCATGACCCGGCGCCTTGCCCGCGAGGAAGGACTCCTGGTGGGTGGCTCCTCCGGGATGGCCGTGGTCGCCGCACTGCAGGCCGCCAAGGACCTGGACGAATCTGCCGTGATGGTGGTGATCCTGCCGGACTCCGGGCGCGGGTACCTCGCCAAGATCTTCAACGACCAATGGATGCGCTCCTACGGCTTCCTGTCCGGTGGCGAGGAATCGTCCGTGGGCGAAGTGCTCAAGTCCAAGACGGGCGAGATGCCGGACCTGGTCCACATCCACCCGAACGAGACTGTTCGCGACGTCATCAACATCATGAACGAGTTCGGTGTCTCGCACATCCCTGTGTTGTCCCAGGAACCGCCCGTGGTGATGGGCGAGGTCCTCGGCGCCGTGGACGAGCGCAGCCTCACCACCAAGCTGTTCCGGGGCGAAGCGAAACTCGCGGACAAGATCTCCGAACACATGGGGGAGCGTTTGCCTGTTATCGGCTCCCTCGAGTCGATCTCGACTGCGCGCGAGCTGCTGTCCGACGTCGACACCGTCATGGTCACGTTCGCCGGCGCCCCCGTAGGGATCCTGACCCGCCACGACCTTCTCGCATACCTGAGCAACTGAGCGTCCTACGCTTATTGCCACCCGTTGAACACTGAAAGAGGAGCTTCCATGTCTGCCACCAACAACGCCGGGTTCAACACGCGCGCCGTCCACGCCGGGCAGGACTTCGAACCGCGCACCGGCGCGGTGGTGCCACCCCTGCACTTCAGCTCCACCTACGCGCAGGACGGCATCGGCAACCTGCGCTCGGGATACGAGTACGGCCGTGGTGGCAACCCGACGCGCGACGCACTCCAGGAGCAGCTCGCCGCGCTCGAAGGCGGCACGGCTGCGTTTTCCTTCGGCTCCGGGTTGGCTGCCGAGGACTCCCTGATCCGTGCGATCGCCCGTCCGGGTGACCACATCGTGCTGGGCAACGACGCGTACGGTGGCACCTACCGTCTCATCAACCGCGTGCTGGGCGATTGGGGCATCGGCAACACGCCCGTGGACATGTCCGACCTCAATGCTGTGGCTGCTGCCGTTGCTGCGAACAAGACGCGCCTGGTATGGGTGGAGACGCCCTCCAACCCGATGATGAAGATCACGGACATCGCGGCGCTCGCCGCCGTAGCGCACGACGCCGGTGCCCTCCTCGTCGTCGACAACACCTTCGCGTCGCCCTACCTCCAGACCCCACTCGCCTTGGGTGCCGACGTCGTGGTCCACTCCACCACCAAGTACATCGGCGGCCACTCCGACGTGGTTGGTGGCGCTGTTGTGGTCAAGGACGCTGAGCTTGCCGAGAAGATCGGCTTCATCCAGTTCGCGGTGGGCGCGGTCTCCGGTCCCATGGACGCCTTCCTCACCACCCGCGGCCTCAAGACCCTTGGTGTCCGCATGGATCGTCACAGCGAGAACGGCCAGGCCGTAGCCGAGTGGTTGTTGCAGCGTCCCGAGGTGGAAGCCGTGCTCTACCCGGGCCTGCCGGACCACCCCGGCCACGAACTCGCTGCCAAGCAGATGAAGAAGTTTGGCGGCATGGTCTCTGTGCAGTTCAAGGGTGGCGAAGCCGCAGCACGCACCGTTGCAGAGTCCACCACGGTCTTCACACTCGCGGAGTCCCTGGGCGGCATCGAATCTCTCATGAACTACCCGTCCGAAATGACCCATGCCTCGGTCAAGGGCACGGAGCTTGCCGTTCCCGTGAACCTGCTCCGGCTCTCATGCGGCATCGAGGAATCCGAGGACCTGATCGCGGACCTTGAGCAGGCCTTCGCCAAGATCAGCAACGGCTAGGACTGTGGTTTCTTCTTCGCAAGCGGTTGTTTCCAGCGCCAAGCGCGGCTGGATCCTGACTGTCGCCGGCGTGCTGACGCTCGCCGTCGCCGTCTGGTTCCTGTACACGGACTACAAACCGTTCCTCAACGATTTCGAGGTCTACTTCTACGGCGGCAACCGCGTGCTGGAGGCGGGCGACCTCTACGCGGTCCGGGACGGATTGCCGTTTACGTATCCGCCGTTCGCCGCGATGCTCTTTGCCGGGTTGGCCGCCATGAGCTTCGAGGCCAGCAGCCTGGTCTTCATTCTTGCTGCCCTGCTCGGCGCTGCAGTGGTTTCCGGCTGGCTGGCCCGCCACTACTTCGGAATGAAGACCTGGCGCGAGGCCTTCGCCGATTACCGCTTCAGGACCGTTGCGCTCGTGGGAACGGGCGCCATCCTGCTCCTCGGGCCGTGGCGGGACACCTTCGTTTTTGGGCAGATCAACATCATCCTGATGGGCGTGATCCTGGCGGACTTCGCCCTCTACGGAAAGTCCCGTGCCGGCGAGATCCGCTGGCCGGCGGGGCTGCTGATCGGTTTGGCTGCCGGAGTAAAGCTCACACCCTTGGCCTTCGGCTTGTACTTCCTGGTCCGCCGCGACTTCAAGGCCCTTGGCTGGATGGCCGCAGGTTTCTTCGGCTCGATCGCCCTCGCGTGGGCCGTGCTGCCGCAGGCATCCATGGACTTCTGGACCAAGATCCTGCCGGATACGGGCAGGATCGGTGGCCCGGCCTACGTGGACAATCTTTCCCTCAAGGGACTGTTGCTGCACTTCGGCATGCCCGATTCGTCGCTGACCAGCATGGTGTGGCTGATCCTGTCGCTGGGGCTCGTGGTCCTGGCCGCACTGATCATTAAGTGGGCCGTGGACGCTGACGAGAACTTTGTTGCCGTCTCCGCCACGGCAATCCTCATGCTGCTGATCAGCCCCGTCTCCTGGTCCCACCACTGGGTGTGGATCGCAGTGGCGCTGCCCAGCATGGCGTTCGCCATGCACCGCGTGCCGTCCCGTAACGGCAGGATGCGCACGGCCGGGTGGGTCATCGTGGCCTTCTCCACCATCGCCTTTTACATGACCCCCAAAAACCTGGCTGTCTGGGCGGGAGCTGCCGAGTGGGGCAAAGATCCCCAGACGCAGTGGCAGCTCATGGTTTCCAGCCTGGGCGTGGTATGCGGAATTGCGATGCTGGTGTATTGGGCCTTGGCGTACCGGCCGTCGCGCGCGGGCCTCAGGAGCGCGGAAAACACTCCCGAGGCCGCGCGCGGCTAACCGGCCCTGGCGACTTAGCCGGAGATACCCGGCTTGCCGTCTTCCTCGCGGCCTGTCAGCCGTCGACGGAACGTCGCGTCCTCTGCCGTGGTGACCTGGATGTCGTACCAGCCCTCCAACGTTTCCCAGCCGATCTTCTTCGTGTGCCCGGGCTTGAGCTTCACGGTGTCCTTGGCGTCCGTGTACTGCAGCGATTCCAGCTGCAGGGTCACCGTTTCGGTGCCGGTGTTGCGCACCTCGAGTTCTACAGCCTTGCGGCCGCGCCAACCATTGACCGTGGCGTCGACGCCGGACGCCGCACCCGCCGTCGAGCCTTTTAGTTCGTAGTGGAAGCGGTTGGGACCGGTGACGACGACGTCGAAGTTGCCGGAATCGAGGGGGAGTTGGACGTCCTGTCGGCCCCGCACGTCAAAATGCTGCGGCTCCACGACTTCGCCGGCGTAACCGTAGGCCGTGAAGTGGGTTGACCTGGTGCCCCTGTCCTGCAACGAAAGCGTGATGCTTCCAGCTTGAACTGTGGCCGAAACCTGCGGGCGGTAGGGCAGGGGGCGGGCCGGGCGCGACCCGGCTTCCTGGATGGGCGCCACTTGCTCTGCCGGTGGGTTCGGCCGCCAGCGGCTGATTTTCGCCGGAACCGGACCGGGGTGGTCCAGCGTGGGCGAAGTGCCGGGGGAATCGAAGTTGAAGACGCCCGTCAAGTCGCCACATACTTCCCGGCGCCACGGCGAAATGTTCGGCTCTTCGACGCCCGTCCATCGCTCCAAGAATCGCAGCACAGAGGTGTGGTCGAAGATTTCGGAGCTCACATAGCCGCCCACCGTCCACGGCGAAACGACCGTCATGGGGACGCGGGGGCCCAGTCCGATGGGGCGGGCCGTGGTCCAGTCCGTCGATTCACCGGATGCCGGACGCTGCTGCACGGGCGGCGGGACGTGGTCGAAGTAGCCGTCGTTTTCGTCGAAGTTGAGGAAAATCGCTGTGCTCGCCCAGGTGTCCGGGTTGCTGGCCACGGCATCCAGGAGGCGGTAGACGAAGTTGGCACTGCCCACCGGCGTGGAGGCGCCCGGGTGCTCGGAATCAGCGGCGGAGGGGACCAGCCAGCTGACCTGCGGCAAGGTTCCGCCGTTGATGTCTGCGGCGAGGCGTTCGATGAGAGTGTTGGGTCGCCCGCGCCACATGGCCTTGTTGAAGAGCTGCTTCTCCGCGTCCGTTAGGGTGGCGCGTCCCTGTTCCAATTGGGCCAGGAATCGGTCCTGTTCAGCGGGCGTCTTGCCAGCGAGCTTGTCGTAGAACTCTTCGGTGGTGCGGAGGTTTCCTTCGACCGATGCCAGCACCTTGTGGCCAATTCCCTTAAACGTCTGGAAGTACTCCACAGCATTGTCCGTGAAGTTGTCCCAGTCCTGGTAGATCTGCCAGGAGACCCCGGATTGCTCGAGGCGCTCGGGGTACGTGGTCCAGTCGTAGCCGCCATGCGCGTAACCATAGGCCGCGTTGGTCACGGCGCGTTTGGTGCTGCCCGGCTCGTTGCCCGTGGTGCCGCTCCAGAGGTAGTTGCGGTTGGGGTTGGTGGAGCCGTTGACGGAGCAGTGGTAGGCGTCGCAGATGGTGAAGGTGTCCGCGAGTTCGTACTGCAGCGGGATGTCGGAGCGTTCGTAGAACGTCATCGTAGAGGCACTCTTGGCCGGGATCCACTTGTCGCACCAGCCGTTGTTCCACGCGGTGGTGGTGCCGGCGAACGAGTGGTCAAGATCTCCCAAGTACTGGATATCCGAGCCAGGGCGGCCCGCGAGTTCAGCAGCTTTGCGGAGCGAGAACGGCAGCACGGTCTCCCCAGTGGCCCGGGGTTGTTCGAACATCGAAGCGCCGTTGGGCAGGCGGGTGACCGATTTGTCGCCATATCCGCGGACACCGCGCAGCGATCCGAAGTAGTGATCGAAGGAACGGTTCTCCTGCATCAGGACAATGACGTGTTTGATGGACTGCAGGCTGCCCGGCGGGACGGGCTTGGCCATCGCAGCCTGGACCGAGGGCGGCAACAGGGAGCCAGTGGCTGCCAGCGCCGTCGCCGCTGCCGCTGTGCCGAGGAAGCCGCGGCGGGAGAAGCCGGCGGCATCGGTTGAACGATTAACCTTCTCAGGGGTATTCGAGGACATTCAGGAGTGCCTTTCGTGGTCAGAGTTGACCCGGCCAGCCTAGGCACCCCGGATGAACCAGTGATGAAACTCCGGCAAACCGGCGGGGCGTGTCGCCTGCAGCCAGTTCCGGGGCGGGGCGTGTGGTCGTGACCTTCTTTGCCGCCGCGGAAGGGGATTGGCAGCCGGAATGGGTTGATTTTGGGTGGTGGCAGCTTCAAAGGAGGTCAGGTAGCCGCGGGGAGCAGCGCCCAAAGTGGGGTTTCGTCGGGGTGGTGGGGCCAGGGTGTTGGGCGGCGGGGTGTCGGGGCCAGGGTGTTGGGCGGCGGGGTGTCGTCGTGGAGGCGTGGAGTGTGTCGCCTGCGGCCAATTCCGGGGCGGGGTGTGTGGTCGTGACCTTCTTTGCCGCCGCGGAAGGGGATTGGCAGCCGGAATGGGTTGATTTTGGGTATCGGCAGCTTCAAAGGAGGTCAGGTAGCCACAGCAAGCAGCGCCCAATGAACGCCGGGCGACCACGGACCTGGCAACCCACACCCAGCCCATCCTAGCTTTCTTGAAAAAAGTCAGCTACGTTGAACCCATGCCTTTGCGATCTGACTGGTCTGCCCGGACGTGCAGCCTTGCCCGCGGCCTCGATGTCCTTGGCGACCCCTGGGGAAGCCTCGTGCTGCGCGAGGTCTTTTTCGGCAACGGCCGCTTCGATGCCATCAAGAAACGCCTGGAAGTCGCGGACAACGTCCTCAGCAAACGGCTCGGCTGGCTTCTGGATGCAGGACTGCTCGCACAGCGCCCTTACCTGGACGGCGCCCGCACCCGGCAGGAGTATGTCCTCACGCCCAAGGGGCAGGATGCACTGCCGGTTTTGAACGCGATCATCATCTGGGCAGAGAAACACCTCGACGCACCCAACGAGGTCTCGCACATGCGGGTGATCCACACACAGTGCGGGTTGCCCACATCATCGGCGGATACCTGCACGCATTGCGGCGCGCGCTTGACAGCCGCGAACACCAGTTGGCACAGCCTCAAACGCAGCGAGCACCCACTTCCACTCGCAGTCGCGCCCACAGAACCCTTCGAAACAGACCAGGCCATAGCCTCCCCCGAAACGGAGATCCCCGCATGACCGCTCCCGATGTCACCGAGCTGCCCACCGGCAAGCGCCCCCGCAGACGACTGCATCCTGCCTGGATCGTCGCAGCAGTGGCCTTCCTTGCCTTGGTGGGCGCGGCAGGGTTCCGCGCGGCACCTGGCGTGCTCATGGTCCCGTTGCAAGGCGAATTCGGCTGGTCCACCACGGTGCTGTCCTTGGCCGTCAGCATCAACCTGGTGCTGTTCGGTCTGACGGCGCCGTTCGCCGCGGCACTGATGGAACGATTCGGCATCCGCAAGGTTACGGCCCTTGCCCTTTGTCTCATCGGACTCGGTTCGGCGTTGACGGTGTTCGTGAACCAGTCGTGGCAGATCCTGTTGACGTGGGGCCTGCTGATCGGCCTGGGTACGGGGTCCATGGCCCTCGTGTTCGCCGCGACCATTGCCAATACCTGGTTCGCCAAGAGCCGTGGACTGGTGATCGGCGTCCTGACGGCCGGAAGCGCTGCGGGACAATTGGTGTTCCTGCCCTTTATCGCAGCCCTTGCCCAGAACCCCGGCTGGCGTGGCGCCTCGCTCCTGATCGCAGCCGGCGCGCTCGCGGTAGTGCCGCTCGTGCTGCGCTGGCTGCGGAACTCACCCGCCGACGTCGGAGTCTTGCCTTATGGGGCCGAAGAACCTGCCGCCGGAAGCACGACGACGGCGGACGCCCCGGTTGCATCGTCCCAGCCGGGATCCGTGCCGGCCAAAGCGGACTCCGGCAACGCCGCTGTCCGTGCACTGCAGGTTCTGAAGCGGGCCAGCAAAGTCCGCACGTTCTGGGCGCTCGCGGCCGGATTCGCTATCTGTGGGGCAACCACCAACGGCCTCATTGGCACCCACTTCATCCCGTCGGCCCACGATCACGGGATGCCGGAGACCACGGCAGCAGGCTTGCTTGCCGTCGTCGGGATCTTCGACATTGTTGGGACGATCGCCTCGGGGTGGCTGACCGACCGTTTCAACCCCAAGATCCTGCTGGCCGTTTACTACCAATTCCGTGGCATCGGCCTGCTGGTCCTGCCGTTGCTGCTGGGCTCGTCGGTTGAGCCGAGCATGATCATCTTCGTGGTGGTCTACGGCCTGGACTGGGTAGCCACGGTGCCTCCGACGGCGGCCATCTGCCGCTCGGTGTTCGGTGCCGACGGTTCTGTGGTGTTCGGCTGGGTGTTTGCCGCCCACCAGCTCGGAGCCGCCGCCGCTGCACTCGCGGCCGGCTTTATCCGGGACGCTACCGGGCACTACAACTATGCCTGGCTCGGCGCGGCCGCCATGTGCACGGTGGCCGCGGTCATCAGCGCCACCATCCGCAAAGACGCAGCGAAGAGGGAGCCCCGCGCGGTGGCCGCATGATTGCGGCCTTAGCCTTAGCCTTAGCCTGGGGCTGGACCGGCTAACGGGCCAGCCCACAATTCAGCCCCGAAACGCCCCGATCCCCGTGATGTGCTGCCCCAGGATCAAGGTGTGCACCTCGTCGGTGCCCTCGTAGGTTCGGACGGATTCCAGGTTGTTGGCGTGACGCAGGGGTGGGTAATCCAGCGTCACGCCGTTGCCGCCCAGGATGGTCCGGGCCTCGCGGGCGATCTTGATGGCTTCGCGCACGTTGTTCAGTTTGCCCAGGGAGATCTGCTGAGGCTGCAGGTGCCCGGCGTCTTTCAGCCGACCCAAATGCAGGGCCAGCATGGTGCCCTTCTGAATTTCGACGAGCATGTTCACGAGCTTTTCCTGGGTGAGCTGGTAGCCGGCCAATGGGCGGCCGAACTGGAGCCGGGTTCCCGCGTACTCCAGGGCAGCTTCATAGGAATCCCGGGCGGCGCCCATGGCTCCCCACGCGATGCCGTAGCGGGCCTCGTTAAGGCAGGAAAACGGACCGCGAAGGCCCATGGCACCCGGGAGGATTGCCTCCAAACCCAGCTGCACGCCGTCGAACGTTATGTCGCACTGGACCGAAGCGCGCATGGAGAGCTTCGGCTCAATGGGCGTGGCGGTGACGCCGGCTGTTCCGGCGGGGACGAGGAAGCCGCGGATACCGTCCTCGGTGTTGGCCCAGACCACCATGACGTCGGCGATCGACGCGAGGCCGATCCACCGCTTGGAGCCGTTCAGCACCCAGCCGTCGGCGGTTTGGCGGGCGAAGGTGGTCATCGACGACGGGTCCGAGCCCGCCGTCGGCTCTGTCAACGCGAAGCAGCCGATCAACTCCCCGGCGGCCATCCGCGGCAGCCATTGTTCCTTCTGCGCCTCAGAACCCCATTTGTGGATGGCCGTCATGGCGAGCGATCCCTGCACGGAGACGAACGTGCGGATGCCGGAGTCCCCGGCTTCCAATTCCATGGCCGCCAAACCATATTCGACGGCGGACCGGCCGGGACAGCCGTATCCCTCCAGATGCATTCCCAGGACGCCGAGCTCGCCCAACTCCGGGACGATCTCGCGGGGAAACACCGCATTCTCGTACCAGCGGGCGATATTGGGCCGGATCCGCTGGGTGGTGTAGTCACGGACCTTCTCCCTCAGAGCCAGTTCTTCGGCGCTGAGCAGGGAATCGAGGGCAAGAACATCGGAGGTGTTCGTCGTTGAATCGCTCATTCCAGCATCCTAGGTGGCCGACCCCACTTTCCTTCCTGGGACTGCCCGAGGATCGCTTAAGTAGGATGTAGCCCGGGGGAAGTTTCGTTCCTCCTCGACATTATCCAAATTTGGGGGATACGGAATGGCATTGCCACGCGTCGATCTACGGGCTTCGGCGGACGCCGCCACACCCGTTAAAGCCTCTTCGAAAGCAGCCCAGGCCCTACGTTGGCTCCCGCTGGCCGCCGTCGTATGGCCGGTCTGGCTCTTGCTGACGGACTGGGCCAAGCAGGGGCTCGACTTCAGCGTGTACTGGTTCGGCGGGAGCATCCTGAACAATGCAGGGGGCGCGGCCTCGGATCTCTACGGCGCCAGTGTTGCCTGGGCCGGCGGCCCACAGCTTCCCTTTACCTACCCGCCCTTCGCGGCCCTTGTCTTCGGCGGGCTGGCCCGTTTGCCCCAACCTGTAGCACTCATGCTGTTCAACCTCGCCGGGGTGGCAGTAGCTGCTTGGGTAGCAGCCACGATCGTGAAGTATTGGTCGTCCAAGTCCACTTGGCGCGCGGCGTTGGCAACAGGGCTCAGCCGCTGGATAGCTGTTGCATTGTTCCTGGCCGTCCTTTTCCTGGGACCTTGGCGCGAAACCCTGGCGTTCGGCCAGATCAACATCCTGCTCATGGGCCTGATGGCCATCGACTTGCTGGGTGGACTCTCCAAGCGCAAGAGCGGCAGCGGCTTCCTGGTGGGCATCGCAGCGGGGATCAAACTGACGCCACTCGTCTTTGGGCTGTATTTCCTGATGCGAAAAGACTGGCGTGGACTTGCCAACATGGCCATCGGCTTCGCCGGTACAGTGCTGCTGGGCTGGCTGTTGCGGCCTGCTGAGTCCTTGCAGTTCTGGCTGGAAATCCTGCCGGACACGTCCCGGATTGGTGGCGCCGGGTATGTTGACAATCTTTCGATCAAGGGCGCGTTGCTGCACTTCGGAGTTCCGCAGGACTCAGTCACACTGCCATGGCTCGCACTCAGCCTGGCCACGGTAGTCCTGGCAGCCTTCCTCATCCGCGCGGCCAGCGCCCAGGGCGCCCGCGTCAATGCGATGTCGACGACGGCACTTGCCATGCTGCTCATCAGCCCGGTTTCGTGGTCCCACCACTGGGTCTGGATGGTGGTGGTCCTGCCGGCGTTTGCCTGGACCATCAAGGAAACTCCCGCGCGCTACAAGGCGCAGAGAATCGGGATGTGTGCAGTCCTGGCCGTTTCCACGCTCGTGTTCTTCTATTCGCCGAAAACCATCGGCACCGCCCTCGGTGCCGCCGACTTGAACGTCCAGACACCGGGGCTGTGGATCATGGCCTCCAGCGCCGGTGTGTTCTGCGCCGTGATGATCATGGTCTGCTGGCTTGTGGCCCTGCGAAGGAGTGCTGTCCCGGATGACATTCCGTCCCGCCTCCGCCAGCGGGCAATGGCCCGGCGCTAACGTTCCTTCCCAGTTACCTCCTGAGGAAAACGCGGAAGGGCCGGAAACGCCCCGGGTTGCGGGTGGTTCGGGTCCTGCCAGAAGGAGTAACCGGGAAGGAACGCAGGCTACTCGCCGCGCACAATTCCCGCATCGGCGCGTTCGCCGGTGAAGTACGCCCGGGTTGACGGGGCGAAGCGGCACACGATGGCCAGCACTACGCCGAGTGCCAGCAGGAGGACGCCGCTCACGAACGCCCCACCGACACCCCAGATCTGCGTGTCACCGTAGGCCGGATCCCACATTTGCACCGCCGAGATGAAGAACGCTGCGGTCAGTGATACAGCCCCCAGCAATGGAAGGATGCCCCGGAACCACAGGTTGCGGGCGGACCCACGAAGCGTGGAGCGGAAGAACCACACGCAAGCGAAGCCGGTCAGCGCGTAGTAGAACGCGATGAACAGGCTGATGGCGCTGATGGAGTCCGCCAGCAAGTCCTCGCTAAGGAAGCTCATGGCCACGTAGTACACCACCGCAGCGATGCCCATGATCTGCGTGGAGAACCCCGGGGTCTGGAAGCGCTCATGGACCTTGCCGAACCGGGCCGGGAGCGCACCATGGACACCCATGGACAGGGTCCCGCGCGCCGTCGGCAAAATGGTGGTCTGGGTGGAGGACAACACGGAGGCCAGCACAGCCACTACGATCAGCCAGCCCCACGGACCCAGCACGACGTCCTTCATGGCAAGGAAGACATCGGCCTCGTTGGATTCGTTGCCCAGCCCGATGCCCTCGGTGCCGATCGTCGCGTACATCATGACCAGCAAGGCCACTGAGACGTAGATCGCCACAAGCACGAAAGCGGAGATCACGGCTCCCCGGCCCGGGGTCTGGGCCGGATTCTCGGTTTCCTCATTCAGCGCCAGGCAGGTGTCCCAGCCCCAGTAAATGAACAGGGCCAGCAGCACACCATGAACCACAGCACCAGGATCGGCAAACGCACCCGCCGGGTTGAACCATTCGACGTCGAACGCCTGGCCTTCCGGTGCGCCGCCCGCGATCCGCACAATGATGGCCACTGCGAAGATGCCCAGCGAGATGTATTGGATGTACGTCAGCGTGCGCTGGACGTGTTCGCCCAAACGGATGCCGCGGTGGTTCACGTACGTCATGAAGGCGATGAAAAGAACTCCCGTGGCGGTCACCAGCCAGGTGTTGTCGGCCAGGGAACCGTCGCCGATCAGAAGCCACAGGTACTTTCCGGCGACCTGGGCGAGGTTGGCCAGCACCACGATTCCCGCGAGTGCCACACCCCAGCCGCCCAGCCAACCAGCCCACGGGCCGAACGCTTTCCGAGCCCAAATGAACGTGGTGCCACAGTCCGGCATGGCGCTGTTGAGCTCGCGGAAGGCGTAGGCGATGAACAGGACGGGGATGAATCCGAGGACCAGGATCAGCGGGGTGTAGTTTCCGTTGACGGCCACGATGAGGCCCAGCGTAGCCGCCAGTGAATAGACGGGTGCGGTGGATGCCAGGCCCAGCATGACGGAGTCGCCAAGGTCAAGGATCCCGGCGTGGAGGCCCTTGGAGGGCACGCTGCCATCGCCTGCGCCGCCCGCGGGGCCGCCTCCCGGCGTCGACGTTTCAGTGCTCATAGTGCTGCTCCATATGAAGTAGTGGCGGGCGCGCTGTGGGGCGCCGGGGCGTCAATGGTGTTGGGCACGAAACGGCAGAAGTAGTCCGTGATGGGTCCATCCGATTCCCGGATGCCGCAGCCTACCGATTCACCGTCCACCACCCACAATCCAAGGACCGGATGGTTGCCGTCGAAGTCCGGCAGCGCATGGTACTGCTGGAAGCACCAGCCCTCGCGGCCGTAGCCTCCCGGCTGTTCGATCTCTATGCCCGGGGCGTGGATGCGGATGTTGTCGCCCTCGCGTCCATGGAGCGGCTTGGCCACCCATTCCTTGAGCGGACCGGGATCTCCGAGGTAGGCCGGAAGCAGGTTCTCGTGGCCCGGATACAAGTGCCACAGGGCAGCCAGCAGAGCTTTGTTGGACAGCAGCATCTTCCACGCCGGCTCCACCCACCGCGGATTGTGGGCACGCTGCAGGAGGCGGTGACCGAACGGCTCCTTCATCATGAGCTCCCACGGGTACAGCTTGAACATGGTGCTGATCATGAAGTTGTCCAGGTCCACGAACCTGTTCAGGTTGGGGTCCCACCCGATGTCCGACATGTTGATGCCGATGGTGGTCCACCCGCCTTGGCTGGCGACGTCCCGCATGTACGCCGCCGTCATCCAATCCTCGCCGGATTCCTCCGCTTCCGAGTGCGCGACGTGCAGGGTGCTCATACCGGTCCGGTACTGCAGTTTCTTCCACTGCCGAATCAGGGCTTCATGGATGCCGTTCCACTGGTCCTTCTCCGGGAAGACGTCCTGCAGCCAGAACCACTGCGCAACGGAAGCCTCGATCAGGCCCGTGGGGGTGTCTGCGTTGTATTCCAACATCTTGGCCGGGCCACCCCTGCCGTCGTAGACAAAGTCGAAGCGGCCATAGATGTCCATGTCGCCGGCCTGCAACGACTCGCCGGCCAGCTCCAGTGCTTGCTGTCCAATGCCGATCCCGCCCATGGCACCCGTTGCCAGGTACTTGGCGGCTTCCAAGCACATGAGGTGCATGTCCTCGGCCGTCTTTTCGAGGGTCTCGACCTCGTCCATGGTGAATTGGTAGTACGCCGATTCGTGCCAGTATTCGATTTTGCGGCCGTCGGGCATGGTGGTGGTGGAAAATACCAGGCCCTGTTCTTCGATCTTTTGCTTCCAGTCCGGCCGGGGCGCGGAGGGCAGTCGCTGCACGCCTAGCCCCCCGAGCTTCCGCCGCTTTTGGAGCTGCTGCCGAAGCCGCCGCGGCTCACGGTGCCGCCCTTGGTGCTGTAGCCGGTGGACGTTTTCGCTCCTTGCGGGACTGTCTTGGTGTAGCTCGGGTAAGCACTGCGGTTTTGTCCGACGGCGGGCACGCTGGCGCCCCGGGAGTAGAAATACCAGGCGTAGATGGCCGAGCTTCGGCCGTCCGAACTGCTGTTGTTGCACTGCGTATCGTCAACGCGCTCGCCGGTTTCCTCGTTGAAACACACCTGGGCGTAGTCGGCTTCGGCTTCGTTGCTGGCAACCACCGCGGTAATCGTCCCTGCCAGCAGGGCTGTTACGCCCAAGCCCACGACGACGGTGCGGCGCTGCGAACGCTTCTTGCGGGCCGCTGCATGGGCTGCTTCCCGTTCGCGCTCCTTCTCGAACGGGTCCACCACAGGGAGGGGGCCGCTGCTCGGCTTGCCGGGGCCAGATGCACCGGATGACCCTCCGGGCTGCTTCCCACCGGGCTGTTCGCCACCGGCAGGGGTGATCAGTTCAGGGTGCAGCTCCGGCTTGGGCACCTGCCACGGGGGAGGCTTGGGCAAGTTTTTTTCCGGGCCAGGCCCGTTGTTGCCGTCGCCCCCAGTGCCGCCGCTGCCGGCGCCATCCGGGCTGTCTTTCGGGTCCATGAATATCCCCCTGGATAGACCGTTGAATTGTCCGGCGCCACGCCGGACCAGAATGCTGAAAGCAAGCCTAGTCCTTGCGTCCCCAACAGGCACTGATCATGGCCAACACCGGGGAGAACTGCCCATTGGCCAAAGCATGGAAGGATGGAGCCATGGCGGGCCCGGAGGTACAAAGCAACGGCGCCGACGGCGTTCTGCTGCGGCTTCCCCACGTACGTGGCATCGGCCGGGGACGACTTGTCACCGGGCTGGTGTTGGCCCTGCTGTTGCCACCCGCTGTCGAAGTCCTTGTTACGGTGCTGGGCTTCCGCAACTTTGCCATGATCATGTTGCTCCAGCTGGCGGTGGCCGTGGCGATCGCCGCCATCGGTGGTTTGTGGCCCGCGGTGGTGGCTGCCGTGCTGGGCAGCTTCCTGCTCAACTATTTCTCCGCTGAGCCGGTGGGGTCGTTGTCCATTGCAGATCCCACGACCCTCTTCACGCTGGTGGTTTTCCTCGCTGTTGCCTGCGGCGTGGCGCTCGCCGTGGGGCTGGCCACCCGGCGCGCCCAGGAAGCGGCACGGTCCGAGGCGGAGGCAACGGCGCTCAGTGAATTGGCCCTGCGGATCCTCAGCTCGGACGGTAGCCTGGAATCGTTCCTTGAGAAGGTTCGCGGGAACCTCGGCATGGAATCCGTGACTCTGCTGGGGACCCAAGGTCCAGGGACCGCGGGCAATCCCGCCCCAAACGCCGCTCCGGGATCCCACCCCACCTGGCGCGTCCTTGCCAGTGCCGGCCCCAATCCGCCGGTGACGCACGCGGCCGCCGACCACGCCGCCGTCGTCGATCCCTTTTACACGCTGCTGTTGCGTGGCGGGCCGTTGACGACGCAGCACCAGCGGCTTCTCGCCGCATTCGGAGCTTTCGTGGTGGCCGTGAGGGAACGGCAGCAGCTGGTCAAGAGCCGCCGGGATAACCTTCGGCTCTCCGAGGGCAACAAGATGCGCACCTCCATCCTTCGTGCGGTGTCCCACGACCTCCGGACCCCGTTGGCCGGAATCAAGCTGGCGGTCAGCAGCCTGAGGCAAGAGGAAGTCCAGTTCCCGCCCGAGGTGGAGCGCGAGTTGCTGGAGACGATCGAGAATTACGCGGATCGCCTGGACCATCTGGTGGACAACCTGCTGGATATGTCCCGCATCACCGCTGATGCCGTCAATCCGCTGCTCGCCGGCATCAGCTGGACGGAAGTTCTGCCGGAAGCCTTGCGTGGCGTCGCGCGGGAGCGACTCCGCAACGAGCTTCCCGCAAACCTTCCGGCCGTTCAGGCCGACGCCGGGATGCTGGAGCGCGTGGTGGCCAATATCGTGGAGAACGCGCTGAAATACGCTCCGGACTCCGACGTCGTTCTCACGGCGCGGGCCGGTGCGGGCATCACGGCAGGCGGGACTCCGGCCAGCGAACTTCGCGTTGTGGATCACGGCAGGGGAGTGAGTCCAGCGGAGGTGCTGGAGATGTTCAGACCCTTCCAACGACTCGGAGATTCACCTGCTCCCGGCACCAAGGTCAGCGGTGGGATCGGGCTCGGACTCGCAGTGGCCAAGGGGTTTACCGAGGCAATGGGCGGGACTCTCGCGGCGGAGCCGACTCCGGGCGGTGGGTTGACCATGGTGGTCACCCTGCCGCTGTGGACTGGTCACGGCGAGGATCCTCTCGGAATCGAAGGCGGGCTGGCGTGACCCTCGTTTTGATCGTTGAGGACGAAGCCCAGATTGCGCGGGCCATGCAGATCACCCTCCAGGCGCACGGCTACCAGGCCCTGACGGTGGGAAACGGTGCCGACGCCCTCAAAGCCGCCGCCCAACAGCCGGTGAGCATCGTTGTGCTTGACCTGGGGCTGCCGGACATGGACGGGGTGGAGATCATCCGCCGCATCCGCGGTTGGAGCAGCATGCCCATCATCGTTTTGTCCGCCCGCCACGCCTCGGAGGACAAAGTGGAAGCGCTCGACGCCGGTGCGGACGACTATGTGACCAAGCCGTTCGGTTTGGACGAGCTGCTTGCGCGGTTGCGGGTTGCCTCGCGTCGCGTCGTCACCGAGCACGAGGAACCCACGCTCGCCACGGCGGACTTCATGGTGGACCTGGCCGGTAAGAAGATCGTGAAGGACGGGTCCGAGGTCCGGCTGACACCCACCGAGTGGAACATCCTGGAATTGCTGGTGCGGAACAAAGGCAAGCTCGTCAGCCAGCAGCAGATCCTCACCCAGGTCTGGGGTCAGGCCTACGCCAAGGAAACCCAATACCTGCGCGTTTATATTGCCCAACTGCGGCGCAAACTGGAGCGCGATCCCGCCGAGCCCAGACACCTTCATACGGAGGCGGGCATGGGTTACCGCTTCGATCCGTAGACTGTTGCCATGAACACCGCATCCCTGATTGCCGTCTGCCGCGTTCACCAGTTGCTCGATGATCCGGAAGGCAGCGTGGGCGTCACTGCAATCGACAAACGCCCCGTGGAAGGTCCCGTCAAGATCCACAAGCTCGGGGTGCACGGCGACGTCCAGGCGAGCCGTATCCACCACGGCGGGGAAGACCAAGCGATCTATGCGTATTCGCAGGAAGATGCCGACTACTGGTCTGCCGAGCTTCAGCGCGAATTGCCGCCGGGAACGTTTGGCGAGAACTTCCGGGTGTCCGGGATTGAAACCACGGGAGCCGTGATCGGTGAGCGGTGGAAGATTGGCCTTGACGTGGAGGTTGAAGTGACCTCTCCACGCGTACCCTGTGCCACCTTCCAGCGGGTGATGGGGGAGCCTCAGTGGGTCAAGCGCTTCACCGAAGCGGGCCGGGTGGGCACGTATTTGCGGGTGGTCAAGACAGGCTCCGTCTCTGCCGGTGACCATGTACACCGCTTGTTCGTGCCCAAACACGGCATCACGGTGGGCCAATGGTTCAGTGAGCCGACGCCGGACATGGTCCAGACCCTGCTCGACGCCGAGGCCGATGGCGAGCTTCGGTTGCAGGAGGACTACCACCGCGAATTTGAGAAGGTCCTGCGCCGTAACGGCCTCTAGTTCCGGCCCCCAAGCGCCCCTGGTGTGGGCAAGCTCACCGCCGTCGTCGACAGTTGTGTCACCAGGGCGCTAATCTGTGCCCTACAATTGAACTATCCCCCACTCCGGAATTCCCTTTCTCCTGCCCAATTTTTGAGGCAGGACTGGTAAGTGTTGGGGCCCGCAAAATGTGTGCGGGCATTTTCATAGGGAGAGCCGGCTAAAGAAAACGCTGTACAGACTGCTGGGATAGCAGCCAAGAGATGCAGCGGGAAGTCCTGCCATGGGATTGCGACAGCGCCGGACTTCTTGCGAGCAGCAGGGCACCATGCCCCGTTCTTCGCAACGTGTACTGCGGCCAAGCCCAACCGGGCCGCGCCGACTGCCCTATGGATGAGGAATTTCCCCCTATGACCGAGAATCTCAACGAAAACTTCGACGCCCCGAACGCCGAGTCTGCTGAAGCAGCCCCCCTTGCTGAAGTAGCAGAGACCAGCGCCCCCGCCGAAGCGCCGGCAACCGCCGCCGTCGAGACCCCTGCAGCAGAGTCTGCAGCCCCCGCCTTCACCGAAGCTCCTGCTCCCAAGGCAGAAGAAGAGGAAGAAGAAGGCGTCCGCTTCGTCGATCTCGGCATCGACGGACGCGTTCTGGCCGCCCTGCAGGATGTCGGCTACGAAAAGCCGTCCCCCATCCAGGCAGCCACCATCCCGCTGCTGCTTGAAGGCCGCGACGTCGTAGGCCTGGCCCAGACCGGTACCGGCAAGACCGCAGCTTTCGCTGTTCCGGCCCTGTCCCGCCTTGCTGAACTCCACGACCTCAACGGCCCGTCCCGCAAGACCCAGGCCCTGGTCCTGGCTCCGACGCGTGAGCTCGCCCTCCAGGTTGCCGAGGCATTCACCTCCTACGCCAAGCACATTGACGACTTCACGGTGCTCCCCGTTTACGGTGGTTCCGCATATGGCCCGCAGCTCGCCGGCCTTCGCCGCGGTGCACAGGTTGTTGTTGGTACCCCCGGCCGCGTGATCGACCACATCGCCAAGGGTTCCCTGGACCTGTCCGAGCTTCAGTACCTGGTCCTCGACGAAGCTGACGAAATGCTGCGCATGGGCTTTGCCGATGACGTCGAGCAGATCTTCCAGCAGACTCCGGAAACCCGCCAGGTTGCGCTGTTCTCTGCCACCATGCCGGGCCAGATCCGCCGCATGTCCAAGCAGTACCTGAACAACCCGGCTGAAATTTCGGTGAAGTCCAAGACCACCACCGGAGCCAACACCAAGCAGCGCTACCTGCAGGTCATGGGCCCGCACAAGCTGGATGCGCTGACCCGCATCCTTGAAGTTGAAGACTTCGACGGCGTCATCGCCTTCGTGCGCACCAAGATGGCTACCGAGGACCTGGCTGACAAGCTGAAGGCCCGTGGTTTCCAGGCTGCCGCCATCAACGGCGACATCCCGCAGCAGCAGCGCGAACGCACTGTCGACGCGCTGAAGGAAGGCCGCATCGACATCCTGGTTGCTACCGACGTCGCAGCCCGTGGTCTTGACGTTGAGCGCATCAGCCACGTCATCAACTACGACATCCCGCACGACACCGAGTCCTACGTGCACCGCATTGGCCGCACGGGCCGTGCAGGCCGTTCAGGTGACGCCATCCTGTTCATGACGCCGCGCGAGAAGTACCTGCTGCGTTCCATCGAGAAGGCCACCCGCCAGCCGGTGGAGCAGATGCACCTGCCCACGGCCGAGACCGTGAACACGCTGCGCCTGGGCAAGTTCGCCGAGCGCATCACCGAGACCCTCGAGTCCGAGGATGTTGCAGCGTTCCGCGATCTCATCTCCTCCTACGAGGAAGAGCACAACGTGCCGGCCTCGGAGATCGCTGCTGCACTGGCCGTCATGGCCCAGGGTGGACAGCCCTTGCTGGTCAAGGAACTGCCTGCAGCTCCTGAATACCAGAAGCGCGAGCGCTCCAAGGACGGCTTCGGCTCCCGTGGCCCGACCCGTGCGCTCACCGAGGGCAACGCCACGTACCGGATCGCGGTTGGACGCCGTCAGCGCGTCATGCCGGGCTCGATCGTTGGCGCCATTGCCAACGAAGGTGGCATCTCCTCGGCACAGATCGGCGGCATCGACATCCGCTCGGACCACTCCCTGGTGGAGCTCCCGGCAGACCTCAGCCCCGAGCAGTTGCGTGCACTGTCCCGCACCCGTATCGGTGGCGAACTGATCCACCTCGAGCTGGACAACGGCCGCAAGCCCAACAGCGAGCGTGGCAGCTACCAGGGCGGTGGACGCGGTGGCTACGGTGACCGCGAAAACCGTGGTGGTGGAAACTTCAAGGGCACCGGTGGCTTCAAGAAGGACTTCCGTAAGTCCGAAGGCGGCGAGCGTACCTCCGCTGACCGTGGTGGCCGCTCCTACAGCGACCGCTCCGAGCGCACCGCAGGCAGCTTCGGCGACCGCGATCGCGGCCAGGCCAGCGGCTCCCGCTTCGGTGGCCACGGTGATGGCGCCCGCAAGCCCCGCAGTGGCGGCGAAGGCGGACACCGCGATTTCAACCGCAAGGGCAAGTGGTAAACACTAAGTAGTTCCCGTCAGGGGCCGGCTTTCGAGCCGGCCCCTGATGTGTTTAAGGCCATGGACCGTGCCAGCCGATGCGGACAAATCCCTTGGAACAGACCGGGGGCAGCCGTACGATCGAGGTGCTACGAACGGCGTGGCAGCGGATCGGTGCAGGACCGCAAGCAAACGTAGGAGAGTGCTCCATGGGATTGCTGGACAACCTGAAGAAGAACCTCGGATTCCCCGACAAAGACCGCAAGGATCACAAGGAGCCGGAAGCGCCGGCCGCTGAGGCTCCTGCTGCACCGGCGGCCGAGGTCCACGACGCCGGAATCGAGGCAGGCCCCGCAGTAGCTGAAAGCAACGACTCCGGGCCGTCCGCCACTGACCAAACAGCCCCTGACCAATCCGCCGTCGACCAGGCCGCTGCAGACGCCGCCGCAGTCGAGGCAGCAGCCGCTGACCGGGCCGCGGCAGAAGCGGCAACCGCGCAGGCCGCCGTCGAGCAGGAAACAGCAGACTATGCCGGGGCCCAGGCAGCCCAGCAGGCGGCAGCGGAGGCCGCAGCCGCCCAGGAGGAGCACGAGGCCGCGGCAGCGCAACAGGCGGCCGCTCAGCAGGCTCCAGCAGCACAGGTGACCGAGGTTGTGGTGGAGCCGGGCGACACACTGAGCGGAATCGCCGTCCAGTTCGGAGTGGACCTCGGCGCGCTGATCGCAGCCAACGCCGATACGGTACCCAACCCGGACCTCATTTACCCCGGCCAGGTGCTTCGCTTGCCGTAGTTTTTGGCCGTATCTGGATCAGGAAAATGGCGGCTTCGCAAATTGTGTCGGCGCCGTTTTTCGCTGCCTCCTGGCCGATTTGTAGCTTCTGAAAACGTCCGGTAGAGTATTTACTCGTTGCCCCCCTAGCTCAGTGGTAGAGCGCGTTCTTGGTAAGAACGAGGTCACCGGATCGATTCCGGTGGGGGGCTCTGAATGAGGGCCTGTGTCAAGGCGGTTTTGACCGGCTTGACACAGGTTTTTCTCATTCGTGGCGGTGTAGCTCAGTTGGTTAGAGCGCACGACTCATAATCGTGAGGTCGGGAGATCGAGCCTCCCCACCGCTACAGAGCAAGACCCCGCAGCATCGTCTGCGGGGTCTTTTTGCATTTCACCTGTCTGCGCCAACTTCCCATCTGGGACAGAATGGGTCCATGAGCCGAATCGCGATCATTGGCGGCCACGGCAAAGTGGCCCTCCATCTGTCCCGAATCCTGAGTGGCGAAGGTCACGACGTCACGTCTTTCATCCGAAATCCCGACCATGTGGCGGACATCACGGACACCGGCGCCGAAGCGCTCGTGCTTGATGTTGAACATTCGACGACGGCGGAACTGGCCGAAGCATTGAAGGGCCACGACTCCGTGGTCTGGTCCGCAGGGGCCGGCGGCGGCAACCCGGCCAGAACCTATGCTGTGGATCGGGATGCTGCCATCCGGTCGATGGACGCCGCCGCAGAGGCCGGTATCCAGCGGTACGTCATGGTGTCCTACATCGGCGCGGCAACGGACCACGGAGTGCCCGCTGACCACCCGTTCTTCGCCTACGCCGAGTCGAAAGCGGCCGCTGATGAGTACCTTCGGAACACGGGCCTCGACTGGACTGTCCTTGGTCCGGGAACGCTGACGGAGGAACAGGCGACAGGCCTCATTGAGACGGACCCCGCAGGCGCGGACACCCAGACTTCGCGTGGCAATGTGGCCTTGGTTGCGGCGGCCGTCCTGGAGCTGCCGGAGACAATTCACCGCACCATCACGTTCAAGGATGGAACGGTTGACGTCGTGGACGCGCTAACGGGGGAGTGAACCCCGGCCCGGGATATGTTTGGTAGGAAGCTATCGCGGCTTGGTCCGCGGACATGCCTGACAACTCCTGGGGAAGCGAAAATATGGATCAGCTGGCGCTCATCGTCGGATTGCTGCTTGCAACAGTGGTGGCAGTGGGTTTGGGGGACAAACTCCGGCTCCCGTACCCTGTGCTCATGCTGCTCCTGGCAGTGGCGCTGACCTTCATCCCGGGCTTTCCCGAGTTTGAGATCTCCCCGGAACTGATCCTGCCGATCTTCCTGCCACCGCTGCTCTTCGCAACGGCCCAAAAGAGCTCTTGGGCGGTCTTCCGGGTGCGCTGGCGGACCTTGCTGCTGATGGCTGTGGCACTGGTAGTAGTGTCCACCGCCGTGGTGGCCGGTGCTGCCTGGCTCATGATCCCGGGCATCGGCATTCCGGCTGCGATCGCCCTGGGCGCCATGGTGGCGCCTCCGGATCCTGTCGCCGTCGAGTCGGTGGCCGGACGCGTCCACATGCCGCGCCGCCTCATTACGGTCCTCCAGAGTGAAGGCTTGTTCAATGACGCCGCAGCAATCGTCATCTTCCAGGCCGCGGTTGCCGCCACCGTTTCGGGTAGCGAAGTCGGTCCGAACGTGATCGTCCAATTCGTCATTGGTGCGGCGTTGGCGGTGGTGATCGGCATTGCCATGGGCTGGTTGACCAAATTCATCACCAAGCTCGTCACCTCCATGGTGGCCAGGAGCGCCGTGACGCTGGTGGTCCCGTTCGCCGCGTACATCCTTGCGGAAGAGCTGCACGCCTCAGGTGTGGTGGCCGTCGTCGTGACCGCCCTGGAACTGCAGCGCCATGCCCGGCCGCAGGACGCTGCCGAGCGCATCACCCAGACAGCCTTCTGGGATGTGGTGGAGCTGCTGGCGACCGGCCTGGCCTTCGGCCTGGTG
Organism: Paenarthrobacter sp. NPDC092416; assembly: GCF_044755025.1. NCBI lineage: Bacteria > Bacillati > Actinomycetota > Actinomycetes > Micrococcales > Micrococcaceae > Paenarthrobacter > Paenarthrobacter sp. NPDC092416. The sequence goes on from NZ_JBIVQG010000001.1 coordinate 400,129, forward strand.
GGGCTGGAGATCCGCCACGTCATCCGCGACGAAGGAACCGCGATCTTTGGGATGATCGGCATGGCCGTGGTGATCTGCATCCTCGTGTTCGTCGTGCGGTACCTGTGGCTCAGCCTGCTTGCGGTGACAGCCCGGAAGCGCAGGAACCTCCTGCAGCCCACGTCGCCCAAGGAAGTGTTGATCCTGACGTGGTGTGGCATGCGGGGTTTGGCCACCCTTGCCCTCGCCTTGGCGCTCCCACTGACGTTGCCCGATGGCAGTGACTTCCCGGCCCGGCACGAAATCCTGGTGATTGCCTGCGCCGTGCTTCTGGCAACCCTGGTGCTGCCCGGGCTGACCCTGCCATGGCTCATGCGCGTCCTGGATGCCACTGAGGATGGCTCACACGAGAAGGACGCCGCCCGTGAGTTGGCCAAGAGGGCTCAGTCGGCCGCGGTGGCCGCGTTGAAGGACCATGACCTCATGAAGGAACTTCCTGCCGACAAGGTTGCCCTTGTCAAGGAAAAGATGCGCCGGCTTCACGCTGAGCTGCTGGATGGTTCGTTGCGGAATGAGTCCGCCTCCGAGAAGCGGCAGCGCGGACGGGAGCTGGCCATCGCGGTGCAGACGATTGCTTTGGATGCTGCACGCCAGGAAGTGGTGTCTGCCCGAAACGAACCCGGAACCGACCCGGAGGTGGCGGACCGCGTCCTCAGGCAGCTGGATCTGCGCACCATGTCCATGCCGGAGTAGCGATTCCAGCAGTCCAGGTGGTGGAGCCCGAGGCAGGGCTAGGAAGCACCCGCGTGTTTCGGCAATGACGCGGGGTAGAGGTCCAGTGCATGCTCTTCGACGTAGTCCAGGGCGTGGCGGATTGCTCCGAGGGACACGATGCCATCTCCGAGGGCGGAGGTCGTCAGGCGTGGGGGAGTGAACGTGAAGGCCGGCAACTGTTTCCCGATTTCCGGAATCAGGGCGTGGGCAGAAGCTGCGACCCCTCCCGCAATAACCACCAGCTCGGGGTTGACCAAGGTGCTGATTGAGCCGATGACCCGTGCCATGCGGTGCGCCACGCGGTCCAGCGCCTTACGGGCAGCGGCGTCACCGTCCGCGGCTGCCTTGAACACCATCTCTGCGGTCAGGGCTGTGGGATCACCACCGCAGAGTGCGCGCAGCATCGACGCGGCATCCTCGTCAAGCGCCTCCCGCCCCCACATTGCAGCGTAATGGGCGATGCCATAGGTGTCGCCTACGCCCTCCAGATTGTCGAGATATCCCAGTTCCCCAAAGCCACCAAGCTGCCCATGAAGCAAACGGCCGGATTCAAGGATGCCTGAGCCCAGGCGGTCGCCGGCGAGCATGACCACGAGGTTGTCGACTCCCTGCGCAGTGCCCTGCCACCCTTCTGCCAGGGCTGCGAGGTTGGCGTCGTTTTCAAGTAGTACCTGCCAACCATGCCGCTCCGACACTATCCGGCGGACATCAAAGGACTTCCAGAACTCCTGGGCTGTGAGGACTTGACCGTCGCGGCTGACCGGGGCGGCCACTCCAACAGATACGGCAAGAACGGAGTCTGCGGATTCACCGGCTTTCTCCAAGGCATCAGCCGCGATCCGGTCCAGCACATCGGCACGCTCATCGGCAGGGACGTTGTACGCCCGGAAAGGCATCGTGACCTGGGACAAAGACTTTCCGGCCATGTCAGCCACGATCGCCGTGATCTTGTTGGCGCCGATGTCGATTCCGATCACGCTGGCCGCACTGTCGTCGAAAACGAAACGGCGCGCCGGCCTGCCCTTGACGTAGTCTCCGGCACCTCGCTGGTTCTCCAGTTCCTGGAGCCACCCGAGCTGGACGAGTTCATCGCAGATCGAGATCACGGTGGCACGCGAGAGCCCGGTGGAAGCCATCAAGTCGGTGCCGGTCACGACGCCGGCACCGCGCATCGCCTTAAGCATCGCGCCGGCATTCACCCGGCGTACCAGTTGGGTTGACGGCGCAGTCCCGGTCAGCATTCTGTGCTCCTACTTCTCCAGCAGTCCATCGGAACGATAGAACAGTCTCTCTAAATTTAGAGCATAAATTTAGATGACGACGCATTTCCCCCAAAGCTTGACCATGTGGCGCGCATCACTCATGATCATTAGCGCTAGGTCATAAATTTATCTCCTATCTAAACTTCGGGCGGCGTTGCACACTGACCGCCGCGCGATGGAAATGCGGCCACTGAGGTCCGCAAGACGAAAGGGTTACGGTGTCTCTGAAAATGACACGCGGGAAACGCTTCGCGGCCATGGGTCTGGGACTGGCACTGCTTGCCGGCCTTCTCTCAGGCTGCACCGGGGAGTCGGGCAAGGAGACGATCCGTTTCACCTTCAGCAAGAGGGAAGCAATCGGGTTCATGACCAAGCTCGTGGCCGACTACAACGCCTCGCAGGACGACACCCAGGTTGTCCTGGACACGTCGGGCGTCGACGTCGTATCCGCGAGTTTCGTTCGCGGCAATCCGCCGGACATTGCACTGGCCAACTACAACATGGAAACTTCCCGGTTCGTGCAGCGTGGAGCGTTGAGCGACCTGTCCGGTACGGACGCGGCATCCCGTATACGTGAGGACCTCCAGCCACTGATGGACCAGTACGGTTCCTACCCTGGCCGGACCAGCGCCCTGCCGTACTCGGTCATGGCGTCCTCGGTGATCTACAACAAGGAGATCTTCGCCAAGCACAACATCACCGTGCCGACCACCTGGAGCGAGTTGCTCGCAGCGTGCGAAAAGCTGAAAGCCGCTGGAGTGACGCCCTTCTATGCCACGTGGAAGGACGACTGGACCATCGCCCAGGGGTGGTTTGACTACTCTGCAGGCGGCCAGCTGGACACTATCGACTTCTTCAAGAAGCTTTCGGCGGCAGGGGTGGACGTCGGTCCGGATTCCCCGGTGTCCTTCCAGAAGGACTTCGAGCAGCCCGTCGCCAAGATGCTGAAGCTCGCAAAGAACTACGTCAACAAGGACGCTGCAAGCCGGGCTTACGGGGACGGCAACCTCGCGTTCTCACAAGGGGCGGCGGCCATGTACCTCCAAGGCCCGTGGGCATTCAGTGAAATCTCCAAGACGGCCCCTGGCCTGTCGCTTGGAACCTTTCCGCTGCCCATGACCGAGGACCCCGAGAACCTGCGGGTCCGCGTCAATGTCGACCTCGCGGCCTGGATCCCGGAGACATCCAAGCACAAGGAGGCTGCACATGACTTCCTTGAGTACCTGTACCGGCCTGAAGTGATCGATGCCTATAACAAGTCGCAATTGGGCTTCACGCCAACCAAGGATTCTGCAGGTGTTCCTGACCCCAGGATCGAAGGGATGGTGGAGTACTACGACCAAGGCAAGGTTTACCAGGGCCCGTCCGTGCTGGTACCGCGCACCATTCCGATCATGAACTACACGCAGGCACTCGTGTTCGGCGCAACCCCTGCATCCACCCTCAGCACACTCGACGCAGATTGGGCGCGCCTGGCGTTCCGCCAGTAGTGCAGAACCAGGGAGTCAAAACCATGTCCATCATCACCACCCCAACAACGTCCGTTGAGGTCCCCAAAAAGCAACGCAGCAGCAGGCGCCGGGTCGAACCGATTTTCTACCTTTTCCTGGTGCCCAGCCTTGTCCTGTTCACCCTGGCCATCACGATTCCGGGCATCATCGGCATTTTCTTTAGTTTCACGGACTCCATTGGAATCGGTGACTGGGAGTTCACCGGCCTGACCAACTACATCGCGATCTTCAGCGATCCCGCCATCCTGCAGAGCTACCTGTTTACTTTTGGGTTCTCCATCGTCGCGGTGATTGCCGTTAACGTTGTCGCGTTCCTCCTGGCCGTCGGACTAACGTCTCGCATTCGCATGAAGTCGGCACTGCGAACCATCTTTGTCATTCCCATGGTGGTTTCCGGCATCATCATCGCCTACGTCTTCAACTTCCTGTTTTCGAACTCCCTGCCAGCTCTCGGTGCTGCTGCAGGGATCCCGTGGCTGGAAAGCAGCCTGCTGGCGAATCCCGACCTTGCGTGGGTTGCCATCGTCCTCGTCACGGCCTGGCAGGCAGTGCCCGGTGCGCTGCTTATCTACATTGCTGGCCTTGTCGCGGTGCCTGGAGATGTTTACGAAGCCGCGGAAATCGACGGCGCGAGCAAGTTCCAGCAACTGCTCAAGATCACGCTCCCGCTGGTGTCCGGCTACGTGGTGATCAACATCATTCTCGGGTTCAAGGGATTCCTGAACGCGTATGACATCATCGTCGGCCTGACCAACGGCGGTCCGGGAACCTCAACCAGAAGCATCGCAATGACGGTCATTGCCGGCTTCAATGGCGGCGACTACGCCTACCAGATGGCCAACGCGACGATCTTCTTCGTGGTCGCCATCGTTATCTCTCTCGTACAGCTTTCGCTGACTCGCGGACGGAATGCACTCTGATGACCAATCAAGCCACACTCGCCATCGAGGACTCCTCCGACACCCAGGCCGTCAAAGCCGGAACCGGCCGGCGCCGGTCCGCTCTGAAGGTGGAACGAGTGAACTGGTCGGCCACCACCATCCTCGTCTTGTGCACGGTTACTGTGCTTCTTCCCCTCTATGTCACGATCTCCATGGCGTTCAAGACCCAGGGCCAGGCTGTGGATGGCAACGCCTTCTCGTTCCCCGCGCCGTTCAGCCTCGACGGTTTCATCCAGGCCTGGACTTTGACCAACTTCCCTGTGGGTGCCGCGATGTCATTGCTCGTGACCGCGGGGACTGTCCTGGCAACCATCGTTCTGGCTGCGTTCGCCTCGTATGCGATTGTGCGCAACTGGGAACGCCGGCTTTTCAGGTACTCGTTCTTCTACCTTCTTGGTGCCATGTTCATTCCATTCCCGGTGGTGGCGCTGCCACAAATCCAGCTCACCGGTCGCCTCGGCCTGGACAACCCGCTCGGCGTAATCCTGCTGGCCACCATGTTCCAGCTGAGCTTCAGCGTGCTGCTCTTCACCGCGTTTCTCCGTTCGATCCCAATGGAACTGGAAGAGAGCGCCAGGATAGACGGAGCTACAACGTGGCAGACCTTCTGGAAGCTGATCTTCCCCCTGCTGGCGCCGATGAGTGCCACCGTGGGAATCTTCGCCTTCCTCTATGCGTGGAACGACTTCATGATGCCCTCGCTGATTATTTCCGATCCGGCGCTGCAGACACTTCCGGTACGGCAAAACCTGTTCCAGACCCAGTTCAGCAACAACTACCACGTGTCCTTCGCGTCCTACCTGATGGCGATGGCGCCCGCGATCGTTGCATACCTGTTTACACAGCGGTGGGTCATGGCCGGCGTCACCCAGGGTGCCGTCAAGGGCTAACCACTTGTTGACCTTCCGCGTCCGGCGTTTCATACTGGTTCGGGACATAAATTTAGAATCTAAATCAAAGGAGTTTCGTGAGCACCTCCGCCACGCACGCACACCGCACAGACGCAGAGCGCATGGCCGATCCGAACTGGTGGCGGCAGGCAGCTGTCTACCAGATCTACCCGCGCAGCTTCGCCGACTCCAACGGAGACGGCATCGGCGACATCAAGGGGATTACGGCCAAGGTTCCTTACCTGAAGGAACTCGGGATCGACGCCGTATGGCTGAGCCCGTTCTACCCTTCAGCACTCGCTGACGGCGGCTACGACGTCGATGACTACCGCAACGTGGACCCCAAGCTGGGAACGCTGGAGGACTTCGACGAGATGGCGGCGGCTTTGCACGCTGCGGGCATCAAGCTCGTCGCCGACATCGTGCCAAACCACTCTTCCGACCGCCATGAGTGGTTCAAGGAAGCACTGGCGTCGCCCAAGGGCTCGGCTGCACGCGAGCGCTACATCTTCCGCGACGGCAGGGGCAAGAATGGCGAGCTGCCGCCGTCCGACTGGGACTCCGTCTTCGGCGGACCCATCTGGGACCGCATCACCGAGCCTGACGGCACCCCCGGCCAGTGGTACATGCACATCTTTGCCAAGGAACAGCCGGACTTTAACTGGGACAACCCGGAGGTCCGCGAAGACTTCCTGAAGACCCTGCGCTTCTGGTCGGACCGCGGCGTGGACGGATTCCGCATCGACGTCGCGCACGGCATGGCAAAGGATCTTTCCGAGCCGCTGCCGATGAAGGCAGAGCTCGAAGCCCGCGCTCACGGGACCGACGGCTTCGTGGACGGTTCACACCCGTTCTGGGACCGCGACGAAGTCCACGAGGTCTACGCCGAGTGGCGCAAGCTCTTCAATGAGTACAACCCGCCGCGCACCGCGGTTGCCGAAGCATGGGTCCACGAGACCCGCCGTGCACGGTACGCGAGCCCGGAAGGACTTGGCCAGGCATTCAACTTCGACCTCCTGCAGGCCGATTTTGAAGCGAAAGCCTTCAAGAAGATCATCACGGACAACCTCATCGCGGCGAAGGAAACGGGAGCGTCCTCCACATGGGTGTTCTCCAACCACGATGTTGTTCGACACGCCACGCGCTACGGGCTGCCCAAGGGCGGTTCCGTGGCCCAGGGAACCAACGCCGCCCAGGACGTCACGTCCAAGGAACCCAAGGGCCAGGACGGCAAGGGATGGCTTCTGGCCGGGGCTCCGGCTGAGGAGCTGGACATCGAATTGGGCTTGCGCCGCGCCCGGGCCGCTTCGCTGCTCCTGCTTGCTCTGCCCGGTTCGGCTTACCTGTACCAAGGTGAGGAACTTGGGTTGCGCGAGGTCACGGAGATTTCCGATGACGAGCGTCAGGATCCGTCGTTCTTCCGCAACAAGGGCGTGGAGATTGGTCGCGATGGTTGCCGTGTGCCCTTGCCGTGGACTGCAGAGGGATCCTCCTTCGGCTTCGGCGACGGTCCGGCTCACCTTCCGCAGCCGGACTGGTTCCAGGGGTACGCGGTCTCTGCGCAGGACGGCGTGGCGGGCTCCACATTGGAGCTGTACCGCAAGGCACTGAAGCTTCGGCGCGAACTGCAGGCCGCTGAGGAGCTCGAATGGGTCAAGACCGGCAACCCGGACGTGCTGCACTTCAACCGCCCGGGTGGCTGGGCTACGGTGACCAACTTCGGCACCGAAGCCGTGGCACTTCCCGAGGGGTCCGTCGTCGTGAGCAGCGGTCCTTTGGAAGACGGCAAGCTGCCGGCAAACACCACCGCGTGGATCGTCCGCGGCGCGTAAGCGTCCACGACTGATTTACTAAGTCAATGACACATGTGAACGGGCGGGGACGCCTCATCTACGGCTGCATGGGCCTTGGCGGCTCGTGGGACGGCGAAAGCTACGGTGCTGCTGAGATCGAGCAGGCCGCGGCAGCCATCGAGGTAGCGCGGCGAATCGGCGTCGAGCTTTTTGACCATGCGGATATCTACCGCAGCGGCAAATCCGAAGCCGTTTTCGGGGAGGTCCTCGCCCGTTCGCAGGGTTTGCGCGAAAAGATCCTGCTTCAGACCAAATGCGGCATCAGGTTGGGGGAACGCGGGCTGGACACGCACTACGACCTCAGCCGCGAAGCCATCGTGGAACGCGTCAATGAGAGCCTGAAGAGGCTGCAGACGGATTACGTGGACATACTCCTTCTTCACCGGCCGGATCCGCTCATGGACCCGCGCGAGGTGGGCTACGCCGTCGGGCAGCTGATGGCTGAAGGCAAAGTGCGGCAACTGGGTGTGTCCAATATGTCCGGTGCGCAGATCGAGTACCTGCAGGACAGGTTGGAAACGCCGATCGTGGCCAACCAGTTGGAAATGAGCCTGTTGCGCCGGGACTGGCTGGAGAGCACGGTCCTGGTGAACCACACCGAGGGCCTGGGCATCAGCTTTCCGCACGGGACTGTGGAGCACGGCATGGCGAAGGGGATCGAACTCCAGGCGTACGGTTCCATGGCCCAGGGGCGATACACAGGTGCTCCTTCGGCTGGCCTGACTGCCGCGGAAGCCGTGACGTCCGACATGCTTCAGCGCCTGGCAGGGGAGAAGGGAACAACACCTGAAGCCGTGCTGCTGGGCTGGCTCATGAGGCACCCGGCCCGGATTTCTCCGGTTATCGGTACCACCAACACGGGGCGGATCGCTGCGTGCGAGGATGCTCCTTCCGTGGCCGCGGCAATGACCCGGGCAGAGTGGTATGGCCTGTGGGTGGCGGCCCGGGGAAACAACATCCCCTAACGCCCGTTTACCCAACTGAGTCGCAGTTGTGCGCGTTATGAAGCCTCAAAACGCGCACAACTGCGACTTACTTGGGTTACAACAGCAACACATCAGTGCTCCTATGCGGGAACGACAGGGGCCACCGCGGAGTAAGTGCTCGAATCACCCTGGATGGACTGGCTGGGTTTGCCGTCGATGCCCACCGGGATGTCGCCGGCAATGGTCACGCGGTTGAGCTTGCGCGGCTGGCCGTCGTAGTTGTCCGGAGCGTAGTGCTGGGTGATGCGGTTGTCGAACAAGACCACCTGGTTCGGTTCCCAGTTCACCCGGACCACGTTCTCCGGGCGGGTCACGTAGGCCTGCAGGAGCCGGATGATGTCCTTCGATTCGGTGTTGGACAAACCCACAATCCGAAGCCGCTGCGCGAAGCCCCCAATGAACAATCCGCGCTCGCCGGTCAACGGGTGGACACGAACCACCGGGTGGGCAGTTTCGAACTTCAAACGCGTGAACTCCTTGCGACGCTCCTCGGCATTTGAGTGTTCCAGGTTCTTTGGCACCGAGTAGTCGTAGTCGTTCGTGTGGATGGCCCAGAGCGTATCCGCGAAGTTGCGGAGCTCTTCCGGGAGGTCCTGGTAGGCGCCGGCAGAGGAGGCAATGAGCGTTTCGCCGCCGTAGGCCGGAAGGTCGATGCTGCGCAGCGTGGATGCTTGCGGCGGGTTGACCACGAACGTGACGTCGGTGTGCCAGTTGTTGGCCGACCCGTTTTCGCTGTCCACGGGCAGGACGTTCTCTTCGCCTTCCACCGAGGCAACGGTGGGGTGGGCTTTGGTCAGGGGGCCGAAGTGGCCGGCGAACTTCACCTGGGCTTCGTCACTGAGGATGTTGGCCTCGCGGAACACCAGGGCCTTGTGTTCATTGAGGGCGGCACGGATCTGGGTAACGGTGTCCTGGCTGAGGTCGCCGCTGATGTCGAATCCGCGGATTTCGGCTCCGATGCGGGAACCCAGCTTGGCGAACTCGAGCTTGGTTTCGGTAATGACGGTCATGTTTTCGTTTCCTTACTTGTTGTGATGGTTGCGGCGGTTGCCGCGAGGATGGTTTGGAGGGGGTCAGGAGGCGTCTGCTCCGACGGCGGTGCGCCAGCGCGAGAAGTGCCGTTCAAGGGCCACCAGCAGGAAGTTCACACCGAGCCCCAGCAGCGAGACCGTCAGGATGCCCGCATACATGTCCGGGATCAGGAAGCTGCTCTGCGCGTTGACAATCAAGTAGCCGAGTCCTGCCTTGGCTCCCACCATTTCGGCGGCGATCAGCACCAGGATCGACGCCGTTCCGGCCATCCGGATGCCGGTGAAGATGGTGGGCACAGCCGAAGGTAGGATCACCTTTTGGAAGAGCTGGAAGCTGTTCAGGCCCAGCGACCTCGCGGCCCGGATCAGCAGCGGGTCCACCGTCTTCACCCCGGCGATCGTATTGAGGAGCACTGGGAAGAACGCGGCATAGGCCACGATGCTGATCTTGGATTCCTCGCCGATGCCCAGCAGCAACGTGAACACCGGCAGGAGGGCCAGCGCAGCGGTGTTACGGAACAGTTCCAGCAGGGGGTTGAGGACGGCGTTCAGCCGGCCGTACCAAGCGATCAACAGGCCCAGCGAAACGCCGGCCACCAGCGCCGCGCCGAAGCCGGCAACAGACCGGGTGAGGCTGGCCGCGATATGGCCCTGGATGGTTCCCGCTTCGAAAAGCTTGCTCCACGCCAGCAGCACTTCGTGCAGTGGCGGCAGGAACACGCGCGTCGACGGGCTGGCCAGGTAAATCGGTCCCAACTCCCACAACGCCAGGAACGCCAGGATCGCTGCGGATTTCCAGACGCCGGAACTAACCGTCGCGGCAACCCGCCGCACTGCGGCCAGGATCGGCGTCGAACGTTTCACTGGTGCGTCCTGCGGGACGGAAGGCGCGACGGCGGAACTCGGGTCAACTGCGGCGATCGCCTGCGGCGGGGCTTCTGTTGGTGTGAGCGTTGTGGTCATCAGGCGGCGCTCCTTTCAGTGGTGATGGTTGCCGGTTCGTCCGGTGCGCTGCCGTCGGGCAGGATCTTGCGGTGCCCGGCGTCCTGGGCACGGCGGACTTCGTCGTGCAGCAGGGTCCACACCTGATGGCGGTGTTCGACGAACGCGGGATTGGAGCGGATGTCCTCGTCGCCGTCGCGGTCCGGGATAGTGATGTCCACGATTTCCTTGAGCCGGCCCGGTCGGGCGCTCAACACGGCAACGCGCCCTCCGAGATAGACGGCCTCGTCGATGCCGTGGGTGATGAACACGATGGTCTTCCCCGTGGCTTTCCAGATCCGCAGCAGTTCGTCCTGCAGCTGCTCACGGGTCTGGGCATCCAAAGCCGCGAAAGGTTCATCCATGAGCAACACGTCAGGTTCGTAAGCGAGGCTGCGGGCAATTGCTACGCGCTGCTTCATGCCGCCGGAGAGTTCATGGGGATACCGGTCCTCGAATCCGGCCAGACCCACGAGCGCCAGGTACTCCTTGGCTTTCGCTGCCCTTTCGCGCCGGTTGAGCTTCTTGCCGTCCGGCCCGGGGCCCTCAAGCCCGATGGATACGTTGGCCGAGGCAGTCCGCCAGGGAAAGAGCGCGTACTGCTGGAACACCACCGCCCTGTCCTTGCCGGGTCCTGTGACGGGCTTGCCATCCACCAGAACCTCGCCTGATGTCGGGGTTGAGAGTCCGGCAAGCAGGTCCAACAGCGTGGTTTTCCCGGAACCGCTGGGCCCCACCAAAGTGAGGAACTCGCCCTCGCGGACGTCCAGGCTCAGGGAATCGATGGCCGTGAGGGTTGTGGCAGCAGCGGACTTGGTGGCCCTGACGGTGAATTGTTTGGTCACGTTGCGGAGGCTGGTTTTCGCGGTCATCGTTATCCCTTCTTGGAAGCGAGGTCGTTGAACTCGTTGGTGTAGTACTTGGACGGATTGAGCTTGTCCTTCACGATCCCGGCCGCGTTAAGCCAGGCCTCCCAGCGCGTGAAGTCCTGGTCCTTGATCACGCCGGAGTCCGGAACGCCAGGGCTCTTCCAGAACTTCAGGTTGGCCGTGCTTTCGTTGCGTCCGCGGCTTTCGATGATCTTGGTGAAGCGGGCGATCACTTCATCCTTGGGTGTTTCAGCTGCCCACTTGATGGCTTTGGCAACGCCGGTGGTGAAGGTGCGCGTGGTGGTGGGGTTCTTTTCGATGAAGTCGTTGCGGAGCACGATCTGGCCACCCGCGAAGCTTCCGAACAGCTCAACGTCGCTGAACAACGAACGCAGTCCGCCGGCTTCGACGGCCCGGTCCTGCAGCACGCCGCCGAGCGTTCCCGCGTCCACCTGGCCGCGACGGATCGCTTCCTCGGTGTCGTTGGGGGCCAGCGGGACCAACTGGACCTGCTTGATCTCGTCCTGGCTTAATCCGTTCTTGGTCAGGTAGGTGTTGATGACGGCTTCGTGGTGGGCACCCAAGGTGTTGACGGCGATCTTCTTGCCGATCAGGTCACGTGGTTGCTTGATGGTGCTGTCCGCCTTCACGTAGTAGCCGCTGAAGGTCTTCTCGTCCGAGCCGTAGTAGTTGGTCACTGCCTTGACCGGTGCCCCGGCTTCGATGAGTTTCACCACTGCGCCGGAGAACGCTCCGCCAAAGTCGGTCTGGTTGGTGGCTGCGGACTGGATGTCCTGCGGGCCGCTGGTGGTGTTGCCCACCCAGTTCAGCTTCACGTCGCCCAGGTAGCCCAGGTCTGCGGCCAGTTCAGGAAAGGTCACGTTGTTGGCTGAGCCCTGGTAGCGGAGTTCCTTGACCTCGTTGCCGGACTGATTGGCTTGTCCGGCTTCGGCTGCACCGCCGCAGCCGGACACCGTCAGCGCAAGGACGACGGCGGCCGCGACGCTCAGCAGGGGCAGGTGCAGTTTCATGGGAGCTACTTTCGATGGGGTGTGATGTGTTGGGTAGCCGGCTTGTGCAACGGCTTGGGAACGATGAAAGCCCATCCCGACGGCGTGTGGGAAGTGCGGAGTTCATTGTTGGAAACCGTGGGAAATGGCAGGAAACGGCAAGAAATGGAACGCAATCCGGGGCAACCTGTGGACACACGGGAGGGAACATGCCGACGCGTGCTTCCGGAGTCCGCTGCGCGCGGGGAAATCCGCGGTGCTCCGGGGCTTCCGGGCGAGAACCTGCTATGCCACCATGAGCACCAAGCCGTAGGGCGCTATTGAAACAGTTCCAAGGGGTCCAAGGGCTGATGTGCTGCTCGATGTCCCGTCGTGAGTCAGGAACAGTGCCATGGCTTCTCCAGTCCCAACGCCGGTGCCAGTACAAGTGCCAATGCGAGTGCAAGTGGTGGTGCAGGCGGAAGCGCAGGAGCGGATCGAACGCTGGAAGATCGCCACGTGGTTAGTTGTTGTAGTGGCCTTCTGGCTGGCTATGGCGGAAGTGGACCGGCTCATCGGCGGATTCATTGTCTCTGGAGAGCGTAGGAACATTGCGGACGTCGTGGGAGTCGCGGCGTTCGACAGACGGGACAGCTGGGAGCTCTGGAGTGGCCTGGACGTGGAAGACGGTCCACGGTTGGCAACGCTGATCCGGTGGCACGTGGTCCTGGACCTTGGCTTTGCCGCAAGCTATGTCTGGCTGCTCTGGAGACTGGTACGGCCATACTGGAAGATCGGCCTCGTCGCCGGCGTGCTTGGCTTGGCTGAGCTGATCGAGGCTGCCCTGTTGTTCTTGGGAGCAGCTGCCGTCTGGGACCACGAAACTGGATGGGTGGCAACCAGCCTGGCGGTCGTTGCCACCATCAAATGGCTGACGTTTGTCTTCTTCCTGATCTGTTGTCTCGCGTTTCCCGCCGTGCGGAGTCGGATAGGCCAAGCGGCGTGGAGGATTGTGCGGACGTTACATTTCCAGCGGTTCTCGGCAGCAGTCATCGCCGTGATTGCGGTCTTGGCGCTCCTGCCCATCCCCGGGGTCAACGACCAAATGCCCGATTCCCAGCGCCTCTGGGCCGTGGAGGGGCTGCTCAGTGCCAGTTGGTGGAGCACAGTCTTCGCTGTGGTGCTGGTGACTCTGGGGCTGTTTGTCCTGGGGCGCAGGCGTTCTGATCTGGCGTGGAAATTGTGGGTGCTGGGAAAGGTTCCTGAGAACATGCCGAGCCGCTGGTGGTGGATGATTGGGCCGCTGGCGATACTCATGGGAAGCCTGTGGGTAGCGCCAAACGGGCAACTTTCCTGGTTTCAGTTGGTTCTTTTTATTGGTCCGCCGCTGGTCCTGGTCCTCATTTCGTTGCGAATCCGCCATAACCTGACGCGAAAGGGCGACTCAATTCCGCTGCCCAGGGTCGATGAAGACCGAACGCGTGCATTGGATGCATGGTGCGGAGGCGACAACTTGGCGGTCGCGTTGCTTGCCGTTTCCGGGCTAGCGAGCGTCAGATCGTTTACCGGACCAGTTGCGAAGCACTTCATCCAGCCCGGCGCCACGCCGATCGGATGGGCGGTGTTCTTCCTGATCTTCGGGTCACTGCTGGCTGTGGCTGTCTATCCCGTCAAAGCATGGCTGGTTCGTCGCATCACTGATCGGGCAATTTCGGGCAGTGGCCGTCGAAGGATGGCAGACCTCCTGAAGCCAAGTGTTGGTTCCCCTGCCTTCTTCCGGAAGCTGCTACTGCTCTTCTTCGTTCTGGCGGTGCTGTTCCTTGCATTCCTGGCGATGATTCCCGGCCCCGTGACGAAAACCATCGGCGTTTCCGCCACCGCTGTGGGCGGGGTTGGAGCATGGGCCCTGGTGATCGGTTACCTCGTGGTCCTTGTCCAGGATCAACGGCCGTTGGAGATCTTCCAGCTCATGGGATTCACCGCGAATCCACTGTTGACGTTACTGGTCGCAGTGATTGCCATTGGGCAGCTCAACGGTGGAAATGCGCAGGTCCATGCCCTGCACCAGGTAACTCAGGAAAAGCCGGGCTCCGTGCGCGAGGACATCCAGAAGCGGTTCGCAGCCTGGCTGGAAGAGAGCACGCCTTGCGAACGGGCGTCCGGCGTCACGGGGAAGACGGTGCGGCCCATGCTGCTGGTTGCCTCGGAGGGTGGAGGGATCAGGGCCGCCAGCTGGACGGCGAGGGTATTCGCTCAAATTGTGGATGCCGATACCAACGCCGGTATCAGATGCGGCGGCGTGGCAAGCTTCGCATCGAGCGGGGTCAGTGGTGGCTCCCTGGGCCTGACGTTGGTCAATCTCTACGATTCAAGCCCTGAGATTGTTCGTGCCGTGGATGAGGTGGCTGCGCCGGATGCCTTGGCTGCCGGAGTCGCGGGGGCCATAGTGGGCGACCTCGTGGCAGAGGGGGCCGGAGTGATGATGCCCACGGACCAGGGCGATGGGTGGAAGTGGCACGACCGTGCGGGACTCATGGAGACCATCTGGGAAGGGCAGGCAGACAAGCTCGGTGGCGCATTCGATGTCTCGGAGAGGGGACCTGCGGGTGCGTTGATCCTCAATTCAACTGCTACTGGTTCGGGATGCCGGCTGGTTGTCAGTCAGCTGGACCTCGTGACGGCCACAGCGGATCCCCGGAAGCCGGGGTGTGGCGAACCGGAAGGCCAGCCAGTCACGATCGATCTTCTAAAGAGCGGCCATTTCTGCAACACACAATTCAACTGGTCAACTGCCGTAGGACTTTCGGCGCGGTTCCCCATTATTTCCCCGGCCGGCAGGGTGTTCTACCCGGGTGATAGTGAGTCCGGACAGCCCGCCGGATGCCCCGACAACGTGGCAGCGGCTCCATCCCTGCAAGCAATCGACGGCGGCTATGCCGAGGTTTCGGGCTTAGGCACAGTCTCGGATCTTTGGTGGGAACTTGGAGCACTCGTCGCCGAACACAACCGAAACGTGGAAGCCGCGCTGCCTTTACCGGCGCCAGCTCCGGACCACCAACCGGTAACGGACGCAGAGAAGGCCAAAGCCTCGTTCGTTGTTCCCATCTTCGTCTATATCCGGAACTCGCCAGGCTCCGACGTCGCACCGGCCATTCCGAAGCCAGCTGCGGAAATCGTGGTCCCGTTGGCCGGTGTAAAGGCCAAGGATGCCCAGTCCGATGCAGCCGCATGGAAGCAAAGACTCCAAGAAGGTGCTGGCGTCTGTGCCTTGGCGTCAACGCAGTGTTCAGGTGCAACGGCAGCTTTGGCAGGCGAACTCGGCGAGACCAGGGTTGTCGAGGTGGCTCCAAACAGCGAGCCGGCCATCGATCCGCCTTTGGGCTGGACCTTATCCGCGTTCTCCATCGAGCGGCTTGACACCGCCATGGGTACAGAGACTGTGCCCTGCGGGTCACCGAACAAAGGATGCAGTGATTTCAGGAAGTTGTTGGACATCCTGGCCCGCTGAATGCTCTGCGGCCGGTCATATCCGTTTTAGTTCGTATTGATCCTCACAACCGGGCGGATTTCTTCGCCGCATGGGCCGCAGGACGGATACGGTAGATACATGACGTCTAGCATCGCCGCCGAATCCATTCGGCCTACCCGCAACATTCCCGCCGACATTGCCCGTTCCTGGCTCCTTGTGAATGCCATGAAAACGGAGCTCTTTGACGAATCCGCGGGTTCACGGGCAGACGCCATCATCCTGGACATCGAAGATGCCGTGGACCCGTCCCAGAAGGACACCGCCCGCGGCCACGTGGTGGACTGGCTGGCCGCCGGTGGCCAGGCATGGGTGCGCATCAACGACGCCACCAGCCCTTTCTGGGCCGACGATCTCGCCGGCCTGCGCGGCACTCCGGGGCTGCTCGGCGTGATGCTGGCCAAGACCGAGTCCGCTGACCAGGTCACCGAGTCCTTCCACCGCATGGACGGCAAGACTCCCGTGATTGCTTTGGTGGAATCCGCCCTCGGCATCGAGGAAGCCAACCACATCGCACGCGCCCAGGGTGCATTCCGCTTGGCCTTCGGCTCGGGCGACTTCCGCCGCGATACCGGTATGGCAGCCACGCCGGAAGCCATGGCTTACCCCCGTGCCAAGCTCGTTGTGGCCAGCCGCGTGGGTAACCTGCCGGGCCCGATTGACGGCCCGACCGTCGGCACCAACCACCCGATCCTGCGCGAACAGACCGGTATCACGGTCACCATGGGCATGACGGGCAAGCTGTGCCTGGCCATTGACCAGACCACCGTGATCAATGAAGTTATCAGCCCCACGCCTTCGGACGTCGCCTGGGCCACCGACTTCATGAACGACTTCGAAGCCAACGGCCGGGTTATCCGCGACGGCTCCGACCTTCCCCGTTTGGGCCGCGCTGAGAAGATCATGAAGCTCGCAGTTGCCTTCGGAGTCCAGCCCTCCCTGTAACCATGCTCGTCCACGGTGTGGTTTGGGACTCTTCCTCCCCAGCGTTGCGGCTCCTGTCGCCGGATGCGGAGTTCACTGATGTTGCGTTGGCCCGGGGTTCTTCCCTGGGCCTGCGCGTCGTGCCCGGAATGTGGTGCCTCGGCCACACCAAGGTCCATGGTCCTGGCGACCGCACCCATGTTCCGTGCCGGAGCGGTTCGCCGGCCGAACGCGGGAAGCAATGCGGCGCCTGCTTTGCCAGGGATGACTCCCGGCTCATGCATGACTTCCACCGCGGCGGCTCCGTTCCGCCGGGACTGCGCGCCTACCTCATGCAGCCGCACTGGCTCTATGTGGCCACCTTTGCCAACGGTGCCAGCAAGATCGGTACGGCATCGGCGCAACGCAAGTGGAACCGCTTGGCCGAGCAAGGTGCCGTGCACGCATCGTATGTTGCCCATGCCGAGGACGGCCGCGTTGTGCGCGTGCTGGAAGATCTGGTGACCCGCGAACTCGGGCTCGTCCAGCAAATCCGGTCCGCAGCCAAGGCGGCGGCCCTTGTGGACCCGCGTCCCGTCGTCGAACTTTCTGCCATCAACCGCCGTGAGGCCACGAACGTGCGGGAGTTGCTCGGTGGCCTTGCCATGACCGGCTTCGCCGTTGTGGAGGAGGAGTGGGAGAGGCCCGCACTGGCGGACCCGCTGTGCACGGGATCGTTCCCTGGCGCCGGTATGCGCCACCCGTACCCTGCAGCGTTCGACGGCGGCGGGCACGGCCTGCGCGTCCGCTCGCTTTCCGGTCCCATCGCCCTGGCAACGCTGTCCGATGCTGCGGGAAACGACGTCGAAGGCAGTTTTGTGGCGGACCTTGGCGGGCTCAAGGGCCGGAAGATCGAGTTCGGCGAGCACACCACGGACATCCCAGCCCTGCAGGATTCTCTCTTCTAGGCCGTTGCGGGGCCCGCTCTGCGTCCTATTCCTGGGATTGAAAGCGCAGACCGGGCCTCGCAACGCACCCCGGTAGACTTGGACGGTGCTGAACGAATTCTGGGCCACCGCATCCACTGCCTACAAAGCGCTGGTTTTCAGCGCCATGGGCCTGATCGCCATCGGACTGATCCTCTCCATTGTGGGGAACACCTCCGGCAACCAAGGCCTTGCTATGGCATCGCTGCCCGTGATCGGTGCGGGGCTGCTGCTCCATGTGGGCGGCCTGGTGGTGCGCGGCCAACAGATCCGAAAGAACTACAAGAAATAACGGCACACACCAGCCCGCATCGTGGGCCGATGGGGCTGGACCAGCCGCGAGGGTTGGACCACCGGATAGGGTTGGACCATGAGTATCAATCCGGACCTGCAGGGCCGAAGCTACCCTGCCGCAGAGGTCTACGACGTCGGCCGTGAAAAGATCCGCGAGTTCGCCAAAGCCGTGAAGGCTGGCAACCCCGCCCACTTCGATGTGGAGGCTGCAAAAGCCTTGGGCCACAGCGACCTCGTAGCGCCCCCCACCTTCGCCATCATCGTTGCCCAGCGCGCCGACGCGCAGCTGGTGGAGGACCCCGAGTCCGGCATCGACTTCTCCCGCGTGGTCCACGCCGACCAGCGCTTCACGCACCACCGGCCGATCGTTGCGGGCGACCAGCTCGTGGCAGAACTGCACGTGGACGGCGTCCGCGCCATGGGTGGGGGAGCCATGATCACCACCCGCTCGGAGATCACCACCGTGTCCGGCGAGAAGGTCGCCACCACCACCTCGTCCATCCTGGTCCGCGGAGAGGGACAGTAGCCATGAGCCCCATATTTGACGAACTGACGGTGGGCCAGGAGATCGGCACCCGCAGCATCGAGGTCACCCGCCAGGATCTGGTCAAGTACGCCGGAGCCTCCGGGGACTTCAACCCGATCCATTGGAACGAAGCTTTTGCCACGTCCGTGGAACTGCCGGGTGTGATCGCGCACGGCATGTTCACCATGGGAGCGGCAGTCCAGCTGGTGAGTGACTGGGCGGGCGACCCAGCCGCCGTCGTCGACTACCAGACCCGATTCACCAAGCCTGTGCTTGTCACCGATACCACCGGTACTGCCGAAGCTGGGGCTGTCATTGACGTCACCGGTGTGGTGGGAGCGCTCGACGCCGAGGCAGGCACCGCGCGCATTGACCTCACCGTCATGGCAGCCGGGCAGAAGGTCCTCATGAAGTCCCAAGCAGTTGTGAAGGTCTCTTGAACCAACTGAACACTTCCCAGCGGCGCGCCAGTTCGACAGACATGTCGCGGTGGCGCGCCGCTGTCGTTGCCTCCTATGCGGCCAGCGGCATCGCCTTCGCCACCTGGGTGTCCCGCCTGCCTGCCATCCGCGACGGGCTGGACCTTACGCCGGGTGGTATCGGACTCCTGCTGATGTGCATGACCGTAGCGTCGTTCATTTCGATTTCGGCGTCGGGCCTCATCGTCCTGCGGCTAGGTTCCAAGCTCACCACCCGGATCGGCAGCATTATGGTGGGGCTGGGCCTGGCTACCGTGGGCTTTGGAGCCTCGATTGCCGCCAACCCGCTGGTGGTGGCTACCGGGCTGGTGATCGTGGGACTCGGCACCGCCAGCTGGAATACGGCGTCGAACGTTGAAGGCGCGGCACTCGAACGTGCGCTGGAACGGCACATCATGCCCCGACTTCACGGCGCCTTCAGCTTGGGCACCGTAGCTGCAGCGGGTTTCGGTGCCTGGGCCGCAGCAGTGCACCTGCCGGTGTTCTGGCACTTCCTGCTGGCCGGCCTCGTGGTCTCGGGCTCCGTGGTGACTGCCGGTTTCTGGTTCCGCGCCGACCAGTTTGCCCTCGCCGGACGCACCTATCACCCGGACCAGCCGGACACTTTTGAAGACCCCTCCACCGGGCCGCTGCCCATCATCACTCCGGAGCAGCAGCCTGAGCCGGGCAAAAACGCAGCGCCGCTCGACAACAAACGGCTGGTGGCCCTCGCATGGCGTGACCGGCGGACCCTGCTGATCGGTCTCCTGGTCCTGGGGCTGGCACTGGCCGAAGGTGCCGCGGGGGACTGGGTGGCGTTGGCGTTGTCCGACGGCTATGGCCAGTCCGATGCCGCCGGCGCAGTCGGTTACGGCCTTTTCGTGACGTTCATGACCATCGGCCGGTTTGCCGGGACTGTGGTCCTGGACCGCTTCGGGCGGGTGGCGGTGATGCGCTGGTGCTCGGCCACCGCCGTCGTTGGTCTTGCGCTCTTTGTCTTTTCGCCGGTTCCCTGGCTCGCGTTCGTCGCGTTGGCAGTGTGGGGCTTGGGCGCATCGCTGGGGTTCCCAGTTGGCATGTCCGCCGCCGCTGATGATCCTGTCCATGCTGCGGCCCGTGTTTCGGTGGTCTCCACGATTGGCTACGGGGCCTTCCTCTGCGGGCCACCGCTGCTGGGCTTGCTGGCGGAACACTTCGGCATCCTGCACTCACTGCTGGCTCCGCTTGCGCTGCTGGTCATCAGCTTCTTCCTGGCCCCGGTGTCACGCAAGCGGTCCACCGCGTCCGCGGAGACAACCAATCCCCGTTAGGCTTGATTGGTGACCCAGACGCTGCTTTCCGAACTGACCACAGCTGCCGTCGGCGGCCCCGCAGGGAACTTTGTGGAGGCCCGCACCGAGGCTGAGATCATCGACGCCGTGCGATCGGCTGACGCTGCGGGGGAGAAACTCCTGATCATCGGAGGCGGCTCCAACCTGCTGATCTCAGACGAAGGCTACCCTGGCACAGTCCTGAGGATCGCGTCCCAAGGCTTCACTGTGGACTCTGAAGACAGCTGTGGTGGCGTGTCCGTTGTGGTCCAAGCCGGCCACAACTGGGATGCCTTGGTGGAGCACTCTGTGCTGCACGCCTGGTCCGGCCTTGAAGCGCTGTCCGGGATCCCCGGCGCCACGGGTGCCACACCCGTGCAGAATGTAGGGGCGTACGGCGCGGACGTTTCGCAGACCATCGCCGCTGTCCGGACCTGGGACCGTCAGCGCAACGCAGTCCAGACCTTCACGAATTCCGAGCTCAAGTTCGGCTATCGCGATTCCATTCTGAAGCAAACCACAGTGGAGGGTTCGCCCCGGTACGTGGTCCTGACGGTGGAGTTCCAATTGCCGCTGGGCCGCATGAGCGCCCCCATCCGGTACGCCGAGCTTGCGCGCGTGCTGGGTGTGGAGCCGGGCAAGCGCGCCTACGCCAATGATGTCCGGCGTGAAGTGCTGCGCCTCCGTGCCTCCAAGGGCATGGTCCTGGACGCCGCAGATCGGGACACGTATTCCACGGGTTCCTTCTTCACCAACCCCATCGTGCCCGTGGACAGGGCTGCGGAGCTCCCGGACAACGCTCCACGCTACCCGGCGGGTGCTGATGGCCTCGTCAAGCTTTCGGCGGCCTGGCTGATCGACCAGGCCGGGTTCGGCAAGGGCTTCGGGTTGGAAGAGTCCAGCGTCTCCGGTGGCAGGGCTTCGTTGTCCACCAAGCACACGCTGGCCATCACCAACCGGGGCACGGCTTCTGCTGCGGACATGGTGGCGGTAGCGCGCGAGGTGAGGTCCGGCGTCGTCGAACGCTTTGGTATTGAACTGCACCCGGAACCATTGCTGATCGGGGTAGCGCTCTAGCAACTGGCGGCAGGAGCTTGGTCCCAGGACCTAGCGGGTCCTGCGCTCTCCAGCGGGCAGCACTCTATTGAGCAGCAGGAACGTGAGTCCACAACTGACAGCGCCCAGCAGGAATATCTGGCTGAACGCCACGCTCTGTGGTGATGGTCCGCTGGGCATGAAGAGTCCGGCGGCTGCGAAACCTACCAAGCCCATCATCATCACGATTGCCCCCAGCAGGAAACTGCGCACATGGGCTGCCGCTGCTGGATAGAACCATGGTTCGGGGGAATCGTCGTCCTGCTCGGCCACTGGTTGGCTCACCGTGGCGGTCCCGATGAGCAACGCAGCTATCGCTGTTGCCACCAAACCTGCAGTCTGGATGGTCTGCATGGAGGGGGAGAGGCTTACCCCGGTTCCGACGGCCACCATCAGCCCTGCGCCCAGCCCGGCCGCAGTGAAGCACCAGCCGGCGGTTGCCAACCACCGGCTCAAGGGCCGCATGAGCGGAGCAAGATCACCGAAGAGCATGCCCCCAGCATAGAAAGTCCGGCTGGAAGACGGCTGTGAGGCGTTGCAAGGTTCCCTGAGCTGTCCGGGCACTCTTAGGATGAAGCATGCCTGCAACCCGAGTCCGCCTCACAAGCGCTGTCACTCCAAAGGTCATGGGACGGCTCCGGCTGGCCAGCCAGGGACTCCTGGGTCAAGGCTTTGCCTCCGTGCCCGATGCCGTCCGGTGGATGACGGCCATGCAGGCGCAGGACCTTGGCTCGGCCCTCTGGGCCGTGGGGCAGCGCGTTCCCGGGAGCGCTGCGTCGGATGTGCGGGGAGCCCTCGATGCCGGGACCGTAGTCCGCTCGTGGCCCATGCGCGGAACCTTGCACCTCCTGGCCCCGGAAGACCTCCGCTGGATCCTGGACATCACCAGCGGGCGGCTCATGAACATGGTTGCGGGACGGCACCGCGAGCTTGATATCACGCCGGAGGACATCAGCCAGTGCCGGGACATCGCCCTCAAAACAGTGGAGGCACTCAACGCCGTCGACGCCAGGCCGGGAGCTACGCGGGAGCAACTGTTTCAGGCCTTCGAGGAAGCCGGGCAAGTCACCAAGGCCCAGCGGGGCATCCATCTCATCGGAAGCCTGTGCCAGCGGGCTTGGCTGGTCCAGGGGCCCATGGCAGATTCAGGCGGCAAACCCGGTGCACAACAGCTGTTTGTTCCGTTCGACGCCTGGATCGAGAACTCCCGGGACCTGGGCCGCGAGGAAGGCATTGCCGAGCTCCTGTTCCGTTATGTCCGGAGCCACGGCCCGGCCACGGTGAAGGACTTCGCCTGGTGGAGCCAAGTGCCCTTGACGGAGGCGCGCAAGGCTCTGGCCTCAGTACAGGACCGGTTGGTGGAATTGGACTTCGGGGGTACCAGCTATTGGCTCTCGCCCGAGACAGCAGCAATGCTCGACGACGGCGTGCCCGGCTCCCGCTCAATGCTGGCACTCCCGGGCTTCGATGAATACCTGCTCGGCTACCAGGACCGGAGCCTCGTCTTGGCACCGGAGCACGCCGAATTGGTGGTGCCCGGCAAGAACGGGGTGTTCAAGCGCATCATGGTGGCAGGCGGGGAAGTCGTGGGCACCTGGGCCAGGACGGGCAATGGCAAAGCTTTGGGTGTGGTTCCGGAACCCTTTACCGGGGAGCTCGGACCCGCGACTCAGCGTTCCTTCCAGGCACAGGGACGGGCGTATCTGAAGTTCATGGCGGGTTGAGGGCTGCGGTGGAGCTCGGTGTGCCGCAAGCTCGTTCCCTCCCCGCTTCTGCGTCGTTGGCCGGCAACTAAACAGCGGTTTGGCAACTGATGAGTCGGCACGCAGGCGGAACGCAGAAAACCCGCTGCCCGCTGCTGGGGAGCAACGGAACAGCGGGTTAGCGACGAACTGGTTCTTAGAGCTTGCCCGTCACGATATTCAGCATGCGGCGCAGCGGCTCGGCTGCACCCCACAGGAGCTGGTCGCCCACGGTGAAGGCGCTGATGTATTCCGGGCCCATTTCGAGCTTGCGGATACGGCCAACGGGAATGTCCAGCGTGCCGGAGGCTGCCACGGGGGTCAGGTCCGCCATGGACGCTTCCTTGGTGTTGGGAATGACCTTGGCCCACTCGTTGTCCTTGGCCAGCAGGTTCTCGATCTCCGTGACAGACAGGTCTTCGCGGAGCTTGAGCGTGAGGGCCTGGGAGTGCGAACGCATGGCGCCGATGCGGACACACAGGCCATCCATGGCGATGTGGTCCTTGCCTTCGGTGCCCTTGCCGGTACCGAGGATCTTGTTGGTCTCAACCCCGGCCTTCCACTCTTCTTTGGACTGGCCGTTGCCGAGGTCGGCATCGATCCAGGGAATCAGCGAACCGGCCAGCGGTACGCCGAACTGAGTGGCGTCAACGCCGGTACGCTGTGCTGCGAGGACCTTGTGGTCGATTTCGAGGATGGCAGACGCAGGATCTTCCAGTTCGCTGCTGACCTCGTTGTTGAGGGTGCCGAACTGGTTGAGGAGCTCGCGCATGTGGCGGGCGCCGCCGCCGGAGGCAGCCTGGTACGTCATGGACGTGCCCCACTCCACCAAGTTGTTCTTGAAGAGCCCGCCAAGGCCCATGAGCATGCAGGAAACCGTACAGTTGCCGCCGATGAAGTCCTTGACCCCGCCGGACAGGCCGGCGTCGATGACGTCGCGGTTGATCGGATCCAGCACGATGATCGAGTCATCGTTCATGCGCAGCGTTGAGGCAGCGTCGATCCACAGGCCGTCCCAGCCACGGCTGCGGAGTTCGCCGTGGACCTGCTTGGTGTAATCCCCGCCCTGGGCGGTGACAATAATCGGCAGCTTGGCCAGCGTCTCAATATCGAACGCGTCCTCGAGCTTGCCGGCCCCATCAGCGAAGGACGGGGCGGCACCTCCTGCGTTCGAGGTGGAGAAAAATACCGGGTTGATGTTGGCGAAGTCGTTCTCTTCCTGCATGCGGTGCATCAGGACGGAACCGACCATGCCACGCCAACCGACCAGTCCAACGGACGGATTAGCTGCTGTAGTCATTCACCCAGTCTAAACTTTCGGAGCGAACTGCCGCTGTCGGTTACGTCACGATCACCTTGCACGACGCGGCCATGGTGCAGCGGCCGTCAAGCCGACGCGGGCCTAGCGGCCGGCGTCGGGCTCCTGCGCCAGCGCGGCCTTGCGCTTGCGCAGGGCGAAGAAGGCACCAAAGGTGAATATCTGTGTGACGACCACCAGAACAATGATGCC
The DNA here is from genome assembly GCF_044755025.1 of Paenarthrobacter sp. NPDC092416. Taxonomy (NCBI): domain Bacteria; kingdom Bacillati; phylum Actinomycetota; class Actinomycetes; order Micrococcales; family Micrococcaceae; genus Paenarthrobacter; species Paenarthrobacter sp. NPDC092416. The sequence continues at coordinate 424,545 of NZ_JBIVQG010000001.1, forward strand.
CACGATCTTGTTGCCACCCAGGATCATGGTGAGCCCTACAACGGCCGAGAGCAGCGCGAAGAGCGGCAACAGCATGTAGCCGAGCACAAAGAGGGTTTCGGGTTTCTTAAGCATGGTGGAACTTTCCTAGCTTTCCGGCCGGCGCCATGTGGTGAACCGGTAGTTTGTGCCGTTCTTGGCGGTGAACCAGCCCTGGGCGGGCGCCACTGCCTCAAAGGTCCAGTCTTTGCCGAGCTCCGGGGCGAAGGTATCGCCTTCGGGATCGGCATCGATGATGGTCACCACGGCGAGGTTGGCAACCTCCATTGACTGACGGAAGATCTCGCCGCCGCCGATAATCCAGACTTTCTGGCCGCCGGGCGCGAACTGCGACTCGAGCAGGGCTTCGTCAAGCGAGGAAACCACGACGGCGCCCGCGGCCTCGGGCGTTGACGCCCACTCCGCGTTGCGGGTCACCACAATGTTGGTGCGGCCGGGCAACGGACGGTACTTGTCCGGAAAGGATTCCCACGTCTTGCGGCCCATGATGACGGGGTGGCCCGTGGTGAGCTTGCTGAAGTGTTTCAGGTCCTCGGGAAGGTGCCATGGCATGCTGCCATCCTTGCCGATCACACCCGAGGGGGTTTGGGCCCAGATCATGCCGATGCCGGTCATGGCAGCAGCGGTTTCCTGGGTGAAGATCACGCCGGGAAGCTGTGCCGGTGATTCCTCCGCGGAGTTGGCGGCATTGCTCGGATCGCTCATACGGCGATCGGGGCCTTGATGGTGGGGTGGTGGCGGTAGTCCACAACCTCGAAGTCATCCAGCGTGTAGTCGAAGATCGAGTCCGGCTTTCGCAGGATTTTCAGCTGCGGGTACTCGTAGGGCTCGCGGCTGAGCTGTTCGGCGACCTGCTCCACGTGGTTGTCATAGACGTGGACGTCGCCGCCCGTCCAGACGAACTCGCCAGGTTCGAGGCCAAGCTGCTGCGCGACCATGCGCGTCAGCAAGGCGTAAGAAGCGATGTTGAAGGGCACGCCCAGGAAAGTGTCGGCCGAGCGCTGGTACAGCTGGCAGGAGAGTTTGCCGTCGGCCACGTAGAACTGGAAAAACGCGTGGCAAGGCGGCAGGGCCATATCTTTGAGCTCCGACACATTCCACGCCGACACAATGTGGCGCCGGGAATCCGGATTGGCAGCCAGGTTGGTCATGAGTTCGGAGATCTGGTCGATGTGTCCGCCGTCGGGCGTGGGCCAGCTGCGCCACTGGACACCATAGACAGGGCCGAGTTCGCCATCGGCATCTGCCCATTCATCCCAAATGGAGACGCCCTGATCCTGCATCCACTTCACGTTCGAATCGCCGCGGAGGAACCACAGGAGCTCAACCGCTACAGACTTGAAGTGAACCCGCTTGGTGGTGATGAGAGGGAAGCTCTCTGCAAGATCGAAGCGCAACTGGCGGCCGAATACGCTTCGCGTTCCAGTGCCGGTGCGGTCCGATTTGTGCGTGCCGTTGGCCATGACGTCGCGCAGAAGGTCTTCATATGGGGTGGGGATGCTCACCCTTCCAGCTTACTTCGTTCAGCCAATCGACCCCGTAGCAGATCCATGAGTGTCTCATCACCCAATCCAGCCGCCCGCGCTGTCAGGATCAGGCCGTCGACGGCGGCAATCACCTCGATGGGGCCCGGTTGCTGTGCGCTTGCATCACCAGCGCCGTTCGGCGTCTGTGGTGGCCCGACGACGATGGTCCCGTTCCGGCGTCGTGATTCGATGACCCCCGACTGCTCCAATTCCTTGTACGCGCGCGCTACCGTTCCAGCCGCGATCCCGAGATCCGCGGCCAGGCTGCGCACCGTTGGCAGACGGCTTCCGGGTTCAAGAACCCCGACGACGATCAGCGAGCTGAGCTGCCTGCGGATCTGTTCATACGGCGGTACCGGGTCGGAGAGATCGATCGCTATCCTTGCCGTCACGGGACCTGTTGCCCTTGCCTGGCCTGGTGGCCGCGGGGAATCCAGCGGAAAAGATTGCGGACGGGGGTGACTGCGATAAGGACTGCGGCTGCCGTCAAGGCAGCGCCGATCAAGGTGGCGGGGCTGGGGGCAATCCGGTCGAAGGCCGGAAAGAGTGCGCCCCAGGCTTCGGTGTTGGTCAGCAGCAGGACAGCCGCCTGCCCCAGGCAGTAGGCAGCGAGTGTGCGGACGATTCGATACATACTGATGGCTCGAAGGGCGGCGTCCAGTCCTGCGTCACCTTCGGCTTCCGGTACGCCGCGTCGAAAACGCACTGTGAGGATGGCACTGGAGCCCACAATTGCAACGGCGGCCGTCATGGCCAGGCTGGCGGGCCAAGCGGGAGGACCCGGAAGCAGTTCTTGGCCCGCCGCGGTGAAGGCTACGGAAAGTGCGCAGATCAGGGCGCTGACAATCGCGACGGTCAGGAGTCCCCTGGATACGGGTTGGCGGGGCCACCGGACTGGAGCGTCGGCGGCGCCGTAGTTGCGGGCGATCAGCAACTCTCCGCAGGAAATCGCCAGAAGGATCAGCGATGCCATGACGGCCAGGATGCCAGGGGGCCTGACGGAGCTCGGAATATCGCCGGGCATGAGGGCCAATCCCGGTCCGGCCAGGAGCGTAAGGCCGCCGATGATTCCCAGTGCGGGACCAATTGATGCGGCTAACTTGGCTGCAGGGTGTGCACCCGGATCAGTCCGTAAGGTGTTGGCGCTGGTGGTCTGCCTTGCCGCGACCAGGGAAGGGAGCCCTGGGACGCGCCACCACCACATGGCGATCAACACGGCCATGTTGACGATACCGAGATAGTTGACCCAGGAGGACTGCCACATGGCTCCCGGGGCCGGCTGTGCGGCGAAGTTCCCCGCAACCGATGCCAAACCGGCCGCGATGGTGGCAACGGTCCGCAGCAAACGGTTTGTGGCGATGATCCGGAGGGCGCGGTTATCGTCGCCGTCGAGCGTTTCGAGGTGCCTGCGGCGGGCGATCAAGAGGAGCGCCAGCCATGTTCCCAGTGCCAGGACCAGCAAAGCGCCACCAAGCCACGCGGCCAGTTCCGGTCCGGGAATCCTGCCGTCCTGTCCTTGGCCACCGTAACCGGTGTAATTGGGCGAAACGGGTGCCGACGGTGGCGAGGGGAGTACCGGCGTGTGCGCAGGCAGCGTCGCCGTCCACGCAATGACCAGCGCCGCGTAGGTGAAAATCGCCACCGTAGTCCACGTCAGTGCACGCGGCAGGAAATCCCGGACCCTGCGTACGGCCAGTTCGGCGTACCTTCGCGGCGCTTTGGGTGCTGGGTAACTCAGCTGGCCCAGGGCATGGACAGCCAGTGTCGCAAGGATCGGCCAGGCAAGGGCGCCGGCAATCTGATCGGGAGCGGCAGGGGCGCTGGACCCCATGGGGCTCCCACGAAGGATCCCGGCAGTCATCGCACCTTGCAAGGAACTGGCTACCCAGCCGATGATTCCCACCCAGAGTCCGTGCGACGCGACGGACTGGGCATCGGGCGTGGACCACACCTGGAGCCTCAGGAACAGGTACACCACAATCACGCCCACAAATGGGCCCAGGACAAGCAGCGGTGGCAGGTTGAGCAACACGACGAAGACCCCCAAGTCTTTGAATCAATGTACTAAGTATTTGATACAAAGACCCGGGGGTCAATCGTCGCCAGACGCTAGTCGTCGAAAGGTTTGACTTGCTCTACGGACACAATCTTCCGCTCCGAACCCCGGGCCACCTGGCAGACAATGACTTCGCCAGGTGACAAGAACGGATCGGCAGTCGGAAGCAGGCTGCGAAGGGTCGCCGACATGTGCTGCGACAACTGTTTGAGAACCGTGGGCAACGCAGGGCGGTGCGTGCACACAGCAACGGGCATTTGCTTGTCAAACACCGTTTCCACCGCCGCCGCGGTCTTCTTCGGCGAGCGGTGGTGGTGGTGCTCCGTCAGGGCATCAACGAGCTTCACCTTCACTCCGCTGGCCTTGGCGTAGGGCGCAATCGTGGCGACACAGCGGGTCCAAGGGCTCGTTACAACGCGCTGGGGCTTCCACACTTCCAGGAGCCGCTGGACGGCGACGGCTTGCCGCTGTCCGGTGGCGGCCAGTGGCCGGTCACCTTCGGCTTTGCTCCACGAGGACCGGGGCTTGGCCTTGGCATGGCGCACCAGGACCAGGGGCCACGTGTCCAGCTCGCCGCGGATGTGAGCCTTCTCGAGGTATTCGAGGGGCTCAACATCCGTGGGGTTGCTCAGGAACTTGGCAGCCCGGTCCGGACTGCACCACATGACACTGTCGACTTCCTTGCCATCTGGACGGAGCTGCTCACCGTTAACCTTCACGGCCCAGTAGTGGACAACCTTCAATCCGGCACTGACGTGGTAGTGGATGGGAGGCAGCGGGATGCCCAGCGCGGCCTGCAGGCCAATCTCCTCGCGCACCTCACGGACACCACATTCCGGAACCGTTTCGCCGGCGTCGAGCTTCCCCTTGGGCCACGACCAATCGTCGTAACGGGGACGGTGGATCAGGAGAACCTGCAGGGCGCCCTTATGGACACGCCACGGAAGCGCTCCGGCGGCAACGACGGCCACAGGCTCACCGGGGTGGTCGGTCTGATCCGCCACGGGTGTATCGCTCTTCAACTACGTTCCTACCGCCGGGCCGCTGCACGCTGGCGTGAACGGGAAGCCAGCAACCAGGACTGCATGTCCAGCAGGGGCTGGCCATGCTCGTCCAGGTGGTGCCTTGTCCAGTGGCCTTCGTTGTCGAGGTGCCAGCTGGCCGTGCCGTCGTCCACGTAGCGTCGCAGCAGGTCCAATACCGTGGTGGTGTCTTCCTTGCTGGCGAGCTGAACGAGGGCTTCCACCCGGCGGTCCAGGTTGCGGTGCATCATGTCGGCCGAACCGATGTACACCACGGGGTCCCCGCCGTTCGCGAACGCGAACACCCTGGAGTGCTCAAGGAAGCGCCCCAGGATGGACCGGACCGTGATGTTTTCACTGAGGCCTGGAACGCCCGGACGCAGCGAGCAAATACCGCGGACCACCACGTCAACCTTCACACCGGACTGGGAAGCGCGGTAGAGGGCGTCAATGATGGCTTCGTCCACCATGGAGTTGACCTTGATCTGCACGCGCGCAGGAACGCCGGCGCGGGCGTTGCGGATTTCCGCTTCGATCCGCTCGATCAGGCCGGCCCGCACCGAACGCGGTGCCACGAGGAGCCTCTTGAACGTGGACTTCGGGGCATAGCCGGACAGCTGGTTGAACAGCTTGGAAAGGTCCTCACCCACTTGCTCGTTGGAGGTCAGCAAGCCCAGGTCTTCGTAGTACCGGGCCGTGCGGGGGTGGTAGTTACCGGTGCCGATGTGGCAGTAGCGGCGCAGGCCATCCACTTCCTGCCGGACCACCAAGGACAACTTGCAGTGGGTCTTCAGGCCAACGATGCCGTACACCACGTGGACGCCTGCCTGCTCCAGCTTGCGGGCCCAGGAGATGTTTGCCTGTTCATCGAAGCGGGCCTTGATCTCCACAAGTGCCAGGACCTGCTTGCCGGCCTCAGCAGCATCGATCAGTGCATCCACGATGGGGGAGTCGCCGGAGGTCCTGTACAGCGTCTGCTTGATGGCTTGGACCTTGGGGTCCGCGGCCGCCTGCTCGAGGAAGGCCTGCACCGACGTCGAGAATGAGTCGTACGGGTGGTGGAGCAGGATGTCCCTGCGCCGCATCGCCGCGAAGACGTTGGCGGCCTTGGACGTCTCCGACTCGTTGAGGTACCGGGACGTGTGGGGCACGTGCTTGGGGTAGTGGAGGTCGGCGCGGTCGATCCCGGCGATTGCGGAAAGCCCACGAAGGTCCAACGGAGCCGGCACGGAATAGACCTCGGATTCTTCCACTCCGAGTTCACGGACCAGCAGTGCCCGGATGTTCGGGTTGATGTCCGTGGTGACCTCAAGACGGACGGGAGGACCGAAGCGCCGGCGCAAGAGTTCCTTCTCCAAGGCCTGCAGGAGGTTCTCGGCGTCGTCTTCCTCGACTTCCAGGTCCTCGTTGCGCGTGACGCGGAACGTGTGGTGCTCCAGGACCTCCATGCCGGGGAACAGCTTGTCCAAGTGGACGGCGATGACTTCTTCCAACGCGATGAAGCGCGCAACGCGGCCGGGGATGGCGCCTGCGCGCGGACCGTCCACGGACACCAAGCGGGGCAGCTGGTCCGGAACCTTGACACGGGCAAAGAGTTCCTTGTCGCTGACCGGGTTGCGGACGATCACCGCGAGGTTCAGGGAAAGGCCGGAAATGTAGGGGAACGGGTGCGCGGGATCCACGGCCAAGGGCGTGAGGATCGGGAACACCTTTTCCTGGAACATGATGCTGATCCGGTGGCGGGCATCCTCGTCCAGCTCGTTCCAGTGCATGATGTGGATGTGCTCGTAGGCGAGAGCCGGGCGAATCTGCTCGGCGAAAACCCGTGCATGGCGTTCCTGCAGCTTGTGCGCAGCGTCGCCGATCTGCTCGAGCACCTCGATGGGGCTCAGCCCTGCGGGTGAGGGTACGGCCAGTCCGGTGGCGATACGCCGCTTGAGGCCGGCAACGCGGACCATGAAGAACTCATCCAGGTTGGAAGCAAAGATCGACAGGAAGCTGACCCTCTCCAGCAGGAACAGGTCCGGATCTTCAGCGAGTTCCAGAACACGGGCGTTGAACGCCAGCCAACTGAGTTCACGGTCCAGGAAGCGGTCCGGCGAGATGTCGCCTTCCGGTTCAAGGCTCGGCGCGAATTCGGGAATGTCAATGCGGTCCTGGGTGGCACGCGAGGCCGGTACTTCCGATGATCCGAAACGCGCGGGCAGTGTGGCGCCCTTCGAGGTGGATCCGGCGTTACCGACAGGGTCCGGCTGCATGGGTTTCTCCTAAGCTCAGGACGGTTTCCTCCCACATTACAAGCAAATGGGGCGCCCGAATCCAAGATGTCCCGGGCTTTCATCCGGGGAACCATGCCAGGTTAATTTTCGGTTAAAGGACCGTACATGACGTCAGTGTCCCAGCGGACGAAACCCAGCTTCTGGTATAGGGCCACGGCAGCCTGGTTGTCGGCATCCACGTAGAGCATGACTGCGTGGAGATCCTGGTCCTGGAGGTGCCTGATTCCGGCTACCGTCAGTGCCTTGCCCAGTCCCAAGCCCTGGGCGGCCGGCGTAACGCCCACTACATAGACCTCGCCAATGGCGGGGTGTGGTCCCTGCCGTGGATGGACCTTGGTCCAGTGGAAACCCAGGATTTGCCCGGCATCATTGACCGCCAGCAGGAATCCCGCGGGATCGAACCACTCGTCAGCTTTGCGCGCCTCGAGGTCCGCAAGCGTCATCGACCCCTGCTCGGGGTGGTGCGAGAAGGCCGCCCGGTTTGCAGCCAGCCAGCCCCGCTCATCCTGGCCCGGCACGAACGTTCGCAGTGAAACTCCGTCCGGAAGCCCGGCGTCGGGCAGTGCCGCGGTGCTGGACATCAGGCGCATCTTCCAGAGCTCGCGCTTGGGGCCGTACCCGAAGCGCGCTGCCAATTCGGCAGCGGCCTCATGGTTTCCATGTGACCAAGCGCTCAACCCGTCGAAACCGCGTTTACCCTGCAGTGCGCCCAGCAGCCGCCCCGCGACGCCTTGGTTGCGGTAGGACGGATGGACGGCCAGCTCCAGGACACCGGTCCGGTCCGGAGCTTCAACCACGACGGCGATTCCCGCCAAGTCCTCTCCGGTGGCGGGGTCAGAGTCCTCGTCAGGGGCGTACAGGGCGAGCGATAGAACGGAATGGTCGCCTGCGTCGGCCCCGCGCAGCATGACGAGCGTCTGCTCAGACAGGGGAGGATTGCCGTCGGACTCCTCTGCTGCAGCGGTGAGTGTCCTGAAATCTTTGAGGAGCTCAGCGTCGAGGGCGCCTTGAACGAGCAGTACGGGCCAGTTTTCCGGGTGCGCGTGACTCATGATGCAAGGCTATACGTCCCAGGCAAGTGCGCAGTCCTGCCTGGCAATACTGGCCGCAATCGGAGGATTTGATGTCCCTGCACTTCGGCGGTAGGCTCGATATCTCGTCCGGCTCGCTGCGGTACTCCGCAAGGTTCAGGCGCAGGGGGGATCCACCAGTGGGGTGGCCTCGATACGTTCGACCCGTATGTCCTCCACCAATAGATACAAGAGAGGCCAGGATCCGCTGCGGATCCTGGCCTCTCTTGTATCTGCGGTTATCCGCGAAGACTCAGGCTTCGGACAATTCGTCGTCCGGAAGCCGTACCAGCGTGAGCCGGTAGCCAACGTTGCGGACCGTGCTGATCAGGTTCTCGTGGTCCACGCCGAGCTTCGCGCGCAAGCGTCGGATGTGGACGTCCACGGTCCGGGTGCCACCGTAATAGTCGTAGCCCCACACTTCGGTCAGCAACTGCTGGCGCGTGAAAACCCTGCCCGGGTGCTGGGCCAGGTATTTGAGGAGTTCGAATTCCTTGAACGTCAGGTTCAGCGGCTGGCCGCTGACGCGCGCCGTGTAGCTCGCTTCGTCAATGACGACGCCGGCAGCGCGGATCTCGGTCTGGGTTTCCTCTTCGCCGGGGACAGCACGGGCCATGGCAAGGCGGATGCGGGCCTCGACTTCGGCCGGACCGGCAGAGTCCAGCACGATGTCGTCCACGGACCAGGCGGAGGACACAGCAGCCATGCCGCCCTCCGTGAGGATCAACATGAGGGGAGCGCTCAAGCCGGTTGCCTTCAAGAGCTGCGTCAGTGAGCGGGCACCCACAAGGTCCTTGCGCGCATCCAGGAAGACGATGTCCGTGGGATCGGTTTCAAGCAGGGCCGTCGGTTCTGCCGGGAGGATGTGCACGCGGTGGTTGAGCAGCTCCAAGGCAGGCAAGATGTCCACCGAAGATCCGGTGCTGTTCGTCAGGAGCAGGATGTGCGACATAGTTCCTCCAATGGGCTGTACGCGCATCATCGGGCGTCGAAACCGGAGTTTCACCGGTCGGTCACGGCTGGCTGGCTGCCTGTACCCGTTGTAACGGGAGTAAGGCCAATGCAGTGCACCGTTGAAGTCTGAGTATACCCACCAGGGCCCCGCAGGTCAGGGATTCGTGACGCCTCGACGCCGGGTTTACGACATATTGGCGCCGTATAGGGCAGGATTGTCGAGAGGTCGTAGGGGCGCATCGAATTGAGGTCGGGCACACAGTGAAGTCTTGGAGCATCGGGGTATTCGGACTCGTGGCGCTCGCAGCCATTGTGGCCAGCACCTTCGTTTCCCGGGAAGCCATGGTGGGTGTGGGCATCGTTGCTTCGGCCGCCGTGGGCATTGGCTGGCCGCACTTCCTGGGCGTCCCGGCCAAGAAGACCCTTGCCTCCGTGATCGCCTTGGCCGGCGCGGGATCGGCCGTCACTGCTGCCTACATGCCCGCCCCCGGCTTCCTTGACGGGACGCCTGCGTTCATTGCCATGGGTGTCATTGCAGTGTTCATCATCCAACTGGTCCGCGGCACGGGGCAGGCACAGCGCCTCGAGTCGACCCTCGGATGCTGCGCTGGTGTGCTGCTGAATTGCCTGGGTGCAGGGTGGATTGCCAGTGCGAGGTTCAATGGCGTCAAGGAGATGGTTGTGGTTGCCGGCCTGAGCGCCGCCGCCGCACTCCTTGTTGGCGTCATCCGCTGGCCAGACCGCATTGTGGCTCCCTTGGGCGTGGTTGTGGCCGGACTTATGGGTCCTTTGGCAGGGTTGGTTTTTTCCGATATCTCGGTGCTTCCGGCGGCCTTGGTGGGCGTGGTGATTGGTTCCGTGTTGGTCTGCTTCCGCCGCATGACTACCCTCAGGCGTGGACGACTCAACCTTCCGGCGGCCCTGGGGATGGGTGTTGCACCTGTCTGGGCCGTTGGTGCTCTGGCGTACTTCATAGACAAACTACTCATCTACTAACGGTTAGGATGGCATCATGTCCGTACTTGCATTTGAAATTTTCTTCCTTGTTCTCCTCGGCCTGGCCAGCGTCGCCATGGCATGGTTTGCAGGTTTTGTCGTTTACCGCCTTTTCAAGGGCCAGAAGTAAGTCCTTTCTGATCCTGCAGTTCAACAGAGGTAGTCGTTGTGCCCATTGAGATCCCAACAGACCTGACGCCTGAACTCGTCCCCCTTTCCTGGCTCATCGGTGAGTGGGAAGGCCGCGGCCGGCTAGGCAGCGGAGACGAGGATTCCGAGCATTTCGTCCAACACGTTTCGTTCACCCATAACGGCCTTCCGTACCTGCAGTACCGGGCCGAAAGCTGGATCAGCGACGACGACGGCGCAAAGTTGCGTCCGTTGACCGTCGAGACCGGCTTCTGGGCACTGGAGCGTGAGCTCCAGGAAGGTGACGGAGGCCCGGGGCTCATTCCTGCTGACATCGTTCCCGTCCTCAAGACGGCGGACGAGGTCGAAGAGCGCCGCAACAAAGAGGGCGGCTTCGATATCTCCGTGTCGATTGCCCACCCCGGCGGCATTACCGAGCTCTACTACGGCCAGATCAAAGGACCGCAGATCCAGCTCAGCACTGACATGGTGATGCGTGGCAGCCACTCCAAGGAATACACTGCGGCAACGCGTATCTTTGGCCTGGTGGATGGCAACCTGTTGTGGCGCTGGGATGTCGCCGCCAGTGGTAAATCACTGGAAGCGCACGCATCGGCGTTCCTGCACAAGGTGTCCTGAACCCTTCGGCCGAGGTCTCACTGAAACGTCCCGCAAGCATCGAGCAAGGGAGCAGGAAAGTGAACGACAACCTCAAGCCCGGAGGCTACGAGGGCCTCAAAGCCGTCTTCTTCAACGGCACGCTGAAGCCCTCGCCCCAGACGAGCAACACCGAGGGGCTCATCCGGATCAGCCGGGGCATCATGGAGAAGCAGGGCGTCAGCACCAAGCTCTTCCGAACCGTGGACCACAAGATTGCCAGCGGCGTCTACCCTGACATGCGCGAACACGGGTGGGAAACGGATGAGTGGCCGGAGATCTATCCTTCGGTCCAGGAAGCCGACATCGTGGTGGTGGCCGGTCCCATTTGGCTCGGTGACAACTCTTCGGAAACGAAAAAGCTCATCGAGCGTCTCTACGCACACTCCGGCCAGCTGAACAACAAAGGTCAGTGGGCGTACTACCCCAAAGTGGGCGGTTGCCTCATCACGGGCAACGAAGACGGCATCAAGCACTGTGCCATGAACGTCCTTTACAGCCTCCAGCACGTTGGGTTCACCATTCCTCCGCAGGCCGACGCGGGCTGGATCGGTCCCGTGGGGCCTGGACCCAGTTACCTCGACGAAGGTTCCGGTGGTCCGCAAAGTGATTTCACCAACAGGAACACCACGTTCATGACATGGAATCTGTTGCACATGGCCAAGCTCATGAGGGATGCCGGTGGCATTCCCGCCTACGGAAACCTGCCGGAGGAGTGGAAAGCCGGCACCCGATTCGATTTCGAAAACCCGGAATACCGCTAAGCCCGGAATACCCTCGAGCCCCAAGGACTTCTACTTCATATGACTTACAAGAGCCCTCTGTTGTCGCGCCCTGGCGCAGTCGAGGACACCGGCCTGGACGCCGGCGTCGCGGCCCATTATGGCGAGCCGCTGCGGGAGCAGCGCGCCCTCGCGGCCGGAACCGCCGTCGTCGATCTCTCACACCGGGGAGTGGTCACGGTCTCCGGACCCGACCGCCTCAGCTGGCTCAATACGCTGTCCTCACAGCAGCTGACCAATCTGCAGCCGCGGGTTGCAAGTGAACTGCTGCTGCTCAGCATCCAAGGACGCATCGAATTCGACGCGAGGGTAGTGGACGACGCCGAGACCACCTGGCTGATTGTTGAGGCCGCGGAGGCCGCGCCGCTGGCTGAGTGGCTGAATAGGATGAAGTTCATGCTGCGCGTCGAGATCACGGATGTCTCGGAGCAGTGGGCTGTGGTCGCTGCTACCAAGCCGGTGGAGCAGTTGTCGCAGTATCTCGTGTGGGAAGACCCTTGGCCGCACGTGGGCGCCGGTGGCTACTCGTACAGCCTGGTTCCGGAAGAGTCCCACCCGGGGCTTGAGCGGCCGTGGTTCGAATACCTCGTCCCTGCCGCCGACCTCGAGTCCGCTGTGGAGGGCTTGCCGTTGGCAGGAGCCTTGGCCGCCGACGCCTTGCGGATTGCCGCGTGGAGGCCACGCCTGGGTGCGGACACTGACGACAAGACGATTCCGCACGAGCTGGACCTTCTAAGAACCTCGGTCCACTTGAACAAGGGCTGCTACAAAGGCCAGGAAACCATTGCCCGGGTGCACAACCTGGGGCACCCGCCGCGGCGGCTCGTGTTCCTGCAGCTGGACGGATCGCAGCACACTCTTCCGGCAGCGGGCAGTGTTGTATTTGCCGGGGAACGCAAGGTGGGTACGCTGACATCGGTGGCGCAGCACTTCGAAATGGGTCCCGTGGCATTGGCTGTCATTAAGCGCTCCGTTTCTGCGGAGGAATCGCTGACTGTGATGGACGGCGAGGAGCCTTATGTCGCAGCTCAGGAAGTGATCGTCGCCCCCGACGCCGGCCAGGTTGTCGGGCGCCAGACCGGATTCCTGAAGGGACCACACCGATGAGCCAACTGAACCAGCCTGCAGGTCCCGAGTCCTCCATCCCGGATTCCGGCGCCGACGACGAAACGTTGGCGCTGGCACATGCACTTTTCGACGCCGCCCGCGAAGGTGACACTGAGTTGCTGCGCGGATACCTTAATGCCGGTGCTCCCGCCACCCTCACCAATGCTGCGGGGGATTCGCTGCTGATGCTGGCTGCCTACCATGGGCACGAGGAAACCGTGCAGTTGGTGCTGCATCACGGTGCGGACGTGAACGCGGCCAACGACCGTGGGCAGACACCCCTTGCAGGCGCAGTTTTCAAGGGCTACACGGGCGTGGCCCGCGTGCTTTTGGACGCAGGAGCAGATCCCGACGCCGGTCAGCCCACCGCCCGGGAGGCCGCGCACATGTTCGCCAGGGCGGAAATTTTGGCTCTTCTGGGCTGATAACCATCGGCTGCCCGGCCGGACGCTGACACGGAGCCCGGTTGCCCCCTTTCCTCAAGAGGCCAACCGGGCTTTCTTGCATCCTCTTATTCCACGTGGAATAGTTGTGATGGAATAATGCAGCGGATAGGGAGTAGGTATGGGCAAAAACGAGTTGACGCCGCTGGGCGTTGCGTCGCTGGCACTGCTTGCGGAAGCGCCCATGCACCCCTACGAGATGTACCAAGTGCTCATGGCAAGGCATGAAGACCGCCTCATAAAAGTTCGCCCGGGCACGCTTTATCACGCGGTGGGGCGCCTGGAAGTGAGCGGGCTTGTGGAGGCACTGGGAACGGCGCGGGAAGGCAACAGGCCCGAGCGCACCACCTACCGCATCACGGATGCCGGCCATGAAGCCTTGGATCGGCGGCTGCGCGACATGTTGTCGACGCCCGTCAACGAGTATCCGACCTTTCCGCACGCTATTGCCGAGGCCCATCATCTCCCGGCGGACGCAGTCACTGGCCTCCTTGAGCAACGACTCGTGGCGCTGGACCTGGACCTCGATTTCCTGGTCCGGGGCGAAGCGGCCGTCACCGCAAAGGGCCTCGAACGCAAGTTTTGGATCGACGTCAAATATCAGCAGGCCATGCTCCGTACGGAGATCGCGTGGATCCGCGAACTCCTTCTCGAGTTGAGCAGCGGGCAACTGCCCTGGGACAACCCCCAGCCAACTCCTTCTGAACTTTCGAACCAGCCAAAGGAATCCCTTGGAAAACGTAACTAAGCCGTGGCCGGCCCTCTGGTCACTCGTGGTGGGGTTCTTCATGATCCTCATCGACACCACCATCGTGTCCGTGGCGAATCCGCGGATTATGGAGGGCCTGAACACTGACATCAATGCCGTCATCTGGGTTACCAGCGCCTACCTCCTGGCCTACGCCGTGCCGCTCCTGATAACCGGCCGGCTCGGTGACCGTTTTGGCCCCAAGAACCTGTACCTGACCGGCCTTGTGGTCTTCACCTTGGCCTCGCTGTGGTGCGGGCTCTCGGGCGACGTCACCATGCTGATCGCGGCCCGAGCCGTGCAGGGGCTGGGCGCCGCCATGATGACGCCCCAAACCATGGCAGTCATCACACGGATCTTCCCGCCAGACCGCCGCGGTGCCGCCATGGGCCTGTGGGGGGCCACCGCGGGCATGGCGATCCTCGTCGGCCCAATCCTGGGTGGTGTGCTCGTTGACGGACTGGGCTGGGAATGGATCTTCTTTGTCAATGTCCCCATTGGCATCGCCGCGTTCTTGCTGGTGATGCGTTTCGTCCCCACGTTGACCACCCACAGCCACACGTTCGACGTCCTGGGCGTCGTGTTATCCGCCGTCGGTATGTTCCTGCTGGTATTCGGAATTCAGGAAGGCCAGACCTACAAGTGGGGGACCGTTGCCGGGCCTGTCACCGTGTGGGGCCTGATCATCGCCGGCATCGTGGTTTTGGCGGCGTTCGTGGCGTGGCAGTGGCTCCTTGAACGCCGGGGCGGCGAACCGCTGCTGCCGCTGGGCCTCTTCAAGGACCGGAACTTCTCCTTGGGCAACTCCACCATCATGGCCGTTGGCTTCACCATCACCGCTTTCCCGCTGCCCACCATCTTCTATTACCAGGTGGTCCGGGGACTGACCCCCACCCAGTCTGCCCTGCTGATGATTCCCATGGCAGTACTCTCGGGTGCCTTGGCACCCTTTGTCGGGAAGTTGATCGACCGCGTTAATCCGCGCTGGTTCGCCGCTTTTGGCTTGGTGTGCCTCTCCGGGGCGCTCTTCTGGACTGCTTCGTTGTTGGGTCCGGACACTCCGATCTGGATGTTCCTGCTGCCCAGCGCCTTGCAGGGCGTCGCCAATGGATTCATCTGGGGCCCGGTCTCCAACGCGACAACGCGCAACCTTCCACCCCGCCAAGCCGGCGCGGGATCCGGCGTCTTCAACACCACTCGGCAGATCGGCGCGGTCTTGGGGTCGGCGGCCATCGCTGCGCTCATCCAGTCGCGGTTGGCTGCTGAGCTGCCGGTTGCGCCCGCGGGTGCGCCCGGCGGTGAGGCCTCGATGACGGGCGTTCTTCCGGAGGCTTTGCATGCCGGATTCTCGACGGCGATGAGCCAGTCCATCCTGCTGCCCGCCTGCGCGATCCTGCTGGGCGCTGTCATCGCACTGTTCTTTGGCAAACCGAAAGTCGTCGAAGGGTGGGGTGCAAAAGCGGTAACTGCAGCTGACGGTGCATCCAAGGCAGCCGACGGTCAGCAGATCGCCCCGCAGGAGACTGCCTCGCAGGAGAACGCGTCCCAGGAGGCGGGCCGGCAGTAGGAACTGCCGGCGTCAGCCGATCAGCACGCTTGCGTGCAGCCCGCCCGTGGCGAAACCCAAACTACGGGCCATGGCCAGGGCGCCCGTGTTGCTGACGTCGGCCTTCCACTGGAGCGTCAGGCCGGCGGCCAATGCTTCATGGGCTGCGATGGACGCGGCGAGTGTTCCGAGCCCTCGCCGCCTCCATGGGGGAGCCACCAGGACCCCCATGTTGGCCAGGATGCCCTCAACCTCGGAATAGGCGCCGCAGGCCACCGGAGTGGAGTTCTGATCATCCGGGTGCATCACCGTGAAACGGTGCTCGAGACCTTGCAGTCCCACTTCATTGACGTCGTCCGGGGGGCAGAGCCCCTCCAGCCGGATGACCTCGGGGTTCCCCTGGGAAACCGTGAGATCGTCCGAGGGCTGCCTCAGGGGGAGGTCATCGGCAAAAAACAAGGCCGACGAGCCGAGGCCGTGCCCGCCGTGGGAACGGGTCAGCGTCAAGAGCGTCACATGCTGGGCCAGTTCGGTATCGGGGACTGCTTTGGCGGCATCCAGCGCCCATTGCGGGCCCACCAGGGCCGAAGCCCCAAAGAGCCGCAGGAACACCACGGACCGCGCCGATTCGTCGGCTCGCGTGATGCGGTTGGCAGGGTCTTCAGGGTCCGACGACGACGCGGCGGCGCGCGTCGCAGCGTTGGCGAAAGCGTGGTCGTCAAGCCCCAAATGGCGAGCCCACGCCAGCTGGATGATGGCAGCGGACGTGGGCTCGAGAGTCATGGCTTCAGCCTAGCCGAACAGCACCGACGCTTCGTCGTAGCGGTGCTGGGGAACGGTCTTGAGCTTGCCCAGGGCTTCCTCGAAGCCCACGTGGGAGATATCGGTACCCTTCAAGGCCACCATGGTGCCCCACCGGCCCTCAACCACGGAGTCGATGGCGGCCATGCCCAAGCGGGTTGCCAGGACGCGGTCGTAGGCCGTCGGTACGCCGCCGCGCTGGATGTGTCCAAGGATCGTGGCGCGCGTTTCGATGCCCGTGCGTGCTTCGATTTCCGGGGCCAGCTGGTCGGCGATGCCACCGAGCCTGGGCCGGCCGAAGGTGTCCAGGCCGCGCTCGGAGTGTGGGGATTCCATGTGGTCCGGAACGAACCCTTCAGCGACCACGATCAGCGGTGCGCGGCCACGGTCGTGGGCTTCCTGGACCCATTCGGTGATCTCTTCGATGCTGACCTTCTGCTCCGGGATGAGGATCGCGTGCGCACCGGAGGCCATGCCTGAGTGCAGGGCGATCCAGCCAACGTGGCGGCCCATGACCTCGGCGATCATGCAGCGGTGGTGGGACTCACCGGTGGTTCGGAGGCGGTCGATCGCTTCCGTTGCGATCTGGACGGCGGTGTCGAAGCCGAACGTGTAATCGGTGGCGTCGAGGTCGTTGTCCACGGTCTTGGGGACACCGACGATTTTCAGGCCGGCGTCGGTGAGGCGCTTGGCTGCTGCCAGCGTTCCTTCTCCACCGATCGCAATGATCGCATCGATGCCCAGGCGCTCCATGTGGGCTTTGATGACGTCCGGGCCGCCGCCGTTCTCGAACGGGTTGGTGCGGGAAGTTCCCAGGATGGTCCCGCCCTGCTTGGCGATACCGCGGACCATGGTGCGGGGGATGTCAATGACATCACCTTCAACCACACCGCGCCATCCGTCACGGAAGCCCACAAATTCCTGGCCGTGGATGGCAATGCCCTTGAGGACTGCACCCCGGATCACTGCGTTGAGTCCGGGGCAGTCGCCACCGCTGGTAAGAATGCCAATTTTCATGTTTGCTCACTCATGGCTTGGAGGAATACGTGCAGAGCGCCACGCTGAGCTCCCAACGATTGTAGACGTGGATGTGGGGTGGGACACAAATGGTTACTTTTCAACCACGGCGTGCGGTATTGGAAACCTGTCCGAAAACAGCAGAATCGCCCCGCCGGGTGACGGGGCGATCCTTAACTAACAGCTGATGACGCTACCGTGAACGCTGGCTCAGCAGCGATTCCAGGGCGATCTTGTTGTTCTGGTCCGGCAAGAGCAGCCAACCCACGATGTAGACAACGATCGCCGGCCCCGGCAACAGGCAGAAGAGCAGGAAAGCTACGCGCACGTAGGCAACATCCACGTTGAGTTTTGCGGCGATGCCGCCACAGATGCCGGCGAGCCAGCGCTTGGGTCCACGCTTCAGGCCGAAGCCCCTGACGATGCTGAAGAACTTGTCCATGGCTAAAGCCTTCCCTGTTGTGGTTGCTTTGTCACTTCTTTGGAGGCGGGGACTTGCCCGGGTTCTGTTACTTTATGGACCTGTTGCCGGAACCCTTGGAGGACTTTGAACCCCGGCTGGCCGCAAGGAGTCCGCCGATCACAAGGGCCGCACCGGCTCCGATCATGAGGCCAATCAGCACGTACGTGCCATCAAGCGCCACCCAGCCGAGCTTGGAAATGATGATCAGGGCCGCCAGGGCCAACACAATCAGACCCCACACCACGGTTCCGATCCGTGCCTGCTGTGGCTCGTCGTCGTCCGCGTTCTCCACGTGGTAGCTCGGCTGGAGAGGCGGCGTCAGCGGAATCTGCTGGAGCTTGGGTGCAGGCAGTGGTTGCGTTGTCTGCTGCGGCTTTGCCGCTTGCAACGGTTCCGTTGGCTGGGCTTCGCGGGCGTTGACTGGCTCGTTCGTGCTCATGTCAGTTTCCTTCCTGGATGGTCACGTTGCTGAACGTGCCGTCGATCTCCACCACAAGGGTGGCTCCTGGCTCGTCGGTGTTGTAGGTGGTCCGCTCGTCCTGGAGTCGGCCACCGCGGTCAGTACCGCGTTCGTTGAGGTTGCCGAAGGTCATGTCGGCGCGGACTTCCACTGGCACGTCGTCCGGGATGATGACCGTGACGTTGCTCGCCGTGGCGTCCACCGGAACCAGGACTTCGCTGATCAGCGGGGGAGCAAGGACCACGTCGCTGAGGTCCACCACGCCTTTGCTGCCGGTGATGTCGATGCCTTCACGGGCCTGTTCGATGCTGGTGGGTGCCCACGTGACGTCACGGAAAGTGAAGCGGTCGCCGTTGGCGGGGATGAGGTTGAAAATGCCACCGATGACCAAGGCCACCACTGCGAGGAAGCCAAGGAATCCCGAGGTCCTTCCCCTCAGCCCGGCGATGAGGATGCCCAGGCCAAGCACTGCGGCCCCGGTCGCCCACACCACGGCGTTGGCTGCGTTGCCGAGCTCGATCACGTTGCCAGCGTCGAGAGCCTTGAGCGTGCCACCGGCCAACAGGGCTGCACCGGCGGATACTGCCACAATCGCGGTGCCGGGACCCTTGCGCTTGGGGCCGGCCGGCTTTGCCGGTCCGCCTTGTGGGGGAGTCGGGCCGTACGGAGGCCGGGGACCGGACGGTGTGTAGGGGCCCGATGGGGGAGTCTGGCCTGAGCCGTAACCTCCCGGGGTGTACGGGCCCGAAGGGTAGGCCGCGCCCGCTTTGGAGGGCTGTCCTTGGCCGTACACCGGCACGCCCGTGTTGGTTCCGGAAGCAGTTGCGGCAGCGAAGTTCTGCTGACTCATGGGCGGGTTTCCTTTATTGGATTTGTTGCGTTGGACCAGGAAATAGATCAGGTAGACGACGCCGCCAATCCAGAACAGCGTCCAGAACACTCCGGGAAGGCCGTTCCAGCCCCAACCCCAGAAGCCGCGGCCCAAGCTCGGGAGACCGATGATGGTGGTGATCAGGGCCCCTGTCATTCCGCCGGACCAGCGTCCAGCGGCGGCCTCTTGGACGTGGATGCGGCCGTCAGGCTCGGGCAGGAGTGCCCATGCCAAGCCGTAGAGGAGGACACCTACGCCGGCGAAAAGCGCCAGGACGATGAAGATGCCTCGCACGATCAACGGATCGATGCCGAACCGGTGGGCGATACCGCTGCAGACACCTCCGATCCAGCGGTCCGGGCCGCGGCGGATGCCCTGGCTGCGGATCCAGTCGAAGAAGTTCTGCTGGGAGGCGGGGCCAGGCGTTGCCGTGCCGGGGGCGTCAAAGCCGGGGCCGGCGCTTGGTCCCGGACCTGCGGCGGTGCCCGTGCCGGTGCCGGTGCCAGTGCCGGTTCCGGCCGCTGCTGGCTCCTCGGGAGTGCCGGTTCCGGGGGTTCCGGAATCCTCTGGGTTCATGCTGTTCGCGTTCATACTTCGATCCTGCCGTCCGGGACACCCTGCCCTCTACTGGGGGATACCCTGAACGATCCCTGAGTGACCCCCGAAGAACGCTGAATTCCGGTCCGGGCAACCCTGATCCATGTTTGGATTGGAACATGACAACCGCTGTACAACGCCCGCCGCTGGTTCGCAGCAGCGACCGTATGATCGCCGGCGTCTGCAGCGGCCTCGCCGACCACTTGGGCTGGCCCGTGAAGCTTGTCCGCGTCGGCATGCTCCTGGCGTGTTTTGCTGGCGGAGCGGGCGTGGCGTTCTACGCTTGGCTGTGGACCATGGTTCCCACCGCGGACGAGAACGCCAAACGCAATGCCCGCCGACCGGCGTCGCCCATTGCTCCCGCGGTGAGCCTGCCGCCCAACGCGGCGCCTCTGGCGCGCAACCCGCAAATGTCGCCGTACAGCCCGCAAATGTCGCCGTACAACCCGGCCAGTTTGCCGTACAGCCCGGCCAACGTCACAACGCACGACGCCGGTTCCTCGCCCGCCGTGTTCGGCCCACCTTCCATGGTTGGCACCGCCGGGCGATATGCACCGGACACTGAAACAGGGATGGGTGCTGAATCGGGCAGTGGTGCCGAACAAGCCTTGGGCGCTGCCGGAATCTCCGGCGCTGACCGCTTGAGCGGGGCCGGGGGCGCCGTAGGAGCTGCGGCTTCCTGGCCCGGGGTGCGAACGGGCCCTGAAGCCGGAGGCGGGACAGATGCCGGTCCTGGCACCGGGACTGGAGTCGCAGCCGCGGCGCTGGCCCCATGGTTCACGTTCCGCCGGATCCAGTACGGCAAGGAGATCCTGCTCGGTGCGGGTCTTTTGCTCGTGGCTGCCATTTTGATTGCACGCCAGTTCGGCGTGGACGTTCCCTTGGGTACCTTGATCCCCGCCGCGGCCATCCTCGGTGGCGCCGCGATTGCGTGGATGCAGCTGGACGAGACCCGCAGGGCCGGGCTGGTGGACAAGACCAAGGCCGACCAGGCCGGCGGGTGGGTCCGGCTGGCGGCAGGGCTGGCACTCGTTGCCGCGGGCGTCCTGGTCATGGTGTCCGGCTCGGGCTCCTGGGAGCAAACGTGGCTGGCGCTGCTGGCTTCCGTCGCTGTCCTGGGCGGGGTGGCCTTGGTCTTGCTGCCCTGGGGGCTGAAGTTCTGGAAGGACCTCGAAACCGAGCGTGCGGGGCGGGTGCGGGAAACTGAGCGCGCCGAGATCGCAGCTCACCTCCACGACTCCGTCCTGCAGACGTTGGCTTTGATTCAGCGCCGCGCCGGCTCTGAACAGGATGTCATCCGGCTGGCCAGGGCACAGGAACGGGAGCTGCGCACGTGGTTGTTCAGTGATGCTGCCAAGGAAGCCGGGCTGTTGGCCGAGCGGATCAAGTCGGTGGCTGCCGAGGTGGAGGACTCCCACGGCCACGCCGTGGAAGTGGTCACGGTGGGCGATACCCCCATGACCGACCGACACGAGGCCTTGGTCCAGGCAGCCCGCGAAGCAATGCTCAACGCCGCGAGACATGGCGGCGGGACAGTGTCCGTCTACGTTGAGAGCACTGATGGCGGCACGGAGATCTTCATCAAGGACCGTGGGCCCGGCTTCGACTTGGACGCTGTCCCGGACGACAGGCTCGGCGTCAAGGAATCGATCATTGGCCGCATGAAGCGGCATGGCGGCACGGCCGTCATCAACAGCAGCAGCGACGGTACGGAAGTCCGTCTGGCCTTGCCCTCGGTTAATGCCGACGGCGGCGAAGCACGGAACGGAGAAGCAAGACCATGAACAACATCCCGGTAGCCGGTAATCCGGCGAGCGGCATCCCCGGAGGTTCCGCTGGGCGGACGGTCCGTGTGGTGATCGTCGATGACCACACGATCTTCCGATCCGGGCTGAAGGCTGACCTCGACGCCCGCATGGACGTGGTCGGGGAGGCCGGGACCGTGGAACAGGCGATCGCAGTGATCGCCGAAACCCGTCCGGAGGTGGTGCTCCTCGATGTGCACCTGCCCGGTGGAATGGGCGGGGGTGGCCGTGAGGTCATCGCCGGGTCTGTGGGGCTGCTGGGCACCACCAGCTTCTTGGCCTTGAGTGTGTCCGATGCCGCCGAAGACGTGGTGGCCGTCATTCGGGCAGGTGCCCGCGGCTACGTTACCAAGACCATTTCGGGCTCGGAGATTTCTGATGCGGTCATTCGGGTGGCCGACGGCGACGCCGTGTTCTCGCCCCGTCTCGCCGGTTTCGTCCTGGACGCGTTCGGCACAGCGCCCGCCGACATCGCTGACGACGAGCTTGACCGTTTGTCCGCGCGGGAACTCGAAGTCATGCGGCTCATTGCCCGCGGTTACAGCTACAAAGAGGTGGCGAAGGAGCTCTTCATCTCCATCAAGACAGTGGAGACCCACGTGTCAGCGGTCCTCCGCAAGCTCCAGCTATCCAGCCGCCACGAGCTGACCAAGTGGGCTGCGGAGCGCCGCCTCCTCTGACGCTCCCTCATGTCCCGCGGGGTTTTCCGGTTCGCTCTCTCATGTCCCGCAGGGTTTTCCGGTTCGCTCCCTCATGTCCCGCGGGGTTTTCCGGTTCGCTCCCTCATGGCCCGACACATAACAAAAAACGCTCCGTCACCAACCAAGGTGACAGAGCGTTTTAGGTTGGGCCGGCGGTTACTTGGCCTTGCCCAGGAATTCCTGGATGCGGCGGACGCCTTCAGCGAGGTCGTCGTCGCCGAGGGCGTAGGACAGCCGCACGTAACCGGACGGGCCGAAGGCCTCACCGGGAACCACGGCAACTTCAACCTCGTCGAGGATCAGCGTGGCGAGCTCGGCCGATGTGCTCGGACGAACCGGACCGTTGGAAGTCTCAAATTCCTTGCCCAGCAGTCCGCGGACGTCCGCGTACACATAGAAGGCGCCTGTCGGCGTCGGGCATTCCACGCCTTCAATCGCGTTCAACCCTGCCACGATCGCCTTACGACGGCGGTCGAAAGCAACCTTCATCTCGTCGACGGCGGTCAGCGGGCCTGTGAGGGCGGCGGCAGCTGCGATCTGCATGATGTTGGAGACGTTCGATGTTGCGTGCGACTGCAGGTTGGTGGCCGCCTTGATGACGTCAGCCGGGCCGATCATCCAGCCAACGCGCCACCCGGTCATGGCATAGGTCTTGGCTACGCCGTTCAGGATGACTACCTTGTCTCCCAGTTCCGGCGCGGCGGTGGCGATGGAGGTGAACTCGACGCCGTCGTACGTGAGGTGTTCATAGATTTCGTCGGTGACAACCCAGAGGCCCTTGGACGCAGCCCACTTGCCGATTTCTGCAACCTGCTCGGGGCTGTACACAGCGCCCGTGGGGTTGGACGGGGAAACGAACAACAGGATCTTGGTCTTGTCCGTGACAGCGGCTTCAAGCTGCTCGATGGTCACCAGGTAGCCCTGCTCAGGACCGGCAAAGACCTCAACGGGAACGCCGCCGGCAAGACGGATGGCCTCCGGGTAAGTGGTCCAGAACGGTGTGGGGATGATGACCTCGTCGCCCGGATCAACCAGGGTGGCGAAAGTGTTGTAGACGGCCTGCTTGCCGCCATTGGTCACCAGGACCTGGGAAGGGTCCACCTTGTAGCCGGAGTCCCGGAAGGTCTTGTCCGCAATGGCCTTCTTCAGCTCGGGAAGTCCGGCGGCGGGGGAGTAGCGGTGATACTTCGGCTGGGCAGCGGCTTCGATCGCAGCCTTCACGATGTAGTCGGGGGTTGGGAAATCAGGTTCGCCGGCACCGAAACCAATCACGGGGCGCCCCGCGGCCTTCAGTGCCTTGGCCTTGGCATCAACGGCAAGGGTGGCGGACTCGGCAATGGCGGAGATTCGCTGTGAAATGCGGGCGGCAGTTGTTCCGGCAGACATCTATGTACCGTTCTTCGCAGGCAGCTCGTGGGCTGGATGATGGGATTCGACGTAAACTACCTTATGCTGTTCTGCGGAGCTCCCGGGCGCCTGCTGAACAATGTGACTGATAATGCTGCTCACACTGTTTCGTGAGGGGCTGGAAGGTCCGGAATTGAGCCGGTTCGACTATCGCGAAATTCTTGCGTAGACTGGTTCACCGGTGTTGAAAAGCACCACAGGCTGAAGTGCGGCCTGAAACATGGATTCATTCCATAGGGTAGTGGCGCAATTGGTAGCGCAGCGGTCTCCAAAACCGCAGGTTGCAGGTTCGAGTCCTGTCTGCCCTGCGCAAGCTGTTCCGGCGGAAACGCCGGGGCATGCGCAGCAACCATGGCTCTGATCAGAGTCGGGTCAACGACGTTTGCAAGGTGAGTGAGGACCAGGTGACCGAAACGGCTGCTAGCAGCTCGAAGGGCCGTCCCGCCAAGAAGGCCGATTCCGGCTTTTTTGCCCGAATTGCACTCTTTGTCCGCCAGGTAATCGGCGAACTGAAGAAGGTCGTCGCACCGACCCGCAAGGAACTGATCAACTACACGCTCGTGGTGCTGGTGTTCGTAGCCATCATGATGCTCATCGTCACCCTCCTGGACCTTGCCTTCGGAACAGGTGTCAGCTGGGTCTTCGGCGGGTCAGGCGCTACGGACAGCTAAGCGGATCTGTCCGCAAACTGCGCGGAATCCCTTGAAATTCAGGGATTTTGCGGGGTTTGCGGAATTGAGCCATTTAAATAGGCATGTTAGGCAATGAGGAAGCAGGAGACCAAGTGTCTGAGCAGGAGCTCGAGGTAACTGAGACTGAGCTGGATGGGGCCGCTGAAAACGCGGACCACGCCGCGGAAGAGTCCGAGGTCGATTCTGCTGCGCCCGAATCTGCCGATGTCGACGCCGACGATTCCGAGGAAGCCTTCGAATCTGACGTAGACGACGAGTCTGATGACGAGTCCGACGACGACGCTGGTGAGTCCGACGAGGATGACGCCGAAGCGTCCGACGACGACCTGGCCGCCGCTGCTGCTGCAGCGCCCGCCGATCCGGCTGATGAGTTCAAAGCCAAGCTTCGCCGCCAGGAGGGTGACTGGTACGTCATCCACTCCTACGCCGGGTACGAAAACCGTGTGAAGGCCAACCTTGAGACCCGCATCCAGACCTTGGACATGGAAGATTACATCTTCGAAATCCAGGTCCCGATGGAAGAGGTCGTCGAGATCAAGAACGCGCAGCGCAAGGTGATCAACCGCGTTCGCATCCCCGGCTACGTCCTGGTCCGCATGGACCTGACGGATGCCTCGTGGGGCGCAGTCCGCCACACGCCTGGCGTCACCGGCTTCGTGGGCAACGCCCACAACCCTGTGCCGTTGCGTTTGGACGAGGTCTTCTCCATGCTTGCCCCGGTCTTCGAAGAAGAGCAGGCCGAGAAGGGCAAGCCGGTCAACAAGCAGCACCAGGCTCCCGTGGATATCGACTTCGAGGTTGGCGAGTCCGTCATCGTCAAGGAAGGTCCGTTCGAGACCCTTCCGGCCACGATCTCCGAGATCAAGCCGGAATCCCAGACCCTGGTGGTTCTCGTTTCGATCTTCGAGCGCGAAACCCCGGTAACGCTCGCGTTCAACCAGGTCACCAAGATCTAACTGAACCCAAAGATTTCGCTCCGGTTCTGCCTGCTTAGCAGGACGGGAGCGGCCGGTCGCCTCGCCATGGCGGCCACCAACCTGAGACGCGCTCCTGTGTCCCAGGAAGCTATTGAGAGAAGGACCCTACATTGGCTCCCAAGAAGAAGGTCACCGGCCTCATCAAGCTGCAGATCCAGGCAGGTGCCGCTAACCCGGCCCCGCCGATCGGTCCTGCGCTCGGCCAGCACGGTGTCAACATCATGGAATTCTGCAAGGCGTACAACGCTGCTACGGAATCCCAGCGCGGAAACGTTATCCCGGTTGAAATCACGGTCTACGAAGACCGTTCCTTCACCTTCATCACCAAGACCCCGCCGGCTGCAGAGCTCATCAAGAAGGCTGCAGGCGTCGCCAAGGGTTCGGCTACCCCGCACACCGTCAAGGTTGCCAAGCTGACCCAGGCCCAGGTCGAAGAGATCGCTTCCACCAAGATGGAAGACCTCAACGCCAACGACATCGCGGCAGCTGCCAAGATCATCGCAGGCACCGCCCGTTCCATGGGCATCACGGTCGAAGGCTAAATACAGCTTTCACCCGCCGGGCAACCGGCACTTGAATCAATGAAATGTCGCAGGATCCTTGCCGGATCCCCGACTGTGGCAGGGCCCAGCGCGGTCCGCAGACCACAACTGCACAAGGAGAATAAGCAGCATGGCAAAGCGCAGCAAAGCATATGAGGCAGCCGTAGCCAAGATCGAGGCAGACAAGGTCTACGCCCCGTTCGAGGCCATCACCCTCGCGAAGGACACCAACCCTTCCAAGTTCGACGCAACCGTTGAGGTCGCTTTCCGTTTGGGCGTTGACCCGCGTAAGGCCGACCAGATGGTTCGTGGCACCGTCAACCTGCCGCACGGCACCGGTAAGACCGCCCGCGTCCTCGTTTTCGCAACCGGTGACAAGGCAGAAGCAGCAATCGCTGCCGGCGCCGACTTCGTTGGTTCCGATGACCTGATCGAAAAGATCGCCGGCGGCTGGACCGACTTCGACGCCGCAGTGGCAACCCCTGACCTCATGGGCAAGGTTGGCCGCCTCGGTAAGGTCCTCGGCCCGCGTAACCTCATGCCGAACCCGAAGACCGGTACGGTTACCCCGGATGTCACCAAGGCTGTCAACGACATCAAGGGTGGCAAGATCGATTTCCGCGTCGACAAGCACTCGAACCTGCACTTCATCATCGGCAAGGTTTCCTTCGACGCTGTGAAGCTGGCCGAGAACTACGCAGCTGCTCTGGAAGAGGTGCTTCGTCTGAAGCCGTCTGCTTCCAAGGGCCGCTACATCCAGAAGGCTACTCTGGCTACCACGTTCGGCCCGGGCATCACCGTTGACCCGAACGTCACCAAGGTTCTCACCGAGGCGTAAGCTCCGGGAGCATTGGCTCTGAAGAAGGACCGTCCGGCTTTTGCCGGACGGTCCTTCTTTTTGTCCGTCTATTGTGCGTCGTCGTGGCGGCGCTAGGCTGTGATGCGTGGCACCGACGTCGAACGCGTCCGCCAACGGCGGACTGACCATCCAGCAGATCCCTGTCCCGAAGAGACCGGACGCCGGCGGATCGCCGGACTTCCTCGCCTTCCACAAACTGCGGCACGCTTACGAGCTTGAGGTCTGGGGAAACCTCGACCGTGCTGCCACGTTGCCCGAGGCTGTGCTGTTCTGGCAGGGCAACGACTACGAGGAACGGCAGGTGTTCCTCGCACGCTTGGAGGGAAAGGTTGTGGGCAGCGGTTCGCTGATGCTGCCGCTCAGTGAGAACCTCACGACGGCGGGCATGGACGTCCTGGTGGACGCGGACTACCGTCGGCGAGGGTTCGGGACGCAGATCCTGGAATATTTGGAACGGGTGGCCCGTGAAAGGGACAGGAACTCATTCGACGGCTATTGCGGCGGACCAATAGCGCCGGTCTTGGCCGGAGTTCCTGTTCTCGAAGCTAAATCCGGTACGGGCGGCGTGCCGCTGGACAACGCTTCCACCCGCTTCGCAGTGCATCACGGCTATTCCCTGGAACAGGTGGAGACCAGCAGCCTCCTGTCGCTGCCGGTTGACGAAGCGCACTTGGTGGAGCTGGAGGTGCAGGCGCTTCGGAAGGCCACGGCATACAGCCTTATTGAATGGACCGATCGATGCCCCGACAAGCTCGTGGGCGCGTTCGCAGACTTGAAGAGTCTGATGAGCACCGAGGTGCCCATCGCCGGCCTGAACTGGGAAGGCGAACGATGGGACAATGCCCGGGTGCGGCAGGAGGAGTCCACCTGGCAGGCGAGCGGTATTGAGTTCATCGTGGCCGTGGCCCGCCACGATGCTTCGGGGGAGCTTGCTGCCTACACGGTGCTTTCGCACCGGGAGGCCATGCCCGGAATCGTCAACCAGGAGGACACGTTGGTGGCTCCAGAGCACCGGGGACACGGACTCGGCATGATCGTGAAGATTGCCAATCTGCGTCGTGCGGCGGCACTCTGGCCCGAGGCGAAGTCCGTCATGACATGGAACGCCAGTGAAAACCGGCATATGCTGGCCATAAATATCGCCCTTGGATTCCGGCCTTCGGGGTTCGAGGGCGAATGGCAGAAACGGCTGGGATGACTGTAGACGAGACACGGACTGTTCAAGTCGAGCAGCTATGGGTGCCTGACAATCTGGACAGCCCGGATGCCGCCGATTTCCTGGATGCCGTGGAAGTAGGGCGGCGGGTCCGGATGGAGACGTGGGGGAGTGATGACCTCGCGTACACACCTCTGGAGAAGCTGCTGGAGCTCTCCGATCCTTATGAGCGTCAGATCATCCTTGTGGCCAAGGTGGACGGGGCAATCGTGGGTACGGTGGATATTGCCCTGCCCTTGGCGGACAACATGGACCTCGCCGAGTTCACCTTGGACATCCTGCCGGAATACCAGCGGCAGGGCGTAGGACGGCAACTTCTGGAGGCTGCGGAACAGTTGGCCCGGGCCGAAGGCCGCACCATGATCCTCGTGGACACAAACCACCCTGCAACCTCCCTCACCGAGGTCCCGGACGATCAGCTGATTCCCGGAAGCGGTGCCGGCTTCATTCCCGTCAGCAGCAGGGAAGTGGATTTCGCCCAACGGTCCGGGTACACCCTGCAGCACATTGAACAGTTCAGCTCGTGTGTCCTTCCCCTTGACTCCAGGCTCGTGGCCGACTTGCAGCTTGAAGCCGAAGATGCCAACGGCGGTCGCTACACGCTGCACCATTGGACGGACCGATGCCCCGACCAATGGCTGGAAGCCATTGCCACGTTGGAAAACGCTGCGGGCGAGGTTGTTCGCGGCGAGGACGACGAAGAGAGGCCGGGAGCGGTGGAGGCGACGGGGATCGTCTTCGACGCGGAGGTGCTTCGAGAAACTGAAGACGCAGCCTTGGCGCAGGGACGGCGGACGGTGGTGACCGCCGTCGAGCATGTCGCCAGCGGCCGGCTCGTGGGCCTGACCACCATCAGCGTCTTGGCTCAGCGGCAGGACGTTGTGTTCCAGGACGACACTTTGGTTCTCCAGGAACACCGCGGCAACAAACTGGGGCTGCTGATCAAGGTGGCCAATATGCAGCGCCTGAGTGAGCAGTTCCCGGATGCGCGCGTGATCTACACCTGGAATGCTCCAGAGAACCGCTACCTTTTGACGGTGAACAGGCAACTGGGATTCACCACGGCCGGCGTTACTGGGTTGTGGCAAAAGGAACTTCCGGACAGGGGACCGAAGGTGACGTCGTCGGAGTAGTGTGGACCGGTTGACCCGCCGCGATTTGGTTTGCCGAACAACCTCCCGTAACCTTGAAGTACCAAAGACCGTCGGTTGATGGGAATCCACTCTTTCGAGCGCAGCTCAATACTGCAGCGACGCCCCTAAGACAAAAGTGCATTCCTTGACGAAGGACCCTGAACATAGGGCGGCCGGCGCAGGTGAACGAAGCAAGACTCCGCAGTTGAACTGTGTTGAGCCAAGCCCCGTGCATCTGCGCGGGGCGTTTTTAGTTTTAGCTCTGATGAGCGGGGACCCGGAAGACCGGCTTTATTCCCCGGAAGGAGGGTTATGACAACGCCTAGCAAGATCTCCGCAGTTGCAGAGATCACCAACGATTTCAAGGAATCGAACGCGGCTGTCCTGACCGAATACCGCGGGCTCACTGTTGCACAGCTCAAGGAACTGCGTGTTGCGCTCGGCCAGGACACCAAGTTCTCGGTCGTCAAGAACACCCTGAGCGCCATTGCAGCCAAGGAAGCTGGTGTTGAAGCATTCAACGATCAGCTTGCCGGCCCCACTGCAATCGCCTTCATCAAGGGCGACGCTGTTGCTGCTGCCAAGAGCCTGACGGACTTTGCCAAGACCAACAAGCAGCTGGTTATCAAGACCGGTTACTTCGAAGGCAAGGCATTGGACGCAGCAGGAGTTGCCGCACTGGCAGCCCTCGAGTCCCGCGAGCTGCAGCTTGCACGTGTTGCTGGTGTCCTTAAGGCTCCCGCATCCGCTGCTGCACGCATCATCGACGCTCTGCGCCTCAAGCTTGAAGAAGAGGGCGGCGCATCTGCACCGGCCGCTGAAGAAGCTCCGGCTGAAGAAGCAGCTGTTGAGGCTGCTGCTGAAGAGGTTGCGGCTCCGGCCGAAGCCGCTGAAGCTGCAACCGAAGAGAACTAAGTTCTCCCCCCAATCAAACTCCGGTGCATGGAGCGGCTTAGGCCGGGTCTGCACCAACTAATGGAAGGACGCCACCATGGCGAAGCTCAGCAACGAAGAGCTCATTGAAGCTTTCAAGGAACTGACCATCATCGAGCTCTCCGAGTTCGTCAAGCTCTTCGAAGAGACCTTCGAAGTTACGGCTGCTGCTGTTGCAGTTGCTGGCCCCGCTGCCGGCGGTGCTGCTGAAGCTGCTGAAGAGAAGACTGACTTCGACGTCATCCTCGAGGCTGCTGGCGACAAGAAGATCGCAGTGATCAAGGAAGTTCGCGCCATCACCTCCCTCGGCCTCAAGGAAGCCAAGGACCTGGTTGACAGCGCACCGAAGGCTGTTCTCGAAGGCGCCACCAAGGAAGCCGCAGAGAAGGCAAAGGCTCAGCTCGAAGAAGCTGGCGCAACGGTTACCCTCAAGTAACTCGTCTTGCTTGTGGAAGCCCCGTCCGGTTCGCCGGGCGGGGCTTCCTGCTTTAAACAAGCAACGCGGGGTCACTTACGGCCCATCCCATGGGGAATTACCGGCCGTAAGTGACCCCGCGTTGCCTTAAGCGGGTTCGCTGATGTCGGCCACCACGGCGCCCAGGGCGGAGGTGAGGGCATCGGCGTCGACGAATGCGCTGCGACCGTGGGCGCCTGCACCCATCGAGATCCGGCGCCCCCTAATAGTGGCATCTGCGTAGACGGGCCACGGCGTGGTGCTGCCCAGGGGAGTGATGGTGCCGCGCTCATAGCCGGTGGCCGCCAAGGCGACATCAGCATGTGGCAGCGACAGTTTGTTCACGCCCACAAGTGCCCGGAGCTTGGGCCAGGAAATCTGCCGGTCACCCGGAATGAGCGCGAACAGGAACGTCCCGTCCCGGTGTTTGACTACCAACGACTTCACGATGTCCGCAGGCCTGATTCCCAGGATCCCGGCCGCCTCTTCGAGGCTCCGGGCTGCAGGACGTTCGACGACGTCGACGTCCAGACCGCGTGCGGCAGCGTCGGACAAGAACCGTTCGGCACCATTCATTTCCACGTTAGCCATGCGCCATCCTTCCCTTGCCGTCGAGTCAATTGGTATCAAGTCCTCAGGTCGCGGGTTCTCTAGTCGCGGTACAGCAGGAGCGCCTCGCCCTGCCCGCCGCCGCCGCACAGGGACACCGCAGCTTTGCCGGTGCCGCGGCGCTTGAGCTCGTGGGCTGCGTGCAGAGCCAGCCTCGCCCCGGAAGCGCCAATAGGGTGGCCAAGAGCAATCGCGCCGCCATGGATGTTGCACTTTTCCAGCGGATAGCTGAGGTCCTTGAGGGACTGCACGGCCACGGAGCCGAAAGCCTCGTTGATCTCAATGAAGTCCAGTTCTTCCGCGGTCCACCCGGCGCGCTTGAGTGCCTGGGCTATGGCGTTGGACGGCTGCGAGTGCAGGGAGTTGTCGGGGCCCGCCACTTGCCCGGGCTTGCCGACGACGGCAAGGTAGTCGAGCCCGTTGTCCTCGGCAAAGCGGCGACTCGCCAGGACAAGGGCGGAGGCGCCGTCGGACAGGGGAGAGGAATTCCCCGCCGTGATGGTTCCGTCCGTGGCGAAAGCGGCCTTCAGGGGGGCCAGCGTTTCGAGCGTCGTGTTCGGCCGGATTCCTTCATCTGAGCGGAGGACTACGGGGTCGCCCTTGCGTTGCTTGACGCTGAGCGGGGCAATTTCGACGTCGAACACGCCGCTTTCTGCTGCGGCAGCGGCGCGCTGGTGGGACGCGGCTGCGATTTCGTCCTGTGACCGGCGGTCGATGCCCAGCGTGACGTTCTTGGATTCGGTGGACAGACCCATCGACTGGCCGTCGAAGGCGTCGGTCAGGCCGTCGTGCGCGGCGACGTCGAGAGCCTGGATGGCTCCATAGGTCCACCCTTGCCGGGAACCGGGCAAGAGGTGCGGGGCGCGGGTCATTGATTCCTGGCCTCCGGCGACAACCACGGTGGCATCGCCGCTGCGGATCATGCGGGCGGCATCGATGACGGCCGTCAGTCCGGAAAGGCACACCTTGTTGATGGTGACCGCCGGAATGTTCCACCCCACCCCGGCGGCGATCGCGCTTTGCCGGGCCGGATTCTGCCCGGCGCCGGCCTGCAGGACCTGGCCCATGATGACGGCGTCCACTTGCTCGGCTTTGACGCCGCTTGCCTTGAGAGCGGAGGTAATGGCATGCGCGCCAAGTTCGACGGCGGTGAAGCCGGCCAGCTGCCCATTGAGGCGACCTTGTGGGGTACGTGCAGCGGCAAGGATGACAACGTCATTGTTGTCAGCGGAGTTGCTCATGGTCTCTCTTCCGATCCGGGGTTGGTGTGCCTAGGCTATCGCGGAGCGTGCGCCAGCCTATCTCTTCCAACGATTGTGCCGTGTCCGGCATTCCTTGGCATAGGTGCCTATGGCAACGGTGCTTGCATTCAGCGGCGATGTGGGGTAGACAGGAAGGCTGCTTTGCCGTATCGTAGATATTTGCGTCTTCCCTGTTAACCTTCAGCCTTCATATAGCGGTGGGCTTTACCTCTCAGCTGCGTCAATTGGCGTGCCGTTCACTACGCGAATGCGTCGTGGCAATGCTGGGTCCGGGTCATATAGCGGAACCGGAATAAGTATCCCGCGGAGCACTCCGCGGGATGCAAACGGGGGAGATCTGAAAACGCCTGAAGGTCTGTGGAAGGATCCCTCTTGGTCGCCTCGAGCACCTCTAATAACGAAACCGCTAATACGGCAAGCACCGATGGTGCCACCCGCCGCCTCTCATTCGCAAAGATTCACGAACCCCTTGATGTTCCGAATCTTCTCGCCCTGCAGACTGACAGCTTTGACTGGCTCGTCGGTAACGAACGCTGGCAGGCGCGGGTAGCGAAGGCTGTCGAGGAGGGCGACCTGAGCGTCGCAACTACCTCCGGACTTGCCGACATCTTCGAAGAGATCTCCCCCATCGAAGACTTCCAGGGCACCATGTCCCTGAGCTTCTCCGAGCCGGAGTTCGCTGACCCGAAGTACACCATGGCCGAATGCAAAGACCGTGACGCCACCTACTCGGCCCCGCTGTACGTCAAGGCCGAGTTCATGAACAACAACACGGGCGAAATCAAGCAGCAGACCGTGTTCATGGGCGACTTCCCCCTCATGACCGAAAAGGGAACGTTCGTCGTCAACGGCACCGAGCGTGTTGTTGTCTCCCAGCTGGTCCGTTCGCCGGGTGCCTACTTTGAGCGCACCGCTGACAAGACCAGTGACAAGGACATCTTCACTGCGAAGATCATCCCGTCCCGTGGTGCATGGTTCGAACTGGAAATTGACAAGCGTGACCAGGTCGGCGTTCGCCTTGACCGCAAGCGCAAGCAGTCGGTCACCGTTCTGCTGAAGGCCCTCGGCTGGACCGAAGGCCAGATTCTGGAAGAGTTCGGCCAGTACGACTCCATGCGCGCAACGCTGGAGAAGGACGCCACCGAGACCCGCGAAGACGCGCTTCTGGACATCTACCGCAAGCTGCGTCCGGGCGAGCCGCCCACAGTCGAGGCTGCCCAGTCCCTGCTGGACAACCTGTACTTCAACGCCAAGCGCTACGATCTGGCCAAGGTTGGCCGTTACAAGATCAACCGCAAGCTGGGCATCGACCGCTCCCTTGGTGACAAGGAAGCTTCGGTCCTGCACGTTGAAGACATCGTTGCCATGATCAAGTTCCTCGTTGCGCTCCACGCCGGCGAGAAGACACTCATGGGCAAGCGCGATGGTGAAGACCACGAGCTCCGTGTCGAGATCGACGACATCGACCACTTCGGCAACCGTCGCATCCGCGCCGTTGGCGAACTGATCGAGAACCAGGTCCGCACGGGTCTGTCCCGCATGGAGCGCGTTGTTCGCGAACGCATGACCACGCAGGACGTCGAGGCCATCACGCCGCAGACACTGATCAACATCCGCCCTGTTGTGGCAGCCATCAAGGAGTTCTTCGGAACGTCCCAGCTGTCGCAGTTCATGGACCAGAACAACCCGCTTTCGGGTCTGACCCACAAGCGCCGCCTCTCGGCCCTTGGTCCGGGTGGTCTGTCCCGTGACCGTGCAGGCATGGAAGTTCGAGACGTTCACCCGTCCCACTACGGACGTATGTGCCCCATCGAAACCCCTGAAGGCCCGAACATTGGTCTGATCGGTTCGCTGGCTTCCTACGGCCGCATCAACCCGTTCGGCTTCATCGAGACGCCGTACCGCCTGGTTTCCGAAGGCGTCGTCTCCGACGAAGTCCAGTACCTGACGGCCGATGACGAAGCCGAAGTACTGATCGCACAGGCCAACGCTCCGCTGGATGCTGACAAGAAGTTCTCCGAAGAGACCGTCCTTGTCCGTGCCCGTGGTGGTGGAGGCGAGCCCGTCCTGGTCCCCGCCGGCGAAGTTCAGTTCATGGACGTTTCCCCGCGCCAGATGGTGTCCGTGGCCACCGCGCTGATCCCGTTCCTTGAGCATGACGATGCCAACCGTGCACTCATGGGTGCCAACATGCAGCGCCAGGCCGTGCCGCTGGTCCGTTCCGAGGCTCCTTTCGTGGGCACCGGCATGGAGCGCGCAGCAGCCGTCGACGCCGGTGACGTTGTCATCGCGAAGAAGGCCGGTGTGGTCACCGAGGTTTCCGCGGAGCTGGTTGTCATGATCAACGACGACGGCACCGAGACCAACTACCGCATCAACAAGTTCGCCCGTTCCAACCAGGGCAACTGCTACAACCACCGTGTCCTGGTCAACGAAGGCCAGCGCCTGGAAGTTGGCGGCATCATCGCTGACGGTCCCGCAACGGACCAGGGTGAACTTGCCCTCGGTAAGAACCTCCTCGTGGCATTCATGTCCTGGGAAGGCCACAACTTCGAGGACGCCATCATCCTCTCGCAGCGCATTGTTGCCGAGGACGTCCTTTCCTCCATCCACATCGAGGAGCACGAAATTGATGCCCGCGACACCAAGCTTGGTGCCGAGGAAATCACCCGTGACATCCCCAACGTGTCCGAGGAAGTCCTGGCAGGCCTGGACGAGCGTGGCATCATCCACATCGGTGCCGAGGTTGAAGCCGGCGACATCCTGGTCGGAAAGGTCACCCCTAAGGGTGAAACCGAACTGACTCCGGAAGAGCGTCTGCTCCGTGCCATCTTCGGTGAGAAGTCCCGCGAAGTCCGCGACACCTCCCTGAAGGTGCCCCACGGTGAGTCCGGTACGGTCATCGGCGTGCGCGTCTTCGACCGCGACAACGACGACGAGCTGCCCCCGGGCGTGAACCAGCTGGTCCGCGTCTACGTGGCAGCCAAGCGCAAGATCACCGATGGTGACAAGCTCGCCGGCCGTCACGGCAACAAGGGTGTTATCTCCAAGATCCTCCCGATCGAGGACATGCCCTTCCTTGCAGACGGTACACCGGTTGACATCGTCCTGAACCCGCTGGGTGTTCCGGGTCGAATGAACGTTGGTCAGGTCCTGGAAACCCACCTTGGTTGGGTTGCCAAGACCGGTTGGAAGATCGAAGGCGAGCCGGAGTGGGTCAAGAACCTCCCGAACCTGCCCCGTGAAACCGGCCAGACCACGGTTGCGACCCCGGTGTTCGACGGTGCCCGCGAAGAAGAAATCACGGGCCTGCTCGATTCCACGAACGTGACCCGCGATGGGGACCGCCTGATCGACTCGTCCGGCAAGACCCGTCTGTTCGACGGCCGCTCCGGCGAGCCGTTCCCGGACCCGATCTCCGTCGGCTACATGTACATCCTGAAGCTCCACCACCTGGTGGATGACAAGATCCACGCGCGTTCCACCGGCCCGTACTCCATGATCACGCAGCAGCCGCTGGGTGGTAAGGCTCAGTTCGGTGGCCAGCGCTTCGGTGAAATGGAAGTGTGGGCGCTTGAAGCTTATGGCGCCGCCTACACCCTTCAGGAACTGTTGACGATCAAGTCGGATGATATCCACGGTCGTGTGAAGGTCTACGAAGCCATCGTCAAGGGCGAGAACATCCCTGAGCCTGGCGTTCCCGAGTCCTTCAAGGTCTTGATCAAGGAAATGCAGTCGTTGTGCCTGAACGTGGAAGTACTTTCCACGGACGGAACCACGATCGAAATGCGTGACTCTGATGACGCAGTCTTCACGGCTGCGGAAGAACTGGGCATCGATCTGTCTCGTGCAGAGCCCAGTTCCGTAGAAGAGGTCTAGCAGCCGTTCCGGCGGGCATTACGTCAGTAGTGTCCGCCGGGACAGCTCCCTCTTCCCGTAACCAAGACTTCAGAATTTAGAGAACAAGAGAGAACAGGGACCCTATGTCCAGCGAATCCTCCTTCGGCCTCATGCAGATCGGCCTCGCCACCGCGGAAGACATCCGCGGCTGGTCGTACGGTGAGGTCAAGAAGCCGGAAACCATCAACTACCGCACACTCAAGCCCGAGAAGGACGGTCTTTTCTGCGAAAAGATCTTCGGACCTTCCCGTGACTGGGAATGCTACTGCGGTAAGTACAAGCGCGTGCGCTTCAAGGGCATCATTTGCGAGCGTTGTGGCGTTGAGGTCACCCGCGCCAAGGTACGCCGTGAGCGCATGGGCCACATCGAACTGGCTGCGCCTGTAACCCACATCTGGTACTTCAAGGGCGTTCCCTCGCGCTTGGGCTACCTCCTTGACCTGGCTCCGAAGGACCTTGAGAAGGTCATCTACTTCGCTGCCTACATGATCACGAGCGTTGACACGGAAAACCGTCACGCCGAACTGCCGAACCTCCAGGTTGAGCATGACCTCGAGAAGAAGCAGATGGTGGACAACCGCGACAGCGACATCGCCACGATCGCCCGCGACCTTGAAGACGAGCTTGCCCGTCTTGAAGGTGAAGGCGCCAAGGCTGCCGACAAGAAGAAGGCCCGCGACTCTGCTGACCGCCAGATGGCGAACGTCCGCAAGCGTGCCGACGCCGACATCGAGCGCCTTGAGCAGGTCTGGGACCGCTTCAAGAACCTCAAGGTCGCTGACCTTGAAGGCGACGAAGGCCTCTACCGCGAACTGCGTGACCGCTACGGCATGTACTTCGAAGGCTCCATGGGTGCCGAGGCGATCAAGAAGCGCCTCGAAACCTTCGACATGCAGGCTGAAGCTGAGTCTCTGCGCGACACCATCCAGAACGGCAAGGGCCAGCGTAAGACGCGTGCCCTGAAGCGCCTCAAGGTTGTCAACGCGTTCCTGACCACCAACAACAGCCCGCTTGGCATGGTTCTCGACGCCGTCCCGGTGATCCCGCCGGAACTGCGCCCGATGGTCCAGCTGGACGGTGGCCGCTTTGCGACCTCCGACCTCAACGACCTCTACCGCCGTGTGATCAACCGCAACAACCGTCTCAAGCGACTGCTTGACCTCGGTGCTCCGGAGATCATCGTCAACAACGAGAAGCGCATGCTTCAGGAAGCTGTTGACAGCCTCTTCGACAACGGCCGTCGCGGCCGTCCGGTCACCGGTCCTGGCAACCGTCCGCTGAAGTCCCTGAGCGACATGCTCAAGGGCAAGCAGGGTCGTTTCCGTCAGAACCTCCTCGGCAAGCGCGTTGACTACTCCGGCCGTTCGGTCATCGTTGTCGGCCCGCAGCTGAAGCTGCACCAGTGTGGTCTGCCCAAGCAGATGGCCCTGGAGCTCTTCAAGCCGTTCGTGATGAAGCGCCTGGTTGACCTCAACCACGCCCAGAACATCAAGTCGGCAAAGCGTATGGTCGAGCGTTACCGTCCGCAGGTTTGGGACGTGCTGGAAGAGATCATCACCGAACACCCGGTGCTGCTCAACCGTGCACCTACCCTGCACCGCCTCGGCATCCAGGCCTTCGAACCGCAGCTTGTGGAAGGCAAGGCAATCCAGCTTCACCCGCTGGTTTGTGGCGCCTTCAACGCTGACTTCGATGGCGACCAGATGGCAGTCCACCTGCCGCTGAGCCCGGAAGCCCAGGCCGAAGCCCGCATCCTGATGCTGTCCTCGAACAACATCCTGAAGCCGTCCGATGGCCGTCCGGTCACCCTGCCTTCGCAGGATATGATCATCGGTCTCTACCACCTGACCACCAAGCGCGTCGGCTCTGCCGGCGAGGGCCGTATCTTCTCCTCGGTGGCGGAAGCCATCATGGCGTACGATGCCCGTGATCTGCACCTGAACTCCCAGGTCAAGATCCGCCTGGACGACTTCGTGCCGTACGCAGGTTGGGAAGCTCCGGAAGGTTGGGAGGCCGGTCAGCCGGCTCTCGTCCAGACCTCCCTGGGCCAGGTCATCTTCAACCAGACGCTGCCCGAGGATTACCCGTGGGTTGAGGCTGTTGCCGACAAGGGCGAACTGTCCCGGATCGTCAACGACCTCGCAGAGCGCTACCCGAAGGTCGTCACTGCGGCAACGCTGGACAACCTGAAGGATGCCGGTTTCTACTGGGCAACCCGCTCGGGCGTCACCGTGGCTATCTCCGACATCGAGGTGCCTACCTCCAAGCCGGCCATCCTGGCCGGTTACGAGACCATGGCTGCCAAGATCCAGGGCCAGTACGACAAGGGCCTGATCGACGACGACGAGCGTCGCCAGGAACTGATCGAGATCTGGAACAAGGCCACCAACGAAATCGCCCAGGCGATGCGTGACAGCCTGTCCCCGATGAACACCATCAACCGCATGGTGTCCTCCGGTGCACGTGGTAACTGGATGCAGGTCCGCCAGATCGCGGGTATCCGTGGTCTTGTGGCCAACCCGAAGGGTGAGATCATCCCGCGTCCGATCAAGTCCTCGTACCGCGAGGGCCTGTCGGTGCTGGAATACTTCATCGCCACGCACGGTGCCCGTAAGGGTCTGGCCGATACCGCTCTCCGTACCGCCAACTCGGGTTACCTGACCCGTCGTCTGGTGGACGTTTCGCAGGACGTCATTGTCCGCGAAGAGGACTGCGGTACCGAGCGCGGTCTGCTCACGCCGATCGCTGTGCCGGATTCCAACGGTGAGCTCGTCCTGGACGAGAACGTCGAGAACAGCGCCTACGCACGTACGCTGGCTGTCGACGTCGTCGATGCCCAGGGCAACGTCCTGGCTGCCGGCGGCACCGACTGCGGCGACGTCGTTATCGACCAGCTGCTGGCTGCAGGCATCACCGAGGTCAAGGTCCGCTCCGTACTCACCTGTGAGTCCAAGGTCGGTACCTGTGCACTCTGCTACGGCCGTTCGCTGGCCACCGGCAAGACCGTGGACATCGGCGAGGCTGTCGGCATCATCGCCGCGCAGTCCATCGGTGAACCCGGTACCCAGCTGACCATGCGTACGTTCCACACCGGTGGTGCTGTCTCGGCCAGTGGTGGCGACGACATCACCCAGGGTCTGCCCCGTATCCAGGAACTGTTCGAAGCCCGTACTCCGAAGGGTGTTGCACCGATTGCTGAAGCAGCCGGCCGCATCACCATCGAAGAGTCCGAGCGCCAGATGCGCCTGGTCATCACTCCGGACGATGGTTCCGAAGAGATTGCCTACCCGGTTCTGCGCCGTTCCCGCCTCCTCATCGAGGACGGCGAGCACGTCAGCGTCGGCCAGAAGCTGATCAACGGTCCGGTGGACCCGAAGCAGGTTCTGCGCATCATGGGTCCGCGTGCCGCACAGAAGTTCCTTGTGGACGAGGTCCAGGGCGTTTACCGCAGCCAGGGTATTGGTATCCACGACAAGCACGTCGAGGTTATCGTCCGCCAGATGCTGCGTCGCGTGACCGTCATCGAATCCGGCGACTCCGACCTGCTCCCCGGTGAGCTGGCCGAGCGTTCGCGCTTCGAGGAAGAGAACCGCCGCGTCGTGTCCGAGGGCAAGTCCCCGGCATCGGGCCGTCCGGAACTCATGGGTATCACCAAGGCGTCCTTGGCCACCGAGTCCTGGCTGTCGGCAGCTTCCTTCCAGGAGACCACCCGCGTCCTGACGCAGGCGGCCATGGAAGGCAAGAGCGATCCTCTGCTTGGCCTCAAGGAGAACGTCATCATCGGTAAGCTCATCCCGGCCGGTACGGGTCTGCCCCGTTACACCGAGGTCACGGTTGAGCCGACTGAGGAAGCAAAGGCCAGCCTGTTCACGGGCCCCAGCGCTTTCACCGACTTCTCGTACGACGCCTTGGGCGGCGACGGAGCTCCTGAGTTCCACGCCATCCCGCTGGATGACTACGATCTCGGCAACGACTTCCGCTAAAGCGGCAGTTGGCTCTTTGACGGTCAGGCCCCGCACTCTTGAGTGCGGGGCCTGACCCGTTAACCGCGTCTTCCGCCCGGCGAGCGGGGGAGTGGAGGACGACGGCGGGACCCGCCTGCCGCCGTCGTCCTCCATACACCCGATTAAGGCTGCAGATCAAGCCGTGCTAGAATTTTGGTAATTGTTCTGTGTGGCAGTGGATGAAGGCCGCCGCAGCATCATTTTGGTTTTGTTCTCATGATGCTGGGTGGGAGCCTGTTTCCGGGTTGCGGGCAACATGCGCAACGAATGCCGCACTTTTGCACGCCTACCGGATGTTTCGGCCGGCCGCATGAGCAACGCCAAAGTTCCCACGTTTACATAGGCTGGCGCCTGTGTGTGGGGGCAGA
Organism: Paenarthrobacter sp. NPDC092416; assembly: GCF_044755025.1. Classification (NCBI taxonomy): domain Bacteria; kingdom Bacillati; phylum Actinomycetota; class Actinomycetes; order Micrococcales; family Micrococcaceae; genus Paenarthrobacter; species Paenarthrobacter sp. NPDC092416. The sequence goes on from NZ_JBIVQG010000001.1 coordinate 464,970, forward strand.
GATCAAACAACGGAGAACACGAAAGTGCCTACGATTAACCAGCTGGTCCGCAAGGGCCGCACGCCGAAGGTCTCCAAGACCAAGGCTCCCGCGCTGAAGGGCAGCCCGATGCGCCGCGGTGTTTGCACCCGCGTTTACACCACCACCCCGAAGAAGCCGAACTCGGCTCTGCGTAAGGTCGCACGTGTGCGCCTCAATGGTGGCGTAGAAGTTACCGCCTACATCCCCGGTGTTGGCCACAACCTCCAGGAGCACTCCATCGTGCTTGTCCGTGGTGGTCGTGTGAAGGACCTTCCGGGTGTCCGCTACAAGATCGTCCGCGGCGCACTTGATACCCAGGGTGTTAAGAACCGCAAGCAGGCTCGCAGCCGTTACGGCGCAAAGATGGAGAAGAAGTAATATGCCTCGCAAGGGTCCGGCCCCGAAGCGGCCGCTAGTTTCCGATCCCGTTTACGGTTCCCCGTTGGTCACGCAGCTGATCAACAAGGTTCTCATTGACGGCAAGAAGTCCACCGCAGAGCGCATCGTTTACGGTGCACTCGAAGGTGCACGTGCCAAGTCCGGCGGCGACCCCGTTGCCGCCCTCAAGAAGGCCATGGACAACGTCAAGCCTTCCCTTGAGGTCCGCTCCCGCCGTGTCGGTGGCGCCACCTACCAGGTTCCGGTTGAGGTCAAGCCGGGTCGCTCCACCGCCCTCGCTCTGCGTTGGCTCGTGGGCTACTCCAAGGCCCGCCGCGAGAAGACGATGACCGAGCGCCTCCAGAACGAAATCCTGGATGCATCCAACGGTCTCGGTGCCGCTGTCAAGCGTCGCGAAGACACCCACAAGATGGCCGAGTCCAACAAGGCCTTCGCACACTACCGCTGGTAAAACTTCCGGACGCCGCCGGCTCAACGAGCCGGCGGCGAACGCGTAGTCCATCCGAAAGGGAGACCCCGTGGCACAGGACGTGCTTACCGACCTTAACAAGGTCCGCAATATCGGCATCATGGCGCACATCGATGCCGGCAAGACCACCACTACCGAGCGCATCCTGTTCTACACGGGTGTGAACCACAAAATCGGCGAAACGCACGACGGCGCTTCGACGACTGACTGGATGGAACAGGAAAAGGAACGCGGCATCACCATCACGTCTGCCGCCGTGACTTGCTTCTGGGACAAGAACCAGATCAACATCATCGACACCCCGGGTCACGTTGACTTCACCGTTGAGGTAGAGCGCTCCTTGCGCGTCCTCGACGGTGCAGTTGCTGTCTTCGACGGCAAGGAAGGCGTGGAGCCGCAGTCCGAGACTGTTTGGCGCCAGGCTGACAAGTACAACGTTCCCCGCATCTGCTTCGTCAACAAGATGGACAAGCTCGGTGCAGACTTCTACTTCACGGTAGACACCATCATCAGCCGTCTCGGTGCCAAGCCGCTGGTTCTCCAGCTGCCTATCGGTGCTGAGAACGACTTCGTCGGCGTCGTGGATCTCCTTGAGATGCGCGCACTGGTGTGGCCGGGCGATGCCAAGGGTGACGTCACCATGGGTGCCAAGTACGAGGTTCAGGAGATCCCCGCGGATCTTCAGGCCAAGGCTGAGGAATACCGCGCACAGCTCGTTGAGACTGTTGCCGAGGCTTCCGAGGAACTCATGGAGAAGTACCTCGAAGGTGAAGAACTCACCCTTGAGGAACTCAAGGCCGGCATCCGCAAGATGACGATCAACTCCGAGCTCTACCCGGTTCTGTGTGGCTCTGCCTTCAAGAACCGCGGTGTGCAGCCGATGTTGGACGCTGTTGTTGACTTCCTGCCGAACCCGCTCGACGTCCCCCCGATGATCGGTCACGATCCTCGCGACGAAGAGAAGGAACTCACTCGTCAGCCTTCCGCAGACGAGCCGTTCTCCGCTCTTGCCTTCAAGATTGCAGCGCACCCGTTCTTCGGTCAGCTGACCTTCATCCGCGTGTACTCCGGTCACGTGGAAGCAGGCGCCCAGGTGGTCAACTCCACCAAGGGCAAGAAGGAGCGCATCGGCAAGCTGTTCCAGATGCACGCCAACAAGGAAATGCCCGTTGAGGGCGCTACCGCCGGCCACATCTACGCAGCCATCGGTCTGAAGGACACCACCACGGGCGACACCCTGTGCGATGCCAACAACCAGATCGTTCTTGAGTCGATGAGCTTCCCGGCACCGGTTATCTCCGTTGCCATCGAGCCCAACACCAAGGGTGACCAGGAAAAGCTCTCCACGGCTATCCAGAAGCTCTCCGCTGAGGACCCGACCTTCCAGGTCTCCCTCAACGAAGACACGGGCCAGACCATCATCGCCGGCATGGGCGAGCTTCACCTGGACATCCTGGTGGACCGCATGCGCCGCGAATTCAAGGTCGAGGCAAACGTCGGCAAGCCGCAGGTTGCATACCGCGAAACCATCAAGCGCACCGTTGAGCGTCTTGACTACACGCACAAGAAGCAGACCGGTGGTTCGGGCCAGTTCGCAAAGATCCAGATCGCGATCGAGCCGATGGACACCACCGATGGCGAGATGTACGAGTTCGTGAACAAGGTCACTGGTGGCCGCGTTCCGCGTGAATACATCCCGTCCGTTGACGCTGGTATCCAGGATGCGCTGAACGACGGCGTCCTGGCCGGTTACCCGGTTGTTGGCATCAAGGCCACGCTGATTGACGGCGCGTCCCACGATGTTGACTCCTCGGAAATGGCGTTCAAGATCGCCGGCCGTATGGCTTTCAAGGAAGCTGCACGCAAGGCGAACCCTGTTCTGCTTGAACCGCTGATGGATGTTGAGGTCCGCACACCCGAGGAATACATGGGTGATGTTATTGGTGACCTGAACGCCCGCCGTGGCCAGATGCAGTCCATGGAGGACGCAGCAGGTGTGAAGGTTATCCGTGCACACGTTCCGCTGTCCGGCATGTTCGGTTACATTGGCGACCTGCGTTCAAAGACCCAGGGCCGCGCTGTGTACTCCATGACGTTCAACAGCTACGCGGAGGTCCCGAAGGCAGTAGCCGACGAGATCATCCAGAAGACCCGCGGCGAGTAATCTCCCGGTAACGGATGCAATTCCGATTCCGGGAAGGCATCTTAGCGCATGAGGTTGGGTTGCGGCATTAGCCGCGACCCGGCCCCTGCGCAAACAGGCTCTAGGGACTAAGATCGGTTCCTGAATCTGCAATTTCACCAAAACCAAAGCCCCCAAGTACACTTGCAAGAGTTTCTGCCGCGAAAAGCGCGGCCGAGGAGCACGTTACTTGAAATCGTTCTAGGAGGAACCTGTGGCAAAGGCAAAGTTCGAGCGGACTAAGCCGCACGTCAACATCGGCACCATCGGTCACGTTGACCACGGTAAGACGACGCTGACTGCCGCCATTTCCAAGGTGCTGTACGACCAGTACCCGGACATCAACGAGCAGCGCGACTTCGCGTCCATTGACTCTGCTCCGGAAGAGCGCCAGCGCGGTATTACCATCAACATCTCCCACGTGGAGTACCAGACCGAAAAGCGTCACTACGCACACGTAGACGCCCCGGGTCACGCTGACTACATCAAGAACATGATCACCGGTGCTGCCCAGATGGACGGCGCAATCCTCGTGGTTGCTGCAACCGATGGTCCGATGGCCCAGACCCGTGAGCACGTTCTGCTCGCCCGCCAGGTTGGTGTTCCCTACCTGCTGGTCGCACTGAACAAGTCGGACATGGTTGATGACGAAGAACTCCTCGACCTCGTCGAAATGGAAGTTCGTGAGCTCCTGAGCTCGCAGGGCTTCGATGGCGATGAAGCTCCGGTTGTTCGCGTTTCCGGTCTCAAGGCTCTGGAAGGCGACCCGGTTTGGGTCAAGTCCGTCCAGGACCTGATGGCAGCTGTCGACGAGTCCGTTCCGGACCCCGTACGTGACCGCGACAAGCCGTTCCTGATGCCGATCGAAGACGTCTTCACGATCACCGGTCGTGGCACCGTTGTTACGGGCCGCGCCGAGCGTGGCACGCTCGCCATCAACTCTGAGGTTGAGATCGTCGGTATCCGCCCGGTCCAGAAGACCACGGTTACCGGTATCGAGATGTTCCACAAGCAGCTCGACGAAGCATGGGCCGGCGAGAACTGTGGCCTCCTGCTCCGCGGTCTGAAGCGCGACGACGTCGAGCGTGGCCAGGTTGTCGTCAAGCCGGGTTCCATCACCCCGCACACCGACTTCGAGGCTAACGTCTACATCCTTTCCAAGGACGAAGGCGGACGTCACAACCCGTTCTACTCGAACTACCGCCCGCAGTTCTACTTCCGTACCACGGACGTAACCGGCGTTATCACCCTGCCGGAAGGCACGGAAATGGTTATGCCCGGCGACAACACTGAGATGACCGTTGAGCTCATCCAGCCCATCGCCATGGAAGAGGGCCTCGGCTTCGCTATCCGCGAAGGCGGCCGCACCGTTGGTTCGGGACGTGTTACCAAGATCATCAAGTAGTTTCTACTTGTAGATCGGCAGCCATCCGGCCCGACCGGTAGGCAGCCAAAGAAGAACCCCATCGCTTCGGCGCTGGGGTTCTTCTTTGCTATGATTAATCTATCGAATGGATTAATGCCGTGGGTTTGCGCGCCCGGCATCGTGACAGGAGTTGCCATGCAGGGATTCATCACCACGTTGCTTGTTCTGGCGTTTCTTGCCGCCACAGGCGTCGGCGGCTACGCGATTGGTGTGGCGCGGGGCCGCAGGGAAGTGACGGGCCAACACCTGGGCACCAACGCGAGTGGCCTTGGCGTTGCGGGTGCCAAAATCAATACCTACGACCCCGGCACATACCATGCGGGGTATCTCGCCGGCCATCTGGCTGGCTGGCGGGATGCGCATGCGCAGGCGCTGGGTGTGGCTGTCGCGGTGCCGCCGAGTCTGCCGGCTCCGGCCAGAAAGCCAGCACCGGCGAATGCACCAGTGGCAGCACCACGGCGGTCGCCGCATGTTCAGCCACGAAGCCAGGCACAGCCGGTAGGTTTCCCTGCCCCGGTGAGCCGTCCGATGCCAACGAGCATGCCCGGGCAAACACACATGCCGCCGGAGACGCCAGAACAGGCGGCTGCCCGCAAGGATAAGCGGGACAGGCAGAACATCAACATCACCCTGTACGTAGCGAGTCTTCTGCTCGTTGCAGCTGGTGCACTGTTCGTCGGGACCAGCCTTCCTGAGTTGCTGAGATTCGTGGCAATCTGGTTCGTCACCACGCTGTTCTACGGTTGCGGCCTTGTCCTGCATGCGCGCGTCCCGCGCCTGCGCCCTGCCGCCGTGGCGTTCGCTGGAACAGGCCTTGCCCTGATTCCGGTGACGGGGCTGGCCATGTACAACTTCGTACTCCACCAAGGACCTGCTGCGTGGCTCGTGACGTCCTTGGTGGGAACCGCTGCTTATGTTGCTGCTGCCGTTCGGCTGGACAGCAAAGTGCTGGCATTTCTCTCCCTTAGTTTCGTGGTGTCCACAGCGTGGTCCGGGGTGTCGATGCTTGGGGGAGCGCTGGTCTGGTACTTCACGTCCCTGATTGGCGTTGCGATCGTGCTCACGCTGGCCGCGCTGCTCCGTCCCAGATGGTTGCCACCGGTTTATGTGCGCCCACTGGTGACACTGCACCCGTTCGTTGTTCCGTTCGTGGGGCTGGCAGTGACCTTGACGCCGCAGTTCCTTTCCAAGGGTGAGTACCCCCTGGTGATGGTGATGTGCGGGCTCTACCTTGCCGTGATGGCTGGAGTTCCGAAGGCTGGATACCGGCTGGAGTACTTCTACGGTGCGCGGGCGGCGTTCACGCTGGCGACTCTTGGGTTTGCCTGGGATGCTTCCGGCGACGCCAGCCAGATGTTGCTTGCGGCCGTGGTCTGCCTGGGAGTGCAGTCGCTCGGTGTTGCGGTGAGTGCCCCGTTCCTACGGCGCCTGATACCTGAAGGTCTGAGGGGAAACGCAGGCTCCAAGAGTCAGGGGAGCCGCACGGGCGAGGGCCTACTGTGGTGGGCCGATGCCGTTTGTTGCTTTGGCTTGCAATTGGTGGCCGTCATTGCGCTCACGGTGATCCTGGCATTGGGCTCCTCGGAGGTTCCGCTCCAGTTGCCGTTGTTCATCGGCCTGGCTACGGCGTTGGCGCTGGCGTGGAAACTGGGCGATGGTGCCGAATGGGCGCCGGTTGCCGTCCTCGGTGCAGCCGTGCCTTTTGCTGTGGTTCTGGAGGCGTGGACCGATGCAGCGCTGCTGTGTGCAGTGGCCGGTTACTGGTTCCTGCGGGCGTTGGTCCGTCCGGGTTCGCTGCGCCACGTGTTTGTCCTGGCGGGTCGGCTGGCCGTGACGTTGGCTGCGCCGGCGGTCGTGGCTGCCGTCGTCGCGGCTGGACCCGACAGGCTCTCCCTGGTGGTCTTGGCCCTCGTTGTGGCAGCGGCGGCGCAGGAGTTGCTCAGTGCCGCATTGACGCGTGCCGGCGTCTGCACACTTGCCCCGCATTTTTCAGCTGCGGGATTTGCCGGTGGCGCAGCCTTGGGCCTTGTTGTGCTTGCTGCCGTTGAGAGGTTCGGAGTCACCACAGCGCCCGGTCACCCGACACTGGTGACCGGCGTCGTGGTTGTGGTCATTGCAGGCCTGGCCTCGGGCTGGCTGATGTTCCCCCGTAGTACTGCCGGTGGCCCTTGGCGGGCGACGGCAGGGGAGTTCCTCGCGCCGCTTGCCACCGTCTTTGCCGGGCTGGTTGCCGCCGCCGGGGTGTCCCGGATGATGGGCAATTTGGTGCTCTTGTCGATCGTCCTGTACTTCTGTGCCAGCGCTTTTCGCATTCGGTCCACCCTCCACCGGGCATCCTATTGGTGGCTGGCCCGTGCTGCCGCTACCCTGCTTGCGGCCTCGGCGTATGGTGACGCCGCGGGGCACGGAGCTGACTTCCTTTGGGGAGGCGAACGAACCAGCACCGCATTCGTCGTCCTTGCTGTGGTGGGCCTTCAACTGATTTTTCCGCTGCTGTCTGCCCGTCGACGGCGGTTCCCGCTGGCATGCGTGGTGGATGCCGGCATCTTGCTGCTGACGATGACCGCCGCCGCAACTGTCCTCGTTGTGGGCTCAGGGCTGACTGGGATGATTCCACGTGAGTCCTGGCAGCCCGGCGTGGCGGCAGCCATGACAGCACTGGCCGCTGCCGGAACCAGCGTTGTGCTCCGCCGGCACAAGGCGGCATGGATTTTCGCTCCGGCCGCCCTGGTGTTGCTGCTTGTTCTTCGCGGTGGCCATGTCCGCGACGCCGAGATTCTCTGTGGCATCTTTGTGGCCTACGGCGGATTCATGACCTTCAACGTGCGCGAGCGGATCCCCCGGGGCATCTACTTTGCTGCCACTCGTCTCCTCTCGGCGGCCCTCGCAGTGCTGTTGGTGGCCGACGTTACCAATTCGCCGGCCGCAGTCTCGGTTGCGTTGGCGCTGGTCCTCGTCCTGCAGCATGCCGTGCGGTGGTTCCTTCGCAGACGATTGATGGAGATCCCGTTTCAGCAGGTCATTGTCTGGATCACGCTTGGTGCCCAGCTGCTGCTGCCGCTGACGCATGTGGTGGCGGGAAATTACGACGACGGTGGCCGTTGGGTGGTCATGCTGGAGTTGGTCCTCGTGCTGGTTTCAGCCGCCATTGCGTCGCGGTACTTTGCTGCCCGGGGCGCGCAGTTCATCGGCCTTGCCGGGACTGTTGCGCTGGTGGTTTCCGCAGGGCCGGCGTTGGTATTTCCGCCGGGCAGTTGGCTCCACTCGCCGTTGTTGGATAGTTCCCAAGTGCCACTGGTACTTCTCGGCTTCGCCGTGGCCTCACTGATGCCGATGGCCACCGCACGGCGAAGGATGGCTGCAGACGGGGGACGGATGGCCGCGGACCAGGGACGGATGGCCGCAGACGGGGGACGGATGGCTGCGGGCCGGATGCCGAACGTCGGAGGGCTGGCAAATCGGTGGTTCTGGCTGACGTCGGCCGTAGTGTTCACCGGAGCCGGTGGAGTCTTGGCCATCGATACGTCACGCCTTCTGACGGGGTTGGCGGTGCTCGTCCTGGCGGTGGTGTTGTTTGCCGCGTCGCACATCGAACAGTGGCCAGCGCTCTACGCCGGAGCAGCGCCCACCGCGCTGGTTGGCGCGGTAACCGCCGTCGACGGCCTGACGAGCACTCCGGAAGGTGGCATCTGGCAGGCATTCCTTCCCTGGCTTCTTGGCGCCGCCGGTAGCGCAGCGGTCATGTACGGCATCCGGCTGCTTGGCGGGCCGACTGTCCACAGCCAGCCATGGCGGAGCTATTCACTCGCCGCCACTGCCGGGCTTGGCATGGCAGCTACGGCGGCTGTGGGCCTGGGGCGTGACGAGACCTCGCTCGCCGGAGCGGCCTTGACGATCGGCGCCGTGGCTTTGATGGTCCGCGAGGCGCCACGGGGAAAGGTCCTGCTCAGCGAACTTGGTGCAGTCATGGTGGTGGCATGCTTTCAGCGGGCTCTGTGGTTTGTGGGAGGTACCAGGCCGGACTGGTTCTGGATGGCACAGTGCTATGTAGCGCTGGGCGTTGTTTTCCCAGCAGTGTGCTATTTCCGTGGGCAGCGACCCGGGGCAACGCTGCGCCTTGGGTTCGCCGCCGGCGTCCTTTCGCTGAGCTCCCTGGGAACGATCATTGCCGGGACTCCTGCGCAGCAGCTATACGTCCTCGTAGCGCATGCACTGCTGCTGGTGGCCGGATTGGTCCTTGCAGAACGGATGTTTGTCTGGTGGGGCGCAGCTGGAGTGGCACTGAGCGTCATGTGGGCCATGCTTTCGTATGCCTTCGCGATGCTGGCGCTCGTCGCGCTCGCTCTTATTGGGTTGGCGGTCTGGCGACTGAACCGGAGCAAACCAATGGTGCAGCCGGCCCAGGGCCCGGATGACGATAACAGGCCAGCGGCCTAGCCTGTGTCTGAATCCGATATTGTTGCAGTCTAGCGAGAGGAGGGCAGCATGGAATTCGTGATATTCCTGGCAGTCGTGGCAGCGATCGGCGGCGGGGTCCTGTGGGGCCGGAAGTACTTCCGGAACGAGATCAGCCGCGCCAAGCGAATCAACCGCGCCAACAAGGGCAAATAGGGTTTTAACCCTGACGCGCTATTTCGATGGTGGCGTCCGCGCGTGATCCCCTAAGCCACGTGAGTATCTAAGGTTCGTGCCGGCGGGCGCGCCCCAACGCGCGGTACCAGTAGAACGAGTCCTTCGGAGTCCGCTCCAAGGTGCCGAAATCAACGTGGACCAGCCCAAAACGCTGTGAGTATCCGGCTGCCCATTCGAAGTTGTCCAAGAGTGTCCACACGTAGTAACCCAGCAGCTTGACGTCCTCTGCCAAGCCGCCCGGCCCGGTGGCCGTCAGGGCGTGGCCGAGGTGATCCGCGATGTACGTGATCCGGTTGGTGTCCTGCAGCGGCCCATCAACCCGGGGTGGTTCGGGGAAGCTGGCGCCGCCCTCGGTGATGTACAACGGTGGCAGCGCGTCACCGTAGCGGTCCTTCATCTCCCTGAGCAGGATGGCCAAATGCTCCGGCGCCACGGGCCACCCAAATCCGGTGGTCTCGTACTCTTGGTATGGCGCCAGATGGAACGGGACATTGGCCATGTCCGATGCCGATCCTGTGGGAATCTCCGCAGGCCCGCGTCCTGAGGCAACCTTCACCGGGTAGTAGTAGTTAAGCCCGTAGAAGTCCAAGGGCTGGCTGATCGTTTCCAGATCACCGCTCTTGACCGCCCCCAAGGAACGGAACCAAGGTTTCAAAGGCAGGGGTGGTTTGGGGTATTGGCCCAGGAGTATGGCGTCCGCATAGACCCGGTTGAGGATCAGGTCGAAGGCTTGGGCCATCATGCGGTCCGACAGCTTGTTGCTGGCTGGCTGTACAGGGGAGTGCATATTGGACACTCCCACCTGTCCCTTGACCCCGGCGGAGCGCAGGGCCTGTACCGCCAGGCCATGGCCCAGCAGTTGATGGTGTGCAGCCGGAAGGGCGTCGAACAACAAATGCCGGCCGGGAGCATGGACGCCCAGGGCGTAGCCTTGCAGCGTGACGGAAACGGGTTCGTTCAGGGTCACCCAATGTGCCACACGATCGCCGAAGCGGTCCGCTGCTGCGGCACTGTAGACGGCAAAGCGCTCAGCTGTGTCCCGATTCATCCAACCGCCCGTGTGCTCCAATTCCAGAGGCGTGTCCCAATGGAACAGCGTGGCCATGGGGGAGATGCCTGCGGCGAGCAGTTTGTCGATCAGGCGGTCATAGAAGTCCAGTCCGCGTTGGTTGATGGAACCCTTGCCGCCGGGTTGGATCCGCGGCCAGGAAATCGAGAAGCGGTAGGAGTCGACGCCCAACTCCTGCATCAGGCCGATATCCTCGTCGGCGCGGTTGTAATGGTCGCACGCAATGGTGGGGGAGCCGCCGTCGACGATTGTTCCAGGCTTTTCGGCGAACGCGTCCCATCCTGACGGACCGCGCCCGTCAGCGGTAAGTGAACCCTCTATCTGGAATGCGGCCGCCGCGACACCCAGCGTGAATCCCGGGCGCAGTCGTGCTGCCAGATCTTCCACGGAACCCTTATCCTGGGCGGTCATGCCCCTATCATCCACAGCAGTTGGCAGTCGTGGCAATGGCCCTGTGGGAGCCGATTGGCCATTGCCCTTTATTTCCGGCATACTGGATGAGTTGTTCAAGCGCTTCTTCGTGTCCCGATCCGGATAATGCCGGGTGTCAGGGTCCAGGCTGAAGCCCAAACATAACCCTGAACCCCATGGAATGCGGTCGAGTTTGCGTGAAAATCGCGACACGCCCGACCGCGGGGGTCGGTGCGCCGGCAGGTTGAGGAACCCGGATTGATCCGGATTCAGCTTGTGCGGCGAGTGGTGGTACAACCTCAAACGCTTCGGCGGCCACAAAAACAGGTAAGTAAACAGAGCAGCCCTAACTAGAGCAGCACTAGCTGAAAGAGAGTCAGGCGACATGGCGGGACAAAAAATCCGCATCCGGCTGAAGTCATATGACCACGAGGTCATTGATGTTTCAGCGCGGAAGATCGTTGAGACGGTCACGCGCGCAGGCGCAACGGTAGTCGGCCCCGTGCCGCTTCCGACGGAGAAGAACGTGTACTGCGTTATTCGCTCTCCGCACAAGTACAAGGACAGCCGTGAGCACTTCGAAATGCGTACTCACAAGCGTCTGATCGACATCATCGACCCCACGCCGAAGGCTGTTGACTCGCTTATGCGTCTCGACCTGCCGGCCGACGTGAACATCGAAATCAAGCTCTAGGGAGGTGCTGAGAGACTATGACCGCAACCCGTAACGTAAAGGGCCTGCTGGGCACGAAGCTCGGCATGACCCAGGTCTGGGACGAGAACAACAAGCTCATTCCGGTAACTGTCGTCCAGGCTGACTCCAACGTCATCACGCAGCTGCGCAACGCAGATGTCGATGGCTACGTCGCCGTCCAGATCGGCTACGGCCAGATCGACCCCCGCAAGGTCACCAAGCCGCTGGCTGGTCACTTTGAAAAGGCAGGCGTGACGCCTCGCCGCCACGTTGTCGAACTGCGTACCGCAGACGCCGCTTCCTACGAGCTGGGCCAGGAGCTCTCTGTTGAGATCTTCGAAGCCGGCCAGAAGATCGACGTCGTCGGCACCTCCAAGGGTAAGGGCTTTGCCGGTGTTATGAAGCGTCACGGCTTCCACGGCGTTGGCGCTTCCCACGGTGCCCACAAGAACCACCGTAAGCCTGGCTCCATCGGTGGCGCATCCACCCCGAGCCGCGTCTTCAAGGGTCTGAAAATGGCCGGCCGCATGGGCGCCGAGCGTCACACCACGCTGAACCTCACGGTCCACGCTGTTGACGTTGAGAAGTCGCTGCTCCTCATCAAGGGTGCCGTTCCCGGCGCCCGCGGACAGGTCGTACTCGTACGCACCGCCGTGAAGGGAGCCTAGTTAAATGACTAGCACTGTCAAGGTAGACCTGCCTGCAGAGATCTTCGACGTCCAGACCAACGTGCCGCTGCTGCACCAGGTCGTCGTCGCACAGCTCGCTGCTGCCCGCCAGGGTACCCACAAGACCAAGACCCGCGCCGAGGTTTCCGGTGCTGGTCGCAAGCCGTTCAAGCAGAAGGGCACCGGCCGCGCCCGTCAGGGTTCAATCCGTGCTCCTCACATGACCGGCGGTGGCGTTGTCCACGGACCGACTCCGCGTGACTACAGCCAGCGCACCCCCAAGAAGATGAAGGCTGCTGCACTCCGCGGCGCCCTGTCTGACCGCGCCCGTAACGGCCGCATCCACGTCATTGCTGAACTGGTAGCCGGCTCCAAGCCGTCCGCCAAGGAAGCACTGGCTTCGCTGCGCGCAGTTTCCGAGCGCAAGAACCTGCTCGTTGTGATCGAGCGCGCCAACGATGTTGCTGCACTGTCCGTGCGCAACCTCGAAGATGTTCACGTTCTGTACGCAGACCAGCTGAACACCTACGACGTGCTGGTCTCTGACGACGTGGTCTTCACCAAGGCTGCTTTCGAGGCTTTCGTCGCTGACAAGGCAAAGAACGAGGAGGCCTCCAAGTGAGCGTAACCACCATCAAGGACCCGCGCGACGTCGTGCTTGCACCCGTCGTGTCGGAAAAGAGCTACGGTCTGATCGACGAAGGCAAGTACACCTTCCTGGTGGACCCTCGCTCGAACAAGACCGAGATCAAGCTGGCCGTGGAGAAGATTTTCTCCGTCAAGGTCGACTCGATCAACACCATCAACCGTGCCGGTAAGCGCAAGCGCACCAAATTCGGCTGGGGACAGCGCAAGAGCACCAAGCGTGCAATTGTCACCCTCAAAGAAGGCACAATCGACATCTTCGGCGGTCCGCTCGCGTAGCGGAGACCACTTTAACGAGGAAATAAATTATGGGAATCCGTAAATACAAGCCGACTACCCCGGGCCGTCGTGGCTCGAGCGTAGCCGACTTCGCTGAAATCACGCGATCGACTCCGGAAAAGTCGTTGCTGCGTCCGCTGCACAAGACTGGCGGCCGTAACAACTCCGGTAAGATCACCACCCGTCACAAGGGTGGTGGGCACAAGCGCCAGTACCGTCTGATCGACTTCCGTCGTCACGACAAGGACGGCATCAACGCCCGCGTTGCCGAAATCGAGTACGACCCGAACCGTACGGCTCGCATCGCACTCCTGCACTACGTTGATGGCACCAAGCGTTACATCATCGCTCCGAACAAGCTGTCCCAGGGTGACTTCGTCGAGGCTGGCCCCGACGCTGACATCAAGCCGGGCAACAACCTGCCGCTGCGCAACATCCCGGTTGGTACCGTTATCCACGCAGTTGAACTGCGTCCGGGTGGCGGCGCCAAGATGGCCCGTTCCGCAGGTGCTTCGGTTCAGCTTGTCGCCAAGGAAGGCCGTTTCGCCCAGCTGCGTCTGCCCTCCGGTGAAATCCGCAACGTTGACGTGCGCTGCCGCGCAACCGTCGGCGAGGTCGGCAACGCCGAGCAGTCGAACATCAACTGGGGCAAGGCCGGCCGTATGCGCTGGAAGGGCGTTCGCCCGACTGTCCGTGGTGTAGCCATGAACCCGGTTGACCACCCGCACGGTGGTGGTGAAGGTAAGACTTCCGGTGGACGTCACCCGGTTAACCCGAAGGGCAAGCCCGAGGGCCGTACCCGCCGTCCGAACAAAGAGAGCGACAAGCTTATTGTTCGTCGCCGCCGTACTGGCAAGAACAAGCGATAGGAGCCTGGACACATGCCACGCAGCCTGAAAAAAGGTCCTTTCGTTGACCAGCACCTCTTTGTGAAGGTCGCACGGGAAAACGATAAGGGCACCAAGAACGTCATCAAGACCTGGTCCCGCCGTTCGATGATCATCCCCGACATGCTTGGGCACACGATCGCCGTACACGACGGACGCAAGCACATCCCGGTGTTTGTCACTGAGTCGATGGTCGGGCACAAGCTCGGCGAATTCGCTCCCACGCGGACATTCCGCGGCCATGTTAAGGACGACCGTAAGGGCAAGCGCCGCTAAGGCGCCTGACCTTACGTCTTAGACGAGAGAAGGAAAGCAATGGAAGCCAAGGCTATTGCGCGTCACATCCGCGTAACGCCTATGAAGGCCCGGCGCGTCGTCAACCTTGTTCGTGGTAAGCAAGCGAATGAGGCTCTGGCAATTCTGAAGTTTGCCCCCCAGGCAGCTTCGGAGCCGGTATTCAAGGTACTTCAGTCGGCAATGGCCAACGCACGTGTCCTCGCGGACCGTGACGGCGTTGCATTCGACGAAAGCGACCTGTTCATCAGCGAAGCATTCGTTGATGAAGGCCCGACCATGAAGCGGTTCCAGCCGCGTGCCCAAGGCCGCGCCTACCGCATTAGGAAGCGGACCAGCCACATCACCGTGGTCGTCGCAACCCCGGAGAAAGAGGAGGCTCGCTAAGTGGGACAGAAAGTAAACCCGCACGGGTTCCGACTCGGCATCACCACCGACCACGTTTCGCACTGGTTTGCTGACAGCAACAAGCCGGGACAGCGCTACAAGGACTTCGTCCGCGAGGACATCAAGATCCGTCAGCTCATGTCCACTGGCATGGAGCGCGCCGGCATCGCCAAGGTCGAGATCGAGCGCACCCGTGACCGTGTCCGCGTGGACATCCACACGGCACGCCCGGGCATCGTCATCGGCCGCCGCGGCGCCGAAGCAGACCGCATCCGCGGCGAGCTCGAAAAGCTCACTGGCAAGCAGGTTCAGCTGAACATCCTCGAGGTCAAGAACCCCGAGATGGAAGCACAGCTTGTTGCCCAGGGCATCGCTGAGCAGCTGACTTCCCGCGTGGCATTCCGCCGTGCGATGAAGAAGGCCATGCAGTCCGCACAGCGTGCGGGTGCCAAGGGTATCCGTGTTGCTTGCTCCGGTCGTCTGGGTGGCGCAGAAATGTCCCGCTCGGAGTTCTACCGCGAAGGCCGTGTGCCCCTGCACACCCTCCGCGCGAACATCGACTACGGCTTCTACGAAGCCAAGACCACCTTCGGCCGTATCGGTGTGAAGGTTTGGATCTACAAGGGTGACGTAACCGCCAAGGAACTGGCCCAGCAGGCAGCTGCTGCTCCGTCCCGTGGCCGCGCTGGAGACCGCCCGGGCCGCCCGGGTGGCGACCGCCGTCGTCGTAACGACCGCCCGGCCGCTGAAGCAGCACCGGTTGCTGCAGAGGCTCCGGCCGCTGAAGCTGCTGCTCCGGCAGCAGAAGGAGGAGAGGCTTAAATGCTTATCCCACGTCGAGTCAAGCACCGTAAGCAGCACCACCCGGGTCGTTCCGGCGCTGCTACGGGTGGCACCAAGGTCAGCTTCGGTGAGTACGGTATCCAGGCCCTCAGCCCGGCATACGTGACGAACCGTCAGATCGAGTCCGCCCGTATCGCGATGACCCGCCACATCAAGCGTGGCGGTAAGGTCTGGATCAATATTTACCCGGACCGTCCGCTGACGAAGAAGCCTGCTGAAACCCGCATGGGTTCCGGTAAGGGTTCTCCGGAATGGTGGGTCGCAAACGTCAAGCCGGGCCGGGTTCTCTTCGAACTCTCCGGTGTCAATGAAGAGGTAGCTCGCGAGGCACTGCGCCTGGCAATCCACAAGCTCCCGTTGAAGGCACGCATTGTGCGTCGCGAAGGTGGTGAATAGAAATGGCAGTAGGGTCGAAGGATCTCGCACCCGCACAGCTGGACGGTTTCGACAACGAGCGTCTCGTTGAAGAACTCCGCAAGTCCAAGGAAGAGCTGTTCAACCTGCGTTTCCAGTCCGCCACCGGTCAGCTGGAGAACCACGGTCGCCTGCGTGCGGTAAAGAAGGACATCGCACGCATCTACACCGTTCTCCGTGAGCGCGAGCTGGGCATTCGTGCCGAGGTTGCCGCCCCGGTTGTGGAAGCCAAGGAAGAAAAGAAGTCCAAGAAGGCCGAAGCCAAGGCTGAAGCTGGAGAGGACTCCAAGTGAGCGAGAAGGAAACTGTGACGGAAGCAGCAGCCAGCGCTGAACAGCGCGGTTACCGTAAGACGCGTCGCGGCTACGTTGTCTCTGACAAGATGGAAAAGACCATCGTTGTTCAGGTTGAAGACCGCGTGAAGCACGCTCTGTACGGCAAGGTTATTCGCCGCACCTCGAAGATCAAGGCTCACGACGAAGAGAACACCGCCGGCATCGGCGACCTCGTCCTCATCGCCGAGACCCGCCCGCTCTCCGCTACCAAGCGGTGGCGCCTGGTGGAGATCCTCGAAAAGGCCAAGTAAATCCGACGCCGGGCACGCCCGGTTGGGATTCATTGGAAGGGTCCGCGTTCCTTACGGAATGCGGGCCCTTCCGCGTTGCCGGCCGTTTATGATAAGGGCCCGCTACGTGCTAGGATATTGAGTTTGTATGGCGCCAAGTGTGCGTCATTCACCACCTCGTAAACAATCGTGCCGCGGCATACTGCCCCGCGCAGAGTTTTCTGCAAGGGAAGCTGATGCTTTTGGCACGGGCGTTTAGGCCTGCTCTGGCAAAATCCAGGCAGGTCAAGAGACACCCCGATCAACCGTTCCGCAAGGCTCATTCCGTATGCATGATTTCGGTCTGAGAACCGGCGCGACGCAAGGAGTAAAAATTGATTCAGCAGGAGTCGCGACTCAAGGTCGCCGACAACACGGGTGCTAAGGAAATCCTTACCATTCGCGTTCTCGGTGGATCCGGTCGTCGCTACGCAGGCATTGGCGACGTGATCGTCGCTACCGTCAAGGACGCTATCCCCGGCGGAAACGTAAAGAAGGGCGACGTCGTTAAGGCGGTCATCGTCCGTACCAAGAAGGAACGCCGCCGTGCGGATGGTTCCTACATCAAGTTTGACGAAAACGCAGCTGTGATCCTGAAGAACGACGGTGACCCCCGCGGTACCCGTATCTTCGGCCCGGTTGGTCGTGAGCTTCGCGACAAGAAGTTCATGAAGATCGTTTCGCTGGCCCCGGAGGTGCTTTAGTCCATGGCTAAGATCAAGAAGGGTGACCTCGTTCAGGTCATCACCGGCGCCAAGCAGGAACGCGGCGGCGACCGCGGCAAGCAGGGCAAGGTCCTGCGCGTATTCCCGGACACCAACCGCGTGTTGGTAGAGGGAATCAACCGCGTCACCAAGCACACCAAGGTCGGTCAGTCGCAGCGCGGCACCAAGACCGGTGGCATCGAGGTCGTTGAGGCTCCGATCCACGTTTCCAACGTTGCTTTGGTTGACCCGTCGACCAAGAAGCCGACCCGTGTTGGTTTCCGTCTCGACACCGTTGAGAAGGACGGCGCTACCAAGACCGTCCGTATCCGCGTGTCCAAGGCCACCGGGAAGGACATCTGATGAGTGAGACACTGTCTGAGACCACCGTCGAAACGAAGATCGTTCCGCGTCTGAAGACGAAGTACGCAGAGACCATCAAGAAGTCCCTGCAGGACGAGTTCAGCTACGTGAACGTGAACCAGGTTCCCCGCTTGGTGAAGGTTGTTGTGAACATGGGTGTTGGAGATGCCGCAAAGGACTCCAAGCTGATCGACGGCGCTGTCCGCGACCTCACCCTGATCACCGGCCAGAAGCCGCAGGTAACCAAGGCCCGCAAGTCGATCGCACAGTTCAAGCTGCGCGAAGGCATGCCGATCGGTGCGCACGCAACTCTGCGTGGCGACCGTATGTGGGAATTCGTGGACCGTCTGGTTTCGCTGGCACTGCCGCGTATCCGTGACTTCCGCGGCCTCAACGGCAAGCAGTTCGATGGCAACGGCAACTACACCTTCGGTCTGACCGAGCAGGTTATGTTCCACGAAATCGACCAGGACTCCATCGACCGCGTTCGCGGTATGGACATCACGGTCGTCACCACTGCCAAGACCGACGACGAAGGCCGTGCGCTGCTCAAGGCGCTTGGTTTCCCGTTCAAGACCGAAAACTAACTACGTAACAGGTCCGGCTGCGCTGACTCGGAAGAGACAAGCACAGCGGAAACCGTTATGAGGAAGGGCTATAGCCCAAATGACTATGACAGATCCTGTCGCAGACATGCTTACGCGTCTGCGCAATGCAAACTCGGCATACCACGACACCGTGACCATGCCGTACAGCAAGCTGAAGGCACGCGTTGCTGACATCCTGAAGGCAGAAGGCTACATTGCCGGCTGGAAGGAAGAAGACGCCGAGGTTGGCAAGAAGCTGACCCTCGACCTGAAGTTCGGTCCGAACCGCGAGCGTTCCATCGCTGGCGTCCGCCGCATTTCCAAGCCTGGTCTCCGCGTTTACGCGAAGTCCACCAACCTGCCTCACGTGCTGGGTGGCCTGGGTATCGCAATCCTGTCCACCTCTTCCGGCCTCCTGACTGACAAGCAGGCCGGTAAGAAGGGCGTGGGCGGCGAAGTCCTCGCGTACGTCTGGTAACGGGAAAGGAAGAGAATAATGTCACGTATTGGACGTCTCCCCATCACCGTTCCTGCCGGAGTTGAGGTCAAGGTTGATGGCTCCGTCATCAACGTCAAGGGTTCCAAGGGCGAGCTGAGCCACACTGTTGCCAGCCCGATCGAGGTCTCCCTGGAAGAGAACACTCTCACGGTCACCCGCCCGAACGACGAGCGCAACTCGCGTTCGCTGCACGGCCTGACCCGCACCCTGATCGCCAACATGATCCAGGGCGTTACCGAGGGCTACGAGAAGAAGCTTGAAATCGTCGGTACCGGTTACCGCGTTCAGGCCAAGGGTTCTGACCTGGAGTTCGCTCTGGGCTACAGCCACCCGGTCAACGTCTCTGCACCCGAAGGCATCACCTTCGTAGTAGAGGGTCCGACCAAGCTCTCTGTTGCGGGTATCAATAAGCAGCAGGTCGGCGAGGTTGCTGCCAACATTCGCAAGCTGCGCAAGCCTGACCCCTACAAGGGCAAGGGTGTCCGTTACGCCGGCGAAGTCATCCGCCGCAAGGTCGGAAAGGCTGGTAAGTAAACCATGGCCATCGCAATTAACAAGAAGCGTACGAACAAGAGTAAGTCGGCTGCACGCAGCCGTCGCCAGCTTCGTATCCGCAAGCGCATCACCGGCACGGCTGTACGTCCTCGTCTGGTCGTCAACCGTTCGGCGCGTCACGTATTCGTCCAGGTTGTCGATGACAGCAAGGGTGTAACCGTGGCTTACGCTTCCACTCTGGAAGCTGACCTGCGCGCATTCGACGGCGACAAGACTGCCAAGGCAAAGCGCGTTGGCGAGCTCGTTGCAGAGCGTGCCAAGGCTGCCGGCGTTGAGGCTGTTGTCTTCGACCGTGGCGGTAACAAGTACCACGGCCGCATCGCCGCCGTCGCTGACGGTGCTCGCGAAGGTGGGCTGGCACTGTGACCGTTGAAAATAACGAAAAGGACATTCAGGTGACTGAAGCTGTAGCTGCTGAAGCAACTGAGACCGCTGCCGCTACCGATGACCGCCGCGGCGGACGTCGTGGCGAGCGCGGCGAGCGTGGCCAGGGCCGCGGCGACCGTGGTGGCCGTGGTGGCCGCGATGGCGGTCGTGAAGCCGAGAAGAGCCAGTTCGTAGAGCGCGTTGTAACCATCAACCGCGTTGCCAAGGTCGTCAAGGGTGGTCGTCGCTTCAGCTTCACCGCTCTTGTGGTCGTCGGCGACGGCAACGGCCTGGTTGGCGTTGGCTACGGCAAGGCCAAGGAAGTTCCCGCTGCAATCGCAAAGGGCGTTGAAGAGGCCAAGAAGTCCTTCTTCCGCGTTCCCCGCGTTGGCAACACCATCCCGCACCGTGTGCAGGGTGAGGCTGCTGCAGGCGTAGTCCTGCTGCGTCCGGCTTCCGCCGGTACCGGTGTTATCGCCGGTGGTCCGGTCCGTGCAGTACTGGAGTGCGTCGGTATCCACGACATCCTCTCCAAGTCGCTCGGTTCCTCCAACGCGATCAACATCGTTCACGCGACCGTTGACGCTCTGAAGCAGCTCGAAGAGCCCGCTTCCGTGGCTGCCCGCCGTGGCCTGCCGCTGGACGAGGTTGCTCCTGCTGCTCTGGTGCGCGCGCTCCAGAACCAGAAGGCAGGTGTTTAGTCATGGCTAAGAACCTGACTCCCTCCGACGCCAAGTTGGAGATCACCCAGATCAAGGGCGTCATTGGCGCCAAGCAGAACCAGAAGGCAACTCTTCGGTCCCTCGGCCTGAAGCGCATCGGACACACCGTTGTCCGTACCGCTGACGCCGTGACCGTTGGAATGCTCAACACGGTTCCGCACCTCGTGAATGTAGAGGAGGCGAAGTAATGGCAGAGAACAAGACCGCCGCAGAGGCTGCTGAGAAGCAGAACGCTCTGAAGGTCCACCACCTGCGTCCCGCCCCGGGTGCCAAGACCGCCAAGACCCGTGTTGGTCGTGGTGAAGGCTCCAAGGGTAAGACCGCTGGTCGCGGTACCAAGGGTACGAAGGCCCGCTACCAGGTAAAGGCTGGCTTTGCCGGCGGCCAGCTGCCGCTGCACATGCGCCTGCCGAAGCTGCGCGGCTTCAAGAACCCGTTCCGGGTTGAGTTCCAGGTTGTCAACCTGGACAAGCTCAACGAGTTGTTCCCGGAAGGTGGCGCTGTCACCGTTGAGTCCTTGGTCGAGAAGGGTGCGGTTCGCAAGAACCAGCCCGTCAAGGTCCTGGGCACCGGCGACATCACCGTCAAGGTCGACGTCACGGCTCACGCATTCTCTTCCAGCGCTGCTGAAAAGATTGCCGCAGCCGGCGGAAGCACCACTTCTCTCTAAGAGCCTGTGGGGCAAACGCCCGTTGTAAACAATCCCGGTATGCGGGGGCTTCGGCCCCTGTATACCGGGATTTTTTCGTGAAAGTAGACTCTCGATTATAACGACGGCGTCTCAAGCCGCTAGACTCGGGTGTTGGGTTTGATTGAGCCCACCTACATCCTTGTACTTTCTACTCAGGAGGACGCTTGCTTAGCGCATTCGGCCGGGCGTTTCGAACGCCTGATTTGCGACGCAAGTTGTTGTTCACGCTGGGAATCATCACAATCTTCCGCTTGGGAGCTTTTATCCCCTCGCCTGGTGTGAACTACCAGAATGTCCAGCAATGCTTGAACACCGGCGATACCTCGCAGGGCATCTACCAGCTCGTTAACCTGTTCAGCGGCGGTGCGCTGCTGCAGGTGTCGATCTTCGCCTTGGGCATCATGCCGTACATTACGGCGAGCATTATCGTCCAACTGCTCCGGGTGGTCATTCCCCGGTTCCAGCAGCTGTACGAAGAGGGTGCTTCGGGTCAGTCAAAGTTGACGCAATACACGCGGTACCTCACCATCGCGCTCGGCCTCCTGAACGCCACAACGCTGGTGTCGCTGGCCCGTTCCGGCCAGCTGCTGCCCGGCTGTAACCTGCCGATCATTCCTGACGAGAGCATTGTCACCACGCTCCTGCTGATCATCACGCTGACGGCCGGTACCGGCCTCATCATGTGGATGGGTGAACTGGTCACCGAGAAGGGTGTGGGCAACGGCATGTCGCTGCTCATCTTCACCTCGATCGCTGCAGGCTTCCCCACCTCCCTCGGCTCCATCTGGACCTCGAAGGGCCCGGGCACGTTCTTTACTGTTCTGGCAGTCGGCCTCCTCACGGTTGCCTTGGTGGTCTTCGTGGAGCAGTCCCAGCGCCGCGTTCCGGTTCAGTATGCCAAGCGCATGATCGGCCGCCGCACTGTGGGTGGAACCAGCACTTACATTCCCATCAAGGTGAACATGGCCGGCGTCGTGCCCGTCATCTTCGCTTCCTCCATGCTGTACCTGCCGGGCCTGATTTCCCAGTTCAATCAGCCGAAGGCAGGGGAGCAGATAGCGCCCTGGGTTGAGTGGATCAACAACAACCTCACCCGTGGCGACCACCCCATCTATATGGCGCTTTACTTCGCCATGATCGTGTTCTTCACCTACTTCTACGTGGCCATCACCTTCAACCCTGAAGAAGTGTCGGACAACATGAAGAAGTACGGCGGGTTCATTCCGGGCATCCGGGCGGGTAAACCGACCGCGGACTACCTGCAGTACGTGCTTTCCAGGATCACTCTGCCTGGAGCCCTTTACCTGGGCTTCGTGGCGCTGATCCCGTTGGTTGCACTCGTCCTGATCAACGCCAACCAGAACTTCCCGTTCGGTGGCACGTCAATCCTGATCATGGTGGGTGTTGGCCTGGAAACCGTCAAGCAGATTGATGCGCAGCTACAACAACGTCACTACGAAGGGCTTTTGCGATGACGAGAATGCTGATCATTGGACCTCCCGGTTCGGGCAAGGGTACGCAGGCTGAGCGGATTTCCGAGCGCCTCGGCGTAGTCGCCATCTCCACCGGCGATATCTTCCGTGCCAACGTTAAGGGCGAGACCCCGTTGGGCATTGAAGCCAAGAAGTACATGGATGCCGGGGACTTTGTTCCGGACAGCGTCACGAACAACATGGTTCGGGACCGCCTGAGCCAGAGCGACGTCGAGAACGGCTTCCTCTTGGACGGCTACCCGCGCACCACCGCGCAGGTTGACTATCTGGACCAGATCCTCGCCGAGGGTGAGCAGGAGCTCGACGTCGTGCTCCAGCTGACCGCCGACGACGAAGAACTGGTTTCCCGCCTCTTGGGACGTGCCAAGGAAACCGGCCGCTCGGATGACAACGAAGCCGTTATCCGCCACCGCCTGGACCTCTACCACGAGCAGACCGAGGCAGTTGTGGCCAAATATGCAGAGCGTGGCATTCTCACGCAGGTTGACGGCATTGGTGGCATAGACGAGGTTACCAACCGCGTACTCACTGCCATCGAGTCGGCCAAGGCTGTCTAAGGGGTTTTCCACATAGCCGCTGAACCGGCCATGAACAAAAGGGTGTGTCCCGTACCATAGGTGCGGGACACACCCTTTTTCGTTGCCGACTCCTCCTTGGAGCCGGGGCTGGAAAGGTGACTGGAGTGGGGGAACCGCGCATGCTGACAGCTCTATCCGGACGGAGCCGCATTGCCGGCTTGGAGGTCTACGTGCCGCCGGCCCGATTGGACACTGCCGCCGTCGAACGCCGCATTGGTGAGCGGAGTCCTGGGTTCCGTGTGCCGAAGGGTTTGATAGGCCGTGTGACCGGTATCCGCTCCAGGAGCGTGATGGCGGATTCCGAGCAAGCATCGGATTTGGCCGCAAACGCAGCTGCCAAAGTTCTCGCCGAATGCGGCCTCCAAACGCCCGACATCGACCTTCTCATCTTCGCGTCAGCCAGCCAGGACATGGTTGAGCCCGCCACCGGCCACATGGTAGCCGCCAAGTTGGGACTCGGTTCGCCGGTGATGGACGTCAAGAACGCGTGCAACAGCTTCCTCAACGGCCTTGAGGTCGCTGACGCGCTCATTGGATCCGGGCGCTACCACCGTGTGCTGGTAGCGACGGGTGAATCGCCGTCGAGGGCAGTCCGCTGGACGGTTCCGGACTTTGAGACGTTTGCGTCCAGCTTCCCCGGTTACACCATGAGCGACGGCGGTGCTGCGGTGTTGCTCGAGGCCGCAGATCGCCCCGCAGCAGATTCCGATGGCAAGGACACCGCGGGCATTCTTGCCATGGGCTTCACGGCACGGAGCAGCCACTGGTCGGTGGGGACGCTGGCGGCGGGAGGTTCCGCTTTCCCGCGTGACCCGGAAGCTACGTATTTCAGCATGGACGGAGAGAAGCTCAAGGAAGCCTTCCTTGACCTGGGCTGCGGGATCCTGGACCAGACGCTGGCAGAGGCGGATCTTCAGTGGACTGACTTCGCAGTGGTGTGCGTTCACCAGGTGAGCGCACCGTATCGGGAAATCTTTGCCGAGCGGGCAGGTGTTCCCAGGGACCGCTTGGTGCCTGCCGTTGAAGATTTCGGCAATCTGGCGTCGGTGAGCCTGCCTTTGCAATTGCGGCTTGCCCTGGACAGTGGCCGGTGTGGTCCCGGAGACCTTGTGGCCTTGGTAGGCCTCGCGGGCGGGGTGAGCCTGGGCATGGCCGTGGTGCGGCTGTGAACGGGCAGGCACCTCAGGGTGACTTTGCGAGCGTGGAACCCACCAGCGCCTTATGCATCGCGGTGCCCATGTTGAACGAGGAGAAACTCGTCCGGGAAACCTTGGAGTCCCTTGCTGCCCAGGTCTATGCGGACTTCACTGTTGTTGTGGTGGACAACGGGTCCACGGATCGCAGCTGCGGGATCGTAGCGGAGTTTGCGGCAGCGCATCCCCGCATGGACATCAGGCTGCTCCACGAAACCGAGAAGGGTACCGGCGCAGCCGCGGACACAGGGATGCGTTTCGGCGTAGACCACGGTGCCCGTTGGCTGGCGCGCACGGACTCGGATTGCCTTGCCGCGCCGGACTGGACTGAACGGATCGTGGCGGCGTTTACCGAGGGGCTGGAGCTCATCGCCGGGCAACTTGTTCCTCGGGACGATGAAGGGATTACCGCAGGGGAGCGGCGGATGATGCTGCTCGCCGTCGAGGTTGCATCGTTCTTTGGCCGTATCCGCCCGGGCAACAAGGGGGAAGGCTATCTGGGTCCGTATCAGATGCTTCCTGGTTGCAACATGGCCATCACAGCAGAGATGTACCACCGCTCAGGCGGGTTTCCCCGGACCAGGATCGAAGACCTTCACGAGGACCGGGCACTGTCCAACCAAGTGCGGAAGCTGACCCGAAATTACGCGCTTCGGCGGGATGTTGTGGTCTACGGATCCTCTCGCCGAGTCAAAGCATGGGGCTTGAAGAACACGCTGGCGTGGTACGCGGACCACCGGTACCGACCCGAGCATGTGGACATCAGGTGACCACGGCGGATCGCTGGGAGCGACGCGTGCATCTGGGGGCACACCCCGTTCTGTACCCCGTGATCCGCGGACTGGGTAGTCTCCGCCCGGCGATGCGGCTGCCCGGATTGGGAGTCCTGGTCAGCGAGGCACGCTTGGTGCGGGATGTCCTCATGGACCAGGAACGCTTCGTCAAAAACGGTCCCTCGGGCTCCGGAGCGCTGTGGACCCCCGTGGTGGGTCCGCGCGCGTTGGTGAACATGGACGGCCACGAGCACAGGGAACTTCGGCGGAAGTTGGGGGACCTCTTCACGCCGGGCGCTGTTGCTGCGATTGTTGAGCCTGCATCGGCATCTCTGCATTCCCGCGTCCATCACGACCTGGACACCCTCGGCGCTGTTGACCTGGTGGACTGCGTCAAGGAACTCGCCGGGGGAGTGATCTCCCGGTTGCTCGGCGTGCCAGAAGATGCGCCAGGCCGCCTGCCCAACCGGGAACTCTTCAACCTGGGTTCTTCCATCTCCTCCCTCGTCAGGCTCGGCCGCCCCACGCTGACGGCGCGGCAAATCGCCAAGGGCCGGTCCGCCGTCGAGGTTCTTGCAGGACCGGCACGGACGGCGTACCGGGAGAGTGACCCGGAGACTTTTCCCGGCCGGCTGCGTGAACTTGGCATGGGAGAGAACGAGGCGATGGGCATTATCAGTGCTTTCGTGATGGTGGGCACCGAGACGTTGGTGTCGTTCGTTCCGCGGCTCGTGGCCCTGATTGCCGATAGCGGCCGGATCGAAGGCCTTGCGGCTGACCGCGCCGGTGTACCGGCCGCCGTCAACGAGGCATTGCGGTTCACGGTTCCCTCGCCCATGATGCTGCGGGACGCCGTAGCACCGGCCACGATCGGTGACGTGGTTGTCAGGCAGGGTGACCGCATTCTGTTGTCCACGATTCATGCCGCGAAAGGCCTGCGTGGGTTCGACCCTGGGCATCCCGTGCCGCCTCAGGCACGCCAGTTGTGGTTCGGCGCTGGGCCACATTTCTGCATCGGGATGCCATTGGCAATGGCCGAGATCAACGCGACGCTGGGCCTGCTTCTGGACAGGTACTCCCACAGTCCGTGGCGGGTTGCTGCCAGGCAGGTCAGCAAGGGAGTCCTCATTCCGGGCTACAGGAAGTTGGAGCTGACCAATGTCACCTGACAAACCAGGCGCGGACCTCATCGCAGCTGTCCTCGCGGCAGCCGAACGAGCCCCGGACAATCCGGCGATCACAGCGCCGGGCAAGGCGCCGTGGGGGGACCGGCGTGTCAGGCCCGGCCGGACCATCACCTATCGGCAGCTCGTGGACGGCATCGAGGCGACTGCCGCACGGTTGGTTGCCGACGGCTTCGGTCCCGGCGAACGCATGCTGTTTTCCGTCCGACCCAGTCCCGCCGCGTTCATCCTTGCGCTGGGCGCTGTACGGGCCGGCGGGTCGGTGGTGTTTATCGATCCGGGCATCGGGCCGGCACTGTTCCGGGACCGTGCCGAACTCGCAGCTCCCCGCTGGGCTGCGGCTGAGTCACTGCTGTATGCGGTGAGCACCAAGAGCCCGCTGAGGCCATTGGCGCGCCGGCGAGGCCTGCTCCTTCCGGACTATGGCGCCATGGATGTGCGGCATTACTACTCGGGACCGTGGCTGCCTGGTGTGCCCAGGGGCGCAACACCCGTGAAACAACTTGCCCGCCCTTTGGTTTCGGACGACCGGGGGCCGTCTGCTGACCGGTTGCCGACGGCGGCTTCGGCACACCAGGAAGCGGTCATCATCTTCACGTCAGGTACCACGGGGAAACCAAAAGGCGTTGTTCACACACGGGGTTCGCTGGCCGCCGGCTTCGAGCAACTGACGCAGCGGTGCACTTTCGGCCAAGGCGACAGGATCCACTCCGAGCAGCTCATGATGGGCTTGCCTGCGCTGATTGCCGGCGCGCACTGGACCATGCCCGCTTACGGTTTTTCGGCGCACATCGACCCACTACGCCTGGCAAGGGAACTCGGTCCGGTGGCTGGCAAGGGGACAACTTACGACGGCGCCACGCACCTTTTCCTTGTCCCCTCGCAATTGGCGCCAATCCTGGACGCGGTGGAGGACGGAAGGACGACGCTGCCCGGGACGCTGAGGACCATCATGCTCGGTGCCGCGCCGGTCCTGGCACCGTTCCTGCAGCGGGCCATGAAGCTGTTGCCGGACGTCGACTTCAAACTCATTTACGGCATGACGGAACTGCTGCCGATTGCCATCGCGGACGGCAAGGAGAAGCTGGCGTTTGCCTCCGGAGCCGAAGCCCAGTTCACCTCGCCTGATGGTAGCGGGGAGGGTGACTTCCTCGGGGAGCCACTGCCCGCCGTCGAGATCCGGGTGGCAAGCGACCACGAACTTTTCGCCCGCGGCCCCAACATGTGCCACGGGTACCTGGGGGAGGAGCCGATGATCGAGCACGGCACCGGCGATTTGGTGCGGCTGGATGGCGGTATCGCAGGGGCGCCGAGACTCGTGATGATCGGACGAAAGAAGGACATGATCATCCGCGGCAAGACCAACATCTACCCTGCCCTCTACGAACCTGTGATCGCTGCCGTGCCGGGGGTTCAGCAGGCGGTGATGGTGGGCGTGGCAGATGACATCGGCGATGAAGCCGTCTGGCTGGCCGTGGTGGGGGCATCCAACGAGTCTGCTGCCGCGTTGAAGGCGCGGCTGGCACACAAGCTTCCGGCGTTGATCGACGAATCCGCTCTTCCGGACCACATCGAAATCATGGAGGCGATCCCCACCAGCGGCCGACACAGAAAACCGGATCGAGAGGGGCTCCGACGCGAGTTCGCGGAACGTTCACAGGGACGGTATCCATGAGAATTGCGGTCACCGGGGCCACAGGATTCATCGGGGGAGCGGTGGCTGCCGCAGCGGAAGCCGCGGGCTGGGAAGTCGTCCGTTTTGCCCGGCAGCGGGGCGCGGGCCTGACGTACTGGGACCTCACGGGACTTCCACCAGCACGCCTGCCGGTGGTTGACGCCGTCGTCCATGCTGCTGCGAACGTTTCTGACTGGGGCGATCCTCGACTCTTCCACCGTGTCAACGTTCTTGGAACGCAGTCCGTCGCCGAGGCCTACGCCGGAACACGACTTGTCCATATTTCGAGTTCGAGTGTGTACCCGTGGTGGGAGCCTTGCATCAACCGTGGCGAAGAGGAAGTAGCGTCGAGACACCTGAATGCTTACGGACGCACGAAGGCGCTCGCCGACATCGAGGCCCGGCGTCATGGCAACGCCGTAGCTCTTCGCCCGCACGGTGTCTATGGACCCGGGGACCGGACCTTGCTACCAAGGCTGGTAAACAACATCCGCCGCGGACAGTTGCTCAGCGTCGGTCATGGGCGGGTGACGCATCAGCTGACGCACGTCCAGAACCTGACAAAGGCGGTGTTGTCGGCTTGCCAGTCGGAGCTCCGCGGCGCAGTCAACGTCGCCGACGCGGGTCCGGTTGAGCTTGGTGAGGTGCTGCGTCAGGTCCTGGATGCAACGGGACATGCGGACGTGCACATCCGATACCTGCCGCTGCCGGCCGCGATGGCGCTCGCCGGTGCTGTGGAAGCGTTGTCAGCAGCGACACGAAGGGCGCCCAGGCTCACCCGGTACGGCGTCAGCCAACTCGGCCGGCAGCGGACCTACCGGATTGACCGGCTTCGGGAAGGCCTTGGAATCGAGCCAATTTCGACCACGCTCCCGGATGCGGGAAAATGGTTGGAGCATGGGGCCTGATCGGCTCCTACAACATCCAGAGGAGAACATGGCGTTCGGTCAGCCCCGCATTGAATACAAGAGCAACCAGCAGATGCGCAAAATGCACGAGGCCGGATTGGTCCTCAGCCGCGCGCTTGACGCTGCTGTTGCCGCGGCCAAGGCGGGTGTCACCACCAAGGACCTCGACGAGGTCTTCGCTGCCGTCCTGAATGATGCCGGAGCCAAGTCGAACTTCCTGGGCTACCACGGCTTCCCCGCCACCATCTGCACCTCGGTCAACGAGGAAGTCGTCCATGGCATCCCCGGCGGACGAGTCCTCAACGACGGCGATATCATCTCGATCGATGGCGGCTGCATTGTTGATGGCTGGCACTCGGACTCGGCTCGCACGGTGATTGTGGGAAAGGCCGATCCTGAAGACCAACGGCTCTCCGATGTTACAGAGGCCGCCATGTGGCGTGGCATCGCGGCCCTCGCTACTGGCAAGTTTGTGGGCGACATCGGCTGCGCCGTAGACGACTACGTTTCCTCGGTTCCGGGCAAGCCCTTGGGCATCCTGGAAGACTACGTTGGCCACGGCATCGGCTCCGAAATGCACATGGCACCCGACGTCCTGAACTACCGCACCAGCCACCGCGGCCCCAAGATCCGCCCGGGTCTTTGCCTGGCCATTGAGCCCATGCTGGTTCGAGGCGGCATCGAGACCGCTACGCTCGACGACGACTGGACGGTTGTCACCACCGACGGTAAGCGTTCCTGCCAGTGGGAGCACTCTGTCGCAGTCCACGAAAAGGGTATCTGGGTCCTTTCGGCCCCGGACGGAGGCGCCGAGCAGTTGGCGCCGCTCGGCGTCGTGCCTGTCCCGATCCCGTAGACCCTGCAAGACCATGTAACACCTGCACATGAAGAGCGGGGCTGCCAGGCAGCCCCGCTCTTCATGTCAGTCGATGAGGAGCTAGGCCTTCAACTTCGGCTTCACGTCCTTGGTGTAAATGCCCTCCAGCGTCTTCTTGAGCTCAATCATGGTGGCCTGCACGTCGCCCTGCTGGGTGAGGATCTTTGCTGCAGCCTTGGCCATCTCCTGATCGGCGCCAGGCAGGAAAACGCGGGCGTTGTCCTGGACCTTGGTGACGGCCAGCTGGTCCATGGCAGTCTTGATCTGCGGGGTCGCCGCCAGGACGGCCGACATATCCGCGGACAAGCGCGTGGGCATGTATCCCGTCGCTGCGGAGAACGCCGCAGTGTTTTCGGGCTCAGTCATGAACTTCAGGAACGTCGCGGCCGCCAGCTGCTCTTCCTTGCTGATGCCACTCGGGATGCCTAGTCCCGCACCGCCGGTGGGGCAGACTCCGCTGGGCGCCTCGGGGCCGCCGGGCAGGAATCCGACGCCGACATTGAATTTTGCCGCCTTGAGGACGCCTAACAGGGAGCCCGTGGAGGAGATGGTGGACGAGGTGATGCCGGCGGCAAAGTCGTCTGCGGCTTCCTTGGAGGACACACCTGCCCAGCCGTCCTTGTAAATGGAATCCTGCGCCCACTGCAGCGCAGCCACGGACTGCGTGGAGTCGCACGTGATCTCCCAGTCCTTGGACCAGCTTCCGCCCCAACCCCACAGGTTGTTCTGCAGGGTCCACCCTGCATATCCGGCCAAGGCAGGGTAGATGTAGGCGTACTGGGCGCCGGATGTCGCCTTGAGTTTCGGGGCCCATTCGGCGAATTCCTGCCAGGTTGCCGGAGCGCGGTCTGGCAGGCCTGCGGCCTTGAAGTGGTCCTTGTTGTAGTAGAACAGCGGGGTTGAGCGGCCGTAAGGAAGGGCCCACTGCTTGCCGTCGTACTTGTAATCGTCCACGAGCGACTTCTGGAAGTCATCGATCTTGATGTCCAACTGCTTCACCAGTCCGTCGATGGGGATGATGCTGCCGTTGGAGAAGTAGCGGAACCACCACACGTCCGAAAGAACTACAAGTGCGGGCAGGCCCGTCTTGGCAGCCTGCGACGTCTGGAACTTCTGCGCAATTTCCTCGTAGTTTGCCCCGGCGGTGACCAGGTTGACCTTGATGTCCGGGAACTTGGCGTGGAACTTTTCGATAATGGCTTTTTCCACGTCTTGGGACTTGCCAGGGTGGTTGGTCCAGAAATCGATGGAGGCAGCGGGCTTTACCCCGGTGAAGTCGATCGTTGCGGTGTCGACGGCGCCTGCCGTGCCCGCCGTCGACGGTCCGC
This sequence comes from Paenarthrobacter sp. NPDC092416, assembly GCF_044755025.1. Classification (NCBI taxonomy): domain Bacteria; kingdom Bacillati; phylum Actinomycetota; class Actinomycetes; order Micrococcales; family Micrococcaceae; genus Paenarthrobacter; species Paenarthrobacter sp. NPDC092416. Next base: position 495,790 of record NZ_JBIVQG010000001.1, read on the forward strand.
CGCACGCGGCGAGGGCCGCAGCTCCGGCGCCCAGGCCCGCAAGGCCAAGGAAATGTCGGCGGTCAAGATTCGTGCGCATGGTGGTTCCTCTCAAGAGCTTTCTTCGATGCGAATGGTGCGGTGGAAAAAATCAGCCAGTGACGCTGCCTTGCGTCAGCCCGGCTACGATGTAGCGCTGCAGGGCTGCGAACACCAGCAGGATGGGGACGATCACCAACACGGCGCCGGCCATGAGGATTCCCCATCCGGCCCCGTTGCCTTCAGAGTTCTGCAGCAACGTCAGGCCCACCGGCAGGGTCATGGTTTCGGGGCGGTCGGTGATGATGAGCGGCCAGATGTAGTCGTTCCATTCGCTGACCACGGTCACCAAAGCCACGGTGGCAATCGACGGGACGGACACCGGCACAATGATTTGCCACAACCGCCGCCAGTGGCCTGCGCCGTCGATTTCCGCTGCTTCCAGGATGGACGGCGGCAGCGTCAGGAAATGCTGGCGCAGCAGGAAAGTGCCGAATGCGGTTCCCAGCCCGGGCAGGATGATGCCCCACAGGGTGTTCTTGCCCCCCATGCCTGCGATCAGGATGTAGTTGGGCAGGATGGAGACCTGCGCCGGGACCATCAGAGCCACGAGGATCAGCACGAAGATCACGTTCTTGAACGGGAACCGAACAAACACCAGCGCATAGGCCGTCAGGATCGCCAGGACCACTTTGATGGACGAACCCACCACAGTGACGATCAGGCTGTTGGCAAAGAACTGAGCGAACGGCACCGTGGTCATCGCCGTGACGTAGTTTTCAAGGTTCAAGGACTCAGGCAGGATCTTGAGGTCCATGGTGACGATCTCGCCGGGCTGCTTGAAAGAACTCAGAAGCATCCACAGGAGCGGCAGGAAAACCACCAGCGTCGCCAGGACCAGTGGGACGTAGCCCGTTGCCAGGGTCCGCAGCAGATTGGCGCGTGAGAGTGCCTTGCCGGACTGAGGGCGCTGCTGCGGCGTCCCGGCAGAATCAACGACGACGGCGGGTGACGGTGCGCTCATGAGTAGTGCACCTTTCGCTCAACGAACCTCAGTTGCACAACAGTGATGATCAGCAGGATGACGAAAAGGATCACCGAGATGGCTGCTGAGTAGCCGGCACGGTTGAAGGCGCCGAATGCCTGGAGATATGCCTCGTAGATCAGCGTGCTGGTGCCATTTCCGAGCGGGGTCATAATGCGGATCAGGTCGAACGCCTGCAAGGAACTGAGCATGGTGGTGATCAGCAGGAAAAAAGTGGTGGGTGACAGCAACGGGATGGAGATGTTGAAGAACCTCAACACACTGTTGGCCCCATCCAACGCTGCAGCTTCCATCACGTCCTTGGGGAGTGACTGCAGGCCGGCCAGGAAGACCACGGCACAGTAGCCCAGGTTCTTCCAGACGTACACGATGATGACCATCGCCAGCGAGAGCTGGGGATCGTTGATCCATTGCGGGCTCTGTTGGCCCACGCCCCGCAGGATCCAGGCGAGAACGCCGTAGCCGGGGTCGAAGATGAAGAGCCAGACCAACCCCACTCCGACGCCGGACAGCACATAGGGAGCGAACACGGCTGAACGGGCAAACGTAGTGCCGCGCACCTTGGAGTTCAACGCCAGCGCCACCAACAAACCGAGCACCATGGATCCGCCGACCGTGACCACCGTGAAAACAGCTGTGGTTCCAAGGACCTTTGCCGCGTCCTCACTCGAGAAGAACGTCACGTAATTCTGCAGGCCTACCACGGTGGCCGACGCTGAACCCAGCGTCCAATCCAACGTGGAGTAGTAGATGTTGTTGATCAGCGGCCAATACGTGAAGGTCGCGATCAACGCCAGATTCGGCAGGGCCATGGCTAGGAACACCAGGAAGTCTTTGCGGCTTCGGCCGGACCAGCGGTTTCTGCGTACGGATCCCGGGCCGCGCGGCTGGGGCGGTGACGCGTGCTCCGGGGCGGCAGGCGCGGTGCTGCTGTGGAAGATTCGGGTAGTCATTGATCACTAACGTTGTGAGGCGAACTTTGCGTGCCGGGCCCGGATCGGGGCGGCGGAGACAGGCTTAGCTCACCACAGCGAAATGACGCGGTTGCACCAAACGGCGCCTCCGAAGCGATAGTTGGCTAACCTTTTCGAACCCGTTTACGAGGCGTTACCCGAGTGTTCGTATTTGAGGCCCTGCTACCACTTTGTTCCCGGCCGCTTTGCTGAGTGCGGTTGTGTCCAGGTGGAGAATGGAGCCATGAATTCGATCACCGATGTTGCGGGCATACGGGTTGGGCACGCACAGAAGAACGACGACGGGTGGCTCAGCGGCGTGACCGTGGTCCTGCCGCCGCCGGGAACCGTGGGCTCGGTGGACGTGCGCGGGGGAGGTCCCGGCACACACGAGACCGATGCGCTTGATCCCACGACGCTCGTATCTACAGTGGATGCTGTTGTCCTGACGGGCGGGAGTGCCTTTGGGCTGGCCTCCGCCACTGGCGCCCAATTGTGGTGCGAGGAGGAAGGGCGTGGGTTTGCCGTACCCGGAACCGTGGTGCCGATCGTTCCCGCTGCAGCCATCTTCGACCTCGGGCGGGGTGGTGATGTGAAAGCGCGACCCGGCGCCGACATGGGCTACCAGGCGGCCGCTGCCGCCTTCGCATCAGGCGACCATGGCGCCGTCGAACGCGGAAACGTCGGCGCGGGGACCGGTGCACTTGTGGCGCGGGGACAATACAAAGGCGGAGTTGGGACGTCGTCAATCAGCCTCGACGGCGGGGTGGTTGTTGGAGCCATTGCCGTGGTAAATGCCCTCGGTGTTCCTGTCTTTGGCCCTGCGGGCATGCAGCCCTCTGCGCGCTGGGCCGTTCCTCCCTTGGGTGCGCGCGGCCGGGCCCCAGCCCCGGAGGGCAAGCCGGTGGTGCCGTTTGTCCCGCCGCAGGGCCTGAATACGACGCTCGTCGTGATTGCCACGAATGCTGTGCTGGATGTTGCCGAGTGCAAGCGGACGGCGTCGTCCGGGCATGCCGGGTTGGCGCGGGCCTTGGACCCGTCCCATACTTTGGCGGACGGAGATACCGTGTTCGCCTTGGCGACTGGCGCCGTCGGACTCGACCGCAGTACGGAACAGGCGCGGCAGGTTTCGCTCATCACCTTGCAAAGCGCAGCGGCGGAAGCCGTTCGATTGGCGATTCTCGACGGCGTGGAAGCGGCCGAAAGCGTCACGACACCGGCAGGTGAATTCCCTGCGTTCAAGGCTGCGGGGGAGTGACGGCGGCGGGCGTGTGCGTTACCATGGACGGATTTAACTTTCCGGCCTGATTGGCGTAGAGTTATTTGTTGGTTGTCTGTGCAGCCACGCCCTTTTTGGTGTCGTGGTTCCAAGAGGGCCAAGCAAACAAAAAACGTCCGCTGGATCTTCGGTGCCTACCGGAGGACGGCGGCAAACAACAGTTAGCGGAGGATATGGCCAAGAAGGACGGGGTCATTGAGATCGAGGGCGTTGTGACTGAGGCGCTGCCCAACGCGATGTTTCGTGTTGAGCTCACCAACAAGCACGTCGTTCTCGCACACATCTCTGGGAAGATGCGTCAGCACTACATTCGAATCCTCCCTGAGGACCGGGTAGTGGTGGAGCTGAGCCCATACGACCTCACACGTGGTCGTATCGTCTACCGCTACAAGTAAATTGCTGGGCGGCTGGGTATGGCCTAAGCCGCTCCAGCAGATCAACTGCAAAACACGCAAAGGAACGCCATGAAGGTCAAGCCGAGCGTCAAGCAGATCTGCGACAAGTGCAAAGTGATCCGCCGTAATGGCCGGGTCATGGTGATCTGCGAGAACCCGCGCCACAAGCAGCGCCAGGGCTAATTCCCCTTCGGGAATCAGCGCCCGCAAGGGCAAACCTGGGTTGCTAACCCACGCAAGTAAATAAAGGCAGCACAAGCTGCGCTGGGACTGCATTACAGAGCCCGGACAGCGTACCCCCGGTCGGAGGCTGGGGCCACACGGAACGTGTGGGTGTACTGCCTACGACCTCCGGTTTATTCAAGGAGTACTGCCACTATGGCTCGTCTCGCTGGCGTAGACATTCCCCGCGAAAAGCGGTTGGAAATTGCGCTTACTTACATCTACGGCGTGGGCAAGACCCGTGCACACGAAACCCTGGCTGCCACCGGCATCAGCGCTGACGTTCGCGTCAAGGACCTGACTGACGCCGAGCTGGTCCAGCTGCGTGACTACATTGAAGGCAACTACAAGGTTGAGGGTGACCTTCGCCGCGAGGTAGCCGCTGACATCCGCCGCAAGGTGGAAATCGGCAGCTACGAAGGCCTGCGCCACCGCAAGGGCCTGCCCGTACGCGGTCAGCGTACGAAGACCAACGCACGTACCCGCAAGGGTCCGAAGCGTACCGTCGCCGGCAAGAAGAAGGCCGGACGTTAATCCCTCGGGATTGACCTGGTTTTCCCCCGATAACTTTCTGTAGGAGAAACAATGCCCCCGAAGACTCGTGGAGCGGTTCGTAAGCCGCGTCGCAAGGATAAGAAGAATATTGCGCTTGGCCAGGCGCACATCAAGAGCACCTTTAACAACACCATCGTGTCCATCACGGACCCGACCGGTGCTGTAATCTCCTGGGCTTCCGCCGGTGAGGTTGGCTTCAAGGGCTCCCGTAAGTCCACCCCGTTCGCTGCCCAGATGGCTGCCGAAGCTGCTGCAAAGCGCGCTCAGGAGCACGGTCTGCGCAAGGTTGACGTATTCGTCAAGGGCCCGGGATCCGGACGCGAAACCGCAATCCGTTCACTGCAGGCCGCTGGCCTCGAGGTTGGCTCCATCCAGGACGTCACCCCCAGCGCCCACAACGGTTGCCGCCCGCCGAAGCGCCGCCGCGTCTAATTAGGTCTTCCCTGTCTGACCGGCCGGGCCTGCTGTGGATGGTTTCGACCCTCCACAAGCATGGCCCGGCTGGTCAGGCTGGAAACCGAAGCCGATTTCCACCACCTGTGTTGCGTCATATAGCGGATGCTCGCCGAAAGGAAACCTAAGTGCTCATTGCACAGCGCCCCACCCTGTCTGAAGAAGTTGTATCCGAGAACCGCTCCCGTTTCATCATTGAACCGCTGGAGCCGGGCTTCGGTTACACCCTCGGAAACTCCCTCCGCCGTACCCTGCTCTCCTCCATCCCCGGTGCTGCTGTAACCAGCATCCGGATCGATGGCGTGCTGCACGAGTTCACCACGGTTCCGGGTGTCAAGGAAGATGTCACCGAGATCATCCTGAACATCAAGAACCTTTCGGTTTCCTCCGAGCACGATGAGCCGGTTGTTGCTTACCTGCGCAAGCAGGGCCCCGGAGTCGTCACCGCCGCGGACATTGCTCCGCCGGCCGGCGTCGAATTCCACAACCCGGATCTGCACATTGCCACGCTGAACTCGAAGGGCAAGTTCGAACTCGAACTCACCATCGAGCGCGGTCGCGGCTACGTTTCGGCAGCTCAGAACAAGTCCGGCGACTCCGAGATCGGCCGTATTCCGGTTGACTCGATCTACTCGCCGGTCATGAAGGTAACCTTCCGCGTGGAAGCTACCCGTGTTGAGCAGCGCACCGACTTCGACAAGCTCATTGTCGACGTCGAGACCAAGCAGGCTATCGCTCCCCGCGATGCTGTTGCTTCTGCAGGCACCACCCTGGTGGAACTGTTCGGTCTGGCTCGTGAGCTGAACACCGCAGCTGAAGGTATCGAGATTGGCCCGTCGCCGACGGACGCTGCCCTGGCAGCTGACATGGCTCTGCCGATCGAGGATCTGGACCTCACCGTCCGTTCCTACAACTGCCTCAAGCGTGAGGGCATCCACACCGTGGGTGAACTCGTTGCCCGCTCCGAGGCTGACCTGATGGACATCCGTAACTTCGGTGCGAAGTCCATCGACGAGGTCAAGGCAAAGCTCGTCGAACTGGGTCTGTCCCTCAAGGACTCCCCTCCCGGTTTCGATCTTGCAGCCCGCGCCGCAGCCATCGAAGAGGACGACGCCGCGTTCAGCGACGACGAGCTCTAAAAAGCAGATCTTGGCCGCCAGGTCCAGCGATGGACCTGACCGGCTTACACAACAGGAGAAATAACTATGCCTACCCCCACTAAGGGTCCGCGCCTCGGAGGCGGCCCGGCTCACGAGCGCCTGATGCTCGCGAACCTGGCAGCTGCTCTGTTTGAGCACAAGCGCATCACCACCACGGTTACCAAGGCCAAGCGCCTGAAGCCGTATGCAGAGCGTCTGGTCACCTTCGCCAAGCGTGGCGACCTCGCTTCCCGCCGCCGCGTTCTCGGCCTGATCAGCGACAAGGGCGTTGTCCACGAGCTGTTCACCGACATCGCCGGCGCCGTTGCCAACCGCGATGGTGGCTACACCCGTATCACCAAGATCGGCAACCGCAAGGGCGACAACGCTCCCATGGCTGTCATCGAGCTCGTTCTCGAGCCGGTTTCCGCGAAGCAGGCCGTTGTTGCTGAAGCAACCGCTGCTGCTGCCAAGGCTGCTCCGGCTGCCGAGGAAGAGGTCGTTGAGACCGAGGCCGTAGAAGCTGAAGCTGCTGAGACCGAAGCTGCTGAAGCCCCCGAGGCTGAAGCTGAAGTTGCTGAGACCGAAGAGGCTCCGGCCGCTGAGGACAAGAAGTAATTCACTGAATTCTTCACAGTAGACTTAAGTCTATGAACGAACGAAAACCCGCTGCCCCCGCTTTGGGGGGCGGCGGGTTTTTGCGTGTCCGACTGGATCTTTCCTACGACGGCGGCCCGTTCAACGGGTGGGCACTGCAGCCCGGGCTGGTCACCGTGCAAGGGGCTCTTGAGGAAGCATTGGCGCTCCTCGTGCGCCGTCCGATTCGCGTAACGGTTGCCGGACGCACCGACGCCGGGGTGCACGCGCGCGGCCAAGTGGTCCATATGGATCTGACCGAAGCCGAGTGGATCTCACTGCCGCGCGGGCACGAACTCGATCCCGCCGTCGCACTCTTGCGTCGTATTCGTGGCGCCCTGAGTCGGATCCTTGGCGATCTCACGGGTGCCATTGAAGTGCACGACGCCGGTCTGGCGCCTGTTGGTTTCGACGCCCGGTTTTCTGCCTTGTGGCGCCGTTACAGTTACCGGATTGCCGACGGTGCGGAGCGCTGGGACCCCGTGCTTCGGGGGATCACACTCTGGCACAAAGCACCGTTGGACGTTGCGTTGCTGAACGAAGGTGCTTCCCAGCTATTGGGGCTGCAGGATTTCCGCTCATACTGCAAGCCACGTGAGGGTGCTACGACCATCCGTGAGCTGCAGAAGTTTTCCTTTGAACGGGGGAGTGACGGCGTCATTGTGGCCACCGTTCAAGCGGATGCTTTCTGCCACAACATGGTGCGGTCCCTGGTGGGTTCTGCCTTGCGTGTTGGTGAGGGACTGGAAACGCCTGGCTGGTTGCATGAGCGTCTTCTGGAACGGAAGCGTGACGCCAAGTCCGTCTTGGCCGCGCCCCACCCTCTGGTGCTGGAGGAAGTCGCGTACCCCTCGGACAGCGAGTTGTTGGCGCGGGCCGAGCTGACGCGGGCCCGGCGGGAGTAGCTCTTCTTGGCCTGGCCGGGGCATTGGAGGACCCCCTCCCGGCTCTGGGTACCGGAAGGGGGCCGTTGTGGCCGTCCGTGGTCTGGGATCCGCGAACGGCCGGTCTATTTCCCGTGGCTCAGGATCAGCTGAACGCCTGGACGATCTTGATGGCGGCGGGACCCAGAAGGACTATGAACAGCACCGGGAAGATGCAGAAGAGCAGGGGAAACAGCACCTTGACGGGGAGTTTCATAGCCCGCTCTTCGGCGTTCTGGCGGCGCTTGACGCGGGCTTGCTTGGCCTGGGCACGCAATACATTGGCGATGCCGATGCCGTACTTATCGGCCTGGATCACGGCGAGGACGAAACTACGGACGTCCGCGGCCGTGCACCTTTCTGCCAAGGCCTCGTACGCCTCTTGCCTTGGCCGTCCCACCTGAATGTCTTGAAGCGTCCGCATCAGTTCTTGTGCGAGTGGTCCGCCTCCATAGAGCGAGGCCCTTTCCATAGCGGATTCGAAGCCAAGTCCGGCCTCCACGGAGATCAGCATTTGGTCCAAGGTGTTGGGGAACTCCAGCTGGATGGCCTCCTGCCGTTTCATCCCGGTGTTATAAACCAAGAGGTCAGGGATAAAGTACAAAAACACGATCAGGAACAATCCAAATCCAATGCTCAGCGGGCCGGGTCCGGAGGCAAACAGCAGACCTCCGACCACAGCGCCGGAGACGGCCAGCACTGGCTTGATCGCGATGAGCTTGGTGAGCGGCATCGACTTCGGTCGTCCCGCGAGGGCAAGCCATTGGTCCAGCTTGGCCTCGTAGCTGCCAGGCGTTAGCTTCCTGGCGACACCCAGCAAGATGGGTGGGCGTTGAATGTTCACGCCCGCTCCTTGGGCGAACCCGGAGCCCAAGTTGTTTTGGATAGCCACTATGCCCTTACGGTCAATGGTGGCCAAGGACCAAGCGAAGTATGCAAGCGGAAGGATGATGGCGGCGATAATCAGCCACGCTATGGGAGTCATGATTGGTCCCTCCTAGAACTTGATCTTCACAGTGCGGCTCATCCAGAAGCCACCTACGGCGAATAACAGGGCAGCTACCACCATCAAGGCAATACCCACCGGATGTTGGGCAAATACCTTCATGTAGCCGGGATTCATGAGTGTCAGGATGAGTCCAACACCAACCGGGAGGGCCATCAGAATGTAGGCCGACATCTTGCCTTCAGCACTGAGCGAACGAACATGACCCTTGATCTCGCTGCGTTCGCGGATAGTGCCGGCCACTTGTTCGAGCACTTCGGCCAAATCTCCGCCGACCTCGCGGTTGATCTGGATCGCCTGGCCGATCCAACGGAAGTCCTCACTGTCCATGCGGTCAGCGCAGTCTTCAATAGCTTGGCGAGGGTCTTTGCCAATCCTGGTTTCGTTGACGATCCGAGACAACTCTTCCGACGTTGGTGCTTGGGACTCCTGGGCCGCCGCCTCAAGGGAGCGCATAATGCTGTGTCCGACCCGAAGGCCGCCAATGAGCATCTGGATGGTGTCCGTGAGCTGCGCTTCAAATTTGGCACGGCGCTTTTCGGTCTTGAACACGAGCACGACTTTGGCAATAAACGGGGTTGCGAGAGCCAGCAAGATGCCAATGAAGATGTTGATCAGGAAGGCCCCCACAACTCCCGCGATGACTGTTCCAATGGCCACCATGACGGTGAAGTCCGCTGGGGCCTGCTTCACACCCGCGTTGTAGAGCACGTCACGGTTGAATGGACCGCCTGATCGTCCCAAGGCAGTGTCCACGAACTGGACGGTGGATTGGGAAACACGGCCCACGGCCGAACCGTCAGGAACGGTGCCAAGGCGCCGTCGTTCCATGGGGATAGACCCGTTACGTGGCTTCAGGACCACCATAACCACGACAACAAGTGCGGCTATGCATAGGCCGATTGCCGATGCGAAAAGGAATGGCGAGTCCATGGCTATCGCCTTCCCACTGGTGTAGGCGCAACACCGAAGACAGACGGCGAAACGTGGATGCCCAGCTCAGCAAAGCGGTCCAGGAACCGAGGACGGATACCCGTTGGAAGGGCGCGCCCCAAGAACCTGCCCTGGGCATCGATGCCGGCTGAATAGTCGAAGAGGAATGCGTCCTGGAGCGTGACGACGTCTCCCTCCATGCCTTGCACCTCCGTCACATGGGTGACTCGTCGGGTGCCATCACGCAGGCGGGTGACCTGGACGATCAGGTCCACGGCTGAGGACACTTGCTCGCGGATGGCCCGTAGGGGCAAGTCCATACCCGCCATGAGGACGAGCGTCTCCAAACGGGCGATCGCATCGCGCGGGGAGTTTGAGTGCACCGTAGACAACGACCCGTCGTGTCCTGTATTCATGGCTTGCAGCATGTCCAAGGACTCGCCACCACGCACTTCACCCACGATGATCCGGTCTGGACGCATACGGAGGGAGTTTCGGACCAGATCGCGGATGGTGACAGCGCCCTTGCCCTCGATGTTGGGTGGGCGGCTTTCCAACCGGACAACATGGCGTTGCTGTAGTTGGAGTTCCACGGCGTCTTCAATGGTCACGATGCGGTCTGACTCCGGAATGAAGGACGACAGCACATTCAACAGCGTGGTCTTTCCAGTGCCGGTGCCGCCCGAGACGATGATGTTGAGCCGTGCCAGCACGCATGCGCTGAGCAACTCGGCCATCTCGTGGCTCATGGAGCCCCACTCAATGAGGTTGCGGACTGTCAGCGGAACGTGGCTGAACTTCCTGATGGTCAACGAAGGTCCGTTGACGGCCAGCGGCGGGATAATCGCGTTGACACGGGAGCCATCCTCCAAGCGTGCGTCCACCAGCGGAGAAGACTCGTCGATGCGACGCCCCACCTTTGAGACGATGCGCTCAATGACCTTCCTCAAGTGCACGTCCGAGCTGAATTGAAGGTCCGTCAACGCCAGATGACCGTGCCGTTCAACGTAGATCTGGTCGAAACGGTTGACCATGACTTCCGTAACCGATGGGTCCTCCAACAGGCGCTGCAAAGGTCCGTAGCCCATCACTTCATCCGAAATCTCCCGGATCAGGCGCCGTCGCTCTTCAGGCGAGAGGGGCACTTGCTCATCATCGATGACCGCAGAGAGTTCTTCTACTGCAAAGGACCGAAGTTCTTCCTCGGAGGAGGACGTATCCCCGATCCTGGTCCCCATCCGGTCAAAGAGTGCTGACGCCGCCCGCTGCTTCAGACCTGAAAGAGCGTCAACAGCCGGAGCTGAAGGAGCCCCACCCAGAATCGGACCGGCCGGAGGCGGAGTCGCCTGAGCGGGGGCGGGAAAGCTGCCGGACCCCGTGGATTGGGCGTCGTCGTTCGCGGTAACCTCGACTGTGGCAAGCGGGCTGTTCTTTGTGAGCCGTTCTGACAGTTTCATGACACCACCACCCTCCGGTGCAGTTTGTTCTGGGGGAGTTCCAACCGGGGATCGAACCGTTCCACGAGCTTCCTGAGGCCCTTCGTGGCCGAATCGCGAGTGGTTCCCTGGAGAACGGGAACCCCACGATTAGTGGAAAATGGAAGGTTCCGGGAACGCGGGATCACCGTGTCAATGGGGACCCCGATCGTGGCCTCTACGTCCTGCACGGAAATGCCACTCTTCCTGTCGGCGAAGTTGAGCACTGTGTGCCTGTTCTGCGGCAGGAGTTGCAGCTCCCTGAGAACGCTGAAACATTTCCGCAGACCTCGAATGCTTGGCACGTCCATACCGCAGACCCACACTCCGTCGGTAGCGAGCTCCAAGGTAGCCAGGCAATGCTCGCCCAGGCCTGGGGCGGTATCCACCACTACGTACTTGAACTCAGTCGCCAACTGGTTGATGAGCCGGGTGACGTGGTCAGCCGTGATGTAGTCCGAATCCGACGGTTTCTGAGGAGCGCAGAGTGCGTAGATCCCGGCCGGGTGGACCGTGAGGAACGCCTTGAGCACCATGGAGTCCTGGGCCGCCGGGCCGTGGACGGCTTCGGTAATGGAGTGCTCGGGCTCCAGCAACAGGCCTGAAGCGACGTCGCCGAATTGCAGGTCCAGATCGACGATGACTACGCCCATGGGCGCCACGGCGCCCAGCCCGACAGCCAGGTTGGTGGCAACGGTCGTCTTGCCCACGCCGCCTTTCGGTGACATCACGGCGATGACCCTGCCGCGGTCCGTTCCCGACTCGGCGGCCGGCTGCATTCCGCGCCGACGGCTGGCCGAAGCCAAGCAGGCGCGCTCCAAGAGGACCCGCAGCTCGTTGACTTCGATCTCGGGGCTTACCACATCCCGTATTCCTGAATGCATGGCCCGAAGCACAATGTCAGGTTCAGGTTCGGAGACCAGCAGCAGGCTGATCTCCGGATACTGGAGGTCGAAGACCGTGGCAAGTTTCAGAGCGTCGTTGGGATTCACTCCTGGTCCCAGAATCATGACCTCCGGCGGGGCGCCGGTCAGTTGCTTGAAGACGTCATCCGTCCCACCCTGCAGCACATCGGGAGACAGTGTTTGCAGGTCTCCGTGCAGTGCTCCAGTGATGGCCTGGCGGACACGGCCTTCGAAGTCACGAACTGCAGTGATGGCTACAAAGCGGCTCATTGGACCAGCCCTCCGAACGTCGTTGTTGGCGGATCGCTCTTGACGGTCTTGTCCGTCTGCTTGGAGAGCCACAGCGTGCCGAACTCGGCGCCGTAGACCATCTTTGCCGCATTGGCATCGCTGAGGGCCACGGTGACATATGCCGAACCGTTAGGCAGGGCTACTCCCTTGTCCGCGCCAGCTGACTTCTCTGCGTCAGGTGCGGCTTGCTGGACCGCTGTCACCAAAACATCGTGATACAAAAGCTCGGTGAAGTCTTTCCAACCGGTTAGTCCGGCCGGGAGATTTGCTCCCGCTGGAACAGCATCGTCCAACTTGAATGAGGCAAAGACAGTAACTGTATCGCCGGCCTCGATCCTGCCACCCAGAATGCGCTCAGGTGCAAGGACGAACGTAGCCTCCTGCAAACCGTCAGGTACAGGGACCGTGCCGGGGGCCAGGTCCTTGGGGTCAACCAGCTTGACGCCGAGCAACTGTTCGCCGGGCTGCAAGTCTACCGAGGTAACTTTCCCCTTTTGATCGTTAAGGGCATTGATGGTCCCAGGTGCCACAGCCGATTGCGGCAAAGTTTCCACCTTGACCTTGGACTGGATTTCTTCCGCCTTGGTGCCGGCCGGAATTCGCTCCTTGACTACAAGGACGTTTACGGGATCAAGCCCTTGCTGCGCCCGCTTGTCGGCCCCTTGAACATAGGTAACCAACAAAACGGTGCCGATGACTGCCAAAAGCAGTGCTGCAATGCCTCCCAGTAGGCGTGTTTTCACTTTATAACTCCTATCGGATTTTCATTACGTGGTGAGCGGCCCGGATTGAGTGCGGCTACTCGGTCAGCGAGACAACTGAGGCTCCGTAGTTGGGAATACCTTCGGTTACCTGCGTGCCCTCTTCGAGGGAAACGAAGCGGGAGAAATAGCCCTGAAGTCCGCGGCAATTTCCGGTGCACTTCGGAGCGAGTGGATCCACGACGCCCCCAGTGCCGCTGAACCTGTATCCGGTCACCTGGAAGGCAGCGAACCCAATGAGCGTGTATTCGGCATTGGCACCGTTACCTGTTGCTGTATTGAAAAGCGGAATAAGGGCCGGCTGTTCCATGATGTGTGCAAGCACTGAATCGCAGGCGGCTGCGTTCGGGAAGTGGTTACCGGTTTGCCCCTCGACAGTCGAGTCCAGATCGATGTCTGTGGAACAGCCGGAATCGGTGAGGAGCCAGCCAAAGCCACCCGGCTCATAGCCATTTTGGGCGGCACAGCCTGGATATGTCGGTGTATTTTCGTCGTAGCGGAGAAGAATATGCGTCGGGATCGGGTCGCCCGTGAAGTTTCCGGTGGAATTGAGCGAAGCGAGTTGGGTCGGCGAGAGGTATTTCTTGAAGACGCACTCACTGACCGTCCACGGCAACGTGGTCGCGGAGGAGGGCGCACCCCAAGACGCTTCGGCCGCCGCATCTACAGTGGCTGTTTCAATTCCCATAGCCCGGGCGAAGAACAACGAGAAGCTGTCCTGGCCGCCGGTGTCCCGGGCATTCGTAACCACACGTACCGTCGTGGCATCGGGGAAAGTTACGACAGCTCCACTGGAACTGTCGTTTGCGTTGCTGTTGGCGAACTGATTCGCTGTGGCCGTGCTGTCACCGCAGCTACCGCCGGCGCAATCCGTGGCAACGGCCAGAGCGGCCGCATCAGCGCCATTTTGCAACTGCGCCTTCTCGGCGTAGAGCGCGCCAACGTCGACGGCAAGGGCTGCAAATCCCAAAAGGACCACCATCAGTGCGGCGACCATGATAGTGGCGGCACCGCGTTCGCTGTCCTCGACCGAATTGTGTGTGTTGCGCCGGTCAATGACTCGACTTAGCCACCGCATCTCATTACCCCCACACCCGTCATGTTGAGCGGAAAAATACCTGGCGCGCCAAAGAATCCGGCGTCGAGGAAGCCGGACATCGATGGCAACGAAACACTGGTTGTTACCGTGACATTGGAGCCTGGCGAGCAGCTCGAGGCGTTGTCGCTGACGGAAACTCCCAAGCCATCAAGCGAGGGGGCGGACCCGAGCGCCGTGCCGGCGACGTCCAAAGCGCCGTCCTGGTAGTGCACCGCTGCGTGGCGGGCACCCTCCCGGGCTGCCTGCGTCAGTGAGACTTGAACGTTGAGAACACGTCCAAACTCAATAATTCCGATCAAGATCAGCAGTAGGAGCGGCAAGAGAATTGCCATTTCCACGGCTACTGCGCCGCGCTCGTTCTTTTTCGCTTTCACGACCGTCTCCCAGACCCAGAATTACGGCATACGTGCCCTAAAAGAAAATGGTTGGCTGCGGTAGCGACGGAGTCGTCATCGCAGCCAACCATCTGTGTGCCAACTAGATGGCGGCAGTTACCTGGTTGAAGAGAGCTGCGATTGCAGGACCCAGAAGCAGGACGGCACCCATCACGACGACCGCGATCAGGGCCACCATGATGCCGTATTCCACCATCGTCGCGCCCTTCTCCTCCTTGGTGAAGCGGGTCTTGACGCCGGCGATGAACGAGGTGACAGAAAGCATAAGTGCAGACATTGGAAAATCCTTCCCAGATAATGATTTGGCAAATTGTTTGAATTGAGTTTGGCAAATGTTGGGGATTTGCCCCGCCTTCCGAGCTGCCCCCATGTAGCCTTTGGCGGTTCGGAATTCGATGAGATAAGAATTCACCCTGGCCGGCAGTTGCGACAATGCGTAGTCGTACTCGATTTATGAAGCCGGAAATTACCGCGTCACCCGCGAGGCGGTGGGGGAGTACTCAGTTTTCGCTCGTGAGGCGGCCCAAACTACTTGGATTCATCAGTAGCCTTACCTTATTTAGGTCGGAACCAGTCAGTTAGGGTGACCTAAAAGTGAGTGCTAGTTCATGAGGAGCGTGACGCCCAGGGCAGCAATAACCATGGCCGGCCCATGTGCTGTTTCTGCGGGCTTTTCCGCGCGATTCAGGCGCAACATCAGTACTGTGAGCACACCGCCCACCACGAATCCCAGTAGTCCGCCGTAGAGTACTTGCCCCCAACCCAAGTACCCCAAGTACATTCCGAGGGGTGCTGCGAGCTTCACATCGCCCATTCCGAGGCTTCTCGGTGAAATAAGTCCGAGTATCAGGTAGCCGACGAACAGAATTGCCCCTCCGGCGAGGGCGCGGAGCAGCTCGGGCCACCCTGGGGCGAGGGCCGCCGACGCCAAAAGGAGCAGGAACCCGCCCCCTAAGAGAAGCAAAATAAGGGAGTTGGGCAGCAAATGAAGTGTGAAATCAATTCTGGAAAGTTGCACCCCAAGAAGAGCCAGCAGGAGATATGCCGGCAGTTCCGCGGAAGAACCAAAGCGCCACGCAAGCAAGCCGAACAGCAGTGCGGTGACTGCCGCCGTCGTAATCCGTACGGCAGGGGAGGGGAGTCCGCCCAGGCGCGGCAGCCGCCGGCAGATGACCCACTCGATGGTCGGGCCCAGGAGCAGTCCCGCCAAGGCAACCAGCAGCGGGAATGCGGGTCCGTCGGTCATCTTGTCTCCCTCACAGCGCACGCGGCCCCGGAGGGCGGATACCCCATTTTGACCCGGACAGCCCGTTGAAGGTATTGTTTATAGTCGTTGTGCGTGTCCTATCTCGATGACACATGCCTTCTAGGGGATCCAGTTGCAGGGTCAGTAACTCAAGGGGCATTTCGAGATTCTGGGATGACTGGTCTTTAGAGCCCTCACCTCTGCTCCGGTAGCGCATACATAGTAGGTGCACGTCTTATTGCGTGCCTCCTAAAACATGAACGCCAGAACAAGAACGAGGCAAAACCGTGCGTACGTACACCCCGAAGCCCGGCGATATCAACCGCCAGTGGCACGTCATTGACGCCACCGACGTTGTCCTTGGTCGTCTTGCCAGCCAGACCGCAACACTGCTGCGCGGAAAGCACAAGCCGACCTTTGCGTCCCACATGGACATGGGCGACTTCGTCATCATCATCAACGCTGAGAAGGTTGCCCTCACCGGCGCCAAGCTGGAGCAGAAGCGCGCATACCGCCACTCCGGTTACCCGGGCGGCCTGACCTCCGTCAACTACGCCGAACTGTTGGAATCCAACCCGGTTCGCGCTGTTGAGAAGGCCATCAAGGGCATGCTCCCGAAGAACTCCCTCGCAGCTCAGCAGCTGGGCAAGCTCAAGGTCTACGCAGGCCCGGAGCACCCCCACGCTGCACAGCAGCCGAAGACTTTCGAAATCACCCAGGTCGCCCAGTAGTCCTGGCCACCAAACAACTTTTCATTACAAGGAGAACCGTGGCTCAGAACGAAGAACTGACCGCCGAAGCCGTCGAGGCTGAGGAAACCCTCACCAGCTACACCTCTGAAAGTGCAGCTGCTGAAGATGCACCCAAGAAGGAGCGCCCGGCACTGACCGTCGCCGGCGCAGCTGTTGGCCGCCGCAAGGAAGCCGTTGCACGCGTTCGCGTCATCCCGGGTTCCGGCAAGTGGATCATCAACGGCCGCGAGCTGGCCAACTACTTCCCGAACAAGCTGCACCAGCAGGATGTCAACGAGCCGTTCCGCGTTCTTGACCTCGAGGGTGCTTACGACGTCATCGCCCGTATCCACGGTGGTGGCCCCTCCGGCCAGGCCGGTGCACTGCGCCTCGGCGTCGCTCGTTCGCTGAACGAGATCGACCTCGAGAACAACCGCGCAACCCTGAAGAAGGCTGGCTTCCTGACTCGTGACGCACGCGTCATTGAGCGTAAGAAGGCCGGTCTCAAGAAGGCACGTAAGGCTCAGCAGTACTCCAAGCGTTAATTTTCGCTTGCTCGAAGGCCCGTTCCGCCGATTCGGTGGGGCGGGCCTTCGCCGTTTAACGGCTTCCGCTGCGTGTCTTTAACCGCTGCCGCAGCCAGCCCTGGCTGCCCCCTGTGACGCACCGACAACGCGCGCTGGACGGGCGGCGTCCCGTCGTCGACTAAACTTGTGCCGATGTCTAGATTATTTGGAACAGATGGCGTGCGCGGTCTCGCGAACGGATTGCTCACCGCCGAGCTGGCTATGCAGCTCGCTCAGGCCGCCGCCGTCGTACTCGGCCATGACCGCACTCCCGACGGCAAGCGGCCACGCGCCGTCGTCGCCAGGGACCCAAGGGCAAGCGGCGAGTTTCTCGCAGCAGCAGTGGAGGCGGGGCTTTCGAGCTCCGGTATTGACGTCTTCGACGCCGGTGTCCTGCCTACCCCCGCAGCGGCTTACCTCGTCGCAGACCTCGACGCCGATTTCGGCGTGATGCTCTCGGCCTCCCACAACCCTGCCCCGGATAACGGGATCAAGTTCTTTGCCCGCGGCGGACAGAAGCTTCCCGACGACGTCGAGGACGCCATTGAAGCCCGCCTGGGCCTGGAACCGCAGCGTCCAGTGGGTGGCGACGTCGGCCGCATCCAGCGCTTCTCTGACGCCGAAGACCGCTACATCGTCCATCTGCTCGGCACGCTTCCGAAGCGCCTCGACGGGATCAAAGTTGTTCTGGACTGCGCCCACGGCGCGGCCAGTGGCTGCTCTCCCCAGGTCTTCAAGGACGCTGGCGCAGATGTCGTGGTCATTGGTGCTGAGCCTGATGGCCTGAACATCAACGATGGCGTGGGGTCCACGCACCTTGGACCGCTGAAGGAAGCCGTTGTTAAGCACGGTGCGGATTTGGGTATTGCCCACGACGGCGACGCCGACCGCTGCCTCGCCGTAGACCACGAAGGCAACGAAGTAGACGGTGACCAGATCATGGCGATCCTGGCGCTGGCACTGAACGAGGCCGGCAAGCTCAAAGACAGTGTGCTCGTGGCCACGGTGATGAGCAACCTTGGTCTCAAGATCGCCCTGCGCGAAGCCGGCATCACCATCCGCGAAACGGCAGTCGGCGACCGCTACGTTCTCGAAGAAATGCGCGACGGCGGGTTCAACCTGGGTGGCGAGCAGTCCGGTCACGTGATCTTCTCCGATCACGCAACCACCGGCGATGGCGTCCTGACGGGCCTTCAGCTTGCAGCCCACGTGGCGTTGACCGGCCGCAGCCTCAAGGACCTCGCTACGGCCATGACCAAGCTCCCGCAGCTCATGATCAACGTCAAGGGCGTCGACAAGGCCCGCGCAGCCACCGATGAGGGCGTTGCTGCCGCCGTTGCTGCCGCTGAAGTCGAGCTGGGCGAAACCGGCCGCGTGCTGCTGCGCCCTTCCGGCACCGAGGCCCTGGTTCGTGTCATGGTGGAAGCCGCTGACATGGAAACAGCCGAGCGGATCTGCACCAGCTTGGCCGGCGTAGTCAAGGAACGGTTGAGCGTCTCCAGCGAATTGGCCGTCTAAGACCTTCTTAATGCATGTGGCTCCGGCCCGATCCCCGACAAATATGCCGGTGGAACGGGCCGGAGCCATTTAAGCAGCGGGCTACAGATAGTCCGGTGCGGCGTCCAGCCCGAAATACTCTTCCAGGGTTTCAATACCCCGCGTTGCCATGTCCGTGGCCGCCTCTAGGCCGATGAAGCGGAGGTGCCACGATTCGTAGAAGTAGCCCGTGGTCTCGTGGAACATCCATGGGTAGCGGACGACGAATCCAAACTTGTACGCGTTGGCCTTGGCCCACACTGCTGCCGGTTGTTCGGCAAAGCACGGTTGGAAGCTGCAGGCACCACCGCCGTCTGAGATGTCGAAGGACCAGCCGGTTTGATGCTCGGAGTAGCCCGGGCGTGCGGATGCACGATCAGCAGCTGCCTGTCCGCTGCTGTTGACGTACCCGTTGTACGTGACAATCTGCGTCGAATAGGAACGGTAGCCGGAAGCCAAGGCCAAGATGACGCCCTCTGCGGCCGCCGCGCTGAACATCTTTTCTGTGGCAGCCGCCGTCGTGCTGTTCAAAAGAGCTGCTTCGCCACTGACCGCGAGGCGGACGTCTGGCTGGACCAGGTCCGGCGGCACGAAATTCTGCGGAGCCAGGGGGCGGTGCTTGTTGACGATGACCCATTGGCTGGTGGGGTCGGTCAGGGAGTACTGCGTCGAGATGGCGCTGGAAGGTGAAGCACTGGTTGGTGCCGCCACGGCTGGGGCCGCGGTGCTGGGCTCAGCCAGAACAGCGGGGGACGAGGGAGAGGCCTCGGACGCGCCGGTTGGAGCATTTGCGGCAACAGGGGAGGGCAGCGCGCTGTCCGGGGTGCAGGCGGCCAGGGCAGCCATACTTGCGCCCGCACCCAGGAGTGTGGAGAAGGCCCGCCTGCTGGGCCGGGATTCGTAGCTCACTTGTGCTACACCTTCCGCAGGAGCATGCGGCGGATCGAGTGGTCTGCGTCCTTGGTGAGCACCAATTGAGCGCGTCCACGCGTCGGGAGCACGTTTTCCTCGAGGTTGGGCTCGTTGATCCGTTTCCAGATCCCGCGGGCTGTCGTTTCGGCATCGTCGTCCGAGAGGGTGGCGTACCGGTGGAAGTAAGATTCCGGCTGGGCGAAGGCGGTGCTCCGCAGCTTCCGGAAACGGTCCACGTACCATTCCTCGATGTAGGAGGTCTTCGCATCCACATAGATGGAGAAGTCGAAGAAGTCGCTCACCGCGAGGCCTTGCTTCCCGTCGTGGCGCGGCCGGGCCGGCGCCAGGACGTTCAGGCCTTCGACGATCAGGACGTCGGGGCGGCGGACCACCACTTCCTTGCCGGGGACGATGTCATAGGTGACATGCGAATACCAAGGGGCCCTGACTTCCTCGGCGCCGCCTTTGACTTCAGAGACGAACCGCAGCAGCGAACGCCGGTCGTAGGACTCCGGAAAGCCCTTGCGTTCCAGCAGGTGCCGACGCTTGAGTTCCGCCAGGGGGTAGAGGAAGCCGTCCGTTGTGATCAGTTCGACGTTGGGTGTTCCGGGCCAGCGGCGCAACATTTCGCGAAGGACGCGGGCGATCGTGGACTTTCCCACGGCCACGGATCCTGCCACGCCGATGACAAAAGGCGTCCGCTGGGTTTGCTCACCCAAGAAGGTGGTGGTGGCCGCATGGAGCTGGTGCGATGCCTCAACGTAGAGGTGCAGGAGCCGCGAAAGCGGGAGATAGACCTCCCGGACTTCCTTCATATCGAGGGGATCGCCGAGGCCGCGGAGACGGAAGATGTCTTCTTCGTTCAGTGGCTGCTCCATCTGGGCAGCCAGCCGGGACCAGGTTTGGCGGTCCAGCTCAACAAACGGAGAAGCGCCGTCGCCATTCGCTTCGGTGCGTTGCAAAGTCACGCTCATGATTCTGCCCTTCACGCGGCTGATCAGGAAATGCGCGACGACTGGAGGGTGAATTGTGAGTGATGCTGCCCACAACTGCAACCCTTTATGTCCAAGGAGGGGGGATATCCCACATCAGTTGTTTGCGCTAGCCGTTAGGCTTGTACCCATGTGTGGAATCGTAGGCTATGTTGGCAATTCGTCTCGTAAGGCAGCTGGTCACAGCGCCCTTGACGTCGTTGTGGAGGGACTGCGGCGGCTTGAGTACCGCGGTTATGACTCTGCAGGCGTCGCAGTTGTGTCGGACGGGACCATTTCGTCCCGCAAGAAGTCCGGCAAACTGAGCAACCTGATCAGCGAACTGGAAGCAAACCCGGTCCCTGAATCCATGACCGGCATTGGCCACACACGTTGGGCCACGCACGGCGGTCCGACCGACCGCAACGCGCACCCGCACCTCTCTGATGGCGGGCGCCTCGCGCTGATCCACAACGGCATCATCGAGAACTTCGCCGAGCTGAAGCAGGAACTGCTCGCCAAGGGCGTGACGTTCGAATCCGAAACCGACACCGAGGTTGCGGCCGCCCTGGTTGGCGACATCTTCCGCACACAGCTCAACGGCGACGGCGGCGACCTCACCAAGGCGATGCGCCTTGCCTGCCAGCGCCTCGAAGGCGCCTTCACGCTCCTCGCCGTCCACGCTGACCAGCCGGATGTCGTTGTTGCCGCACGCCGCAACTCACCGCTCGTGGTGGGCCTGGGCGACGGAGAGAACTTCCTGGGCTCCGACGTCTCCGGCTTCATCGACTACACGCGCCGCGCTGTCGAACTGGGCCAGGACCAGATCGTCACCATCACTGCCGACTCCGTGGAGATCACCGACTTCTTCGGTGCCCCCGCCGAGGGCAAGGAATACCACGTTGACTGGGACCCGGCTTCTGCCGAAAAGGGTGGTTTCAGCTCCTTCATGGAGAAGGAAATCCATGACCAGCCCGATGCTGTTGCACAGACCCTGCTGGGCCGTTCGGACCTGAACGGCAAGCTCACCCTGGACGAAATCCGCATCGATCCGGAGCTCCTCAAGCAGGTCGATAAGATCATCGTGCTCGCCTGCGGCACTGCTGCCTATGCAGGCCTCGTGGCCAAGTACGCAATCGAGAACTGGTGCCGTATCCCCACGGAAGTGGAGCTCGCACACGAGTTCCGCTACCGCGATCCGATCGTTGACGCCAACACGCTGGTGGTCTCCATCAGCCAGTCCGGCGAGACGATGGATACGCTCATGGCCGTCCGTTACGCCCGCGAACAGGGCGCCAAGACGATCTCCATCTGCAACACCAATGGCTCCACCATTCCGCGTGAATCCGACGCTGTGCTCTACACGCACGCCGGTCCGGAAATCGCCGTCGCCTCCACCAAGGCGTTCCTTGCCCAGATCACAGCCGCATACCTGCTCGGCCTCTACCTGGCCCAGTTGCGTGGCAACATCTTCTCCGGCCAGATCAAGGATGTCCTCGCGGACTTGAACAAGATCCCGGCCAAGATCCAGAGCATCCTGGACAACGCCGGCCCGTTGCGCGAGCTCGCCCGCAGCATGAAGGACGAGAAGTCCGTGCTGTTCCTGGGCCGCCACGTTGGTTACCCGGTTGCCCTCGAAGGTGCCTTGAAGCTCAAGGAAATCGCCTACATCCACGCTGAAGGCTTCGCCGCCGGCGAGCTCAAGCACGGCCCGATCGCCCTGATCGACGACGGCCAGCCGGTCTTCGTCGTCGTGCCGTCCCCGCGTGGCCGCGACTCGCTGCACTCCAAGGTAGTCAGCAACATCCAGGAAGTCCGCGCACGCGGCGCCCGGACGCTGGTCATTGCCGAGGAAGGCGACGAGTCGGTCCGCGATTACGCCGAGCACGTCTTCTACGTGCCGGAGACGCCCACGTTGCTGATGCCGCTGCTCACCACGGTTCCGCTGCAGATCTTTGCTGCTGAACTGGCCGGCGCGAAGGGTTACGACGTCGATCAGCCGCGTAACCTCGCCAAGAGCGTGACCGTAGAATAGCCGCATGATTGTTGGCATTGGCGTAGACGTTGTAGACATCGAGCGATTCGGGCGGCAGCTGGAACGCACGCCGGGTTTGCGGGACCGCTTGTTCGTTCCTGCCGAGCGGGAACTCAACACGCGTTCGCTGGCTGCGCGCTTTGCCGCCAAGGAGGCCGTGGCCAAGGTCCTGGGCGCTCCTGCCGGGATGAACTGGCAGGACTGCTGGATCGGCCTTGACGCGAATGGCCCCACCGTTCAGGTCAAGGGAACGGTCCTTGCCGTGGCCGAGTCCAAGGGCGTCAAGCGGTGGCACCTTTCCATGAGCCACGACGGCGGCATCGCCACGGCGACTGTCATCGCCGAGGCCTGAACCACCTTAGACAATGATCAGCGCCTTCACCGGACAACAGATCAGGGACGCGGAACAACCGCTCCTTGACTCCGGTGGGGGCGCTGTTCTTATGCAACGGGCCGCATATGGCTTGGCCCAAGCAGTAGCCGGCGAGGTCAAGGCCCGGCGCAGACTGGCAGGATCCAGCGTCACGGTCCTGGCGGGTAAAGGCAACAACGGCGGCGACGGACTGTTCGCTGCTGCCATGCTCGCACGCCGGGGAATGCGCACGACGGCGGTACTCGCCGCCGCGGAAACGCACCCGGAAGCGCTGGCTGCGTTCGTTGCCGCAGGCGGGCGTGTGGCCCACCTTTCTGCCGGAAACGTTGAAGAGTTGGCGGTCCTGAGTGCGGGCGACGACGTCATCATCGACGCCCTTCTTGGCACGGGGGCGCGAGGCGGCCTGAAGGGTGCCGCTGCCGAGTTTGTGGCGTGCCTCCAGGAACTGCGTCCGCGCTGTGTCATTGCGTGCGACTTGCCCAGCGGCGTGGACGCGAGTACCGGCGAGGTCCATTGGCCGGTGCTGGACGCGCACGTCACCGTGACGTTCGGTGGCATCAAAGCCGGATTAATGACCGATCCCGGTGAGGGCTGTTCGGGGCGGATCCACGTAGTTCCAATCGGTATTGAAGACTTCCTGCAGCATCCTGAACTACGCCGTCTCATCGCTTCGGATCTGCGCGCCATCCTTCCATCGCCGGTACGCCGTGCCCACAAGTACTCCCGTGGTGTGCTGGGAGTGGTGGCTGGGTCCTCCCGCTTCGCCGGGGCGGCTGTGCTGAGCGTGCACGCCGCGGCCGTTGCCGGTGCCGGCATGGTCCGATACGTGGGCCCCGAGACCGCCGCGCGGCAGGTCCTGGCGCGGACCCCGGAGGCACTATGGGAGGCGGAGAGCCCCGGCCGGGTCCAGGCCTGGCTGCTTGGGCCGGGTGTGGATGGCGACGAGCAACTCACTCGGGTCCGGACAGCCTTTGAGTCTGCACTGTCAGCGGACCTGCCTGTGGTTCTCGACGCCGGGGCACTGAGCCTCCTGCCTGAACGGTGTCCACCGCACTGGATCCTGACGCCGCATGCAGGAGAACTCGCCACACTTCTCGATTCACTTCCATCCACGGGCGAGGTCGCCGTGACGCGGGATGATGTCGAGTCCCGGCCACTGCACTTCGTACGGCAGGCCGCGGAACAGACCGGCGCCACAGTGTTGCTGAAGGGCGCCACAACACTGGTGGCGTCGCCGTCGGGCGCTGTTTTCAGCCAGTCCGAAGGCACGCCTTGGATGGCGACTGCAGGCAGCGGCGACGTTCTGGCCGGGATCCTCGGCGCGCTTCTGGCGCAGTGTTCCGAGTCAATCAGGGACGACGACGGCGCTTTCGCAACGTTGGGCCTTGACCCCGCCGATCGGTGGGCTGCTGTGGCGGCGGCCGCAGCCAGTGTGCACGGACGCGCGGGAACCTCAGCGTCCGCGGAGGTCAGCGGCGGACCCATTACAGCGTCCGCGATCATGGCGGCGGTACCGCGCGTCATTGGTTCGCTCAGCGCGGAATGAGACCCCGATAGGCGGCAACATTTCGCGTTGATGTCGGAGGTCATGAGTAGGCTTGCAGCAAGTTATCCGCATCACAAGAGGAGAACGCATGGAAGTCTGGCCTGGATCGGCCTATCCGCTGGGAGCCACTTTTGATGGCACCGGAACCAACTTCGCGTTGTTCAGCGAAAAGGCCGACAAAGTGGAACTATGCCTCTTCGACGACGACGGCGGCGAAGTCCGCGTGGACGTCCACGAGGTAGACGGCTACGTGTGGCACTGCTATCTTCCCCAAGTTCAACCGGGACAAAAGTACGGCTACCGCGTGCACGGCCCGTACGAGCCGGATGCCGGCCAACGCTTCAACGCCAACAAGCTGCTGCTGGACCCCTACGCCAAGGCCATCCACCGGCAAATCGACTGGGACCCGGCGCTCTTTTCCTACAACATGGGCGATCCGGATTCCCGGAATGACGCCGATTCCGCACCGCACATGATGCTGGGTGTCGTCATTAATCCGTTCTTCGATTGGGACGGCGACAAACTCCTCCGTATTCCGTACCACAAGTCGGTGATCTATGAGGCACACGTCAAAGGCCTCACGCAGATGCACCCCGAGGTTCCCGAAGAGCAACGGGGTACGTACGCCGGCGTTGCCCACCCCGCGGTGATTTCGCACTTGCAAAAGCTCGGCGTCACGGCCATCGAGCTCATGCCTGTGCATCAGTTCACCAATGATGGCATCCTGCAGGACCGCGGACTTAATAATTACTGGGGCTACAACACCATCGGCTTCTTCGCACCGCACAACAGCTACAGCTCCAAGGGTGATACCGGGCAGCAGGTCCAGGACTTCAAGGCCATGGTGCGTTCGCTGCACAACGCCGGGATCGAGGTCATCCTGGACGTCGTGTACAACCACACCGCCGAAGGCAACCATCTGGGGCCCACGCTGTCTTTCAAGGGCATCGACAATTCCGCTTACTACCGGCTGGTGGACAACGATCTCAAGTACTACATGGATTACACGGGCACGGGTAATTCGTTGAATGTCCGGAGCCCTCATTCGCTGCAGTTGCTCATGGACTCCTTGCGGTACTGGGTGACCGAAATGCACGTTGACGGGTTCCGCTTCGACCTCGCGTCCACCTTGGCCCGCGAGTTCTACGACGTCGATAAACTCTCCTCGTTCTTCGAACTCATTCAGCAGGATCCCGTGGTGTCCCAGGTCAAGCTGATCGCCGAACCGTGGGACGTCGGTCCCGGCGGCTACCAAGTGGGCAACTTCCCACCTCAATGGACGGAATGGAACGGCCAATACCGCGACACGGTCCGGGACTTCTGGCGCGGCGAACCCTCCACTCTGGGCGAGTTCGCGTACCGCCTTACGGGTTCGGCGGACCTGTACGAGCACTCTGGCCGACGCCCGGTTGCCTCCATTAACTTCGTCACCGCGCATGATGGCTTCACGCTTGCTGACCTTGTCTCGTACAACGAGAAACACAACGACGCCAACGGTGAAGACAACAATGACGGCGAATCGCACAACAGGTCCTGGAACTGCGGGGCCGAAGGGCCCACTGACGATCCCAAGGTCCTGGGCCTGAGGGCACGTCAACAGCGCAACTTCATCGCCTCGCTCTTCCTGTCCCAAGGTGTCCCCATGCTCCTGCACGGTGACGAGCTTGGCAGGACCCAGAACGGCAACAACAACGGATATTGCCAGGATTCGGAACTTACCTGGATCAATTGGGACAAGCTGGATCAACCCTTGGTGGAGTTCACCGCCGCGGTGAGCGCGCTACGGGCGAAGCATCCCAGTTTGCGCCGCAGCCGCTTCTTTGACGGGCGTCCCGTCCTGCGTGGTGAGGGTGAGCGCCTGCCGGACATCGTCTGGCTGGACGTCGACGCCAGCACCATGACGCCGTCGGACTGGGACAGCGCGTTTGGCCGCTCCGTGGGCGTTTTCCTGAACGGCGATGGTATCCGGGGCCGCGATAACCAAGGCCGGCGGATTACCGACGTCAACTTCCTGCTGTACTTCAATGCGGACGAGGACGAGGTTGGTTTCAGGGTGCCGTCCGACGAATACGCGCCTGCATGGGATGTCATGATCGACACCGCAGGCGAGGGCGCGGATGCCGCACTCGTCAAGGCGGACCAGGTCCTCATGGTGGCCGCTAAGTCCCTTGTGGTTCTGCGGGCGCATTCCAGCCCGGAGACCGAGCCGGACCACTCGGTTGCCGCTTCCCTTGCGGCGTTGACTCAGACGTCCACTCCCGAGACGGCGTCCCTCACGTCGCCCGCCGTGACCTCTTCGCCTTCGCATGAGGTCCAGGAGCCCCGCAAGGCCCAAGAGGTTCAGCAGGAGCAGCAGCAGGATCAGCCAGTGGAAGCACCGCAGGCCGCCCCGGCTGAAGAGGCGAAGCCCGTGAGGAAGCGGCGGGCGTCCAAGAAGGCAGGCTCATGAGGACGCCGGTCTCCACCTACCGTTTCCAGATCCGGCCTGACTTCACCCTCCAGGACGCAGCTGAGCTGACGGGATACCTGCACTCACTAGGCGTTGACTGGATCTATTTGTCCCCGATTCTGACGGCGGAGGAAGGGTCCGCCCATGGATATGACGTCACTGATCCATCGTCGGTGGACCGCTCGCGTGGGGGTTCCGAAGGACTGGCCGCCTTGTCCAAGGCAGCGCGGGAGCAAGGCCTCGGAATCCTCGCGGACATTGTCCCCAACCATGTGGGTGTTGCCTCTCCGCCGCAGAACCGGTGGTGGTGGCAGCTCCTTAAGGAGGGCCGTTCGTCAAAGTACGCCGAAGCCTTCGACGTCGATTGGGACTTCGCCGGCGGCAAGATCCGCATCCCTGTCCTGGGCAGTGAGGACGACGTCAGCGAACTCACGATCGTCGACGATGAATTGCACTACTATGACCACCGGTTCCCGCTGGCTGAGGGCAGCCACACTGATGGAGACAGCCCGCAGGACGTCCATTCCCGTCAGCACTACGAGCTGGTGGGGTGGCGGCGTGCCGACGCTGAACTGAATTACCGCCGGTTCTTCGCTGTCAACACTCTTGCCGGGGTGCGCGTCGAAGTTCCGTGGGTCTTTGGCGAGGCCCATGTGGAGATCAAGCGTTGGTTCAGCGAGGGCTTGGTGGACGGTCTCCGGATTGACCATCCCGACGGATTAGCAGACCCTGCGGGCTACTTGGCGAGGCTTCGCGAAGCCACCGGTGGTGCGTATCTCCTGGTCGAAAAGATCCTGGAACCTGGCGAGAAGCTGCCAGACACTTTCGACTGCGAGGGAACCACCGGATACGACGCCCTCGCCGACGTCGACCGTCTTTTCGTTGACCCGGCCGCCGAGGAGTATCTGGATTCTCTGGATGCACGGTTGCGCGACTCCGAAAGCCCCGCCGATTACGCCGCGATGATCCACGGCACCAAACGCCGGATAGCGGATGGAATCCTGCGTTCGGAAATCCTGCGACTGTCCAGATTGGTCCCGGAATCACCAGAACTGCCCCGCGCGGAAGTAGCCGACGCTCTTGCCGAGGTCATCTGCTGGTTCCCCGTCTATCGGACGTACCTTCCGCACGGCGAAGAAATATTGCTGGAAGCGATCGAACGTGCCGCGCAGTCGCGTCCGGACCTGGAACCCGTCCTTGGCAGCCTTCGCCCGCTTCTCCTGAACGCCGACGCCGAACTTGCCCGGCGCTTTCAGCAGACGTCCGGCATGGTCATGGCAAAGGGTGTGGAGGACACCGCGTTCTTCCGCTACACCCGGCTCGGGACACTCACGGAGGTAGGTGCCGATCCCACGGAAGTCGCACTGTCTCCAGCCGAATTCCATCGGCGTATGGCCCGCCGGCAAGAGGCCCTGCCGTTTTCCATGACAACGCTGACCACTCACGACACCAAGCGCAGCGAGGATACCCGCGCGAGGATCTCCGTCATTGCCGAGGCCGTGCCGGAATGGGAGTTGTTCCTGGGGACAGTTCAGCAGCTTGCCCCCATTCCGGACGGTCCTTTGGCCGCCTTGGTCTGGCAAGCCATCGCCGGTGCCTGGCCCGCCAACCGGGAGCGGCTCCAGTACTTTGCCCTCAAGGCCGCTCGCGAGGCAGGCAATTCCACCAACTGGACCGACCCCGACGGTGACTTCGAGAAACACCTGGCTGCCGCCGTCGACGCCGTTTTCGATCAAGCCGAGGTGACGGCTGCGCTCGAAAATTTCGTGGAGGAGCTGGAGCCTCATGGAACCTCCAACTCGCTGTCCGCGAAGCTCATCCAGCTCACCATGCCTGGTGTCCCGGACGTCTACCAGGGGACCGAGTTCAGAGATGGCTCGCTGACTGATCCGGACAACCGGAGGCCGGTGGACTTCCAAGCCCGGATTGCCGCGCTCGCAGAGCTGGACCGTGGCGCGAGGCCTGGGTTCACCGAAGAATCCGCGAAGCTCTTGGTGGTTTCCAGAGCCCTTAGGCTTCGCCGGGACAGTCCCTGGTTGTTCGGCGGCTACCGGCCTGTGCTCGCTCGCGGACAGGCAGCAGATCATGTAGTTGCGTTCGATCGTGGGTCTGAGGGACCGGGTGTTCTGACCGTTGCCACGCGCCTTCCGAAACGACTCGCCCGTGACGGTGGTTGGCGGGACACAGTCCTTGATCTGTCCGCGAGCTGCCGCGACGAGCTGACTGGGGCAACATACAGCGCCGGTTTGGTTCCCGTTGCGAGACTGCTGGACCACTATCCAGTGGCTTTGCTGGTCCCCATCGACTGATCTCTGCCTGCACCACAACCCGACCACAGGAGCATGATGCTGGAACACGCCGCAGGAACTGTCCGTTTTGATGTCTGGGCACCGAACGCCGGTTCGGTCCGGCTGCTCGCTGGCGGCCATGAATACGCCATGGAACACCTGCACGACGGCGGAGCCACCGGTTGGTGGAGGGCGCCCAGTGACGTCGCAGCACAGCCAGCGGACGTCGGTGTTGCCTATGGCTACACGATTGATGGAGAGGGGCCGTTCCCGGATCCGCGGTCGAGGCGGCAGCCTGAAGGAGTCCACGGCTTGTCCGCCACGTTCGACGCCGGAGCCCATGAGTGGACGGACGGGGATTGGCGTGGCCGTGTCCTCCGCGGCGCTGTTATTTATGAACTCCACGTGGGAACCTTCACCCCTGAAGGAACTCTGGATGCTGCAGCGGGCAAGCTCGACTACCTGGTGGATCTCGGTGCGGATTTCATCGAACTTCTCCCGGTCAACGGCTTCAACGGCGTGCACAACTGGGGCTATGACGGTGTGCTTTGGTACGCGGTGCACGAACCCTATGGCGGCCCCTCCGCTTACCAGCGCTTTGTCGATGCGGCCCACGCGGCGGGCTTGGGCGTCATCCAGGATGTCGTGTACAACCATCTGGGACCGAGCGGAAACTACCTGCCGAAGTTTGGCCCGTACCTGAAATCCGGCGAGGGAAACACGTGGGGCGATTCCGTGAATCTGGATGGGCCTGGCTCGGACGAGGTCCGGAGGTACATCCTGGAGAATGCCACCATGTGGCTTCGGGACTACCACGTGGACGGGCTCCGGCTTGATGCCGTACATGCACTCCGCGACGATCGCGCCGTGCACATCCTTGAGGACCTGGGCTCCATGGCCGATCGGCTCGAAGCCGAGACCGGGGTCCCCAAGACCCTGATCGCGGAATCGGACCTGAACAACCCACGGCTTATCTACCCGCGCAAGGACAACGGCTACGGCCTGGCAGGCCAGTGGAGCGATGACTTCCATCACGCCCTCCACGTAAATCTCAGTGGGGAAACCACCGGGTACTACTCGGACTTCGAATCACTCGCGGTCCTGGCGAAGGTCCTCGAACACGGCTTCCTCCACGACGGAAGCTACTCAAGCTTCCGCGGACGCCACCACGGCAGGCCAATCCGCCGTGACCTTGCGCATCCCTCCGCCTTGGTAGTCTGCCTGCAAAACCACGACCAAATCGGTAATCGTGCCACGGGCGACCGGCTAACAGCCTCGCTTTCCTACGGGAAATTGGCAATAGGCGCGGTTCTGACCATGACGTCCCCTTTCACTCCCATGCTGTTCATGGGAGAGGAATTCGGGGCCTCCACACCATGGCAGTTCTTCACGTCGCATCCTGAGCCGGAACTGGGTGAGGCAACAGCCAAGGGACGGATCAAGGAATTCGAACGCATGGGATGGGACCCCGCAGTGGTACCCGATCCTCAGGATCCCGAGACTTTCCAACGATCCAAGTTGGACTGGAACGAAGCGACCATGGGTGAGCACGCCCAGTTACTCAAGCTCTACCGGGATTTAGCACAGCTGCGCCGGCAAACGCCCGAGCTGGTCGACGGCGGTTTTGGCTACACCGCAGTGGAATACGACGAAGATGAGCACTGGATACAGATGACGCGCGGCGAGGTCAGAGTGGTGTGCAACTTCGGCGATGAGGCACTGGCAACACCATTGACCGGGTCTGTGTTGCTGGCAACCGACAGCGAAGCAGCCCTGGAAGACGGAACACTTTCGCTCCCTGGCGGGAGCGCCGCCGTCGTGCGTGTCAGCGAGGCGAGCGATGAGGTCAGGTGACGGCGCCCACATTGCGGACAGCTCCGACGCATGTCCCGGTGCGGTGGCAGGATAGAACGTATGACTTATTCGGCTGCGGAAAACCGCTACGAAACCATGCCCTACCGCCGCGTCGGACGCAGCGGACTCAAACTTCCTGCTATCTCGCTGGGCCTCTGGCACAACTTTGGCGACGATAAGCGGTTCGATGAACAGCGCGCCATCCTGCGCCGTGCCTTCGATTTGGGCGTCAACCACTTCGACCTCGCCAACAACTACGGTCCGCCGGACGGGTCAGCCGAGACGAACTTCGGCCGACACCTGAAGGATGACTTCAAGCCCTACCGCGATGAACTCGTGATCTCCACGAAGGCTGGCTACTACATGTGGCCCGGCCCGTACGGCGAGTGGGGATCCCGCAAGTACATGATCTCCAGCCTGGACCAGTCGCTTGAGCGCATGGGCCTGGACTACGTGGACATCTTCTACAGCCACCGCCCTGACCCGGAGACTCCTCTCGAGGAAACCATGGGGGCTCTGGACTACGCGGTTCGTTCCGGCAAGGCACTGTATGCAGGCATCTCCTCGTACACACCGGAGCAAACCATTGAAGCAGCCCGAATCCTGAAGGAACTCGGCACGCCGTTGCTCATTCACCAGCCCAGTTACTCCATGCTGAACCGCTGGACCGAGAACGGTTCGCCAAACCTTTATGAGGCACTGGACCAGGTGGGTGCCGGCTCCATCGCTTTCTCGCCGCTGGCCCAAGGGATGCTCACCAGCCGCTACCTCAACGGCGTACCGTCCGATTCCCGCGCCGCCAAGGAACGCTTCCTGTCCGAATCCGCGCTGACCGACGAGAAGTTGGATCGCGTACGCGGCCTTAACGCCATCGCAGAGGGCCGTGGCCAGACGCTGGCCCAGATGGCGATCGCCTGGATCCTGCGGGACCAGCCGAAGGGCTCCCCGGTAACGTCAGCACTCGTCGGGGCATCCAGTGTGGCCCAGCTCGAGGACACCCTCAGCGCCATCAACAACCTGAAGTTCACCACGGAAGAACTGACGGCGATCGACGAATTTGCCGTCGAATCAGACATCAACCTGTGGGCACAGAAGTAGCCACACAGGTTTTGACATAAAACAGCAAGGGCCGGCCGGGAACAAAGCCGGCCCTTGCTGTGTTGGCTACAATGCAAGTGTGCGCCAACTGGCGCCGTGCCAATCAGTCGTGCCCTGAACTCAGTCAGCGGCGCGCCTGGCACCTGAGGTTTAGTTCTCAAAAGGAGTTCCGTGTCTTCACATCCGATTCGTGTTGCCATTGTCGGCGTAGGTAACTGCGCCGCATCGCTGGTCCAAGGTGTTCAGTACTATCGTGACGCTGACCCCAAGGCCACGATCCCGGGTCTGATGCACGTCGAGTTCGGCCAGTACCACGTCAACGACGTCCAGTTCGTTGCTGCTTTCGATGTCGATAGCAAGAAGGTTGGACTGGACCTGGCCGACGCCATCGGCGCGAGCGAAAACAACACCATTAAGATCGCCGACGTCCCTTCCACCGGCGTAACGGTCCAGCGCGGCCACACGCTTGACGGCCTGGGCAAGTACTACCGCGAGACCATCGCCGAAGCTCCCGAGGAAGCTGTGGACATCGTCGCGGCGCTGCGTGAAGCCAAGGCCGACGTCATGGTGTGCTACCTGCCCGTCGGTTCGGACCAAGCTGCAAAGTTCTACGCCCAGTGCGCTATCGACGCCGGTGTTGCCTTCGTCAACGCACTGCCCGTCTTCATCGCAGGCACCAAAGAGTGGGCTGACAAGTTCACCGAAGCCGGTGTTCCGATCGTGGGCGACGACATCAAGAGCCAGATCGGTGCCACCATCACGCACCGTGTCATGGCCAAGTTGTTCGAAGACCGCGGCGTTACGCTGGACCGCACGTACCAGCTCAACGTTGGCGGCAACATGGACTTCAAGAACATGCTTGAGCGCGACCGGCTTGAGTCCAAGAAGATCTCCAAGACCCAGGCTGTGACCTCCAACGTTGAGGCCGAGCTGCACGCGGACGACGTCCACATCGGACCGTCCGACTACGTGGCCTGGCTCGACGACCGCAAATGGGCCTTCGTCCGCCTTGAAGGCCGCAACTTCGGCGACGCCCCGGTGTCCCTCGAATACAAGCTCGAGGTCTGGGACTCACCGAACTCCGCCGGCGTGATCATCGACGCAATCCGCGCAGCAAAGATCGGCCTGGACCGCGGCATTGGCGGCCCGCTGCTCTCCGCTTCCAGCTACTTCATGAAGTCCCCGCCGGAGCAGTTCAACGACGACCTCGCCCGTGACAAGGTTGAGGCTTTCATCCGCGGCGACATCGAGCGCTAAACCTTCGCCCGTTAGGGCTTGATTGACGGGCGTTCTCCCAATTCGTTGGGGGAGCGCCCGTTTTTTCGTGCCCGCCCTCTTTCACGTCCTGCGGCTTTTTCGGCGGCCGTCTCTCACGTCCTGCGGCCTTTTTTGGCGTCCCTCTCTCACGTCCTGCGGACTTCGGATCGTCTGGGCCTGGGACAGAGCAGCTGCGCCACCTCAGTCGCCATGGGACCGATGGTCTCGCTCATGATCAGTCCTCCCGCCAGGCAAAGCCCGGCATGTCAGGCCAGCCCCCGGATCCACCGTTATTCGCACATTCCCCGTTGGGTTTGGCGCGCCGCTTTGAAGAGACCAGGCGCCGCGGCGGCGCGCTGACACCTCACCATTGAAGCCCGACGTCGACGCCCAACCGGGGTGCCGACGTCGGGCTTTCTTTTGACATGTGGGTGAGGGTTGGCCGGAAGCGGTTGGGATGTGGGTGAGGGTTGGCCGGAAGCGGTTGGGATGTGGGTGAGGGATAGCCATAAGCGGTAGGGACGTGAGGGAGGGTCAGAAGAGTCCCGTTGGCTGGCCTTCGGCGTCGACGTCCATGCGCATGGCGGCGGGTTCTTTGGGCAAACCTGGCATGGTCATGACGGCCCCGGTCAGGGCAACGATGAATCCGGCTCCGGTCTTTGGGATGAGCTCCCGCACGTGCACCGTGAATCCTTTGGGAGCTCCAAGTTTGCTGGCGTCGTCGGTGAATGAATACTGCGTCTTTGCCATGCAGACGGGAAAATCGGACCAGCCGTTCTTCTCGATGTCAGCCAAGCGCCTGCGTGCCGGGACGGAGAACTCCACGCCGTCAGCACCGTAGATTTCCTGAGCGATGGTTCGGATCTTGTCCTCAATAGACAGGTCCAAGGGATACAGGTGACGGAAGGTGGATGGTGCTTGCACGGCGGCAGCCACCTTGGCCGCGAGCTCGTCGCCCCCATCTCCGCCGCCTCCGCGGCCCCAGACATCAGCGACCGCTGCTTCCACACCTTCCGCCGCGCACCAGGCCAACAACCAATCAAGTTCCTCGGCAGTGTCCGTGCCGAACTTGTTGATGGCGACAACGGGAGTGATGCCGAACTTGCCAACGTTTCCTACGTGTCGTTTGAGGTTGGCGACCCCGGCGGCGAGGGCATCGACGTCGGGCTCCGTAAGCCGATCCTTGGGCACTCCACCTTGCATCTTGAGTGCCCGGATGGTGGCAACAATAACGACGGCGGACGGCGCCACGTCTGCGATGCGCGCCTTGATGTCCATGTACTTTTCGGCACCGAGGTCAGCACCGAATCCTGCCTCGGTGACGACGATGTCGGCGAGCTGCTGGGCTGTGGTAGTCGCGATCAACGAATTGCAGCCGTGCGCGATGTTCGCGAACGGACCGCCGTGAACCAGTGCGGGTGTTCCGGCGATGGTTTGCACAAGGTTGGGTTTGATCGCGTCCTTGAGCAGCATGGTGAGTGCACCTTCCACGCCAAGGTCGGCAACAGTGACTGGAGCACGGTCGAACGTGTAGCCGAAAGTGATGCGGCCCAACCGCGAGCGGAGGTCGTCCAAGTCCGTTGCAAGGCAGAAGACGGCCATGATCTCGGAGGCCACCGTGATGTCGAATCCGTCCTGTCGCGGCACGCCCTGTGCCGGACCGCCCAAGCCGATGACGATCTCCCGGAGGGACCGATCGTTCATGTCCAGCACGCGTTTGAACGTCATGCGGCGTGGGTCTATTCCGAGGTCATTTCCTTGGAAGATGTGGTTGTCGACGAGAGCCATGAGGGCGTTGTTGGCGGACGTGACGGCGTGGAAATCGCCGGTGAAGTGCAAGTTGATGTCGTCCATCGGCAGGACTTGGGAATAGCCGCCGCCAGTGGCTCCGCCCTTCATTCCGAGGATGGGTCCCAGTGAAGGCTCGCGCAGGGCGATCATCACCTTGTGACCCGCGCGGGCCAGAGAGTCAGCTAAACCCACGGTGGTGGTGGACTTGCCTTCACCTGCAGGCGTGGGGGACATCGCGGACACTAGAACGACTTTTCCGGCTCGTTTGCCCGCAGTCAGTTGAAGCTTGCCGGGATTGATCTTTGCCTTGTAAGGCCCGTACAACTCCAGGGATTCGGTGTTGATACCTGCCCGTTCGGCGATCTCTTCGATGGGCAGAATGGTGGCCTTGTGGGCTATTTCAAGATCGCTCAGGACCTTGTTTCCAGACATCGTTGTCCTTTGGCTCGGGTGGAGCATTTACGTGTGGATCGTTGTGCGGGCCAATCTACCAGCCATGGATTCGATGGCGGCTGAGGATGCGAGTGTCACCGGCTAAGCGACGGTGCCCGGGGTACCAGCAGGCCCTCCGCAGCGGCCCGATAGCTGTCCAACGTGAGCGCGGCGGTGCGTTGCCAGCCGAACGCTTCGGCGTGCACTGCCGCTGACCGGCCCATATCCTCGCGTGTTTGGACGTCGTCGTAAAGATCCTCCAGGGCGTCCGCCCAGTCGGAAGGGTCGTGGCCGTCCACCAGCATCCCTGTCCGACCGTCAGCGATGGCACGGGAAAGGCCGCCAACATTGGTGGCTACTACCGGGGTCCCGCAGGCTTGGGCCTCCAGGGCCACGAGTCCGAAGGATTCGCTGAAGGACGGCATGACCACCACATCGGCAGAACGGAACCAGCCGGCCAGCTCCTGGGCGATTACTGGCGGTCGGTGCGTAACGACGTCGTTAAGTCCTGCGTCCTCGATGAAGTGCTGAAGGTTGAAGTCCTTGGCCCCACTCAGCGATCCGAGGATGGTCATTTCCAGATCGATGTCCGGCCTTCGCTTCCGGAGAAGTCCTGCGGCCTCAACGAAGATCTGCGGACCTTTGAGCCGTTGGATGCGCCCAGCGAAAAGGATGTGGAAGCTGTCAGGCCGGACTCCAAGCCGGGACCGTGACTTGCGGCGGAACGCGGGAGTGAAGACGTTGAGATCCACACCCGGCGGTGCTACGTCGATGCGGTCGCTGTCTGCGCCATAATGCGAAATGAGTTCTTGGGCTTCGGCAGGGGTGTTGGCCACCAACCGGGCAGCCCCGTCCACGATCCGTTGCTCGCCTTCCTCCCGGCGACGTGGTTCGGGGAGCTCGCCGGATTCCAGGACAAGGTTCTTGACCTTTGCCATCGTGTGCATGGTGTGTACCAGCGGGACGCCCCATAACTCCGAGAGTTCCAGACCAGCGACACCTGATACCCAGTAGTGGGAATGGATGGCGTCGTAGCGGCCGTGCGGCTGCCTCTGCCGGATCCTGTCGATTTCCTCGACCATTTGGTGCAGGAGTCCGGGGAGTTCTTCCTTGGGGAGCTTCCGCCGGGGACCCGCCATGACGTTATGCACGCAAACGCCGGGACCGGGATGCTCGACGGCGGGCTCGTTGGCCTGGGTGGAACGCGTGAAGATCTCTACCTCCACGCCCGACTCCGCAAGGGCCATGGCCAGCGCGCGCACGTAGACGTTCATGCCGCCGGCATCACCGGCGCCAGGCTGTTCCATGGGGGAGGTGTGCAGCGACAGGAATGCCACACGACGGATCAAGGTCACCCATTTCCTCCTGAAGTTTCGAGACAAAACCAGCTTTGCCCTGCAGAAAACACTACTCCTGCAAGCCAACACAGCATTGTCCCAACCTTGCTATGTGGATAACGCTGCTAGCGTGGCCGCTGTGAGCCAAGAAAACACTGTCGACATCCGCCCAGCAACTGCCGAGGACTGGCCTGGCATCTGGTCCATCCTGGAACCCGTCATCCGAGAGGGGGAGACCTTCACCTGGGATCGCGATACCACCGAGGACGAAGCCCGCGCCAAGTGGGTCAAGGGCGCCCCGGGACAGACTTTCGTGGCAGTTCGCCCGGGGGCGGGCGACCAGATCCTGGGCACCGGAGAGTTCCATGCCAACCAAGGAGGTGGCGGCAGCCATGTGGCCAACGCGGGTTACATGGTGGGCGCGAACTACTCAGGCCAGGGCGTCGCCCGGGCCTTGTGCGCGTACTCGTTGCGGGCTGCCAAGGAAGCCGGCTTCCACTCCATGCAGTTCAACGCGGTAGTGGAAAGCAACGTCCGGGCCGTATGGCTGTGGCAGTCCATGGGCTTCCGGATCCTGGCTACGGTTCCGGAGGCGTTCAATCACCCCGAGATTGGTTACGTGGGTCTGCACGTGATGTACCAGAAGCTCTAGGAACCTATCCCCACAGCCGTCGCAGTTCGGGGAACGCGGCCTCATACCCTTCCAGGAGTTGCCGGCCGAGCGTTGGTGAACCCACTAACGGGTGCCGGGCGAATGCCTGGATTGCGGCTTCGCGCTCGCCGTCCCGCACGGCCCGGATCGTGAGTCGTTCCACCTCCTTGACGTGTGCCATGAGGGTGAGGAACTGCCCGCCTGGCGGATCCTGCGCAAGTGGCAACGCGCCGTCGGGCGTCACCACACAAGGAACCTCGACGACGGCGTCTGCCGGCAATCCGGGCACTGCCACGTTCGCGTCGTTCCGGTCAGAGGAGACCACCTGGGCGTTCGGAACATTGAGAATGAGCTGCGCCTCACCACCGCCCGCGAGAGCCCGCATCACGGCAAGGGCCACCCGCTCATAACCGCCTCCCGCGAGATCGTCCTCATCGCGCTCATCACCGTGCCCCCGGGCTTCCGCCAAGTACCCTTCCTCGCGCGAACGCCGGGCAGCGTCCCAGCTGGCATAGGCGTCAGGGGCCTGAACAAGGGATGGGTACAGCGAGCTCTGCTGCTGATGAATGGCCGTGCCGCGCGTTTCGCTTTGCCGACGGATGGCCTCCGTGGCGTGTGCCGTTTGGTAGTAGTAATACAGGTACTCGTTGGGCAGGCACCCCAACCGTTCCAGCAAGGATCGGCCGAACAGGCGCCCCTCCTCAAAAGTTCTCAAGGCTCCTTCATCGGACAGCAGACCGGGGAGGAGATTCCGACCCGCAGGAGCCAACCTGTAGAGCCATCCGAGATGGTTCAGGCCAAAGTAGCCCACGCCGTCGAGCTTTCCTTCCGGCAACGGCGAGCCGGCCGCACGCGCTGCACGCTGGACCAGGCCACCCGCCGAATCGCAGATGCCGATGACCCGATTGCCCAGTACGGGCACCAGAGCTTCAGTGACCATTCCAGCGGGGTTGGTGAAATTGATGAGCCATGCGTCCGGGCATTGGGTTCGCATTGCTTCGGCGAGTTCCACCATGCGCGGAATTGAGCGGAGCGCATAGGAGATCCCGCCGGCGCCGGTGGTCTCCTGGCCCAGCAGGCCGAGTTCCAAGGCAACACGTTCGTCGGCGACGCGCCCGGCCGTCCCGCCGGGGCGGATTGCGGCGAAGACCACATCGGTACCGGTCAGCGCCTGGTCCAGGTCAGTGGAAATCACGACGGCGGGCCGGGAACCTTCCGCGACCGGCATGTCGCGGAGTACAGCCTCAATGGCGGCAAGCCGCGTGGCGTCGACGTCGTACAACACGAGTTCGTGCACCAGCCCCGCGAAAGAGCCCGCGCATAAAGCCCGGTAGACAAGGGGAACCCGGAATCCGCCGCCGCCGGCGATCATGAGCCGCATGTTCTGAGTCTATGCAGCCGTTGCAAGTGCAGCGTAGTCTGCGGAGCATGGATGCGATGCCCCAGCGACGCTTTGATCCATTGGCTGCCGTGCGCACTGATGGCGAACAACAGTGCGACCTTCTCTTGGCCGGAACAGTGTTCCAGGACATCATCTTCACAGGCCTCCCGCACTCGCCGGAACCGGGGACGGAGGTGTGGAGCGAAGGCATGGGCAGTTGCCCCGGAGGCGTTGCCAACCAAGCCATAGCCGCGGCCCGGCTTGGGCTGCGGACCAACCTGGCGGCCACCTTTGGCGACGACGGCTACGGCGACTACAACTGGCAGATTCTGGAAAGCCAGGAACACGTCGACCTCTCGCTGTCCCGGCGCGTGCCGGGCTGGCACTCTCCAGTGACGGTGTCCATGTGCGTCAACCAGGACCGGTCAATGGTCACCCATGGACACCCGGCTCCGGTCAGCGCCTCAGAATTGATCGGCCAGCCACCCAAGGCGCTCGCCGCCGTCGCCGACCTCGGCGAGGAACTCGAACCGTGGATGCTGTCCGCCAAGGACGCAGGGACCAAGTTGTTCGGCGTGGTTGGCTGGGACCCCAGCGGAGAATGGTCGGCGCGCCGCCTCGATCAACTGGAACATTTCCACGCGTTCCTGCCCAATGCGCCCGAGGCCATGGCCTTCACCGGCAAAACCGATCCGTGGGCTGCCCTGTATTCCTTGGCGGACCGCGTGCCGGTGGCCGTCGTAACCCTCGGGGCCCAAGGCGCCATGGCTGTTGACGCGGAAACCGGCGAAGAGGAATGGGTGCCGTCGCTGCCTGTAGCCGCTTACGATCCGACAGGTGCCGGCGACTGCTTCGGAGCAGCGTTCATTGTGGGGTGCCTGGCCGGCTGGCGGCTTGGCGACCGGCTGCGGTTCGCGAACCTCTGCGCCTCGCTGGCGGTCCAGCAAGTGGGCGGTTCGCTGGCGGCGCCTGGCTGGGGCGACATTGCAGACTGGTGGCAGCGGGCGAATGCGCGGAAAGAACGCCAATCGAGCCAGTGGTTGAGGCGCTTCGCTTTCCTGGAACCAATCGTGAAGGACATTCCTGCGGAAGCCCAGAGAAGGGCCCGGGCGACGATCGCACATCTGTCGGATGCGCAGTAAGCGCCCCGCAGGCGGGCAAGCCAGGGCTTGGGCGCGGCCGCAGTTAACCCCACTTCACCGACAGCACTAGAATCTCTAGGGTGACTTACGAAGCAACTGCACACGCCGGGACCGGGGCCGAGGCCTCCGTAGCAAAGTCAGCGGTGTTGGAACGTTCCGCGGTGATCGACTTGGAGGCGGTCCGGCACAACGTCCGTCAGTTCGTCGGTATTGCTTCGCCCGCCGCCGTTATGGCCGTAGTTAAGGCTGACGCCTACGGCCACGGGGCCGTGCAGGTGGCGCGGGCAGCCCTCGACGCCGGAGCGGCCTGGCTCGGGGTCGCGCACATTTCCGAGGCACTCGGCTTGCGTGCAGCGGGCATCGACGCGCCGCTTCTTGCCTGGCTGCACACCCGCGAAAGCAACTTCGCAGCGGCAGTGGCCGCCGGCGTCGACGTCGGCATTTCAGGCTGGGAGCTCGACGCCGTGGTGGTGGCAGCCCGCGAGCAAGAACGGCCCGCACGTGTGCACTTGAAGGTGGATACCGGGCTGGGCCGCAACGGCTGCACGATCGCCGACTGGGACCAACTGGTGGGCCAAGCCATGGAATACCAGGATGAGGGCCTGCTGCGCGTCGTCGGGATCTTCTCGCATTTGGCGGTCGCCGACGAGCCGCACCGGCCGGAAACTGATGACCAGCTGGCAGTATTCCGTGAGGCCATCGCCATGGCAGAGGACGCCGGCGTGGACACCGAGGTCCGGCACATCGCCAACACCCCCGCGGCTTTGTCCCGGCCGGATTCCCACTTTGACCTGGTCCGCGTTGGCCTGGGGATCTACGGACTTTCCCCGTTTGAAGGTGCTACGTCCGCCGAGCTGGGCCTGCACCCGGCCATGACTGTCCGCACGCTGCTGTCCAACTGCAAGCAGGTCCCGGAAGGGCAGGGCGTTTCCTATGGGCTCAACTACCGGACCAGCAGCCAGAGCACACTGGGCCTCGTTCCGCTCGGCTACGCGGACGGCGTGCCGCGCATCGGCACAGGCGGACCTGTTCGAGTCAAAGGCGTCAATTATCCGGTGGTCGGGCGGATCGCGATGGACCAGATGGTGATCGACCTTGGCGAGCTCACGCCCGAGGCCGCCGCTG
Source organism: Paenarthrobacter sp. NPDC092416 (assembly GCF_044755025.1). Taxonomy (NCBI): domain Bacteria; kingdom Bacillati; phylum Actinomycetota; class Actinomycetes; order Micrococcales; family Micrococcaceae; genus Paenarthrobacter; species Paenarthrobacter sp. NPDC092416. The sequence continues at coordinate 536,995 of NZ_JBIVQG010000001.1, forward strand.
AATTCAAGGGAGCCGAGGCGGTCATGTTCGGCGACGGAAGCGACGGCGGCCCCACTGCAGATGACTGGGCCGCTGTAGCCGGCACCAACAACTACGAAATCGTGACGCGGATCAGCGGGCGCGTGCCCCGGAGCTACGTCAACGAGGCTCCGATCCCCGCGCACGCCAACGCAGCCGCCGGAACGGCCGCAAAGTGAGCGAACCGGTATGGGAATACTCGCTGAAGGTCTCGACGGCGGAGCAGACCCATGCGCTCGCAGCTGCTTTGGGCGGGGTGCTTGAGGCCGGTGACCTGTTGATCCTGACCGGAGAGTTGGGCGCCGGCAAGACAACCTTCACGCAGGGTTTGGGGGAGGGCCTGGGCGTCCGTTCCGGCATCATTTCGCCAACGTTCGTCCTGGTCCGGATCCACCCCAACCTTCCGGAAGGCCCGCGCCCCGGCGGCCCGGATCTGGTCCATGTGGATGCATACCGCTTGGAATCGGCGGCCGAGATCGACGACATCGACCTCGAAAACACCATGGACAGCGCCGTGACCGTGGTGGAGTGGGGCCGTGACCGTGTGGAGCACCTTTCAGACAGCCGGCTGGAGGTGGACCTTCACAGGTCGGTGGGTGGCCCAGCCTCGGTGGGTGGCCCAGCATCCGTAGGTGGCCCAGCCGCGCCCGCAGACAGCGCCGAATCTGCCGTTCTGGATTTCGATACCGATGACGACGACGAACCCCGCACCATTGTTTTCCGCGGGTTCGGCCCGCGTTGGATCCAGGCACCCGAGGTTTTGAAGACTACTTTCCCTGAAGGACGGGCCTGATGCTGATCCTGGCCATTGACACCTCGGCCGTGGCAAGCGCCGCGCTGATTTCCGATGTTGCGATGGAAGGCGTGGTGGACTCGTTTGCCACCGAAGACACCCGCAGCCACGCCGAGGTACTCGCTCCGGGGATCGAAAAACTGCTGGCCGACGCCGGAGTCTCCGGATCCGATATTGACGCGATCGTCACCGGCGTGGGACCCGGTCCGTTCACCGGCCTCCGCTCAGGAATTGCCACGGCGAGGACCTTGGCTTTCGTCTGGAACAAACCCCTCCACGGCCTCATGAGCCTGGACGCGATCGCACTCGAAGTCGCCGAGTCCACGTCCGCCGTGCCGGAGTTCCTGGTTGCCACGGATGCCCGACGCAAAGAGGTTTACTGGGCTCGCTACACCTTGGCCGAGGGGCAGCTGCCGGAGCTCGTTGACGGCCCGCATGTAGGTTTTGCTGCTGACCTTCCTGACCTTCCGGCCTTCGGGGCTGGCGCCGGGATCTATGCGGACGTCCTTCGTGCTGACGCCGGGTTCGCTCAGACCCAACCGGACGCGGCATCGCTTGGCCAGTTCGCCCTTGCCAGGCTCACGGCCGGCCAGGAGCTCCTTGACTCAACACCCCTGTATTTGCGGGAATCGGATGCCCAGGTACCCGGCCCGAGGAAGCGTGCACTGTGAAGCTTTCCCCACAACTCGAACTCGCCGGCGTTTCGCTGCGTGACATGAGCGTCACCGACGTCCCGGCCGTTGAAGTACTCGAGCGCCGACTGTTTCCCGTGGATGCCTGGCCGCTGCAGATGTTCTTTGATGAAATCGCCCAGACCGACACCCGCCGCTACGTTGTGGCAGAGGTTGCAGGGGAGATCGTGGCGTACGCGGGCCTGATGTGCATTGAGCCGATCGCGGACGTCCAGACGATCGCCGTCGTCCCTGAATTCGAAGGAAAGGGAATCGGTTCGGCGATTCTCGCCGAGTTGATCGACGAGGCCCGGCGCCGCCGCGCGGCTGACGTCCTGCTGGAAGTGCGGGCTGACAACCCCCGCGCGCAGCAGCTCTACCTGCGCTTCGGCTTCGAACAGATCCACATCCGTCCCCGCTACTACCGCGACGGCACGGACGCCTTGATCATGAGACTCCCACTCAACGATCCTCAATCCCAGCAAGGAGACACGGCGTGAGCGGCCCCCAACCAGCACTGCCGAAGCAGCCATTGGTGCTCGGCATCGAGTCGTCCTGCGACGAGACCGGTGTGGGCATTGTCCGCGGGACCACGCTGCTGACCAACACGGTGTCCTCGTCCATGGACGAACACGTCCGTTTCGGCGGCGTTATTCCGGAGATCGCATCACGGGCCCACTTGGACGCCTTTGTGCCGACGCTCCAGGAGTCTCTGCACGAAGCCGGGGTCACCCTGGACGAGATCGACGCGATCGCTGTCACCTCAGGACCCGGGCTTGCGGGTGCTCTGATGGTTGGCGTCTGCGCCGCCAAGGCACTGGCTGTCGCCACGGGGAAGCCGCTCTATGCGATCAATCACTTGGTGGCGCACGTCGGCGTCGGACTGCTGGACGGAAGGCCCACATCGGACGGAAGACCCGCTTCGGACGGAAGACCCGCTTCGGGTGGAACGCCCGACGCCGGTGCTGCCGCCGGCTTGGGTGCCGGAGCCCTCCCGGAGAACCTCGGTGCACTTCTGGTCTCAGGGGGACATACCGAGATCCTGCGGATCCGGAGCATCACGGACGACGTCGAGCTGCTGGGCTCAACCATCGACGACGCCGCGGGCGAGGCCTACGACAAAGTGGCCAGGATTCTTGGACTCGGCTACCCGGGCGGCCCTGCCATCGACAAGCTGGCCCGCACGGGCAACCCGAAGTCCATCCGGTTCCCGCGCGGTCTCACGCAACCCAAATACATGGGAACGGCGGAACAGCCAGGCCCGCACCGTTACGACTGGTCTTTCAGCGGCCTGAAGACGGCCGTAGCGCGCTGCGTGGAGCAGTTCGAAGCCCGGGGCGAAGAAGTGCCCGTGGCGGACATCGCTGCAGCTTTCCAGGAAGCAGTGGTGGACGTCATCAGTTCCAAGGCCGTCCTGGCCTGCAAGGAGAACGGGATCAAGGATGTGCTTCTAGGAGGCGGCGTTGCTGCCAACTCGAGGCTCCGCGAACTGACCGGTCAGCGCTGCACGTCTGCCGGCATTCGTTTGCACGTTCCCCCGCTGGACCTCTGCACGGACAACGGTGCCATGGTGGCAGCCCTCGGCTCGCAACTGATCATGGCCGGAATCGGGCCCAGCGGAGTGTCCTTCGCGCCGGATTCATCCATGCCGGTCACCACGGTTTCGGTCCCGGCTTAAGCCGCGACGGACCCTGGCAGATTAGGCTTCGGGGCCCTTGCGCATTTGCTGCACGAGGTCCATCACCACGGCCTGCAAATCGCCGTTGTGCTCCGCTGCGACGCGACGTTGGCGCTGGTAGCTGGCTCCGCGCTCAATGATCTTGAGGACGTCGGCGAGCTCTTTCGAGCAGCCCAGCTTGGCTGCCACGGGTTCCAAACGGGTGATCGTCCCGGCGAGGTGTTCGGTGACGAGCTGTTCGTTGCCTTCTGCATCCAGGATGATGATGGCTTCCATGCCGTAGCGAGCCGCCCGCCACTTGTTTTCCTGGACATGCCATGGCGGCATGGTGGGGATGGTGCCTCCGGCGTCGAGGATGGAGGAGAACTCATCCACCAAGCACTGGGTCAGCGCAGCTATGGCGCCAACTTCCTCAAGCGTGGCCAGGCCATCGCAGATGCGCATCTCAATGGTGCCCAGGGCGGCAACCGGCCGGATGTCCCAACGGATTTCCGAGACGGCGTCGATTACTCCAGTGGTAAACATGTCCTGGACGTAGGACTCGTACCCTTCCCAGGTTTCGAACTGAAAGGGGAGTCCCGCCGTCGGGAGTTGCTGGAACATGAGCGCGCGCTGGGACGCGTAGCCGGTTTCCTCGCCTGCCCAGAACGGGCTGGAGGCTGACAACGCCTGGAAGTGCGGGAAGTAATTGACGAGTCCGTCCAGAATGGGCAGGACCTTGTCCCGGCGGTCGATGCCCACGTGGACGTGCACGCCATAGATCACCATCTGGCGGCCCCACCATTGGGTGCGCTCGATCAGCTTGGCGTATCGCTCCTTGTCGGTGACCGGCTGCAGCAGGGGAGGGCTGAACGGGTGGCTGCCGGCGCAGAAGACCTCCACGCCCATGCCGTCGGTGACTTCACGAACGGCTGCGAGGGACCGGCTCAGGTCTTCTTTGGCGTCGTTGACCGTCTCACAGATTCCGGTAACGAGCTCAACGGTGTTGAGGAGGAGTTCGCGCTTGATGTGCGGGTGTTCGTCGTCCTCGTTGAGGTCGGGGTGGTTCGCCGCGACGCCCTTCAGGACATCGTTCGCGACGGAGACCAGTTCCCCTGTCCGTGCATTGACGAGCGCCAACTCCCATTCCACACCCAGTGTCGATTGCCTGGATGGCGCAAACTCAATCTGCACGTAGTCCCCTCATTTTGTTGTTGGCCGGACAGGATGCCCCGCTGCGGGGCCGTCAGCGGACGGCTCAAGTCTAATGCAGCCCCAGCCAACAGTGATTGCGCGGCCATTGAGATCCGCCAAGTTCCTTCAGTTGCTAATGAGAATGATTTGCAACTAAACTTTGGGAATGCACCTTTCCGTCATCAGCTCTTTGGACAGTCAATGTCGCGAAGCCGCCACTTCCAGGCTTGGGCGAACCCATAACAATTCCGTAGTGGTCCTTCATGACCTACTGGATGGTTCCCTGGTTTTGCGCCGGGTCTACCGGGACGGCCAGCTCTTCGAGCGGGAAACTACCGTGCTTGAGCACGGTTGCCTCAGCTGTACGGTTCGACTGGACGTCGTACCGACGGCGGAACGACTCGCCGCATGCGGGTTCGACCACATCGTCCTGGGCCTGCCGCCAGGCGTAGCTGCCGGTATGGCCGTCGCGGAACTTCGTCGCGGGCTCAGCCGGCCCGCGGTGATCGACAACGCGGTGCTGGCCTTGGACCCCGTGGATCTTGATGACCACATCTGGGATCGCCACACGTTGTTCGAATCCGGGTTCACGTCCATGCCCCAGGATGACCGCACCAGCGGCGAGTTCCTGATCGGCGAATTTGGGCACGTGGATACCGTGATGCTTCACCCGGGCCTGGGTGCCGAACTGTCCGGGGATCCCCGCGCTGGATCTGAAGTGTGGCAACAGGGTGTCCAGCTCTTGGGGCAGTTGGCTCCGCATGCCGCCGCCATTGGGGCCGAGGGCGGATTCCGTTCCGGCTGTTTCGACGGCGCCGAAGCGGCGGCCCGTACGCGGCCCGGCGTCGTCCGGGTGCCGCTGGATGACGCGCCAGGATCGTTTCGCACCGTGCTGCACAAGGCCGGCCGGCCGCTGCATCCGGGCCGATTCCGTGAAGCGCTTCCGAGGCTCGCCGCCGGATCGCATTGGCTTCGCGGGCGGCTGTGGATCGCTTCGGCAGCGAAGACCCGCATTGCTGTCCAAGGAATCGGTCCGCGCGTCTGGCTGGAAAGTACCGGAACGTGGCTGGCCGACGCCGGCGCCTCGGGTATCCGAGACGAGGCAGGGGTCGACGTCGACGCCGCCCTGGACTGGCACCCCACCTTCGGTGACCGCGGAACGGTACTGGCTGTCACTGGGCGGGCGGAAGATGTTGACGCCGATGAAATCAGGGAACTCCTGGACGGATGCCAGTTGAGCGAAGCCGAAATGGAGCTGGACTTTGACGCCTGGGACGATCCCCTGCAGCTCAGTGACGCCTTGTAGACCCGCCCCAACCACACCAAAAAACAAAGGAGAACACCATGAAAGTCCGGAACTCGCTGCGTGCCCTGAAGAAGATCCCTGGAGCGCAGATTGTCCGCCGACGCGGCCGCACGTTCGTCATCAACAAAAACAACCCGCGCATGAAGGCCCGCCAGGGCTGATCAGGTGGGCGTCGGGCCCGACCGTTCGGGCGCGGCGCCCATCCAATCCGCAGAGTGTGCAAATAAATATGACTTGTTAAGGTGAGCCTGCCCACGTCCGTTGTTTAATAGGGGCATGCCCATCTTGAACAAAGACATGTCCCTGTGCATTTCGCTCGCGGCCCGCCCAAGCAACATTGGCACGCGGTTCCACAACTACCTCTACGATTTGCTCGAGCTGAACTTTGTCTACAAGGCTTTCGCGCCGGCGGACATCACGCTGGCCATCGCGGGCATCCGCGGACTGCCGATCCGCGGGGCGGCGGTGTCGATGCCCTATAAGGAAGCGGTGATTCCGTTGGTGGATGTCATGGATCCCTCGGCCAAGGCCATCGATTCGGTCAACACCATCGTCAACGACGACGGCGTGCTGACCGCCTACAACACGGACTACATCGCGATTGCCCGGTTGCTCAAGGATCACCAGGTTCCCAGCAGCCACTCGGTGCTGCTGCGCGGCGCCGGCGGCATGGCGAAGGCGGTCGCTGCGGCGCTCCGGGACGCCGGGTTCACGGCGGTCACCATCGTGGCCCGAAATGAAACAGCGGGCCGCGCCCTCGCCGATCTGTATGGCTTCAACTGGCAGGACGACGTCAACGGCTCGACCGCGGACCTCATCATCAACGTCACGCCGCTGGGTATGGCTGGTGCGGATGAAACTGCGCAGTCATACGACGATGCCACCATCGCCGCAGCCAAGGTGGTCTTCGACGTCGTAGCCCTGCCCTCAGAGACGCCGCTCATCACCGCTGCCCGCGCGGCCGGGAAACCGGTTATCACCGGCGCAGAGGTCATTGCCATCCAGGCCGAAGAGCAGTTCGTGCTCTACACAGGCGTCCGTCCGTCCGCTGAGCAGGTCCGCGAAGCTTCGGAATTCTCCCGGCGCTAGGTCGCCGTTACCGGCTCCACAACAATGGCCACTCTTTCCTCGCCGATCCTGGTGAGGACAAGGGTGGCTGTTTTTGCCCCCTTTGACTTGGCTGACTTGCCCGACTTCCCGCCCGGGAGGAGTTGCTTGCGCAGTTCCTCTGGGGTGACCGCCGTCCCGCGCTTCTTGATGTCCAGCACGCCCACACCGTTGGCCTTGACCCACGCCTTGAGCGCCTTCACGTTGTACGGCATGACCTCGAGCACCTTGTAGGCACGGGCAAACGGACTGTCATGCAGCTCAGGCGCGCAGATGTAGGCGATATGTTCATCCACCAAGTGCCCGCCCAGCCGCTCAGCGATGTCGGCTACCAGTCCCGCACGGATCACCGCACCGTCAGGTTCGTAGAGGAAGCCTTCAACGGGCCCGACGGCGGCAACCGGTCCGCCGTCGAAGTCGTCACCGCTGGTGATCTCGGCTGCGCCCTGCGCGCCGATGACGAGCGCGGCACGCCGCACGCCCGGGCGGGCCACCGCGTTGAACCACAGCGTCACTTCGGTGACGTCGCCGCCCACGGAGACCCACTGGGCTTCGCAATGTGCGGGAACGGAATCATGGGGCATGCCCGGACCCATCTTGACCCCGATGGCACGGCCCGATCTCGCTAGATTTTCCACGAACGAAAGCGGGGGAGAGAAGTCTTCCGGATCCCAGATCCGCTTGGTTCCCGAGGTGGACGTGGTGCGACGCGCCGGATCCAGCCAGACGCCGTCGATCCCGTCCAAAGGCACGGCGGTGGCATCGGAGTGCACCACGGTGGCATGCGGGAACGGCATCAGGTTGATGGTGGCGCAGGCCGCCGTCGTTTCGTCCAGTTCCACGGCCGTGACGTTGATGTCCATGGAAGCCAGCGCCATCGAGTCTGCGCCAAGACCGCATCCGAGGTCGGCCACATGCGCCGTGCCGGCCTTGACGAAGCGCTCAGCGTGCCGCGCGGCAACGTTCAAGCGCGTTGCCTGTTCCAGGCCCGCCTGGGTGAACAGCATCTGGCGGGCAAATTCACCAAACTTAGCCTCCGCGCGCGTCCGCAAGCGGGACTGCGTCAGTACGGCGGCGACCAGCTCGGGGGAGTGGCCGGCCTTGCGGAGCTCCGCGTTGGTGCTGAAGGCGTCGGCCTCTCGATACGGGCCCAACGAGGCAAGAAGTTCCCATCCTTCAGTGGTCAGCAAGGGGGCAATCTGTTCCTGCGGTGCTTGAGCCATGAGATCAAGCCTACTGGCGTGCGTCGCAGGGAGGTGACCGGCGAATCAGCCCTATAGGGTTGTTTTTATGGAAGACAACGCAACTCCGCAGCCCTCCGAATCCAACAACTCCAACGGGAATGATCCCGATCCCGTCCGGGCGGCAGAGCGTGGTTCCCGCCGGTCTCCGGTTGCATACGCCCGGCCCGCATTGATTGCAGGCGCAGCGATCGCCGTTGTGTGCATTGCGTTGCTCATCATCATCTTTGCCTTGGATTCCTTCAATGCCGCCGCGTACTCCGTCACCGGCAAAAGCGTGAATGACGCCACCGACGAAGCCCGCGATATCAGGGAGCTCTACACCGGCGCCCGCATCGGAGGAATTATTGCGTTGGTGGTCTCCGGCGTCGTTGCCATAGCGGCCGCCGTGGTGCTGTACCTGAAGCGTGGAACGGCTCCGGTGGACGAAGATGACGACGGCGAAGATTACGACCTGGACGATCTCACCGGCCGGTGATGGCGTTCACCCACGACGAAATGCTGGCACTCACCTTGACCGAGTGCTAACGCCTTACATAGAGTCTAGTTAGCACTCTCCCCCGGAGGGTGCTAATCACGCCAGGCGTCTTCCGGCACCGCGACGACGGTTGCACGCCCCGGCACCCTAGTTCTTAGTCCATGAATCAGCTCATGAAAAGGAGAGTCCGAGTGTCGGTCTCGATTAAGCCTCTTGAGGATCGTATTGTTGTTCGCCCGCTCGAAGCAGAGCAGACCACGGCTTCCGGCCTGGTCATTCCGGACTCCGCACAGGAGAAGCCGCAGGAAGGCGAAGTTGTTGCAATCGGCCCCGGCCGCTTCGATGACAACGGCAACCGCGTTCCGGTTGACGTAGCTGTTGGCGACGTCGTTATCTACTCCAAGTACGGTGGAACCGAAGTCAAGACCGGCGGCAACGAGTACCTCGTTCTGTCCGCCCGCGACGTTCTGGCGATCGTCGTAAAGTAACTTCCTGGAGCCCGCGCCGCAGACACCGTTGGATTTTTCTGACCGTCAGCGGTGCGGGTTTTCCGTCTTGAAAGGACACAACCATGGCAAAGCAGCTTGCTTTTAACGATGCTGCCCGCCGGTCTCTTGAGGCCGGTATCGACAAGCTCGCCAACACTGTCAAGGTGACGCTTGGTCCGCGCGGCCGCAACGTCGTGCTGGACAAGAAGTGGGGCGCTCCCACGATCACCAACGACGGCGTCACCATCGCCCGTGAAGTCGAGCTGGACGACCCCTACGAGAACCTTGGTGCCCAGTTGGCCAAGGAAGTCGCCACCAAGACCAACGATGTCGCAGGCGACGGCACCACCACGGCTACCGTGTTGGCACAGGCTCTGGTCAAGGAAGGCCTGCGCAACGTTGCTGCCGGCGCCGCTCCGGGCGAGATCAAGCGAGGTATCGAGGTTTCCGTTGAAGCCATCGCAGCCCGCCTCCTGGAGAACGCCCGCGAAGTCGAAGGCACGCAGGTTGCCAGCGTGGCAGCAATCTCCGCGCAGAGCGACGAGATTGGCGAACTGCTGGCTGAAGCGTTCGGCAAGGTTGGCAAGGATGGTGTCATCACCATCGAAGAGTCCTCTACCACCCAGACCGAACTGGTCCTCACCGAGGGCATGCAGTTCGACAAGGGCTACCTGTCCCCGTACTTCGTCACCGACGCAGAGCGCCAGGAAGCCGTCCTTGAGGACGCCCTCATCCTGATCAACCAGGGCAAGATCTCCTCGCTGCAGGATTTCCTGCCACTGCTGGAGAAGGCCCTGCAGGCCAACAAGCCGCTCTTCATCATTGCTGAAGACATCGAAGGCGAAGCCCTGTCCACGCTGATCGTTAACCGCATCCGCGGCACGCTCAACGTTGTTGCCGTCAAGGCACCGGGCTTCGGCGACCGTCGCAAGGCCATGCTCCAGGACATCGCCACGCTCACCGGCGCCCAGGTTGTTTCCCCGGACCTCGGCCTGACCCTGGACACCGTTGGCCTCGAGGTACTCGGTACCGCGCGCCGCATCACGGTGACCAAGGACAACACCACCATCGTGGACGGCGCCGGCTCGGCTCAGGACGTGTCCGACCGCGTTGCCCAGCTCCGTGCTGAGCTCACCCGGACGGACTCCGACTGGGACAAGGAAAAGCTGCAGGAACGCCTGGCCAAGCTGGCCGGCGGCATCGGCGTGATCAAGGTTGGCGCAGCCACCGAGGTTGAGCTGAAGGAAAAGAAGCACCGCATCGAGGACGCCGTTTCTTCCACGCGCGCAGCCCTCGAAGAAGGCATTGTTTCCGGTGGCGGTTCGGCCCTCATCCACGCTCTCAAGGCACTGGACGAGTCCCCGGCCGTGAAGGCACTGGAGGGTGACGCGGCGGCTGCCGTGGGCATCGTCCGCCGTGCCCTTGTCCAGCCCCTGCGCTGGATCGCCCAGAACGCCGGATTCGACGGCTTCGTTGTTGTTGCCAAGGTTGCCGAGCTGGAAGCCAATCACGGCTTCAACGCCAAGTCCGGCGAGTACGAGGACTTGATCGCCGCTGGCGTGATCGACCCCGTCAAGGTCACCCGCTCCGCACTCCGCAACGCTGCTTCCATCGCTGCCCTGGTTCTCACCACCGAGACCTTGGTTGCTGAGAAGCCGGCTGAGGACGAAGACGCACACGCAGGCCACAAGCACTAGTTACCTGCACCAAGAGTCCCGGCCATGGTTCATGGCCGGGACTCTTTTTTGTCTCGGGCCTTGTGGTCTGCGCTTGGTCTTTGGTGCCACGCTGGTGCCCTTGTGACCGTACGACGGCGGCGGTACCCTGACGCTATTACGGCGGCTTGGGTGCGCCAACCGGGCCGCTCCCGGCCGCAAGGTGAGTCATGACGATGCCAGCCACAGCCTTGGATCTTGGACGCTCGGCGTTCTCCGAGCATCGCTGGAGCGATGCGTTGGACTGCCTTGCCCGGGCTGATTCCGAAGGCGGTCTGACTGCCCCGGACATGGAACTCGTGGCTTCCGTGGCCATGCTCCTGGGCCATGACGCTGACGGGGTTGAATACCTGACAAGGGCCCACCAGGAATTCCTGACCTTGGGCGACATGGCCGGCGCTGCACGGTGTGCGGCGTGGCTGGTTCTGTACCTCATGGATATCGGGGAACCTGCACGAAGTTCCGGCTGGATGTCACGCGCCCAGCATCTCATTGCCGGGATGGAAGAGCCCACCGAAGCGGAGGGCTATCTCCTCATCCCGGCCGCGCTCGGTGCGCTGTACGGAGGGGACCCCACCGCCAGCGACGAGCTGTTTGGCCGGGCCTTTGAGGTGGGCCAGCGATTCCATGACAGGGATCTCACGGCACTTGGCCAGCTCGGATTGGGCACGGCCAGGATCACGCTCGGCTTCCCGGATGAGGGACTGCAACTCCTCGATGAAGTGATGCTGTCCGTCACCGCCGGAGAGGTCTCGCCCATACCCTCCGGGATTATCTACTGCGCAGTGATTGGAAGCTGCAGGCTGGCCTTGGATGTCCACCGTGCCCAGGAATGGACGGCGGCCCTGGAACGGTGGTGCGGGGACCGGCCGGACATGGTGATGTTCAGCGGGCAATGCCAATCGCACCGCGCCGAGCTGTTCATCCTGCATGGTGCCTGGGACGATGCCTTGGCTGCTGCCCGCATCGCCCAGGACCGATCCCGCCGCGGTGATCCGGAAGCAGCGTGGGGCGCTTGGTACCAACAGGGTGAAGTGCTCCGCTTACGGGGAAGTTTGGAGGAGGCGGAGGCCGCCTATGCCAAGGCAGGGGAGACTGGTTTTGAGCCTTTGCCCGGCCTTGCGCTTCTACGCATGGCCCAACACAAAACGTCCCAAGCGCAAGTACTGTTGCGCCGAGCGATGTCCGGAGCTGATCCGGCAAACCGGTGCAGGCTGCTTCCAGCCGTTGTCCAGGTGGAGCTTGCAGAGGGCGACCTCGTCGCAGCCAGGGCAGCGGCTGACGAACTCGCCGCCCCGGTCCACGAAGCCAGCCGCCCTTTGGAACGGGCACTGGCAGCCCAAGCAGAAGCGAGCGTGCTCTTGGCCGAGGGGAGCCCCGAGGCCGCATTGATCTCGGCCCGGAAGGCGTGGCGTATTTGGTACAGCCTCGAAGCTCCGTACGACGCCGCCCGTTGCCGCGTACTCGCTGGAAGGGCTTGCGCAGTGCTGGGTGATCCTGACTCCGCCATCATGGAGTTCGAGGCAGCAAAGGGCGAGTTTGCTGAACTGGGCGCCCTACCCGCCGCCGCGGAAGTCCTCGGACTCACGGGGGAACGCCCCACCGGGCAGGATTCGCCGCTGACCGCCCGCGAGCTGGAAGTATTGCGGCTCGTGGCCGAAGGCAATGCGAACAAAGCCATTGCCCGATCGCTCTATCTCAGCGAAAAAACGGTGGCCAGGCATGTCAGCAACATCCTGACCAAACTGACCCTGCCGTCGAGGGTTGCCGCCACCCGGTACGCCTTCGAGCATCACCTGTTCAACTAACCCCCGGTGCTCTTTCACGTCCCGTCGGGTTTTGGGGTTCCCTCCCTCACGTCCCGTCGGGTTTTGGGTGTCCCTCTCTCACGTCCCGTCGGGTTTTGGGGTTCCTTCTCTCACGTCCCGTCGTCACTCCGGTGGTATGTGGACCGGGCGGGCGGCATTTGCCGTCGCGCGAGTCGGGCCAGCCGCTGGGAGCCTTTAGCGCCGGAGGAGTCCGTTCGATGAATCTCCAGAGTTCAGCTATTTGCTTCGCGGCAAAAGAAGGCGCTGATCTTCCAGGAACCTCGACCTCGGTATTCAGCCAACGCCTTTTGGTGCTCATCCCAGGCCGCCTGGCCCCGCTCCACGCCCGGCACGAAAACCTCCAGGCTGGAAGGGGGTGGGATGTGGGAGACCGTTGGCCCAAACGGTGTGGGATGTGGGAGAGGGATGAGCCAACGGGGCATGCGCAGAAATACCCATGCCCCCGCGCCCGGAAATGGGCCATTGTGCCGACGCGGCAGGCAGGGGTGGGCTCATAGCGTGGGCTTTATGAACATTCCACTGCTTGCCGGCACCGTATCCACCGTGCTCTTCGCCGCCAGCATGTTTCCCATGCTAATGAAGGCCGTCCGCACCAAGGACCTGGGATCTTACAGCGTCGGCAACATCGTCATCACTAATGTGGCCAACGCAGTGCATTCGTTCTATGTGTTCGACCTTCCCGCAGGTCCGGTGTGGCTGCTGCACTCGTTTTACGTCGTGGCATCGGCACTCATGCTCGTGTGGTGCCTGCGGTATCGGAAGGTTCCGGAAGAAGCAATCATTGAAGGGACAAAGCCATGACAACGAATCAGGATGCCGTACTGGACACGGTCATCATTGGAGGTGGGCAATCCGGCTTGGCACTGGGATATTGGCTGGCACGGCAGCACCGGGAATTCCTCATCCTGGACGAGAATGAAAGGGCCGGGGAGTCTTGGCGGCAGCGTTGGGATTCCTTGCGACTGTTTACCCCGGCCAAGTACGACGGACTGCCCGGCGCGCCATTCCCTGGGGATCCGCTGAATTTTCCAACCAAGGACGAATTGGCAGACTACCTCGAGGACTATGTGCGCCGCTTTGACTTGCCTTGGACACCGGGAGTGCGCGTCGATGGCCTTGCCTCGGACGGTGACGGCTTCCTTGTCAGTGCTGGGGAGAAGTCATGGCGCTCGAAGAATGTGGTGATCGCCACCGGAGGATACCGCGTTCCCAAGAGACCTGCGTTCGCCACAGAGCTGGAGGCGGGCATCGTCCAGCTGCACTCCCAGGACTACCGGAATCCCGCACAGCTGCGGCCAGGACCTGTGCTTGTTGTTGGGCTCGGTAATTCCGGCGCAGAGATTGCTGTGGAGGTGAGCCGTAGCCATCAGACCACTGTGGCCGGGAAACCGGGCGGCGAGCTGCCTGTTCGTCATGGTCGGGCAGCAGCGCGTTTCGTCCTGCCGGTGGTGCGTTTTCTGGGACTGCATGTCCTGACACTCAACACGCCGATTGGTCGAAAGGTCGCACCGGAGTTCACGTCGAAAGCGGCACCATTGATCCGGACCAGGACCAAGGAACTCCGGGCCGCAGGAATCGAAGTGTTGCCGAGGGTCTCGGGTGTCCGCGACGGCTTGCCTGTGCTGGACGGAGGACAAGTGGTCGAGTGCGCCAACGTCATATGGTGCACCGGGTACCGCGACGACTATTCGTGGATTCATGTTCCTGCACTGGACCAGGATGGAGGGTTACTGCAGAAGCGGGGCGTAGTGGACGCAGTTCCGGGATTCTTCTTCCTGGGGCAGGAGTTCCTGTTTGCCGCTGTTTCGGCAACGCTGCCCGGGGTTGGCCGGGACGCCCGCTATTTGGCCAGCCGTATCCCGGTACCGCACGTCACTTCAGCCCGAGCTTCGGCTTCTTTGTGATGATCCGGTAAAACACCAAGACCGCCGCAGCCGCCGCCACAATTCCCACAAGATTGAGGAGCAGCTGCAGCGCAGAGCCTGTGGCCTTGCTGTATTCGCCGAGGACCAAGGCCACGGCAACGAATCCGGCGGCCGGCACAGTGGTAACGGAAATGAAGACGCCTACCAAGGCAGAGGACCGGTGGCTGATCATGGACAACATTCCCGCCGCGCCGGCCAAGGCCGCGACGATCAGCGAGTAGGGGCCGGGATGGTAGATGAATTCGACGGCGGATCCACGGTCCAAGGTGTCGCGCGGGAAGAGACCCAACGGCACGGACAACCAGGCAGCCACAGCCGTCACAATCATGGCCAAGGGAAATCCAATGCCGAGGGCCAGGACAGCTGACCGCACCAGCCGCCACTTTCGTTCCACCAGCCCCACGGCCAAGGCTGCGAGGGGGCCGAATTCGGGTCCCACCACCATGGCACCGACGATTGCGATGGTGGAATCTGTCACAATTCCAATCGCGGCGAGTTGGGTGGCGATGACGAGGAAAGCCAGGAAGCTCCAAGTGAGCTTGGAGTCTTCGCCCGTTTGCCGGGACACCTCGTCCCAAATGACGGAGTCGGCAGATTCTCCGGGCGCGGAAGCCTCGGCGGCGTCGGCACGTGCAGACAACATGAGCTCGGGAGTGGAGACGGAGACGGAGCCAAGCTCCGGGACCTTAAGGGCGTGAAGTCTTACCAGCAGGTCTTCCACGGATTCACGGGCAATATGGGCGGTAATCACGTCTCCTGGAGGGACCACCGAGGCACCCTTATGACGGGCTACTTCGGCGGCTCCGGTTTGTTGCGAACAACATTCCAGCACCTCGTCGGACAACTCGGATGGAACGCACACGCGCAGCTGAACCATCATGGATTTGCCTCCTTTGTCAGGCTTCAGCGTAGTAGCCTGGCGCGCCAATCAGTGCGAAGCCGGCACAGGCCACGCATAGGAATCGCTGTGGAAATTCATAGCCAATACTGCGCTAATGGAGCCTCGGAAGGCGGTTTGAAGCCAACTCTCAAATGGGTTGAGGCCCTCAAAACGCGTATGATTGATGCTTTGTGCAACAGCTTTGAGGAATCGCCTACGTGACTATGCCAACGATCCAACAGCCCGCCCGTCCCAACAGGCGGGCTTCTGGACCCGTTGCAAAGTCGAAGTTCCGCCCCGAAATCCAGGGCCTTCGGTCCCTCGCTGTCCTCATGGTGGTTTCGTATCACATCTGGATCGGCAGGGTATCCGGTGGGGTGGATGTCTTCCTGCTGATCTCCGCATTCCTGATGACGCTGCAGTTCACGGGACGCTACAAACAACGCCGGCCGATGGATCTGCTGCGGCATTGGTTGCACCTGTTCAGGCGCCTGCTTCCCGCCGTCGTGGTGGTTCTTCTCGGCACTCTCGCGGCCACCTTCGCCTTCCTGCCCCCTACCCGCTGGGTTGAAGTAGTCCACCAGGCCTGGGCATCCCTCTTTTACTTTGAGAACTGGCTCCTGCAGACGCTGGCCGTGAACTACTACGCCACGGACCACAGCCTCGCGAGCCCGGTGCAGCATTTCTGGTCCCTGTCCATCCAGGGTCAGGTCTTCATCATGTGGCCGGTCATCTTCGCAACGATGGCCGTGATCTGCCGCAAATTCGATCTCCGTTACCGTGCATCACTGGCCTACATTTTTGCGATCATATTCGTGGCTTCGCTGACGTACTCCATCATTTTCACGGCCAATAACCAGGCTGTGGCCTATTTCGACACGTTTGCGCGCCTGTGGGAATTTGCGCTCGGCACGCTGGTCGCCTTGATCTTGCCGGCGTTGGACTTCTCCAAGCCCGTCCGGATTGTGATGGGTTGGGTGGGTGTTGCCGCCATGCTGAGCTGCGGTGTCCTGCTGCAGGTCCAGACGGCGTTCCCTGGGTTCGTCGCCTTGTGGCCCACGCTTGCCGCTGTCGCCGTGATCGCGGCTGGGCAGACCGGCAGCCGCTTCGGTGTGGACCGGATCCTCAGCTCCAAATTCCTGGTGAGGCTGGGCGACAACTCCTACGCCCTCTACTTGTGGCACTGGCCCATTCTGGTCATCGCTTTGGCCTGGAGCGGGAAGGACCACGCCGGATGGTTGTCAGGTTCGGTCATTGTGGCGGTGTCTTTGGGGCTGGCGTTCCTCACCACCAAATACGTCGAAAAGCCGTTTCGGGAATGGAAGTGGCCCGAGATGAAGCGCCGCCGTGCGGCTATTTCCATCGCTGTCTGCGTGGCCGTGGCGTGCGCGCCTTTGGTGGGCTTCCAGTACAAGCAATACCTGGACCAGAAGGCCGCGGAGGCGCAGGCGTTCAACGATAATCCCGGAGCACATGCCCTGCTGCCCGGCTACGTGGATCTGGTCGGTGACGGTGCCAAGACGCTGCCGACGGCCGAACAATTGCCGGAGGACTGGGCTCACCTTCCGAACTCCTGCGAGGGCGGAAGCCGGCCGGACAACGATTTGCTCCAGAAGAATTGCCAGCAGAACGACGTCGGTGCTGACGCCACCAAGAGCGTTGTGGTGCTCGGTGATTCCCATGCCCAGCAGTGGCTGGCGGCCGTGGGCCCCCTGGCTGAAGAGGAGCACTGGAAGGTCACCGCTCTCCTCCTGGGCGGGTGCCATTTCATGCCCGAAAATCCTGATGCCAGCGACGAATGCGACGATTTCAACGCAGCGGCGCTGAAATACGTCTCGGCCAACCCACCGGACGCCGTTTTCATGGTCGGTACCATGGCATCGCCGTCATCGCCTGATGAGCAGCTTGTGTACGGCTTCGAGCAGACGGTCAGCAACTTCAACGATCTTGGCATCCAAGTTGTGGCGATCCGGGACAACCCCCGGTATTCGTACAACGTGACCGAGTGTGCGCTGGCCAAGGGCGTGGACAGCGGCGACTGCAAGTCTGATCAGGCCGACGTTATCCCTGCAGAGAGCCCCTTCGCGGCGGTCTCAGGGGTTTTCGGCAACGCTTCCTTCCTGGACATGACCGATCTGCTGTGCGACGGCACGCAATGCCCAAGCGTCGTGGGCAACGTGTTCGTTTACCTGGATGACAACCACCTGTCCAAGACGTACGTCACGAGCATGGGGGAGATGTTCGACGAACGGTGGTTTGCCGCTACGGGGTGGGTGCGATCATGACCGAACGCGATACTGCAGCGACCGGACAAAAAACACCGGAACGCTCGACGGCGGACCGCGGCTTCCGGCCGGAGGTCCAGGGCCTGCGGGCCTTGGCGGTACTGATGGTCGCTGCTTACCATATCTGGCTGGGCCGGGTGTCCGGGGGCGTGGACGTATTCCTGCTTATCTCGGCGTTCCTGCTGACTCTCTCGTTCACGAGAAAGGTGGAAAGCGGCAAGCCGTTGCGGCTCGTAGGCCACTGGCTCCACGTCTTCAAGCGGCTGCTGCCGGCCGTCGTCGTCGTGCTGCTGGCGGTCCTGACCGCCACGTGGGCGTTGATCCCGCAGAGCAGGTGGCCCAATGTGCTTGCCGAGGCGTGGGCTTCGTTGCTGTACCGCCAGAATTGGCAGCTCGCGGAGTCGGCAGTGGATTACTACGCCCAGGACCATTCGGGTGCCAGCCCCCTCCAGCATTTCTGGTCTTTGTCTGTCCAGGGGCAGGTGTTCATCCTGTGGCCGCTGATCTTTGCGGCGGTGGCGCTGCTGCAGCCGTGGCTGGCCAAGCTCTTCCCCGGCGAGGGAGCCGGGCCCAACAGTGCAGGTCGCAGGTCAGTGAGTCATCGTGCTCTCTTGTCCATTGCGTTCGGCATCGTGTTTGTTGCCTCGCTGGTGTTCTCGATCGAGCAGACGGCACACAACCAGGAATTCGCGTACTTCGATACGCGTACGCGTTTGTGGGAGTTCGCGCTGGGCTCCCTGGTGGCACTCGCGCTTCCGTACCTCCAGCCCGGCAAGTGGCTGAGGGTCTTCTTGGGTTGGGCCGGTCTGGCCGCGATGCTGGCCTGTGGACTGGTCCTCACTGTTGACCGTTCGTTCCCTGGCTTCGTAGCACTCTGGCCGACGCTCGCCGCTGCGGCTGTCATCGTTGCCGGCCAAAGCAACAGCCGCTTCGGTGCCGACCGCCTGCTGAGCTCCAAGCCGTTGGTGCTGGTGGGCGACAATTCGTACGCCTTGTACCTGTGGCATTGGCCAGTCCTGGTGTTCTTCCTCCTTGTCACCGAGACCGCCACTCCGAACCTTCTCCAGGGACTCGGCATCATGGCGGTGTCGATGCTGCTGGCCGTTGTTACGACGCGCTATGTCGAGGTGCCGATGCGCCACTGGAAGTGGCCCGACGTGCGTTCCTGGCGCGCCGCCGTCGTGATCGTTGGCTGCGGTGCGCTGCTGGCGCTGCCGGTCACCGCCTGGCAGGGCGTGATCGCCGCCGAAGGTGCGGCCATCGCCGGCCAGCCCAAGGAGTTGACCCCTGGCGCGGCTGCATTGTCTCCCGAGTTTGCAGGCCAGCCCACCCCGGAGGCACTCATCATCCCTGCCCCTGCAGCCATGGATGACGAGTGGGCGGACATCGATGGTCTGTGCACAGGCAACAACGTTCCCTCGGATCCGCTGCTTGAAGGCTGCCTGCAGAACGATGAACCCGAGGTAGTTTCCAAGCGGATCGTGGTCCTTGGTGACTCGCATGCGCAGCAGTACATGGCGGCCCTCGGTCCGATCGCCAAAGAGCACGGCTGGGAAGTGGTGACGCTGCTCAAGGGCAGTTGCCGGTTCGGTGCCGAGTCTACGGAACGCTCCGCCGAGTGCAACGAGTTCAACAAGGCAAGTGCGCAGTACGTGATGGATCACAAGCCGGATGCGGTGTTTACGGTGGCCTCGCTGACGCATGCCACCGCCCCATTCGAGACGGAGGTTCCGGGCTACTTGGAGGGCATCAAGCCATTCACGGACGCGGGGATCGACGTCGTCGGGGTCCGTGACAATCCGCGGTTCAGCATCAACATGCCGGAGTGCGTCCAGAAGAAGGGGCCGGATTCGCCGGATTGCAACGCGCCCCTGGAAGAGTCGTTGGCGGCGTCGTCGCCTTTGGACGACTACCTCGGCAAGGTCGAGCGGCTCTACCTGATGGATATGAGCGATTTCATCTGCGAGCAGGGCACCTGCCCGGCGGTGGTGGGAAACGTCTATGTCTATAAGGATGACAACCACCTGACCAAGACCTACGTGCAAAGCATGATCCCCATGTTCGAGGAACGTTTGCTGGCAGCAACCGGCTGGGCGGAGCGGTAGCACCACTCGGCAGTTCAGCTGCCGTGGTCGTAGCAAACGTACGACGGCGGCCTGCCGCCAGTGCTGTTGCTCACACTCGGGCGTCCCGGAATATGGCGATCGCCGCGGAGGTTCTACTATTTATTCAATACTGGCACCACCTGATGCCTTGCAGTACCTATGCACAGGCCAGTCCCGTAATGACGGGCTGGTCATCAGTTGCAACCCCTACCAGTTAAGCCCCCCAGAACCCAGGTAAGAGGCGCACACTCATGACCCAGCCCGAACACGATCCCTTTGGCTTTGTTGGCCTGACCTACGACGACGTCCTGTTGCTTCCCGGCCACACCGATGTCATCCCGTCCGAGGCTGACACGTCATCCCGTATTTCCAAGCGCATCGCGGTACAGACTCCGCTGCTTTCTGCAGCCATGGACACGGTGACCGAGTCCCGCATGGCCATCGCCATGGCCCGCCAGGGCGGTTTGGGCGTGGTTCACCGCAACCTGTCCATCGACGACCAGGCTGAGCACGTTGACCGCGTCAAGCGCAGCGAGTCCGGCATGATCACCAACCCGCTGACCATTGGCCCGCAGGCCACGCTGCAGGAACTGGACGAACTGTGTTCCCGCTACCGTGTCTCCGGCCTTCCCGTAGTGGACACTGACGGGCGCCTGCTGGGCATCGTCACCAACCGCGACACCCGCTTCATTCCGGAATCGGAATTCCCGCTGCGCAGCGTCAGCGATGCCATGACCAAGATGCCCCTCATCACCGGGCACGTGGGCATCAGCCGCGAGGAAGCCTCGCACAAGCTGGCCACGAACAAGATTGAGAAGCTCCCGCTCGTCGATGAGCAGGGCCGCCTCAAGGGCCTCATTACCACCAAGGACTTCACCAAGGCAGAGCAGTACCCGCTGGCCACCAAGGACGACGAAGGCCGCCTGCGCGTTGGCGCTGCCATTGGCTTCTTTGGCGATGGCTGGGAGCGCGCCATGAAGCTGATCGACGCCGGCGTGGACGCATTGTTCGTTGACACCGCCAACGGCCACTCCCAGGGTGTCCTGGACATGATCACGCGGTTGAAGTCTGACCCGGTTGCAGCGCACGTGGATATCATCGGTGGCCAGGCAGCAACCCGCGAAGGCGCCCAAGCCTTGATCGACGCCGGTGCCGACGGCATCAAGGTAGGCGTTGGCCCGGGCTCCATTTGCACCACCCGCGTGGTGGCAGGTGTTGGCGTTCCGCAGATCACCGCCATTTACGAATCCGCCAAGGCAGCCATTCCGGCCGGCGTCCCCCTGATCGCCGACGGCGGCCTGCAGTACTCGGGCGACATCGGCAAGGCCCTGGTGGCCGGTGCGGACACCGTCATGCTCGGCTCCCTGTTGGCCGGCTGTGAAGAGTCTCCGGGCGAACTCATCTTCGTCAATGGCAAGCAGTTCAAAAGCTACCGCGGCATGGGCTCCCTCGGCGCCATGCAGTCCCGCGGCAAGAACACGTCCTACTCCAAGGACCGCTACTTCCAGGCCGACGTCTCCGGCGATGACAAGCTCATCCCGGAAGGCATCGAAGGCCGCGTCGCGTTCCGCGGTCCGCTGGCCTCTGTGGCCTACCAGTTGGTCGGTGGCCTCCGGCAGACCATGTTCTACACCGGTGCTCCTACCATCGCCGAGCTCAAGGCCCGCGGAAAGTTCGTCCGCATCACGCCGGCTGGTCTGAAGGAATCGCACCCGCACGATATCCAGATGACCGTCGAGGCACCGAACTACGGTTCCCGCTAGACGATTGAAGCTGTTCCCCGCGGAGTGATCCGCGGGGAACAGCTGTTTAATGCCGCCTCTGAATGTCGGTCCTTGGGAATAGGCTGAGGTCATGTCTGAAAAGCCCGCGGAACCACGGCATCCGGAGTCGGTCCGGCTGAGCAAGGCGCCGCCCCGCAAGCTGGCACTCCGGCCGTACGCGCGCGCCGTCGGACAGGTTTTGAAAGTCAGCTTCAAAGCCTCCCCTGTTGCCGTCATGATGAAGGTGGCCGGTTCGCTGATTTCGGCCACGTTGCCGCTGGTCACCACATACTTCGCCGCTCTGACCACCACTGCGCTGGCGGCAGGCTATGCGGGGGATCCTGACGCCGGTCCGCGGGCCGTTCTGTACGTCATCGTCACCGCGGCGCTGGGCCTGTTTTGGGGAGCGTTCAGCAGCGTTGACCGCTACATCCAGCAGCTCATGAGCTTCAAAGTGGGCGCGATCGTGGGCGACATGATGTACGAGCGCTTCCTGGCGCTCGAGTTCTGGCGCTATGACGACAAGGAAACAGTGGACCTCTACGACCGCGCCAAGCGGTTCTCGGACTCCTACGCCCGCGTCCTGGACCGGATCGCCGCCATCTTCACGCAGTTGGTTTCAGTGATTCTGGCCATCGGTGCGCTGCTGCTGGTCAGCTGGTGGATTGCCGTGATCGTGCTGATCGCGATTGTGCCCAGCGTGTATTTGCAGTTCAAGCTGTCGCGCGAGCAGATAGCGCATTGGAATACCCAAGTGGACTCTCGCCGGCAGCGCCGCATGATCGAGACCAACCTGCTACGGCCCCAGCACATCGCCGAGATGCGGCTGTACGGCATTGTGGGGTACCTGATGGACCTGCGGTCCCGGCTCCGCGACGCGGACGAGCGAAGGCGACTGGACTTCCAGAGGCGATACATCCCCAAGCAGTTGGCCGCAGACGCTTTGCAGTACGGTGCAGAGGTCGTTTCGCTGATCTGGGTGGTAGGACAGATCATCGCGAGGGCCCAGCCGGTAGGCCAGTTCCTTTATGTGCAGCAAATTGTGAGCCGGGCCTTGTCGACGGCCAATAACCTGGTGTCCTCACTGAGCTCCATCGATGAGGACCTTGCGAACCTCAAAGACTACGAGCTCTTCATGGCCTTGCCTGTTCCCAGCGGCCACGAGCCGCCGTTGGTGGAGTCGCCGTCCACCGTGGAAATGCGGGACATTCGCTTCAGCTATACGGGCAGCGACATTGAGGTCATCAAGGGGATCTCACTCACCATCAAGGCTGGCCAGCACATTGCGATCGTCGGTGAGAACGGTGCGGGCAAGTCCACCTTGATCCGTATCCTGGCGGGACTGTATCGGCCCGATTCCGGCCTGGTACTGCTCGACGGCGTTGACCTCACCGGGATCGATGTCACCAGCTGGCACAGGCACTTGGCGGTTCTGAGCCAGGAGTTCCTGAAATATGAATTCGCCACGGCGGCCGAGAACATATATCTCGGCGATGTGGACCAACCACGGGACGATCAGCGCATTAGGCGTGCAGCCTCCGATGCCGAGGCCATGGACTTCATCAACAAATTGCCCAACGGACTGGAAAACCACGTGAGCAACTGGATGGAGGATCCCCGCGGACGCAAGGGAAGTGGGCTGTCCGGTGGTCAATGGCAGCGGCTCGCCATGGCCCGCAACTTCTACCGGGACGCCTCATTCATGGTCATGGACGAACCCACGTCTGCCATCGATGCGTTGGCTGAGCACCGGATCTTCACACGTCTCTTTGCTGACCGCAGCAGCACCATCATCGCCATCAGCCACCGGCTGGCCACCATCGAAAAGGCCGATGTGGTCTACATGCTCGAGGACGGCCGGATCGCTGAGCAGGGTACCCATAAAGAACTGGTCGCCCTGCGCGGACGGTACTTCCGGATGTTCGAATCCCAGCTCACGGCAGACGAGACGAGCCGAAACACCCCGTAGTCCGGCGATCGGAACGAAGCCGGTGCCGTGCCCCGTGTGGGATAAACTCGAGCAGTGACTTATGAGATTGAGATTGGCCGTGGCAAGCGTGGGCGTCGTGCCTACTCCCTGGATGACATCGCGATCGTTCCGAATCGCCGGACACGCGACCCGAAGGACGTCTCTGTCTCGTGGCAGATTGACGCGTACAAGTTCGATATGCCCGTGATCGGTGCACCCATGGACTCCGTGATGTCGCCGGATTCGGCCATCGCGCTGGGCCGCCTCGGCGGGCTCGGTGTCCTGGACCTCGAAGGTCTGTGGACCCGGTACGAAAACCCGCAGAAGGTCCTCGACGAGATCGCAGACCTCGCCGACGAGACCAGCAGCCCTGCAGTGACCCGTCGCATGCAGGACCTCTACCAGGCCCCTATCCAGCCGGAGCTCATCAGCTCCCGCCTCGCTGAAATCCGTGCTGCAGGCGTCACTGTTGCCGGTTCCCTGACGCCGCAGCGCACCCAGGAGCACTACAAGACCGTGGTAGCGGCCGGCGTCGATATCTTCGTGATCCGTGGTACCACCGTCTCGGCTGAGCACGTGTCCAAGACGCACGAACCCCTGAACCTCAAGCAGTTCATCTATGAACTCGACGTCCCTGTGATCGTTGGCGGCGCGGCCGGCTACACGCCTGCTCTGCACCTCATGCGCACCGGCGCCGCTGGTGTCCTGGTTGGCTTCGGCGGTGGCGCTACCAGCACCACGCGTCGTGCCCTCGGAATCCACGCTCCCATGGCATCTGCCATTTCCGATGTCGCCGCCGCCCGCCGCGACTACATGGACGAGTCCGGCGGCCGCTACGTTCACGTGATTGCCGACGGCGGCATGGGCAGCTCCGGCGACATCGTCAAGGCGATCGCCATGGGTGCAGACGCCGTCATGCTCGGCAGCGCCCTGGCCCGCGCCGAAGAAGCTCCCGGCCGTGGTTGGCACTGGGGCCCGGAGGCCCACCACCTGGAATCTCCCCGCGGTGACCGCGTCAACGTTGGCACTGTCGGTCCGCTGGAAGAAGTCCTGTTCGGGCCGGGCCACCACACGGACGGTACGTCAAACCTGATCGGTGCGCTGCGCCGTTCCATGGCCACCACCGGCTACTCGGACCTCAAGGAATTCCAGCGAGTGGACGTCGTGGTGTCGCCCTACGCGGGCAACTAGGACTCCTGCCAATCGGGCCGGGCAACAAGTAGGGTAGGGGACTATCAGCTGTTGCATTTGAGGAGGGGTCCGATGAGCAATGTCGCAGGCGGTCCGCAGGCGGGTTCCCCGGGAGCACTGAGCCCGGGAGCTTTGAGCCCGGGAGCCCGGGCCGCATCAATTGACGTCCTGAAAGCCACCGCCGAAGCCGGCAAGGAGCTCGACATCCTGATTGTCGGCGGCGGCGTGGTGGGAGCCGGTGCGGCGCTCGATGCCGTGACCCGCGGCTTGACGGTAGGAATCGTCGAGGCCCGCGACTGGGCATCCGGAACGTCATCGCGATCCTCCAAGCTCATCCACGGTGGTCTGCGCTACCTGGAAATGTTGGACTTCGGCCTTGTCCAGGAGGCACTGCAGGAACGCGGCCTGCTGATCCAGCAAATCGCACCGCACCTGGTCAGGCCTGTGCCCTTCCTCTACCCCTTGACGCGGCGCGTGTGGGAGCGGCCATACGTCGGGGCGGGCATCATGCTCTACGACACACTGGGCCTCACGTCGGGCCACAGTCGTGGCGTACCCATGCACAAGCACCTCTTCAGGCGTGGCACGCTGAGGGCTGCGCCCAGCCTGAAGGATGACGCCTTTGTAGGCTCCATCCGCTACTACGACGCCCAAGTGGATGACGCCCGGCTGGTGGTCAACCTGGTCCGCACGGCTGCCCACTACGGCGCCCATGCCGTCAACCGTGTGCGCGTGGTTGATTTCCTCCGTGAGGGGGAGCGTGTGGTTGGCGCCAAGCTGGAGAACCAGGAAGACGGCAGCGTCTTTGAGGTCCGGGCCAAGCAAGTGGTGAACGCCACCGGTGTTTGGACGGACGAGACCCAGGCCATGGTCACGGATCGTGGCCAGCTCAAAGTGCGGGCATCCAAGGGCATCCATCTGGTGGTGCCGCGTGACCGTTTCCAGTCGACCGTCGGACTGATCCTGCGCACCGAGAAGTCGGTACTCTTCGTGATCCCGTGGGGACGCCATTGGATTATCGGCACCACGGACACGGACTGGAAGTTGGACAAGGCACACCCGGCCGCCTCCAGCAAGGACATCGACTACGTTCTGGAGCACGTTAACAAGGTCCTCAAGCGGCCCCTGACCCGCGAGGATGTCGAAGGCGTCTATGCCGGCCTTCGTCCGCTCCTGGCCGGCGAGAACGATTCCACCGCAAAGCTCTCGCGCGAGCATGTGGTGGCGCACCCTGTCCCCGGCCTGGTGGTCGTCGCAGGTGGCAAATTCACCACCTATCGCGTGATGGCCAAGGACGCCGTTGACGAAGCAACCCGGGCCATGGACGAGCGCGTCCCTTCCAGTTGCACCGAGACCATCCCGCTGCTCGGGGCAGAAGGCTTCAAGGCCGCATGGAACCGTCGCGGACGCTCGGCCGAGGAAGCCGGCGTCCACGTGGCACGCGTGGAACACCTGCTCAACCGTTACGGCTCCATGGCTCACGAGGTCCTGGAACTCATCGCAGAGCAACCCGAACTGGGCAACCCGCTTCCGGGTGCGGATGACTATCTGGCGGCGGAAGTGGTGTACGCGACCACCCACGAAGGTGCCCGTCACGTTCACGACGTTTTGACTCGCCGTACACGCATCTCGATCGAAGCGTGGGACCGCGGTGTGTCTGCAGTGCCGGTAGTCGCTAAGCTGATGGGAGAAATCCTTGGCTGGAGCGAGGCGCAGCGGGAAAGCGAAATCAGGCACTACTTGGCACGGGTGGAAGCTGAGCGGCTCAGCCAGCAGCAACCCGATGACGAATCGGCCGATGCCGCACGCATGGGTGTCGACGACATCGTTCCCCTTCGCTGACCAGCTCAAGGAACTGCGGCCGGGAGGCCACACTGGAGGGAAGACGACTTGGCTGAACCACTTGACCGGTATGACGCGGAACTGACCACGCCCGAGACCGTCATTCTCGAACTCGTTGCCACGGATAAGATCGACGCTGCGGCACAGCTGGCGGAGCGGCTCTACGCTGCCGGTCGGATCTCCAACCTCGAAGGCTTCCTGGAGCAGGTCCACTCGCGCGAACACCAGCTGGCCACGGGCCTTCCGGGCGGCATCGGGCTGCCGCACGCACGCAGTGAATTCGTGGACCGGATCTCGATCGCGGTGGGGGTCACCAAATTCGGGCACTCACTGGATTTCGGGGCCACCGACGGCCCAGCCACGTTGGTGCTGCTCATAGCCACCCCGGCGAGCTCCTTCTCGGACCATTTGGAAGTCCTCGCCACCTTGGCCCGGTCCCTGTCCAAGGAATCGTTCCGCGATTCACTTCGACGAGCTCACGATACCGAGGTCATCTCGGAACTCATCAACTCCAGCTTGGTCTTCTTCGACCACTAAACGGACCCTGCAGCCCCCTGGTCGGTTCGTTGTTCTACAGCCGGACGAAGTACGGTTAAGGGGTGTTGAAAACCGCGCTCAAACCCCGCTGGATCGCAGGACTCGTCTTTGCGCTTCTCCTGTCCGGGGTGTTTGTGCTGCTCAGCCAGTGGCAGCTCAGCCGGTCCACGCAACACGATGCCCCCGTGCCCACGAGCATCGAAGAAGTGAAACCACTGCTGGATGTCCTGCAGCCCGGGCAGTTCTTCCCGGGGTCCGTTTCGGACCAAATGGTCAGCGCCACCGGAAGCTACGACCCCGCCAAGCAGGTTCTCGTTGAGGGTCGCTTGCACGACGGCCAGAAGGGCTTCTGGATTGTCTCCGCCTTTGCCGTGGACAAAGCCCCTGCGCTGAAGGGCGTCGCGGCGTCGCCTGGGACATGGATCCCGGTGGCCCGCGGCTGGGTTGCCGATGCCGCCCAAGCCGGCCCTCCGCCGTCGGGCACGATCTCGGTGACCGGCCGCCTGCTGCCGTCTGAAGCTCCACTGCCAAACGTCGACGCCGGTCCAGGCCGGGCGTCGGCAGTTTCCGTAGCGGAACTCATCAATAAGTGGGAAGTCTCCAGCTACCCGGGATTCGTCGCTGCGACCTCGGAGACCGCCGGCGGCGCGCCTGTTGACGCGCGCGACGAGTTGAAGCCCCTGAATATCCCGGCACAGCCCCCGGCCCAGCAGGTCAACTGGCTGAACCTCTTCTACTCGGTGGAGTGGGTGGTCTTCGCCGGATTCGCCCTCTACATCTGGTGGCGGATGGTTGCCGATGATTATCGTCGGGACCTCGAAGGCGACGACTTCGACGACGACGAAGACCACCTCGACAACAATGAACCAACTAACCCAGAGCCAGAACAAAAGGTGCAGCAATGATTGAGCCCAAGCCGGCCATCCAGCCCGAACAGTCCGGATCCAAGCCCAAGAAGCGTCGATTCGGTGGAACGGAAGCCCAGATCCGTTCGGCGCTGAAGTTCTACAAGGTCATGGCCTACCTCACCGGTGCCATGCTCCTGCTTCTCTGCGCCGAGCTTGCTGCGCGCTACGGGTTTGGTGTCTCGCTGTTCGCCGGCGGTACCGACGCCGTGACGGGCCAGCCGTTCGGTTTCGGATTCGGGGAGTCTGAACCCAAGGGCGTCATCGGCGGCTTCAACATCTCCACCACCGTCCTGATCGTGCACGGCTGGATGTACGTGGTCTACCTGATTTCCAACTTCCGGCTCTGGTCGCTCCTCCGCTGGCCGTTCTCCAAGCTCGTCCTGCTCGCCCTGGGCGGCGTCGTGCCGCTCATGTCCTTCATTGTGGAGAAGAAGTTCCACGCGCAGGTGGAGGCCGAGCTCGCAGCGAATCCGCAGGCGTCCAAGCGTTACTAGGTCCAGTGGGCTGCGCTGGCGGGCTGCTTTGGCGGCTGGGCTTGGCGGCTGCGTTTGCCGACTGCCGGGGCTGCGATAGCAGTACTGACAGGCATTCGGGTGTGAGATGCCTTACGGCCGGGCCTTGTTTGGCCTCTGGCAGCCCCTCCCAACGTGCACCGGGGCAGCCCGGCAAAGTAGTCTAGGTTGGTGACTACTCCCACCGCACCCCAGACTTCCCAGAAGCCGGTGCTGGTTGTTGACTACGGTGCCCAGTACGCGCAGCTGATTGCCCGCCGCGTCCGTGAAGCGAATGTGTATTCGGAAATCGTTCCGCATACCTTCACCACCGAGCAGCTTCTGGCCAAGAACCCCGCAGCGATCATCCTGTCCGGCGGACCCTCGAGCGTGTACGCTGAGGGCGCCCCCCGCGTCGGGGCCGACCTCTTCGAAGCCGGGGTGCCCGTCTTCGGCATCTGCTACGGCTTCCAAGCCATGGCCAATGCGCTGGGTGGCAAAGTTGCCCAGACAGGCCTCCGCGAGTACGGCGCCACGGAAGCCACCACGGTGGGCGACGCCCGCTCCATCCTGGATGGCGTACCGGCTTCGCAGAACACTTGGATGAGCCACGGCGACTCGGTACATGAGGCCCCGGAGGGCTTCGAAGTGCTGGCTACCACTGCCGGTGCGCCGGTTGCCGCTTTCGCCAATGAAGAAAAGCACCTCTACGGTGTCCAGTGGCACCCCGAGGTCAAGCACTCCGTGCACGGCCAGCAGGTGTTGGAGAACTTCCTCTTCAAGGGAGCAGGGCTGAGCCCCAACTGGACCACCGGCAACATCCTTGAGGAGCAGGTGGATCGCATCCGCCAGCAGATCGGCGACTCCAAGGTCATCTGTGGCCTGTCCGGTGGCGTTGACTCTGCCGTTGCAGCTGCACTTGTCCAGCGGGCCGTGGGGGACCAGCTGACGTGTGTGTTCGTTGATCACGGGCTCCTTCGTGAAGGCGAAGCCGAGCAGGTTGAACGTGACTTCGTGGCCGCCACCGGAGTCAACCTGTATGTCGCGAACGAGCAGGAACGCTTCCAGTCGGCTTTGGCTGGGGTCAGCGATCCCGAAACCAAGCGCAAGATCATCGGCCGCGAATTCATCCGCGCCTTCGAGGAGGCGGAGCGGGCCATCATCGCCCAGGCCGCTGCCGAGGGCGAGAAGATCAAATTCCTGGTCCAGGGCACGTTGTACCCGGACGTCGTCGAATCCGGCGGCGGCGAAGGTGCTGCGAACATCAAGAGCCACCACAACGTTGGTGGCCTGCCCGAGGACCTGCAGTTCGAGCTCGTTGAGCCGCTGCGGGCACTCTTCAAGGACGAAGTCCGTGCCGTTGGTGCGCAGCTCGGCCTGCCCCAGGAAATCGTCGGTCGCCAGCCGTTCCCGGGTCCCGGTCTGGGTATCCGCATTGTCGGCGAAGTTACCAAGGAGCGGTTGGACCTGCTGCGCAAGGCTGACGCCATTGCGCGTGCAGAACTCACCGCTGCCGGTTTGGACAACGACGTTTGGCAGATGCCAGTCGTGCTGTTGGCTGATGTCCGCAGCGTCGGCGTCCAGGGCGACGGCCGCACCTACGGCCACCCGATTGTGCTTCGTCCGGTGTCCTCCGAAGATGCCATGACGGCGGACTGGTCGCGGTTGCCGTACGATCTCCTGGCCCGGATCTCCAACCGCATCACCAACGAGGTTGATGGAGTGAACCGCGTAGTGCTGGACGTTACCAGCAAGCCGCCGGGAACCATCGAGTGGGAATAGCACTGTGAGTGGCCGGTCTCCTTCCAGGAGGCCGGCCATTGTGCTTTTCCGGGCAGAACGCCGCTGCCGGCTGTGAAATGACGGCAAATTTCGGCTGGCACAGTGTTGCGAACCGGGCTGCACGCGTATTCCCGCTACCCTCGAAAGTATGCCGGTATGGTCCAAGGCGTCTAAAGCTAGTACAGAAAAGAAGGCAGCAGTTGTGTCAGTAGGTCAAGGCCACGAAGAGGGCTCCGAAGAGCTCCGGAAATGGCTGTCGGGGCTTAAGCCCGTCACCGGGGCGGACACCATGCTGCGCTTCGTCAAGACGCCCGAAGGCGCCATTGACCTGAGCAATGCGCACCCATCGGGGCTTGCGCAGTTGCTCGCGGGGCGCCGCACGCGCCTCTCCACTCTGATTCGGGACCGCCAGCAGTACTTGGTGGCCGCCCGGGCGGCCCGCAACATCCGGTCCAAGATCTTTGAGCTCAGTAATGACCGCGGCATCGAGGCCGGGTATTTGTCGTCCGGCACGGTGGTGTGGACCTCGGCTGTTGGCGGTAAACCGCAGCGTGTTTCGGCTCCTGTCATGCTGACGTCGATCGTTCTCACGGTACGCCCGGGGGAAGATGACTTCGAACTGCAGCTCACGGAGCAGGCACGGATGAACCCGGCGCTGGTCCGTCATTTGAAGACTGTTCACGGAATTGTTTTCGACGTGAACGCAGTGGCCCGCATGGCCTACAACACTGCGCGGCTCGATCCCCAGCCTGTCCTGGACCGCATCGCAACTCTGGTGCAGCCGATCCATGGCGCAGAGGTTGAATTCAACTTGCTCGTCACCACGCTCGCCGACCTCTCGGGAAACCTGGATGATCCCTGGATCAACCAGAACAATCCAATTGTGGCGGCGCTGGCCACAGCTGCCAATGGCGGTGACATTGAGCCGGAACCGATCAAAGCCGGCAGGTTCGCCAGCTTGGACGAGCGTGATCCTGCGGATGAACTCCTTTTGCTGGATGCCGACACCGACCAGCAGTACGTGGTGGACGCCGTCCGAGCCGGGGATTCGCTGGTTGTCAGCACACCGCCTGGCAGCGGCCAGACACAGACGGCCATCAATGCGATTGGTGCCCTGGTCAGCGAAGGAAAGTCCGTCCTGGTGGTGGGCGACAGGCAGTCCAGCCTCGCTGGCCTTTCGTCGCACCTGGAATCTCTGGGTCTCGAATCGATGCTTTTCCGCCCGGGCAATGGCACCACGCCGCAGCAGCTCAAGGGCCAGTTGGTTCGGGCCATCATGCGCAACGAGAAGGCTCTCGAACCGCAGTTGGGCAATCTGCACCAGACCCTCACAGGACATCGCCATGCGCTGACGGACCATGTGGCTTCGCTACATAACGTCCGCGAACGCTGGGGCTGCTCCCCGTACCAGGCCATGCAGTCCCTTGCCGAACTGACGTCGATCCATCCTGCGCCTGCAACCACTGTGCGTTTGAAGCGCAGTGTCTTGGACAACATCAAGGACCGCGAAGAACTTGCCGGTCGTCTGCGACGGGCTGCCGAGCTGGGTAGCTTCAGCCGCGCTTCGACGTCGAGTCCCTGGTATGGGGCGCGACTCGTCACCAGGAAAGAAACCGAAGAAGCGCAGCAGCTTGCCCGTGCCGCTGAGGAGAAACTGCCTGTCCTGCGTGAGCGCATGAAGCAGGTTTCCGATCACGCCGAAATCCGCCTGGGCGAAACGTTTACGGAGTGGGGTTCCCAGCTCGAGCTTCTCATTGCGGTGCGGGAGAGCCTGGACAAGTTCACCCCCGATATCTTCGACCGGCCGGTACACGACCTCATTTCAGCCACCGCAAGTTCGGCTTGGCGGCGGGAGCGAAATCTCGAGATGCCGTCCATGCAGCGCTCCAGGCTGCGCCGCGTTGCCAAGGAATATGTCCGCCCGGGCGTGCACATCGCAGATCTCCACAGTTCCTTGGTTCTGGTACAGGACCAGCGCGCTTTGTGGGCGGACTACGCCACAACCCAGCGCCATCCGGCCGTGCCGTCCGGCTTGGCCGATCTCGGAGCCCTGTACCGGGAATTGGATGGGGACCTGAGTCGCCTGGGTGAGTCCCTGAAGCACACCTCCGCTGGGGGTTCCCTTCACGACACCCGGTACCTGCAGCTCATGGAACGGCTCGAACGTCTGGTGGCCGATACCGCCACGTTGGAGACCCTTCCCGAGCGCACGCTTCTCATTGAAGAGATGCGTGAGCACGGGCTCGGGGAGTTGTTGACCGACCTTGCCGCGCGGGAAGTTCCGGCCTCGTCCGTGGCCGCCGAGTTGGACCTCGCTTGGTGGCAGTCGGCGCTCGAAGCCATGATTAGCGGCGATGACTATCTGGCTATGTCCGACGGCGACTCTCTCCGCCAGTTGGAAGCAGAGTTCCGACTGGCAGACCAGGCCCACATCGCCAGCGGAGCTGCCCGGCTTCGGTGGCAGTTGGCCGAGACGTGGCGCCAAGGCATTCAGGAGCACCCGCGACAGGCCGAGTTGCTCCGCGCGTTGCTCAAGGACGGGCGGGTAACGCTGCCGGCGTTGAGTGCGCAGGCTCCTGCGCTCGTGCCCTTGTTGGTTCCTGTGTGGTCCGTCAGCCCCTACTTGCTGACCGGGGTTTTGCCTGCTGAACAGAAGTTTGATGCGGCGGTCATCATCGACGCCGAATCGACGTCCCTCCAAGCGGTCTTGCCGGCCATTGCGCGTGCCAAACAGGTCATTGCCTTCGGTGATGCCAAGATCGCCAACGCACGCACGTTCAGTGTGGCGGTGGAGCCTCCGGTGGCCGGCGTGGCCAGCCACGAGGCCGTTGACAGCGCCTTCAAGGCACTCGCCCGCGTATTGCCGACATGGCAGCTGAATTGGGTGTACCGGGCCGTCGATGAGGACCTGGTCCTGCAGTTGAGCAAGAACTACTACGATGGCGGTCTCCGTCGCCTTCCGGACGGCCAATCGGTCACGGGGCTGGATCGCTCGATTCTGGTGGAGTACATCCCTGATGGGACCGGATTGCCCGGCGCTGATCATGAAGGCGTGGAGTCCGTCACCGCTGAGGTCAACCGTGTGGTGGACCTGGTCTTCGAACACGCGAGGCTGCGTCCCCGTACGTCGTTGGCCGTGGTGACCGCAAGCCTGCGGCACGCTGCGCGCATCGGCGAAGCCATCCGCCTTCAGCTGCCCAATCACCCACTCCTGTCTGCATTCTTTGGGGCAGGACCGGAGTCCTTCCGGGTAGTGGACTTGGAGCGCGCTCAGGGCCTTGTCCGCGATCATGTGATCTTCTCTTTGGGTTATGGCCGCACGCCCCATGGCCGGGCTCTGCACTCGTTTGGCCCTCTGTCCAGTGAGGGCGGCCGTAACAGGTTTGCCCTCGCCATGACCCGCGCCCGGCGGTCCATGCACGTCCTGAGCTGCTTCCGGCCTGAGGACCTTGACCTCGACCGCCTTGCCCACGGTGCAATCGACTTCTACGAATTGCTGGACCGGGAGCTGTCCGGAAACAGCAACCTTGGAACACCGGCATCCCGTGCGGTGGCCAGCGAGCAGGCGTTGGGGGAGGACCCCCTGGTCGCAGACCTCGGCGACCGGCTGCGGGCACGTGGTGCCCGGGTTTGGCACCTTTACGATGGCGTCCTGGATATCGCTGCTGCCGCCGACCCCGTGCACACCATCGGACGCGAAGGCGCGGAAATTCCCACACCCGTGGCGATCGAATCGGATGGAACCGAGCGGTATCGGCGGATGAGTGTCCGTGAACGCAGCCGTCTTCGTCCTCAGCTGCTGGAGCGCATGGGATGGCGTTACTTGTCCCTGTGGACCATCGAGGTCTTCACCGATCCGTCTTCCTGCGCGGACCGCATAGGGTCCTATCTCGGGCTTGAAAACCATATTCCACCAGCTGCCCAGGTTCCGCAGCATGGCTTCCTGGACATGGATGTTGAACAATTGACCGTGGAAGCCCTGCATTCCCGGTTTCCACGTAACGCGGGAATCCAAGCGCCGACGAGGGAGTCCCTGGGAGAACAGCGCTCCTCCAGTGACGCAGAAGATGGAAGAGAGATCCGAGTGATTGACGAAGGCTCCGGCCCGAATGCCGGCGCGCCAGCCAAGGACGCGGCCCAGGAACACGCGGCAACGGAAGAAACGGTTCAGCCGGATATGAGTGAGAAGGCATCTGACGCTGCTGCGCCCGCTGCGAAGCCGGTTGCAGAAGGCATCCTGCCGAAGAAAGCCGCTGAAGACGATCCGCGCCGCTGGGGCGACGAATCCAACTATGACCATGATGCATGGCTCAAGGAACAGAAGCCCCCGCACTGGGGCTGATCGACGTCGACCCCTGACCAGGACCGCCGAGTCCGTCACGGGTTGACCAGCACGAAGAAAAGCTTGCCCTGCGTTGACGCGCCGGCAAGCTTTTCTGCTTGCTGGGGATTTGCGGAGACCACTACGAGTCCATCGGTGTCGCTCGTTCCGAGCCATTCGCCGGCTTTGCCGCCCTGCGCGGAGGTCCACAGCACCGGGACGGGGCCGGCCAGGACCTCACTGGCCCTGGACTCGTCGTAGGAGCCGGAGGCTGTCAACACCACTGTTACGAGTTGACCGGGGGACAGCAGCTGAATGGACGAGGGATCGGCCATCCGGAGGGGAACGGCCGCTGTGCCAACTGTTGCCCCAGTGAGAAGCCCAGGGCCGAGCAGACTGGATTCGGTCGGGATCTGGCCTTTGGCCAGGGGAGAGGCCAGCTGCCTCCCGGCGAGAGCGGACGTAGTGTCAAACGCTCCGGAGATGGCCATGTCCGGTGGCACGCCTATGCTCACGAAGTCGGCTTCGGCAAGGCTGGCACCGGCTGGCAGGTCGTGTGCAGCAACGAGGAGACTGACGCGTCGTTCGGACGCAGGCGTCAATTGCTGGACGGCCATGCCGGCGGCAAGGCACAACAACAGAGCCACCGCGAGTCTGCGGTTTCTGGTCAGCCACGAACTGAACCTCAGCGGAAGGGGGCGCTGCGAAGGTCGGCCCGGTGGTCGACGCCTGACAGGACCCGAATGGCTCCGGCGCGACGGCCTTGGGCGGAACAGTGAGGCATGTGGTGACTTCAGCAGCATGCAGCCACGTTAGTCACGGGGTTCGGCCGCACGACAGTGGCCGATGACCCTATGTGGATAAGTTGCTTAGCTGGCTGCGGCCACGGGGGCCGGGGCGGCGGGGGCAGCCGTCGACGGCGCTGCAGACACCGTGCTGCTGCTCTTGGAGTCGCGGGAGTCCGTGCGGTAGAAACCTGATCCCTTGAAGACCACGCCAACGCTGTTGAACTTCTTACGCAGCGAGCCTTGGCATTCCGGGCACTCCGTCAGGGAGCTGTCAGTGAAGGACTGGACGATGTCAAAGGCATGGTCGCAGTCTTTGCAGGCGTAGGCGTAAGTGGGCACTGAGTTCCTCCTTCAGGACAAAGTTCAGGTCCTGTGGAGCCGAATCGGAGAATCTCCGCCTTAGCAGTCGCAGGGCCTGAGTGCTAATTCTATCATCCGTGTCCGGCGAGGCCCACGACGCCGGACGGCGTCAATGCTTCGGGCACCGGGCGATCAAAAGCCTCGGCGGGAATAGCGCCCGGAGGCAACACGTCGTCGTCGTACACCACGGCGATGGTCGGCGGCCGTACTCCTGTGGCCTCAAGGCCCTGAAGCAGGCGGTCGTAATAGCCGCCGCCCTGTCCTATGCGGTTTCCGGTCCTGTCCACTGCCGTGGCGGGAAGGAAAATGCCCGCCACACTGGCAATCAGCGAGCTGGGAAAACGCTCACCTTCCGGTTCGTCGATCGGTGCGTATGCTGAGCGGACAAAAGTGGTCGACGGCGTCCAGTAGACCCAGCTCAGCTGACGATCCGGCTCACATACCGGAAGAAGAACCTGGTGTCCGGCCTCGTGCAGTGCGGCGATGAGCGGTTTGGTTGGTGGCTCGTAGGCGACGCCCAAGTAGACGGCGAAGGTGGCTGGAGCTTCGTTGGAAATCCTTCCCGCCCAGGCCGTTCCAAGACGTGCCAGTGCTTCTCCCGCGGCCGCACGTTGTTCCGGGAGCAAGGTGCGCCGGTACTGGCGACGATCGGTTCGGATTTCTTCTTTGGATGCCATATCAGTCCATTCTTGATTACCGGGAGCCGCCAGAGTCGCGAAACAGCCCCCTGCAGCGCCTTGATCCAAGCCACGGCACGGTACGGGTTTACCCGTTGGTGTGTTCCTTCCGTTACATTAGTCCGGTGACTCTCGATAACAATGCTGTCCGTAAGGCCGTCATCCCCGCAGCGGGTCTTGGTACCCGGTTCCTCCCCGCCACAAAGGCGATGCCGAAGGAAATGCTGCCCGTGGTTGACAAGCCAGCCATCCAGTATGTCGTCGAAGAAGCGGTGAAGGTGGGCCTGCACGACATCCTGATGATCACCGGGCGCAACAAGCGTGCCTTGGAAGATCATTTCGACCGAGTGCCTGCGCTGGAAGCCACGCTGGCGGAAAAGGGGGACACGTCCAAGCTCGAGGCCATTCAGTCGGCCACCAACCTGGGCGACATCCACTACGTTCGCCAGGGTGATCCCAACGGCCTCGGCCACGCGGTCCTTCGTGCAAGGCAGCACGTTGGCCACGAGCCGTTCGCCGTCCTCCTGGGCGATGACCTCATCGATCCCCGTGAGGACCTGCTGAGCGAGATGATTGCTGTCCAGCAGAAAACCGGTGGTTCGGTTGTCGCGCTCATCGAAGTGGAGCCCTCCAAGATCAGCGCCTACGGTTGCGCAGACATCGTGGAAAACGGCGAAGACGGCTACGTCCGTATCAAGCAGCTCGTAGAGAAGCCTTCCCCCGAAGAAGCGCCGTCCAACCTTGCCGTCATCGGCCGCTATGTGCTGCACCCGGCAGTTTTCGATGTCCTGGAAAACACTGCGCCTGGACGTGGCGGGGAAATCCAGCTGACGGACGCACTCGAGGTTTTGGCTGCCGGCGAAGGTGAGGGCTACGGCGTGTACGGCGTGGTCTTCCGTGGCCGTCGCTACGACACCGGAGACAAGCTGAGCTACCTGAAGGCCTGCATTGAGCTGGCTTGCGAACGTGACGACCTCGGCCCCGAGCTGCGTGAGTGGCTGCCGGACTTCACCGCCTCGCTCCCCAAGTAACACCGGATGTACGGCTCTGCTATCTGGCCGGCAACGCTGGAAAGCGAGGGCCTTGTACTTCGGCCCATCCGGTACCGCGACAAGCGGGAATGGTCGGAGGTCCGTTCGCGCAACAGCGAATGGCTCGCCCCGTGGGAGGCATCAAATCCTGCTCCCGGCGGTCGCTTGCCCAGTTACCGCCAGATGGTGGCGTCTTTGAACGAACAGGCAAGGCAGGCAACTGCCTTGCCGTTCCTCATCACAGAGCGGACGCCGGGATTTCGTGAGCCCAGAATCGTTGGGCAGCTGACGGTCTCATCGATCGTCTGGGGCTCAGCCATGATGGCTACTCTCGGATACTGGGTGGACAAGGAGCGGGCCGGGCATGGTATCGCACCGACAGCCGTTGCGATGGCTACAGACCACTGCTTCCGGATCCTGGGCCTGCACCGCATGGAGATCAACATCCGTCCGGAGAATGGCCCGAGCCTGAGGGTGGTGGAGAAGCTCGGATTCCGTGATGAGGGCTACCGGCAACGGTACCTTCACATCAACGGTGAGTGGGCAGATCACCGTTCCTTTGCACTCACCTCCGAGGAAGTGCCCCAAGGGCTCCTCGAGACTTGGCTACGAGGAAGAAGTGGCAGGTCATAGGCCCTTTTCGGCTGTATCTCCATTCAATTGCGGACTCGCCCGCGACACACCGGCGGCAATGCGGCTGCCCCTGACAATTTGCTTCTACGGTTTTGAATGTGGACTTCCCTCTCAGCAGCTCAGTGATACTCGTTGTCACTGTTGCGCTCTGGATTGTGTGGGTGGCACCGTACGTTCTTCGGAACAGGCGGCAACAAGTCCAAACGGCCACTGTTCCGGCAGAGGCTTTTGACGACGAACCGGACGAAACGCAGGCAGGGGTGGTTTTGACCTTGGCACCTCAGCAGGAGAAACCGATGGAGACCATGCACAGCAAAGCACCTGAGTCGCCCCAGGAGTCCCGCATGGTCCGGTCGTCCACTCGAAATTCGTCCGACA
Organism: Paenarthrobacter sp. NPDC092416; assembly: GCF_044755025.1. Lineage (NCBI taxonomy): Bacteria > Bacillati > Actinomycetota > Actinomycetes > Micrococcales > Micrococcaceae > Paenarthrobacter > Paenarthrobacter sp. NPDC092416. The sequence continues at coordinate 575,358 of NZ_JBIVQG010000001.1, forward strand.
CACCCTTCACCATCCGCTATGCCAGGCTGACGTTGGCGTTGGCGGGCTTGGCCTTGCTGCTGACAGCTGTTACATCCGGGGTGTTGACTCTTTTCGGCAGGGGATCCATCTGGCTTCCTTTGATTTCCTTGGTCGGTGCCGTGCTCGCCGTCGTCACTTTGCGTAGGCTCGCTCTGCGGGACCTTCGGGAACGTCGCGCGCGCCGCGCCGCACAGTCGGTGACGTTTCCAACGCCAGCGCGTTATTTGCCGAAGGAAACCGCGGTCGAGTCGAAGGAAACCAGGGTTTTCGATGCCGAGGCGGGCAACCGTGAGGCCGCGCGGCTTTCCGCCGTGGAACTCCGCCAGGCCGCATTGGCTGTGGCTGTTGCCGCCGGAGACAAGTCCGTGCGAACGGCGGAAGACGCCAAGGGAGATCGCTGGGAGCCTGTTGAGGTCCCGAAGCCGACTTACGTCGGCGCTGCCAAAGCTACGCGTCCCACTCCCGAACCGCTTGACCTTCCCGAAGCGCCCAAGCCAGTCGGCAAGCCGGTCCTCAAACAGAGCACCGAGCAAGCCGAGGCCACTGCGGTGGTCCACGCACGTGCCGCTGCCAAGGGCCAAAGTGCCCTTAGCAACTTGGATGACGTCCTTCAGCGCCGCCGCGCCTAACGGCCAATGACGGCCATCTGCGTTGCCGGTGGCACCGGTCAGGTGGGTCGGGAAGTTGTTCGCCTCGCCCTCGCTGCGGGACACACGGTATCGGCGGTCAGTCGCCGTGTGCCTGCGCCGGACTCAGCAAATCATCACGACGGCGCCACCTACTTTGCGGGCGACGTCACCACAGGTGACGGCCTGGCAGCCGCTTTGACGGGAACCGACGTCGTCATCGATTGCCTTGAGGGTCAGTTCGGCAGGGCGCAGAAGCAGTTCGCCGACGGCGGTGCACGGCTACTTGCCGCTGCCCACCAAGCCGGGGCAGGCAAAGCTGTGGCGTTGTCGATCATCAATTGCGATCTCAGCACCTACGCGTTCTACGTCTCAAAGGCGGATAAGGAACGTGTATATGCCACGTCGCCGCTGGAGACAGTGGTGGTACGGGCAACGCAATTCCACAGCCTCGTGGCGGCCATCTTTGCTGCGGGAGCGAAGGTCCGCCTGATCCCGACGTTCAAGGGAGCCAAATTCCAGTCGATCGCCCCTGACGACGTTGCAGCCGCCTTGCTCGAGGCCGCTTTGGAAGGTCCCTCTCCAGAACTGCACCGACTGCGCACTGTGGGTGGCCCTGAGGTGCTGACCATGCGGGATATGGCCGAGGCGTGGAAGGCTGCCACAGGGGCACATGGCAAGGTTCTGGAGCTTCCGCTGCCGGGACCCATGGGCGCCTATCTGCGTGCTGGACACAACCTGATCCCGGGCCAGAGGTATGGCAGGGAGACGTTCGTGTCGTGGTTGGAAAAGCATCGGAAAACTTTGTAGCCTAGGGACACTGGCCGGGCCGCAAATGCCCGGTCCAGGGGCTATAGCTCAGTTGGTAGAGCGCTTCGTTCGCATCGAAGAGGTCAGGAGTTCGAATCTCCTTAGCTCCACAAAGTATGACGGGATTTCGACCCTGGCCGTTGGCGAATACGCAGGTTCGTAATCTCGACCCGAAGTTCCAAGCCAGCAAAAGGCAATGCCTTCATCACCGAAGTGCTCCACGGCCGCCCTGATCCAGAAGGCGCTCATGCAGCGCCTGGCCGGCGGCTGTGGCTCGCTGGATGCCAGCATCCGCATCCGCAGTACTTCGTTGCGTGGCAGCCTCCGTTGGGTAGACGTGCAAGAGCAGTTGGACCATGTGCCCGCCCACAATGCGATATTCGCCGAGGTCCAGGCCAGTAGCCGCGTCGGCGACGTCCGCCAGGGCCAGGTACCCAAGGTTTGCGGCGTTGGACGTGGAGATGACGTTGATGGTCTTCATCGGGCAGCCTTCGCAACGATGGCTTTGCGAAGGTGGTCAGCTGCCTCTTTGCTATCGACGGCGTCCCCGGCCGTGACATCCCGAAGCGTGACCAGTGGGTCGGCTAGCGGGATCCCCTCCGGACGGTGCGCCAGCGCCGCGGTGGCCCAGAGCGTGAAGTCTTCGGGGACGGTGGCGATAAGGGTTGCTTCGTCCGGGGCCGCGGGTGCGAAGCCGGCGTCGGTGAAGTCCACGGCCTCGCGGAGGTAGACGATGGCACTGCCCGGCAGTCGCCAAGGCGCGTAAAGGTCCGCTGCGGCGTCCCCAGAGACCAACGGCGACGCACCCAGCTCCTGGGCAAACTCTGCAGCCTTCTTGGCTTGCTCAGCTGTGGAGTCCAGCCCATACCAGTAGGATGTCACGCCACGTGGGCCGGGGTAATTGTCCAGTAACCACGCGACGATGGCGTCAACGTCATGAGCCTTCCAGCCCCAGCGGTCCCTCTCGACGAACGCCTCCAGCGTTCTTAGGTGTTTGTTCACGGCCGGCTGGCTGATGCCGGCCGCTGCAGCGAGCCCCGTCTGGGTTTGCGGCCCGTCCGCGAGGGCAAGAGCGCGCAGTAGCGCCCAGCGTCCCCAGGGTGCGCGCCCGTGGGTCTTCCCGGCGCTTTCAGCCGTACGGCGTGGTTCCAGACGCTGAACACCACCGATGATGACGGACACTGGTGCGATGGTGATGAGGTCAACCTTGCCGTGGAGCGCCGTTTCCGTGAGTCGCTCCGTTGGACGGAATGTGACGACGAGCGTCCGAAGCCCCCGTTCGAGAATGGTGTGCAGCTTGCTGGGGGTCGGGGGAGTACTGGCCAAGTAGACCTTCACCTCCCAAACCTTGTGGTCCGGAGCGGTCAGCGACAGTGCGTCAAGATTGCCACCAGTGATCCGCACGTCAGCTTCTCGCAACAGCAGCATTGCCTGCGAGAGGATCACATCCTGTTCCATCGGTCCATCCATAACCTAGGCTTTGTTGTCAAATAGCCATAGCTGGAAAATCCTGACTTAGGTTATAAGCCTTCCAACAAGGGCTGTCGACGTGCAACCTTGGGGTCCACGTTCCTCTTGTTCCTGGTCGCATCGCGATGTGGCCCTCGGTTTCCAGCTACAGCTTCAATGCGCGCCAATGTCGCGACGCGAAAGGGATAATACTTTCCATGACCAGCGGGGACATCGGTAAGGGGCAAGTCCAAAAGTCGGCCACCGAGGCACCTGTCGACGCCACCTTCGCGTTGCCGGAAGCCATGACGGGCAGGGCAAGCCCGGCCAAAGCGGCGGTTGGCGACAAGCCGGTCTTCGCCTACCTTGCCAGCCTTCCGCAGCCGCAACGTGGGATCGCCGAGGCGGTAGATGCACTGGCAGCCAAGACGCTGCCTCAGCTGCAGCGTTCAGTGAAATGGGGCATGGCGTACTACGGCGTGGGCGATGGCTGGTGCTTCAGTTCCGGCGGTTTTACCGGCCACGTCAAGCTCATGTTCATCAATGGCGCTGCGCTCGAGCCGGTACCGCCGGTGACACCGGTGGGGATGGGCAAGTCGACGCGGGGCGTGGAGCTCGAATCCTTGGAGGACATCGACGAACTCCGGATCGCGGCCTGGATGAAACAGGTCACGTCGGTTCCGGGTGTTGGGGGCAAGAAACGCTGAGCCCGAGCTCCGTGACTGGACACACCGTCGCCGAACAGCTCAACCCATCTAGAATTACCCTGTGACCGACACCCTGCCTCCGTGCCCCGAATGTTCCAGCGAATACACCTACGAAATGGGCGCGCTGCTGGTGTGCCCCGAGTGCGCCCACGAATGGTCCCCTGCGCAAGACGAAGGAGCGGATCCCCAGGAGCAGCTCATCAAGGACGCCGTGGGTAACGTCCTCACCGATGGCGACACCGTCACGGTAGTAAAGGACCTCAAGGTCAAGGGCAGCGCCACCTCCATCAAAGTGGGTACCAAGGTTCGCAACATCCGTCTCGTCAACGGCGTGGGTGACCATGACATCGACTGCAAAGTGGACGGATTCGGACCCATGCAGCTCAAGTCCAGCGTCGTCAAGAAAGTCTGATAGAAGGGCCACACGTGACCGGATCGTCAGCTCTGACAGGCCCAATCGTGGTCGGCGTCGTGCCCGGACAGCTGCCCGTCGTCGTCGAACAGGCCGCGCACGTGGCGCTCAGCGTGGGGCTTTCCCTTGTCTGCGCCTATGTGGACGTGACCGTGTATCCGGTGGACGGTACCAGCGGGGGATTGTCCGCGCCCATCGACCCCGATGGCGTTGATGAGGACGACCAGGACATCCCGGAATCGCTGCGTGAGTCCATCCGCAAGCAGCTCGCCGGTCTCGGCGTCGACTGGTCAGTTGTGACGCTGGTCGGAGAACCAGCCCATGCTTTGGCCCGCGAGGCCGATGTCATTGGCGCCTCGATGATCGTTGTTGGTTCGCGCAAGAACCGTCTCGGCTCCACCATGAAGGAGCTGATGGGAGGCTCGATCGCCCGCCAACTGTGCCACCGTCAAGACCGGCCCGTCCTGGTCATACCGGTTGATCCGCGTATCCCGGACGACGATGACGACTGAGGATAAGAAGCCCGTCCACCTGCACTGGGGATTCATCGGATGGGTGGCCGCGGGAGGCGTCTTTGGTGCTCTGTCGCGGTACGGCCTGGGGCTCGTGATTCCCTCGCCCGGCGCGTGGCCTCTGGCGACGCTCCTCATCAACGTGTCTGGCGCCCTGGCGTTGGGCGCCTTGCTGGAGGGTCTTTCCCGCAGAGGGCCCGACGTCGGCAGTCGCCGGGTGGTGAGGCTCGCCCTTGGTACTGGGTTCTTGGGTGCGTACACCACGTACAGCACGCTGGCGTTGGACGCCGTGCACTTGATTGCAGGAGGCATGGCACCGGCCGCTGCGGCCTATTTGGGAGCAAGCCTGTTGGGCGGTGCAGCGGCGACGATCGTGGGTATCTGGCTGGGTGCCCGCCAGTACAAGCGCGCGGTCGGACAGGAGCCCGGAATGTCCCCAGCGGATTCTGTGGGCGGACGGCAGGCGCCATGACCGTCGTGCTGCTTGCTGTCGCCGGTGGACTGGGTGCCGCGGTGCGTTTCGTCGTCGACGGGCTCATCCGTGCAAAGTTCAAAACTGCCATGCCATGGGCCACGATCATGATCAATGTTTCGGGCTCCCTGATTCTGGGATTCCTGGCTGGACTCGTCATGCGAGGCCATGCGCCGGAAGCGTTGCAGCTCATCCTGGGCACCGGGTTCCTGGGCGGCTATACAACGTTCAGCACCGCCAGCCTCGAGACCATTCGGCTCGTTCAGAGCGGCAGGACAGGCCTTGCGCTTCTCAACGGCCTGGGGTCCATGGTGGCCAGCGTTCTGGCTGCTGCGGCAGGTGTGTGGATTGGCTTCCTGGCGGCCTGACGAGTGGCGGACTTCACTCTCAAAAGTGTCCTTGTCCGCCTGTAGGATCGGGGCATGGCTAAGAAGACATTCAATGAGTTGTTGTCCGCCCAGGTTGCCAACGAGTTTGCGGCCTCCCAGCAGTACATCGCCGTCGCCGTGTACTTCGACGGCGAAGACTTGCCGCAGTTGGCCCGGCATTTCTACCGCCAATCCCTTGAAGAGCGCAACCACGCCATGATGATGGTCCAGTACATGTTGGATCGGAACGTGCACGTGGAGATCCCGGGCATCGCGCCGGTCCGCAACAACTTCACCAACGCCAAGGAACCCATTGAACTGGCCTTGGAGCAGGAAAAGGAAGTCACCAGGAACATCGAGGAAATGTTCCGGGTAGCCCGCGCTGAGGGCGACGCTTTGGGCGAACAGTTCATGCTGTGGTTCCTGAAGGAACAGGTCGAGGAAGTTGCCTCCATGACCACGCTCCTGAACATCACGGAACGTGCTGAGAACCTGTTCGACATCGAGAACTACGTTGCCCGCGAAAGCGTCGGAGACGGCGGCACCGATGCCAGTGCACCACCCACCGCCGGCGGCGCCATCTAGTACCCCCGCCTTTATTCGACCCGGGGTCGCCGGAGCATCAACTTCCGGCGACCTCGTCGTTTGCTTCAGCTTCGTCGGACGCCGCCCGGCCCAACAACGACAAGCGGCTGGCGATGCGGTCCATGTCCACCGGGCGGGTTTCGGCAGGGCCGGCAACGTCCCATTCCATTGGGCCCGCGCCGATCAGGAACAAGGTGACGTCTTGGTCGTACAGGACGTCAACAACATTGCTGAATCGTTGCCAGGCGGGCGCAGAGGCAGACCCGTCAGTGCTTGGGGATGGGACGTCGTCGATCACCCATGTCCTGTATGCGTCGGCCAGCGCCAGAAAGTCGGAGGTGGCAGTCAATCCGCCGCACAATTCTGCAAAACCAACCCAGAGAAGGTCCGGGTCCGCGTTCTTGACCACGATCGGTTGCGTTGTTGGTGTCAGGACGTGCCCTTGTGAAGCCGTGGGGCGAAACAGGCCCAACCGGCCAAGTTGCCTGGATGTTCCCGGGGTGATGATGCGTCCGGAGCGAAAAGCCGGTCCGGATTCGTCCGGGACGGCTCCGGCAACGGGGAAGCGTCGGAAGTCCGAAGGGCCGTTGATTTCGACGATGTCCATCATTTCCTTGATGGCAGCAATTGTTGGCACAAAATGGTCGTGCCACAAGGGATTGGGCAGGAGCTGGTCGGGCGCATAGTTGGATGTGACCACCAGCGGAATACGGCGCTGGGCGGCCGTCCGGAGGAGCCGGGCGATGAACATGCCATCGCCAACGTCGTGGACGTGGAACTCGTCGAAGAACAGGACATCGATATCGCTGAGGAGGGCATCCACTGAGTTTTGGATGGCTGTCCCGTCGCCAGCAGGCGCATGCGTGCCTGCATGCAGCTTCCGGAAGAAGTCATGGAAGTGCACCCGCCGCTTCCTCGCGCGCAGCCTCCTGAAAAAACTGTCCATGAGCCAGGTCTTGCCTCGTCCCACAGGTCCATGAAGGTAGATGCTTCGTGGTGTCCTGCGGGGAAGCGCAAGACGGCGGGTGGTGACCGCCGCGCCGAACGCCGCCAAGTGCTCGGCTGCTTTGCGCTGGCTTGGCTCAAGCTCAAAACCTGACCGTCCGGCGTCGTGCGCCATTCCCTTGGCCAGAACCCGGGCGGCCTCCCGCGCAATGCGCGAGCGCGGCGAAAGGGCAGGGGTCACAGCCAGCCCTTGCGCTTGAAGATGACGTACATGAGCAGCGCGGCGCCGAACATCAACCCAACGGCCAGGGGATAGCCAAAAGCCCAATGAAGCTCAGGCATATGGTCGAAGTTCATTCCATAGACGCCCGCCACGAACGACGGCGCGAAGAAGATGGCTGCCCAAGAGGAGATCTTCTTCACTTGCTCGTTTTGTGCAGCGCTGGCTTCATTCATTCGATTTGCGGTCAGTGTGCCGTCCAGCGTCAGGGCATTCTGCAGGAGGTCGCGGAAGGCGTTGGCCCGCGAGATGAGGTGCTGGACGTGGTCTTCGACGTCGCGGAGGGAACGCTGGAGTTCGATATCAACGCCATACTTCTCAAAACCGCGCTCCAGTTGGTTGATCATGTCCGGCAGCGGGTGGATGGCTCGCTGGAATTGGATGACCTCACGGGCGAGTTCATAGATGCGCCGGGACACTGCCGAGTCGCCGCTGAAGAGCTGGTCCTCGATCTCGTCGATGTCGTTCTCGAGCCCGGCAACTACAGGCGCGTAGTCGTCCACCACCTGGTCCAGCAGCGCATACAGAACGGCTTCCGGTCCGTGACACAGCAGGTCCGGACGCCCTTCCAAGCGGTGGCGGACGCGGGCGACGCCGGCAGTTTCGGCATGCCGGATGGTCACGACGAAGTTTGGCCCGGTAAAGACGTGCAGTTCGCCGAACTCCACTGTTTCGGTGTCGTCGAGATACCGGGCGGGGCGGAGCACCGTAAAGAGGTTGTTGTCGTACCGTTCCAGTTTGGGGCGCTGGTGTGCCGAGACGGCGTCTTCCACGGCAAGTTCGTGGAGGCCGAATTCCGCTGCCACGGCGGCCATCTCGTCCTGCGTGGGCCGGTACAGGCCGATCCACGCCATGCCGCCATGCTCCGCCAGCGTCTCGAACGTTTGCTCAAGGTTGTGTGGAGTAGCGGTTCGGACGCCCTCGACGTAGACGGCGTTATCGATGATGGTCACGGTCTGAACGCTACTGCATGGCCCCGATGATGACGCCCGCAACGGTCATGGCAATGATGTCGTGGCCGGAGTCGATCAACGTCACCGCGGACGGGCGCCCGGCGAAACCATTGTGGATGACATGTCCGCCGGAGCGGAACACCACTGAAAGGACCAAAGCGAACAGTCCGCCTGCGAGGAATGTATTGAGCCCCAGAGCGCTGATGAGGACGGCCAGAAGGATGCTGGTCAGGGCTGCGGCCACCATCATGGGAATCCAGATTCCGGCTCCGCCATCAATGTTCTTGAGGTCGTCCTCGGTCTTGCCGATCGCCTCCATCCACTTGCGTCCCAGGACTGCCGGCATGTACCAAACAAACCCGATCACCATGCTGGAAACGAAAGCCAGAACAACGGCGAGCCAGTTGATCTGCGAAATGTGAGAGAGCCAATCCATGCTCAAAATCCTAGTCGTGTTCATTCTCCGGACCTGGAGTTCGGCTCCTCGTGCTTGCCGCGTGTTGGCGCTGATGGTGCTCGGCCAAGCGGCGCAGCTGCCATCCGGCTGATCAGCGGCTCGGTGCGGTAAGGGATATGCGTGTGGAGGGCCAACACGGTCTCGGTTCGGATGACCCCTTTGGTCCGGAGGACGGATCTTAGTGCGGACTGAAGGTTATGGGTGTCCGTTGCCACCACGCGGCACCAGAGGTCGCCACGGCCGGAGATTTCGTGGACCTCCAAGACCTGCGGAATGAGACGCAAGGCGCCAATGACGCCGTCGAGTTCGCGGTGGGTGACTTCAATGGTGACGAAAGCGACGACGTCGTACCCCACCTTTTCAAGGTCCACCTCGCGTCCGGCTGCCTGAAGTACGCCCGAGCGCTGCAGGCGCTTGACGCGACTTTGGGCGGTGTTACGTGCTATCCCGAGGGCGTCGCTGAGCTCGGCTATCTGGATGCGCGGGTCCTTGATGAGTTCGAGCAGGATCTTCAAGTCCATGGGGTCCAGGGTGTTCAAATGGTCACTCACACTCATTCTGATGGATCGACTTTGAGTATTTAGCTCAATCTTCCCATTGATTTCTCTCTTTCAGCGCAGTCGTCTTGCATTCTATTGCCATCAATACTTTGGCCAAGGGTTGCTCCATCCCATAAGGAAGCAGCAGTGCGCGGCCACCGAGTCAAAGGCATGGAAATGACTGTCTTGAGCGAACTCCGCATGCGACCGGCCACCGCCGCCCGCTGGGGTTGGGATGCATCAACCACGGCGAGGCTCGTCCTGGCCGGTGTCGTGATCTTCACGCTGCTGGTGGGGGCGAACCTGGCAACTCCGCTCTACCCGCTCCTGCAAATGCAGCTGGGTTTGTCGTCGTTGGATGTGACGGTGGCGTTCTCGAGCTACGTTTTGGCTTTGGTGGCCGTCCTCATGGTTGCCGGCCACTGGTCGGACCACATTGGCCGCCGGGCCGCACTGGTGCTCGCCGTGGTTGTCGGCCTGGTGGGTGGCATGGTGTTCGCCGCCGGTGACAGCCTGTTCTCCCTCTCCCTCGGCAGGGCATTGCAAGGTGTAGCCGTGGGATTGGCTACCGGGGCCAGTTCCGCTGCGCTCCGGGAATTGCTGCCCCAACGCCCGGACTGGGCTTCCCGCTTCACGCTCCTGTCGTCGGCCGGGGGAGTGGCCGCCGGGCCGGCTATCGGCGGGCTCCTGTCCCTTTTGCCCGATCCCACCAGGGCTCCGTACTACGTTCATTCCGCGGTGCTCTTGGCGACGCTGATCCCGCTGTGGCTCCTCAAAGCCAGGCCCGCGATCCTTCCAGCGGACGGCCCCCGTCCGCTCAAGATGCTGGCGCCGAGGAGGCCCTCCATCGCCGGCCACGCCAGGGGCGCCTTCTGGATGGCTGCAGCCACCGGCTTCCTCAGCTTTGCCGTGTTCGGTTTCTGTCTGTCGCTTGCGCCCGGATACTTCGCCACAGTGGTGCACGCCGATTCCAGGCCACTCATCGGCGTGCTGGCCGGGCTTACACTGGGGGCGTCCGCCCTGAGCCAATTGCTGGGTGTCCGTGGACGGTTCGTTGTCCCCGTGGCGTTGATCGTCCTGGGTATCTCCGTAGTGATGGTCGGAGCAGCCGCAGCCTGGTCCAGCCCCTGGCTTCTGGTGACCGCCGGCCTTGCGGCGGGCGTGGGTCAAGGGCTTGCCTTCCGCCAGGTCTTTAATGATGTGGCTGGAAAAGTTGAAGCGGCCCGCCACGCGCAGGTGATCAGCACGGTGTACGTCATTACGTATCTGGGAAGTGCTGTTCCCGTGATTGGCTTGGGGCTTGCCGTTTCGACGCTGGGTTTGGGGAACGCCGTCGTCGGCTTCACGCTGCTGTGCGGTGTCGCGGCCCTTGTGCTGGCCGCAGTGTCGCTCCGCAGCGCGCTGCGGAGCTGAGCGTCGCCGGAGCCGCTGGTGGGGGAACCGGCAAAGCCGGCCTGGCTACTCCGGCAACGGGCCCCGGTTGCCGGGGATGTGCTGGAAGACCATGGTGGTCTCGGTGTGCCCCACCACGGGATCCGTGGCGAGGTTGTCCAGCAGCCAGTTGCGGAGGTCGTCCGTGTTGGCCACTGCAATGTGCAAGAGGTAGTCCACGGAGCCAGTGGTGTGGAACGTGGAGATCACCGCAGGAAGCTTGGGGACCCGGGCGGTAAAGCGGTCGATTTGGTCGCGGTCATGGGCGCGGAGCCGGACTGCGATGAGCGCCTGAACGGACCGGCCGATAGCCGGCAAGCTCAAGACGGCTTCGAAGCCTTCGATGATGCCGCGTTCCGAGAGCGCCCTCGTACGCATGAGCGCCGTGGAAGGTGCGATGCCTACAAGCTCGGCCAACTGTTTATTGGAGATGCGTGCGTCGTCCACCAATGCCGCCAGGATCCGCTCATCGATGGCGTCCAGCGGCTCGGCGCTGCCCGCGTTTGGCCGAACATTCTTCGTAGGGTTGCTCACGGATCCTCCTGAAATTGCCGTCTGTTCATCATAATCTCTGAAATCTGGACAATCCATTCATCACGTCTATGCCTTCCCGAATTATTGCCAGATACTGACCGGATTCAACGGTGAATAATTTCTTTAGAGGAGAGCAGTGACCACCTTCGATACGCTCGCAGTCCACGCTGGCCGGGATGGCCTCACGGAGCAGGGAATCCACGCAGTTCCGATCGATCTTTCCACTACGTCGCCGCTCACTTCGGTCCACGAAGGTGGCCTGGCTTATGAGCAGATGGCCACAGGTGGCGTCCCCTTGCAAGGTCAAAGCTCCGTGTATCAGCGACTCTGGAATCCCACGGTGGCGCGCTTCGAAGACGGCGTCGCGGCACTCGAAGGCGCCGAACATGCAGTCGCCTTCGCCACCGGGATGGCTGCCTTGAGTGCCGTGCTCCTGGCCATGAAGTCCTCCGGCAAGGGCCATGTTGTGGCCGTCCGACCCCTCTACGGCGGGACTGACCATGTGCTCGAATCGGGCCTGCTGGGAACCGAAACGACGTTCGCCACTGCCGAAGGCGTCCATGCAGCCATCCGCCCGGATACCGGCTTGGTAGTGGTGGAGACACCGGCCAACCCAAGCCTGGAACTGGTGGACCTCGCTCGGCTCGTATGCGACGCCGGAGGGGTTCCAGTCATGGTGGACAACACCTTTGCTACGCCCGTGCTGCAGCGGCCGTTGCGGCATGGTGCCGCGTTGGTGCTTCACAGCGCCACAAAGTTCCTGGGCGGACACGGTGATGCCATGGGAGGCGTCGTGGCCACGAATTCAGAGTGGGCCAGCCGGCTCAGAAGGGTCCGGGCTGTCACTGGCGGGATCCTGACTCCGTGGCCGGCTTACCTGCTGCACCGCGGCCTGGCAACGCTGCCCATCCGCGTGCGGGCACAACAGGACACTGCGCACAAGGTCGCTTCGGCACTCGCCAGCCATGAGTTGGTGACGAAGGTCTACTATCCGGGTCTTCCGGAATGTGATCAGCTGGGACTCGTTGGCACGCAGATGTCAGGACCAGGATCTCTGATGGCTTTCGACCTCGCCTCTGCAGACCACGCGGAGCGCGTCCCGGCCGCGGTCCGCCTTATGACGCACGCGGTCTCGCTGGGCGGCATCGACACCCTGATCCAACACCCGGCAGGGCTGACGCATCGTCCCGTTGCTGATCACGCCAAGCCGCACGCCTGGATGCTGCGCCTGTCCATCGGGCTCGAAGACGCCGCGGATTTGGTGGCCGACCTGACGCAGGCCATCGAGTCCACCCGCTAGCAGCCGGCGCAGCGCCAGTTAGCTGGCGCTGCGCCTTGGCCGGTGGTGTACGACGGCGGTAACGGCCGCCGTCGTACAGGCCAGCCCGATCACGCTCCACGCCAGTGCCGGCCAGCCGAGTGCCTGGAAAGCCAGGCCGCCTGCCCACCCGATGACGCTGGAACCGAGGTAGTAGGACAGGTTGTAGAGGGAAGCGGCTTGGGCTCTGCCGGTGGTGGCGATCGCACCCGTCCATCCGGATCCGACGCTGTGGGCTGCGAAGAAGCCACCCGTAAAAATGACGAGTCCCACGAGAATGGCAATGAGGTTGTCCACGAGGGTGAGGGCCAGTCCGGCGGACATGATTCCGATTCCCGCGAGAAGGACGTTAAGGCGACCAAACTTTATGGTCAGCCCCGCGCCCCATCGTGAGCTCACTGTTCCGGAGAGATAGGCCAGGAAGATCAGGCTCACCAGGGTTGCCGGCAGTCCGAATGGTTCGGCGTGCAGGCGGAAGCCCAAGTAGTTGTAGACGGCCACGAAGCCGCCCATGAGCAGGAACGCCTGGAGATACAAAGCAACAAGCTTGGGGTTGGTGGAGTGACCGCGGAGTGTGCCGAGCGCTGCTCGGAAACCCAAAGCCGGGGCGGGGCTGAAGCGGCGCTGCTTGGGGACGAGCACCAGGAAGAGGACCGCCGAAACGGCTGCCAACAACGAGACCGCCAGCGCTGCTGCACGCCAACCCCAAAGTTCGCCCACAGGTCCTGCCACCAGACGGCCTGCGAGTCCGCCCAGCGTTGTTCCTGCAACGTAACTCCCGGCCGCAAGTGCTGTGTGGATCTTGGTGACTTCCTCGTTCAAATACGCAATGGCGATCGCAGGAATCCCGCCCAATGCCATGCCCTCCAGTGCGCGAAGGCCGAGCAGGAGCGGAACCGAGGGCGCCATTGGCACGAGCAATCCCAAGACGGTCGCGGCGGCAATCCCGATGGTCATCGCCCGCACGCGGCCGATCCTGTCGGCGACGAACGACCACGGCAGGACCGTGACAGCCAGCCCCACAGTGGCGAGGGAGATGCTCAAGGCGGCTTCAGCGGCGGAGATCCCGAGGTCCGAGGCCATCAGTGGCAGGACCGCCTGGGTGGAATACAACTGGGCAAAGGTGGCGACGCCGGCCAAGGCCAGCGCGGCGAGCACACGGCTGTAACCGCTGGATCCCTTGACGTGCCCGTTCCAGGCTGTCGCGTCATTGCCGATCGGAAGTGCTTTGCTCACAGGCCCCACCATAGGTCGGCAACCAAACCACTTTCCAATGCATGATTTAGTTTGGATTGATGCACTTGTGCATAAGTCAGGTGCACACTGCATCAGGACGCACCACAACAGGAGGGCACATGGAACCGGATCACCAACAACTCGTTCAGTTGCTCCCGCTCCTGCCCGTATTGGCTGAGCTTGGCCGGACAGAGCACATGACGGAGACTGCGGAGATTCTCGGCGTCCCGCAGTCCACGGTGAGCCGCGCAGTAGCCAGGGCCGCAGCCATCGTGGGCATGGAATTGCTGGTGCGTGATGGGCGGGGCATCAGGCTGACGCCGGCCGCCAAAACGCTGCTGCCGTACATTGAGGCCGCGCTGCAGGATTTCCAGGCCGGGCTGGACCGGGTCCGGCACGAATCCGACGTCGTCCGGGGACGCATCGGCGTTTCGTTTCAACACACGTTCGGCGAGGCCACTCTTCCGTTGCTGATCAGTGCATTCCGTGGTCGTTACCCGCACACGGTTTTCACCCTTCGCCAAGGTCCACGCGACGATTGCCTGGAGGAGTTGGCCGCTGGTGACACCGACTTCGCCTTGACTGCACCTGTAGCGCCCGAAGGCAGAGGTATTCGCTCGTGGCCCCTCTACCGTGAGCCACTGCGTGCGGTTCTGCACTACCGGCACCCCCTTGCGGGGCGATCCAGCGTGCACTTGTCCGAGCTGCGGCAAGATCCCTATGTCACCCTGCCTGCCGGTGTTGGGCTGCGGGCACTGGGTGAGGCGCTCCTGCGGGAGGCAGGTTTCCGTCCAAGGACAGCCTTCGAAGTCCAGGAAACCACCACCGTCCGGGGGCTCGTCTCAGCAGGTCTGGGGTTCAGCATCCTGCCGCCGGCCGGTCCGGGTGCCGGCACCGGCCAATTTCTTCCGGAGACCGAACTGGGCCTCGTTGAAGTCGCCATCGAGTCAGATCTGGCTTTCCGGCAGATCGGCATCGCATGGCGGGACCGCACCTTTGAGCCCGACGCCGTTCGGCTGTTCCGCGAAATGGTGGTGTCCGATGGCGAGGAACTCCTGGCGGAGCTGGTCAGAGCCCGCTCAGGTACGCCCTAACCACGTCCTTGGCGGATCCGTCCGTCGCTGTTTTCCAGCCCGTGCCAGCCCAGAGATTCAGTCGTTCAGGATCGCCTGCTGCCGAAGCCGCTGCCCGAATGGGAGCTGTCAGGTGGTGGATGGCCGGGTACCCCTCAGGTGCTTCCCCATGATCGCTCACAAACTCGTTCACCAAGGATCGGGCGAACCGGCCCGTGAACGCCCGTGTCATCGCAGTCGACGTGAAGCGGGGGCTGCCGAGAGCATCTTTGTGGGCCTGACGCGCCCCACTTTCGGTGGTTCGCACGAAGGCCGTGCCTACTTGTGCGGCGATCGCTCCCGCGGCCAGAACCTCTTGAAGCGCCGAGCTGTCCATGATGGCTCCCGCGGCTATCAGCGGAAGCCCGACGGCGGTGCGCACCTGGGCGACCAGCTCCGCCGTCGTGCGTGGTGCTTCGGCTCCGCTTGATGCGAGCCCCGACAGGAAAGCAGCTGTGTGACCACCAGCGGACTGGTGCTGCACTGCGAGGGCGTCCACGCCTTCCTCTGCGGCCGCCATTGCTTCAGGAACAGTCGTGACACTGCTGATGACGGTGCTCCCGGCCTTCTGGAGGGCCCGCACCACGGATGGTCCCGGGAGCCCGAAGGCGAAGCTGACGAACTCCACAGGATCTGCCAGCAGGGCATCGATCTTGTCCTGCCAGGCGTCGTCGTCATCCACACGGAGTGCTGGCAATGCCACGCCGTAGCGCGCGGCTTCCGGTTCAAGCTCGTTTCGGTATGCCTCAAGGGCCGGCGGCGAGCTGCGGCTGAGCTGATCGGGGTCTGGAACGAAGACGTTCATGCCGAAACGGATGCCTGTTGCCCGGGTTGCCTTGATTTCAGCGGACATCGCCTCCGGCGTCTTGTAGCCGGCCGCCAGGAATCCCAAACCACCTGCGTTGTGTACGGCCTCAACCAGTGCGGTGGTTGAGGTTCCGCCTGCCATCGGTGCCGCGATCAGTGGTGTGTCGAACAGGGGGTGGGACATGCGTAGTTCCTCCTCAAGACGGTGCAAGCTAGTCTTTCACGGTGAACAATGTTGACCTTCCCAAACATTCCCCATCAGCTTCCGGAGCCCTTCGCCTGACGGTCATTGGCTTGGACATCGGGGGCACCAAGACCCGTGGCGTCCGGTTCGAGGACGGTATCCCCGTGCGGGATGAAAGTTCGGGCAGCGCCAACGTCCAGAACGTGAGCCGGGAAGTGGCAATTGCCAACCTCGCCGAACTGTTCGCAAAGATCGGCGGCGGCCACATCGATGAGGTGTACGCCGGGGCTGGTGGCATCGACACTGATGAGGATGCTCAGGCGCTCGCCGACCTCATTGCTCCGCACGTTCCGGGAGCGAAGATCACGGTGGTTCATGACTCCCGGCTGCTGCTGGCCGCGGGCGGAGCGAGCACGGGCGTAGCCGTGATTGCCGGAACCGGCTCGGCTGCGTGGGGCAAGAACGACGCCGGCGAGGAAGCCCGTGCGGGCGGTTGGGGGTACCTCCTGGGAGATGAAGGCAGCGGCTACTGGCTTGGCCGGGAGGCAGTGCGTCACAGCTTGCGCCGCATGAACCAGGGACTTGAACCGGACGAACTCAGCCG
The DNA here is from genome assembly GCF_044755025.1 of Paenarthrobacter sp. NPDC092416. Taxonomy (NCBI): domain Bacteria; kingdom Bacillati; phylum Actinomycetota; class Actinomycetes; order Micrococcales; family Micrococcaceae; genus Paenarthrobacter; species Paenarthrobacter sp. NPDC092416. The sequence goes on from NZ_JBIVQG010000001.1 coordinate 591,720, forward strand.
TGCCCTGTTGGACTCCTGCGGAGTGGACGGTCCGGACAAGCTCATAGCCCTCTTCCACTCACCGGACACAGGCCGCCGGTACTGGGCGCAGCGAGCACGGCTGGTGGTCGAAGCAGCAGACGCCGGCGACCCCATCAGCGCCGCACTGGTGGATCAAGCCGGCCGGGACTTGGCTGACTTGGCCGAACAGGCTGTTCGCCAATTGGGCTTGGACGGTCCTGTGATCCTCGGCAGCGGTCTGGGCATGAACGTTCCGCGGCTCCAGGAGGCCTTCAAAGCCAGACTTGCAGAAGGAGGCATAGTGGACGTACGGATCCTGCAGCAGGATCCCGTGTTCGGTGTACCTCGGCTCGTGGCCGAACAGCGGGGTTAGGCCAACCAGCGGCGGTATTTGGCTAGCCCCGCGTTCGCGGCCGCAGCTTGACTCCGGGCAGGGGCGGCGCGGGGATGCGTCCGGCTTCAGGGCCAGCATCCGGTCCGTGTCCTTTGATGAATCCGAAACGTGAGGCGGCCGCAGCGTCGTCGTCGAGCAGGCCCTGGGCCTCCCATTCCTCGCGGGCCTCTTCCACTTCCTCGTGTGTCCGCCCCACGAAGTTCCACCACATGAGGAGGTCTTCCTCGAACGGTTGACCGCCCAACAGCAAGAAGCGTGTGTCCGGAACCGCGTGTACGGTCAGTGAAGTCCGTCCGGCGCCCAGGTATGCCAGTGGCCCGGGTCCGATGTCTTCGCCATCGATGACCACGCCAGCGTCCAGCACCAGGACGGCGTGCTCAAAATCCTCCCGCAAGGGCAGTTCGAGCGTTCCTGAACCGCTGATTTCAGCGCCAACGATCGGGCTGAACATCGTGGCGGGGGAGCGCTGACCGGCGAATTCTCCCACCATGACCGTGGCGCTGAATCCGTCGCCCGTGACTACGGGCAGATTCCTGTGTTGCTCGAAGGAAGGCTCCCGGTGACGGTGTTCGTCGGTGAGCGCAACCCATAACTGGAGCCCTCGCGAGACGGGGATCTCCTCTACTAACTCGGCCGATCCGTTGGTGGCCGGCAAGACCGAAAACTCAGAGTGGGAGATCCCGCGCCCTGCTGTCATGATGTTCAGTTCGCCCGGACGGACCACAACGTCGCTGCCAACACTGTCGCGGTGCCGGACAGCTCCCTCCAGCGGCCAGGTGACGGTTTGGAGGCCGGCGTGGGGATGCGGGAGGACGCTCATTGCCACGCGGTCGGGGCCAAAACTGTCAAGGAAGCACCAAGCTCCGACTGTCGGCAGCCCCCGCTGGGGAAGGGTTCGGAACACGTTCATGGCCCTGACTCCGCCAAGCGGTACCTCGCGTGCCGGCCATAGCTGGACGCACGGCCCCTGGCCGAGATGGCCGGCAGGGCAGACTTCTTGGGCCGGGGAGGTATCCAAATTGGTCATGTGAACATCACCTGTGCATAAATGTTGGAAATTGAGCTAATCTGTTCCACGTGACCCACGCCCTCCTGAGCTACCACGACGCCGTCCTTTACCGTTCCGGTGAACCGTATCGCATCCTTGCTGGAGCCATCCATTACTTCAGGGTGCACCCGGACCTGTGGCAGGACCGGCTGCGCCGCCTCAAGGCGATGGGCGCCAACACCGTGGACACGTACGTTGCGTGGAACTTCCACCAGCCTATGCCCCATGTGGCCCCGGATTTCACTGGATGGCGTGACGTGGGCAGGTTCATTGACCTCGCCGCGGAGGAGGGGCTGGACGTGATCGTGCGCCCCGGGCCCTACATTTGTGCCGAGTGGGACAACGGGGGGTTCCCGGCATGGCTGACCGGGATTCCCGGGATCGGGCTGCGGTGCATGGACCCGCAGTTCACGGCTGCGATCGAGGAATGGTTCGATCACCTGCTGCCGATTGTTGCCTCCCGGCAGGCTGCGGCCGGCGGCCCTGTCGTGGCCGTTCAGATCGAGAACGAATACGGCAGTTACGGCGATGACCACGATTACATTCGCTGGAACCGGCGCGTGTTGGAAGAGCGGGGTATCACCGAACTGCTCTTCACGGCCGACGGCGGCAATGATTACTTCCTCGACGGCGGATCAGTGGAAGGCACATGGGCGACGGCCACACTGGGGAGCCGTGGCGACGAAGCCATGGCAACCTGGCAGCGCCGCCGTCCAGACGAGCCGTTCTTCAACGTGGAATTCTGGGGCGGCTGGTTTGACCACTGGGGCGAACACCATCATCGCCGCGACGCCGAAGAAGCCGCGGCGGAAGCCCGCAAGATGCTCGATCTCGGCGGCTCGGTGTGTATCTACATGGCCCACGGCGGAACCAACTTTGGTCTTGGCTCGGGCAGCAACCACGACGGCAGCATGCTTCAGCCCACGGTCACGAGCTACGACTCCGACGCGCCCATTGCCGAAAATGGGGCGTTGACGTCCAAGTTCCACGCGCTCCGGAAGGAGTTCTTCCGGGCACAAGGCATTGCAGACGTTCCCGAACTGCCCGCCGATTTGCTTGCCGAAGCCCGGGTGCTGCCCGCCCAATCCCTTGCACTGTCTGCCGCCCCGGACCTGCTGAAACTGGTCCGCCAGGCGGGCCAGCCGGTTGGCAGCGTCAAGCCGCTGAGCTTCGAGGCCTTGGGGCTCGACGGCGGCATGGTCCTGTACGCCTCGGAGGCCATCCTGCCGGGACGTCCGGAGGCCCCCACCGAGGCTCGCTTGAAGATCACCGGCCTCAACGATCGCGCCTACGTCTGGGTCGATGGCACTTTCGCGGGCATCCTGGATGACGTGACGGGAGCTGAGGGGCTTGCCGTTACCGGGACCGGAGTTCCCGCGAAGCTCGAGATCCTGGTGGAGAACCTGGGCCGGATCAACTACGGCCCGCTAACAGGCCATGGCAAGGGGATCCTGGGCGGAGTCTTAATCAACCAGCGATACACCTTTCACTGGACCCAGACGCCGGTGGCTTTGGCCGACTGGACCTCCCAGGACCTTGCGGGCCTCGCCGGGGCGGACTTCGACGTCACGGAACCTGCGGATACATACATCGCCCTTCCTGATTCGGGGAAAGGGTTTGTTTGGCTCAACGGGTTCCTGCTGGGGCGCTATTGGAGCAAGGGGCCGCAAATCACGCTGTACGCGCCCGCTCCGCTGCTGCGAGCAGGCCGCAACACCATCAAGGTGCTTGAACTCGAGAAGGCGGGGACCGTCGTCGAACTTCGCGAAGCCTCGGACCTCGGCCCCGAAGAGCCGGGTCCGATCGCCGCGGCAGAACTTCCCTAGGGGCAAACGGGCTCCGAGTCCGGCAACTAAGCTGGCACCATGAGTCTGCAGTTCGATACCCGCCCTGCCGCCTACGCCGTCATCATCCAGGAAGGTGCCATTCTCCTGGCCTACTGGAAGCAGGACGGCAAGGAAGGCTGGACACTCCCCGGTGGTGGTTTGGACCTCGCTGAACATCCCGTAGACGGTTGTCGGCGGGAGGTTTTTGAGGAAACCGGCTACCAGGCCCGGATTGAGGGCATGCTGGGCATCGACGTCGGCCACTGGCCCGGTGAGTCCCGGCTGGACGGTTCCTTCCGGGACTTCCAAGCACTTCGCCTGGTCTATGAGGCCGCCATCGTTGGCGGTGACCTGACGCACGAGGTTGATGGCAGCACCACACACGCAGCGTGGATCCCGCTGGAGGAAGTGCCGGAGCTCAACCGGGTTTCGCTGGTGGATGCTGCCCTGCGGCTGCACCGTGAGCGCCCGGTGGACGGAAAGCTCGACTAAGCGGAAGCCGGATACCAAAAGACCTAGCCAAACCCGGCAGGTTTTGGTTACGCTGAACACCGTTGCCGGCTGAACAGCCGCCGGCCTGGATGCCAAGGAGGTGGATTTGATGATTGTCACGATCTTGCGCGCCCCGCTCTCAGTTGCGGCGCACCGTCATCACCCCACCATTCCTGTCCCGGCATCTGCCTGCCGTAACCAGCAAAAATAAGCGGCGCGGCGGCCGGGCCTCAGCAGAGGCTATCCATTGAACATTCACGCTTCCTCAAGCAACCCTTCAACTATTTTCGGCAACGATCTGTCCGGACCAACGGACTACGGCTTTACGCAACGCACCGCGGAACTCTTCCGCTCACATCGGGCCGCTGACATCGACCATCACCACAGCCCAGGCAGGGTAGTCCGGGTCGACAGGAACCGAGTGCTGGTCGCGGCGCAGAACGGCATGCTTCATCTCCCGTATCCAATGCAGGGTGAATTGCCCGCTACCGGTGACTGGGTGTGGCTCGGCCACAACAGCGCCGGGGAGTCCGCCGTCGTCGAGGTCCTTCCACGCTATTCGGCACTTAGCCGCAAAAGGGCGTTCGAAGCGTCGTCCGAGGAACAAGTCCTGGGCAGCAATATCGACATCGTGGCGGTGGTGGTTCCAGTAGACCGGCCGCTGACGCACAACCGGCTCGAACGCACTTTGGTGGCAGCCTGGGATTCAGGTGCGACGCCGTTGGTTGTCATCACCAAGGCGGACCTCGCGGACCTGGCGGACGACGTCGTTGGGGAAGTCATGCGGCAGGCCGCGGGCGTGGAGGTGGTCACCACGTCAGCCGAGCATGGCGATGGCCTCGACGAGTTGCTGCAGCACATTCCCGCAGGTTCAACACTCGTCTTTCTGGGGCCGTCGGGCGCCGGCAAATCGACGCTCATCAACGCACTTATCGGGCACGAAGTCCAACAAACCGGTGCCGTCCGCGCTGGTGATGGCAAAGGCAAGCACACCACCACCTCACGGGAGCTTGTTCCGTTGCCAGGTGGAGCGGTGCTGATGGACACTCCGGGTGTCCGTGGCTTTGGCCTGTTCGATGCGGACAACGGCATGGAGGAAATGTTCGGGGATCTGGACGAACTCTTCGCCCGGTGCCGCTTTGCTGACTGCGCCCATCAAGCAGAGCCGGGCTGCGCCGTGCAGGAGGCGTTGGCTGAGGAATCGTTGGATCCGCGACGGTGGGCGAGTTACCTCAAACTGCAGCGCGAGCTGGCGGCGCTCAACCGCAAACACGATGCCGCAGCGCGGCGCGCATATCAGCGGGAATGGCACCAGAAGGTGGTTTCAGCCGAGAGGGGACAACGTGCGGTCGAGCGGTACAAACATGACCAAGCCGAGGAGCGCGCTGCACGGAGCGGTAAACGCCGGAAACGGTGAACATTGCCGATTCATTACGGAATACGTGGCGTCGCTGACATCGTCGGTGGTGCTGGCTACGCTGGGTGAAGATCGGCTTTACAGCCAAAAATAAGAGTGCTTATGATCATTTGGCTCTACCGACCGACGTCGTCGACCACAGATAGGTAAGCCCGGGTATGGCTGAAGCCATGATTGAGTTCCAGAGCGTGACCAAGCAGTACCAGGGCGGGCAGCCGGCGGTCGACGCTCTCAGCATGTCCATCGACAAGGGCGCCATCACAGTCTTTGTCGGTCCGTCGGGCTGTGGAAAGACGACATCCTTGCGCATGATCAACCGGATGGTGGAGCCCAGCGCAGGCACCATCACTGTGGCGGGGGAGGACGTGTCCCAAGTTCCAGCCGCCCGGCTGCGCCGCTCCATGGGCTACGTCATGCAGTCGGCGGGTTTGCTTCCGCACCGGTCCGTTCTCGACAACATCGCCACCGTCCCGCGGCTCAACGGTGTTTCGAAGGCGGCGGCTCGGAAGCGCGCAGCGGAACTGCTCGACGTCGTTGGACTGGCTTCCGTCCTCGGCAAAAGGTATCCCTCGCAACTGTCAGGCGGCCAGCAGCAACGTGTAGGCGTTGCGCGCGCGCTCGCCGCAGATCCGCCCGTGCTGCTGATGGATGAACCCTTCAGCGCCGTGGACCCTGTAGTCCGGGACGAACTGCAGCAGGAGCTCTTACGCCTGCAGCGGGAACTGGCCAAGACGATAGTTTTCGTGACGCACGACATCGATGAAGCCACGGTCCTGGGCGACAAAGTGGCGGTGTTCGCCGTCGGCGGCAAACTGGCCCAGTACGCGGCCCCCGAAGAGATCCTTCGGGCACCGGCCAACGACTTCGTTGCCTCGTTCGTTGGCCGGGACCGGGGCTTCAGGCACTTGGCGTTCGACGTGGCAGACTCCGTCAGGCTGCACCCTGTCACCATGGTCAACGCCACCGAAGGCCGCCACGTCGGCGGCCACACGGGGGAGTGGGCTCTTGTTATCGATGAAGACTCCCGGCCGCTCGGCTGGTCGTCGCCCCGTGACGGAGCCGGCCTGATCCCTGGAGGCTCACTGTTCCGCAAGGGCGACACCTTGCGACGTGCGCTGGACGCAGCGCTGTCGTCGCCGTCGGGGCTCGGAGTTGCCATCGACGACGACGGTCGCGTCGCCGGAGTATTGAAAGGCGCGGAAGTCCTGGCCCTCATTGAGGAAGCCCGACACCACCGGGAGGACGCCACCTGATGGAATGGTTCCTCGCGAACACCGGCCTGATTTTGGGGCTCGCAAGCCAGCACCTGGTGCTGGCTGTGATCCCCATGCTGCTCGGCTTGCTTATTTCGATCCCGCTTGCCCAAGTGGCCCGTCGAAACGCAACGCTGAGATCAGTGGTGGCCACTGCAACGTCTCTGCTCTACACCATTCCCTCCTTGGCTTTGTTCATCATCCTGCCGTCGATCCTCGGAACCCGGATCCTCGATCCGCTCAATGTGGTGGTGGCGTTGACGATCTACGCTGTTGCATTGCTGGTGCGGGCGGCGATGGACGCATTCGACTCCGTGGATGACAACCTCCGCAATGCTGCCGTGGCCATGGGCTTCAAGCCTCTGGCCAGGTTTTTCCAGGTTGACCTGCCGCTTTCCCTGCCAGTGCTCTTCGCAGGGCTCCGCGTGGTGTCGGTCAGCAACATTTCCCTGGTCAGCGTTGCGGCTCTTTTGGGGGTTGGCAACCTCGGGATCCTGTTCACGGATGGCCTCCAGCGAACCTTCATCACAGAGGTAGTCGTCGGCATCATTGCCATCCTTGTGCTGGCCCTGCTCATGGACGCGATCCTGGTAGTCCTGGAGCGACTCCTAACGCCGTGGACCCGCGCAGTGGGCGGAGCCGGCAAAGGCGAACGCAAGAACGGCACCGCACTGCTGACCGAACCGAAGTCAGGACCGGCGGTCCACCACGGTGCAGTCCGTCCAGATCCGGGGGCGCCGGCATGAGCAACGTTTTCACGGATACCATCGCTTGGCTCACCGATCCCACACATTGGACCGGCAGTGGCGGCATTCCCACGCGACTGGCTGAGCACCTCCAATACAGTGGCTTGGTCTTGGTCATCGCGGCTGCCATCGCCGTGCCGGCCGGCCTCTACATCGGGCACACCGGCCGGGGGCGTGTGGTAGCAGTGGCAGTCGCCGGTGCTTTGCGCGCGCTGCCCACGCTGGGCCTCCTGGTCCTCTTTGCCCTGTTGGCGGGCACCGGCCTGATGCCACCCGTCTGGGCATTGGTGATCCTGACGGTTCCCCCACTCCTCGCCGGTACCTATGCAGGGATCTCCAGCGTCGATGCCGCCGTAGTTGACGGCGCCCGGTCGGTGGGAATGACCGAACTGCAGATCCTGTTCCGCGTGGAGCTGCCCAACGGCCTTCAGGTCATGTTTGGCGGCATTCGGACCGCTGTCCTTCAGGTCATTGCCACGGTTTCGGTGGTTGCCTACTTGCCCCTCGGCGGTTTGGGACGCTACTTGTTCGACGGCCTGGTCCTCCAGGACTTTCCGAGGATGCTCGGTGGTTCGCTGTTGATTGCCGCCCTTGCCATCGCTGTGGACCTCATCCTTGCCGGTATCCAGAGGCTGGTCCTCTCGCCCGGTCTCACGCTCGATTCCAGCGGCAGCCATAAGGCCGCCGACGATCTCACAGCCGCTGCACCAGCCGGGGCTGCCGTTCAAGGAGGTACACCATGAAGAACCCCGTCCCCATGACCCTTACGCGCCGTGGACTTGGCGGCCTGGCTGCCGGCCTGGGTGTGGCCCTCGCGTTGAGCGCGTGCGGTGGAAGTCCGCTCGCCACGCCGTCGACGTCGGCAACCACCGGTGCCGGAGGCTCACTTGTAGTGGGTTCTGCCGACTTCCCGGAAAGCCAGGTCATCGCGGAGGTTTATGCCGGGGCACTCAATGCCGCAGGCGTCACAGCGACCACCAAGCCCAACATCGGCTCGCGCGAGATCTACTTCAAGGCAGTGCAGGACGGTTCCATAGACCTCGTCCCGGACTACTCCGGGAACCTGCTCTCCTACGTTGATACAGAGGCAACCGAGGTTTCGGCCGAGGACGTTTACAAGGCTCTCCCGGGCAAGCTTCCTGAGGGGCTGGCGGTCTTGGAGCCGGCCAAGGCGGAGTCCAAGGACGCCATGGTGGTCACCAAGGCCACGGCCGAAAAGTACCAGCTGAAGTCCATTGAGGACCTCGCCAAGGTGTGCAAGGACTTCACCATGGCCGCACCGGCCACGTTCGAGACCCGGGCTTACGGTTTCCCGGGCCTCAAGAAGAACTACAACTGCGAGCTCAAGGGACTGCAGCCCTTCAATGACGGCGGCGGCAACCTGACTCTCCAGGCACTGCTGGAAGACAAGGTTCAGGTCGCTGACATCTACACCACCACGCCGTCCATTGCGGACAACGACCTCGTGGTGCTCGAGGACCCGAAGAACAACTTCAAGGCACAGCAGGTACTGCCGCTTTACAGCAAGGCCAAGATGACGGACAAGGCCAAGGAAGCACTTAACAACGTGTCCAAGATTCTGACCACTGACGATCTGATCAACCTCAACCGGGCCGTCAGCGGGGACCAGAAGCAGAGCCCCAAGGATGCTGCTGCCGCTTGGCTGAAGGACAAGGGCATCGTCAAGTAGTACAGGACGAAAACCGCGCACGACGGCGGTGATGGGCCCGCGCGGGTCCGTCACCGCCGTCGTCGTATATGTGAGTTAAGTCTCAGCTGAAGTCCATCACCCGTGTGGCATATTTGATGAATGGCGAAATTCAAGCAGTCCACCAAGCTTCATAATGTCCTCTACGACATCCGTGGACCGATTCTTCAGGCAGCCCAGCAAATGGAGGCGGAGGGTCACCGGATCCTCAAACTGAACATCGGAAACCCGGCCCCTTTTGGCTTTGAAGCGCCTGACGCCATCTTGGTGGACATGATCCGCCACCTGCCACACGCCCAGGGATACAGCGATTCCCGCGGTATTTTCTCTGCCCGGACAGCTGTTTCGCAGTACTACCAGACGCGCGGCATCCAGAACATCCACGTTGACGACATCTACCTCGGCAACGGCGTCAGCGAGCTCATCACCATGTCCCTCATGGCCCTCCTGGAGGACGGCGACGAAGTCCTGATTCCCACGCCGGACTATCCTCTCTGGACTGCTTCAGTCGCCTTGGCCGGCGGCCGCCCCGTCCACTACCTCTGCGATGAAGAATCCGGATGGCAGCCCGATCTTGAGGACATGGAAGCCAAGATCACGCCCCGCACCAAGGGCATCGTGGTCATTAACCCGAACAACCCCACGGGCGCCGTCTACCCGGAAGAGACGCTCAAGAAGATTGTGGCGCTGGCTGAAAAGCACGGCCTGGTCCTGTTCGCGGATGAAATCTACGAGAAGATCCTCTACGAAGACGCCGTTCACGTAAACCTCGCCGGGCTGACCGGTGACGACGTCCTGTGCCTGACCTTCAGTGGTCTCTCCAAGGCGTACCGGGTGTGTGGTTACCGTGCTGGATGGATGGCCATTTCCGGACCCAAGAAGGACGCTGCGGACTACCTTGAGGGCATCAACCTCCTGGCCAACATGCGGCTTTGTGCCAATGTTCCCGCCCAACATGCCATCCAAACGGCACTGGGCGGATACCAAAGCATCAACGACCTCATCCTGCCCGGCGGGAGGCTGCTCGAACAGCGCAACAAGGCCTATGACCTCCTCAATGCCATCCCCGGCGTCAGCACACAGCAAGCCAGGGGAGCGCTCTACCTGTTCCCGAAGCTCGACCCCGAGGTTTACCACATCAGGGATGACGAAAAGTTTGTCCTGGACCTGCTGAAGGAGCAGAAGATCCTGGTGTCCCACGGCCGTGCTTTCAACTGGGTGCGCCCCGACCACTTCCGCATGGTGACGCTGCCCAACGTCAAGGACATCGAAGAAGCAATTGGCCGCATGGCGGACTTCCTGGGGAAGTACCCCGGCAACTAGCCTGAGGTTCATGGCTGTGCCAACAAGGCGCAGCCCGGCAGAAAGGCAAGCCATGGCCGTTGCAGTGGAGTTCGCCAAGAGTCCGGCCGCGGTGCTGGCTGTGGGGTCGGGGTTTTCCCTGGTAGACGTTGATCCCGCATCCACACCCGGCTACTCAGGAGCCAAGGCGGACGGCCAGGCCTTGTTGGTGACCCAGGACGCGAGGCTCAAGGAGTTGCAGGAGAAGCTCTTCGCCGAGGGAAAATTCGGCAGCAACAAGCGCCTCCTGCTGATCCTTCAGGCCATGGACACGGCCGGCAAAGGCGGCATCGTCAGCCACGTCGTCGGTGCCATGGACCCGCAAGGTGTTCAACTGGCGGCGTTCAAGGCGCCCACGGATGAGGAGAAGTCCCACGACTTCCTCTGGAGGATTGAGAAGCAGGCGCCGGCGGCAGGCATGGTGGGCGTCTTCGACCGTTCGCATTACGAGGACGTCCTCATTCACCGCGTCCACGGATGGGCGGATGCCGATGAGTTGGAGCGACGCTATGCGGCCATCAACGATTTCGAGGCGCGCCTTGCCGAGCAGGGGACCGCAATCGTCAAGGTGATGCTCAACATCAGTCGTAACGAACAAAAGAAGCGGTTGATTGCACGCTTGGACGACCCCAGCAAGCACTGGAAGTACAGCCGGACCGACCTCAAGGAACGCGCGTTCTGGGGCGACTATATGGACGCATACGGTGCCGCGTTCCGGAAGACTTCTACGGAGATCGCGCCGTGGCATGTCGTTCCCGCCAATAAGAAGTGGTACGCGCGGATCGCGGTTCAGCAGTTGCTGCTGGAGGCCCTGGATCGCATGGCGCTGGCCTGGCCAAAAGCCGATTTCGACGTCGCCGCGGAGCGCGGACTGGTTGCGGACTCCTAGGTTTCCGCGAATCGAGAGCTATTGCGCTTCAGTGCTTCCGTTGGTGTCGTTGGTCTCGTTGGTGGCTCCGTGAGCGGTGGCCAGGCGTTTGCGGGCGCCCTCCAACCATTCCTCGCAACGCTTGGCCAAAGCCTCACCGCGTTCCCACAGGGCCAGGGACTCTTCCAGGCTGGCCCCTCCGGCTTCAAGCCTGCCCACGACGGCCACCAGCTGTTCGCGGGCGTCTTCGTAGCTGAGGGAATCCAATGACTCCGGTGATTCCTGGGATGCGTTGTTTGTGGTCATAAGGCGATCCTCTTTTTCGTGAAGTGAGTGCCGGAATGTTCGTGGAGTGGGTGCCCTGCTGTTCGGCATGGGCTGGCAGGCTGACTGCCATGGAGTCAGTGTTCGCTGAGTTGCCCTTGGCCGCGTGAAATGGCTGCGAACCGGCCTTCTGCGACCCGGATGGCCAACCCGGTGCCCTCCGGTGCCTGCTCCGGACTGCCGACAACGGTGTGCCCCGCCCCGTCAGCACCGACGAGTTGGACAACGGCATAGCCTCGATCCAATGTTTTCTGAGGTGACAGTGCCCTCACCTGGGCGCGGAGGTGGTGGACTTGGTCCAAAGCGCGTACCACTGCTGTACTCACGGCCGCGTGGGCTCGCTTCCGGAGCCGGCCGATATCTTCGGATCTCAGCGCAACCATGGACTCCGGCGCGGCAAGGACGGGCCGGGACCTGAGGGCATGGAGTCGGTCTGATTCACGGTCCACCAACCTGCCGATGGACCTGCGCAGGTGGTCCCGTGCTTGGCGGACCATGGCCAGTTCCTCGGCAACGTCTGGAACGATCCGCTTGGCGGCATCCGTGGGTGTCGAAGCGCGGAGGTCCGCGACATCGTCCAGGATGGGGCGGTCCGCTTCGTGGCCGATGGCGCTGACCACAGGCGTGGTGGCGGCTGACACAGCTCTGACCAGTTCTTCATTGCTGAACGGCAAGAGGTCTTCCAGCGCTCCGCCTCCGCGGGCAAGGACGATCACGTCCACGTGCGGATCCGCATCGAGCTGCTTCAGTGCGGCAATGATTTGCGAGACTGCGGTGTTGCCTTGGACGGCTACTTCGCGGACATCGAACTCCACTGCGGGCCAGCGTAACGCAGCGTTGCGCAGGATGTCTTTCTTGGCGTCGGAGTCACGGCCGGTCACGAGGCCGATGCGGTGGGGGAGAAGTGGCAGCTTGCGCTTCCGGGAATCGGCAAAGAGGCCCTCGGCTGCCAAGGCCTGCCGGAGCCGCTCGATCCGGGCCAGCAGGTCTCCCAAACCAACAGGCCGAATGTCCTTCACCGACATGTTGAGCCGCCCGGTCTTCACCCAAAAGTCAGCCTTGACCAGGGCTACAACTCTTGAGCCGCGCTCCAGAGGGATCTTTTGACGGTCGAGGACAGTGGACCATACCGATGCCGGCAGGGAGATTTCGGCATCGACGTCCCGCAAGGTAAGGAACGCGTTGCCGCCTCGCCGGTTCAATTCAATGACTTGGCCCTCGATCCAAGCCGCCGGTGCCCGCTCAATGTGGGCCTTGAGCTTGCGGGACAGCAGCTGCAGCGGCCAGGGATTGTCCGGGCTTGTCTCGGCCGCGGTTCCCGGCAGCGTCGATTCCGGTATGGCGTCAGCTGCCATGGCTTGACCGTGTTTGTACCTGCATGTCTCTGTCCTCGCTAGCGGTGCGGCCAGCGGGTCCCCGGCCGGCCTTCCAACTCTATCCATAGCTTTAGCACCGGGCCCTGACTTTTTCCTTATCCTGTGGATACACCTAGGGTTAAGGCATAGCCCCCGACTCCGAGGATGACTTTTGCGATCGTTTGTCTCAGCAGTAGCAGTCCTCCTGGCAATACTGCTGACGGCTGTCGCCGTTCCTGCTGCCTGGGTGGATCTGAACGTCGTGAAAGAAGACGGCTTCGTTCGCTTGGCCGGTGCTTTGGGGGAGGACCCCGATTTCCAAAGTCGCCTGGCCGTTGCGGCCGTGGGCTCGTTCGAAGCCAACGTTGACCTTCCCGAACCGGTGAGGAATCTGGCGTCGGACGCACTAAAGGGCGCTGCCACGGGGATGCAATCGTGGACCGACTACCCCCAGGCGTGGGAGGAAACCGTCCGGAGCAGCCACAAGCTCAACTTCAGTGTTGGGCAGCAAGCAGAAGAAGCGGTAACACCCACGTCCCTGCTCCTCGATATCGGGCCGCTGGTCCGGCTGATTCGAGACCACTTCGCCTCAGCCACAGGGCTGCGCATCGATGTGCCGGCAGAATCCTTGGTGTCTTTGGGCGAGCCTTCACACCGCCAACTCGTCGAGCGCGTCGCAGCCTTTGCTCCGCTGTGGTGGATTCCAGCCCTTGGCGCCTGCGTGTCCGTTCTCCTCGCTCTTGCGGCCGCCCGGCGTCGTCCTGCGGTAGTGCTGTTTCTGGGTGTCGGCGGGGCAGCTCTTGCTGCCCTGTGGACCGCTGCTTCGGCTTTGGCCGGTGGGTTGGTGGGGAACATCGCCAGTGCCAACAGCGTGGCCGAGCTCTTCAAGCAGGAATTCCTGGACGCAGCGAGGTCTGGTTTTGGCGAATGGATCACGGTTGCCGCGATGTGTTCAGGCGCGCTGGCTGTGGTTGGCATCATTGGTCTCCTGGTGACCTCCCGGCGAAGCCCGGGTCTGTCAACGGCGTCAGGCCGTGCCGGTAGCATGGAAGGATGACCAGCACAGCAGTTTCCATTCCGATGCCCACCGTTCCCCGGAGGCGGCGTTCTCCGGAAGAGGTGCTGGCGGCGGCACCCGTCGCCGGCCCCAAGAAGGTTCTGCTTGCGGCCCCACGCGGCTATTGTGCTGGTGTTGACCGGGCCGTCATTGCTGTCGAAAAGGCCTTGGAGCACTACGGCCCGCCCGTTTACGTCCGCAAGCAGATTGTCCACAACGTCCACGTGGTCAGCTCACTTGAGGAAAAGGGCGCCATTTTCGTCGAAGAAACAGACGAGGTTCCTGAAGGCGCCTTGGTGATCTTCTCGGCCCACGGCGTTTCGCCGGCAGTGGTCCAGTCGGCAGAAGACCGCGGCCTGCGCACGATCGACGCCACGTGTCCGCTCGTCACCAAGGTTCACCGCGAAGCCGTACGGTTCGCCAAGGAGGACTACGACATCCTGCTCATTGGCCATGAAGGCCACGAGGAAGTCGAAGGAACTGCGGGCGAGGCCCCTGACCACATCCAGATCATCAATGGCCCGCACGAGGTCGACAAGGTCACCGTCCGCAACCCGGAAAAGACCATTTGGTTGTCCCAGACCACGCTAAGCGTCGACGAGACCATGGAAACGGTCCGCTTGCTCAAAGATCGTTTCCCCACGCTGCAGGATCCGCCCAGCGATGACATTTGCTATGCCACCACCAACAGGCAGGTGGCCATCAAGAAGATCGCCCCGCAGGCCGACTTGGTCATCGTTGTGGGCTCGGCGAATTCTTCCAACTCCGTGCGCCTTGTGGAGGTAGCCCTGGAGTACGGCGCCAGGACGTCGTACCGCGTGGACTTTGCCAACGAGGTTGACGAGCGGTGGTTTGAAGGTGTTGCTACGGTGGGCGTAACCTCCGGTGCTTCAGTTCCGGAAGTACTGGTTCAGGACGTGTTGCGACTTCTGGCAGACTACGGCTACGGCGAAGTTCAGGAAGTGGTCACGGCCGAGGAGGACCTCCTGTTCTCTCTCCCGAAGGAACTACGTGCCACCCTCAAGGAGGCGGGCGATGTGACCCGCGCACTTGGTGGCCGTGGGAACCGCCCCACGTCCTAGCAATGATTTTCCGTTGGTGACCCGTACTGTGGCGTTCTGGAAAGAACCCCACAGTACGGGTCACCTTTCGGTTAGGCTGCCGACTCCTGGTCTTCGTCCGATTCGCGTTCATCAGCGGAGACTGGAAGGCCATTCTGAATATCGCGGGTTTCGAAAGCGAGCAGTTCTGGTGCTGCCAGTGAGCGCGGAACAGCTTCCACTGACAA
This sequence comes from Paenarthrobacter sp. NPDC092416, assembly GCF_044755025.1. Classification (NCBI taxonomy): domain Bacteria; kingdom Bacillati; phylum Actinomycetota; class Actinomycetes; order Micrococcales; family Micrococcaceae; genus Paenarthrobacter; species Paenarthrobacter sp. NPDC092416. The sequence continues at coordinate 606,837 of NZ_JBIVQG010000001.1, forward strand.
GGGCGCCGACAGACCGGCGTCGTCCATGGAATTCAGCTTCCGCGCCGTTGGCAGAACCCGGGCCTCCAGCGTTCCCACCATCGCGTTGTAGCGGTCAACCGATGTCTTCAGCGAACTTCCAAGCTTTCCAACATTCTCGCCAAGCGTGCCCATGCGTTCGTATAGCTGTTTGGCGAGCTCGAACAATTCATGCGCGCTGTCCGTCAGGACATCCTGGCGCCAAGTGAACGCAACAGACTTGAGGACCGCCAGCAACGTCCCGGGGGAAGCCAAGACCACGTTCTTGGACAGGGCGTGCTCCAGCAACGCGGGGTCGGCTTCGAGAGCCGCAGCCAGGATGGATTCTGCCGGCAGGAAGCAAATGACCAGCTCAGGAGAGTTGCCGGGGATGTCCCAGTACTTCTTGGCACCGAGGGCATCGATGTGCGCCTTGAGGGCTTTGGCGTGCTGGGTCAGCAGTGATTTGGCGTCCTGGTTGCCGCTGGGCGCCAGCGAATCACCGAGAGATCCCTCCCCATGGTGCTGTTCCTGCGCCGAAAGGTATGCGGACAGCGGGACCTTGGCATCGACCACCAGTTGCTTCCCGCCTGGAAGTTGGACGACAAGGTCCGGACGCAGGGTGTTCTCGGTACGGCCCGAGTGCACCTGCTCGTGGAAGTCAACGTGGCGGAGCATGCCGGAGGCTTCCACTACCCGGCGCAGCTGGACTTCGCCCCACTGGCCACGGGCACTGTTGGAGCGCAAGGCAGATGCCAAGGCGTGCGTGGAACGCAGCAGCTGTTCATCCGACAACCGGGCATCCTGTAGTTGTTGGGCAAGCTGGCCGTATTGCTCCACCCGGTCACGCTCCAACAGGGAGACCTGCTGTTGCACAGCGGTCAGCTTCTCCGCCACAGGGCCCAAGGCACGCAGTACGCTGCCATCGGAGTTCCTTGCCTCGCTCAGCTCTCGATTCTGCGAGAACAAGAGGCGTCGTTCGGCGTCGGCAGCTGCAAGCTGGGCGGTCACCTCCGAGAGCCGCGACGAAACGGCGTCGAAGTCCTCTTCCAAGCCGGCGCCCCGGCGTCGGAAGACAACGTAGCCGGCGGCGAGGCCGACGGCCGCGCCGATCAGAAGCATGAGCAGTGACAATACGAATCCAAATCCATCCATGCGGAAACCTTGTCATAGGGGTACGACAGTTTTAGGCACGCAAGCAGGGTCGCTTGTCGGTCGGCCCTTGCGGACAAGCGTTTCAAGGGCTTCAACGGGTAGAATCAATGCTCGTGGCTCTTACTATTGGCATCGTCGGACTGCCCAACGTCGGCAAATCAACTCTTTTCAACGCACTGACCCGCAACCAGGTGCTCGCCGCGAACTATCCGTTCGCAACGATCGAGCCAAATGTCGGTGTGGTCAACCTGCCGGATCCCCGTCTGGCGAAGCTGGCGGAGATCTTCGGTTCGCAGCGCCTGCTGCCCGCCCCGGTGTCCTTTGTGGATATCGCCGGGATCGTGAAAGGGGCATCCGAGGGTGAAGGCCTGGGCAACAAGTTCCTCGCGAATATCCGCGAGGCCGAGGCGATCGCACAGGTTGTTCGGGTCTTTGATGATCCGGATGTGATCCACGTGGACGGCAAGGTTGACCCGAGCTCCGATATGGAGACCATCAACACCGAACTGATCCTGGCCGATCTCCAGACCATCGAAAACGCTATCCCGCGTATCGAAAAAGAAGTCAAGATCAAGAAGCGCGAAGCTGCGGAGCTCGCCGCGATCAAGGCTGCCCAAGCGGTACTGGAACGCGGCGACACGATCTTCTCCTCGATCAAGAGCGACAAGTTGGAGATGGCCCATCTCAAGGAGTTGGGTCTTCTTACCGCCAAACCCTTCATCTATGTCTTCAACGCGGATGAAGGAATTCTTGGAGATCCGGCGAAGCAGGACGAGCTGCGGGCCTTGGTTTCCCCGGCCGACGCCATCTTCCTTGATGCCAAGCTGGAATCCGACCTCGTTGAACTGGACGAGGAAGAAGCCCGCGAGATGCTGGAAATGAACGGTCAGACCGAATCCGGCCTTGACCAGTTGGCGCGCGTTGGTTTCCACACCCTCGGCTTGCAGACTTATTTGACCGCCGGCCCCAAGGAAACCCGCGCCTGGACCATCCGTCAGGGCGACACCGCGCCCCAGGCCGCAGGCGTGATCCACTCCGACTTCCAGCGTGGCTTCATCAAGGCCGAGGTGGTCTCTTTCGACGACCTCATTGAAGCCGGCTCCATGTCCGAGGCCAAGTCGCGCGGCAAGGTCCGCATTGAAGGCAAGGAATACGTCATGGCCGACGGCGATGTGGTGGAGTTCCGCTTCAACGTGTAGTCCCTGAAATTATTGAGAGCCCCGGTTCACTCGAACCGGGGCTCTTTTTTGTGCCAAAAACGTCCTGTCCTGCTGTCAGACAGCGAATATTACCACCGAGTAGCGTTTGACTTGAAATTCCCGCCGTTTTAGGCATCTAGAGGTTGCGGAACGGTTACAGTTTGGTGGCCGAGTCCCATTATCCGGACGCAATGTGTGTAGGCTTACACACACATGTAGGCAACGTCACAGTAGGAATCTGTGCCTATGCCTTGGGGGCAATCACGAATTTCCCCTGATCACTCCACGACTCATAGGAGGCGGAATGCGTTTCTCGCGCACTTCCAAAGCTCTAGGCCTGGCGGCGATCGTCGCTCTGGCGGTGACCGGCTGCGGCGGCGGCTCCGGCACCAACACGAACAGCTCAGCCGCAAGCGATCCGAACAAGGTCATCAGCGCATACAGCAACGAACCGCAGAACCCGCTGCTGCCGGCCAACACCAATGAGGTGTACGGCGGCCGCGTTGTGGAGCTGCTGTTCGAAGGCCTGCGTGCCTACGACGCAACCGGCAAGCCGGTCAATGCCTTGGCCGAGTCGATCGAGACCACCGACTCGCAGAACTGGACCATTAAGGTCAAGTCCGGAGCCAAGTTCACCAACGGCGAGGCCATTACGGCAAAGACGTTCGTTGACTCCTGGAACTTCGCTGCCTTGAGCACTAATCTCCAGAACAACGGCTTCTTCTTCGAATCCATCGAGGGCTACGCCGATGTCAGCGCAGTGACCGAAACTACGGGTGCTGATGGCAAGAAGACCTCCACCCCGGCCCCCACCGCACAGACGATGTCCGGCCTTTCCGCTACGGACGAGCAGACCATCTCGGTCAAGCTGTCCCAGCCGGAAGCCGACTGGTCGCTGCGCCTTGGCTACTCGGCGTTCTTCCCGCTTCCGTCCGAGGCCATCAAGGACCCGAAGAAGTTTGGTGAGAACCCGGTTGGCAACGGCCCGTACAAGTTCGAAAAGGAAGGTGCCTGGGTACACGACCAGTCCATCTCTCTGGTCAAGAACCCTGACTACAGCGGCCCGCGCGCAGCCAAGAACGGCGGCGTGACCTTCAAGTTCTACACCGACCCGGGCCCGGCATATACCGACCTGCAGGGTGACAACCTGGACGTTACCGACGTCATCCCGTCGAACGCGCTGAAGACCTACGTCACGGAGTTCCCGGACCGCAACGCCACCAAGCCGGTTGCAACCAACTCCACGCTGAACATCCCGGGCTACAACCCGAACTTCCAGGGTGAGGCCGGCAAGCTCCGTCGCCAGGCCCTTTCCTACGCGATCAACCGCGAAGAAATCGCCAAGGTTGTATTCAACGGCACGCGTACGCCGTCCAAGGCATTCGCACCGCCGGTCATTGAGGGCTTCAAGGAAGACCTCAAGGGCAGCGAAGTACTCAAGTTCGATGCCGCCAAGGCCAAGGATCTTTGGACCCAGGCTGAAGCCATCAAGCCGTACGACGCTTCCAAGCCGCTGCTGATCGCCTCCAATACCGACGGCGGCAACAAGGAATGGATCGAAGCTGTTGCCAACGGCTTCAAGAACAACCTCGGCATCGAGTCTGAAATCCAGCCGTTCGCCAAGTTCGCAGAGGTCTTGGACCTCCGCAAGTCCCAGTCCCTCCCGGGTCTGTCCCGTGCAGGCTGGCAGGGTGACTACCCGTCGCTCTACAACTTCCTGGGTCCGGTTTGGGCAACCAACGCTTCCTCCAACTACGAGAAGTACACGAACCCCGAGTTCGACAAGCTTCTGAAGGAAGGCCTGGCCGCCAAGACCACTGAAGAGGCCAACGCCAAGTTCAACCAGGCACAGGAGATCCTGTTCGCGGATCTTCCGGGTCTGCCCTTGTGGGATCAGGCACGCGCCATTGTGTGGAGCAACAACGTCATCAAGGCCGAAACCGGCTGGAACGGCGGAATCCTCTACTACAACATCGAGGCCAAGTAACCCGCAGGAACTGAACTTGCCATGAGGTATTTGGGGGCCCGGCTTGGCGCCGGGCCCCCATTTGCCTGTCGTGGCAGGAAGGCACACATGACTCTCCATCGCACAACCAGCGGAAAGAGGTGACCCTGTGGTTCGCTACATACTCCGTAGACTCCTTCAGGTGATCCCCGTGTTCCTCGGGACCACGCTCCTTGTTTACTACATGGTCTTCGCCCTGCCCGGCGATCCCATCGCCGCGCTCTTCGGCGACCGTCAGCCTCCCCAAAGCGTTATCGACGCGCTGCGCGCCCAGTACAACCTGGACCAGCCCTTCTGGGTCCAGTACGGAATCTTCCTGAAGAACCTCGTGACGTTCAACCTCGGCGTCGACTTCACCCAGCAGCCCATTGCCGCAGCCCTTGGCCGTGCATTCCCGGTCACCGCCATGCTGGCGATCGAGGCGATCATCATCCAGGCCGTTTTCGGTGTCGCCTTCGGCGTCTTCGCCGGCCTGCGCAAGGGCAAGCTCTTTGACTCCACGGTTTTGGTCACCTCCCTGGTGGTTATCGCCGTCCCCACCTTCGTTCTGGGCTTCGTCTTCCAGCTCGTTTTCGGCGTCCAGCTCGGCTGGGCCAAGCCGACTGTCGGCGGCAATGCGGACTGGGGCAACCTGATCCTCCCCGCTGTCGTGCTGGGCATGGTCTCGTTCGCCTACGTGCTCCGCCTCACCCGGGCTTCGGTCATCGAAAACATGAATGCGGACTACGTCCGGACAGCCACAGCCAAGGGCCTTTCACGCCCCCGCGTTGTACTGGCGCACATTCTTCGCAACTCCATGATCCCCGTGGTGACGTACCTCGGTGCCAACCTTGGCGGTCTCATGGGTGGCGCCATCGTCACCGAGGGGATCTTCAACGTCCCGGGCATCGGCAACAAGCTCTACCAGGCCGTGTTGCGCGGCGAAGGCCCCACGGTCGTTGCGATCGTCAGCGTCCTGGTGCTGGTTTTCGTTGCCGCCAATCTGCTTGTCGACCTTCTGTACGCCTGGCTCGACCCGAGGATCCGTTATGACCAGTAATACTGAACACTTCGTCGCCCCTGTAGATGAAACGCCGCTTCAGGTCACCGACTCCGTCAAGACGGACCAAGCACCGGTCAGCCTGTGGACAGACGCGTGGCGGAAGCTTCGCCGCCGGCCCATGTTCATCGTGTCCTCGGTGTTGATCCTGCTGTTGACGTTCGTGGCTCTGTTCCCCGGCGTATTCACCAGCGTGGCCCCCAACAACGACTGCCAGCTGGCAAACTCGGAGGCCGGGCCGACTGCCGGGCACCCCTTCGGGTTCACCCTGCAAGGCTGCGATATCTATTCCCGCGTGATCCACGGTACGCAGGCATCCCTGTCTGTCGGCATTCTGTCCGTGGTGTGCGTCCTGGTTATCGGCGTCACCCTGGGTGCCTTGGCAGGTTACTACGGCGGCTGGCTGGACGCTGTCCTTGCGCGCCTTGGCGACATCTTCTTCGCTCTGCCGCTGATCCTTGGTGCACTCGTCATCACCCAGCTTCCCCTGTTCCGCGAAAACCGGAGCGTGTGGACGGTGGTCCTTGTGATATCCCTGTTGGCCTGGCCGCAGATGGCCCGCATTACCCGTGGTGCCGTCATCGAAGTGCGCAATGCCGACTTCGTCACGGCAGCCCGGTCGTTGGGTGTCTCCAAATTCGGTGCACTGGTCCGTCACGCGCTGCCCAACGCCTTGGCACCGGTCATCGTGCTGGCAACGCTCGAGCTGGGCGTCTTCATCGTCGCCGAAGCCACGCTGTCCTTTCTGGGCATTGGCCTCCCGCCGGGAACCATGTCGTGGGGCAACGACATCGCCGGGGCGCAAGCCTCGATCCGAACCAATCCGGCCATCCTGCTCTACCCGGCAGCTGCCCTGTCCATTACCGTCCTGAGCTTCATCATGCTTGGCGACGCCGTCCGCGATGCTCTTGATCCCAAGAGCCGTCAGCGCTAAGGAGGCGAACATGACTTCTGCCAACATCAGAATCGATGAAGCCACAGCACCGGTACGGCCAATCCTGGAGATCAAGGACCTGGCCATTACGTTCAAGACCGGCTCCGGCGAAGTGAAGGCCGTCAAGAACGCCCACCTCACCATCATGCCCGGCGAGACGGTCGCCATCGTGGGCGAGTCCGGTTCGGGAAAGTCGACGACGGCTCTCGCCGCAATCGGTCTGCTCCCCAACAATGGACGCGTCTCGGGCGGCCAGATCCTGCTGGACGGCGAAGACATCGCCGGCGCCCCGGAAAAGCGCATGATCGAACTGCGTGGCAGCCACATCGGTATGGTTCCGCAGGACCCGATGTCCAACCTCAACCCGGTCTGGAAGATCGGCTACCAGGTTCGCGAGACTCTGAAAGCCAACGGACGCCCAGACGGTCCGGAGGATGTGGCGCGTGTCCTTGCTGAGGCTGGCCTTCCGGATGCCGCACGCCGTGCAAAGCAGTACCCGCACGAGTTCTCCGGCGGTATGCGCCAGCGGGCGCTGATCGCCATTGGCTTGAGCTGCCAACCCAAGTTGCTGATCGCGGACGAGCCCACGTCCGCCCTTGACGTGACGGTTCAGCGAAGGATCCTGGACCACTTGGACAAGATGACCACGGAGCTTGGCACCTCGGTGCTGCTCATCACCCACGACCTCGGCCTTGCGGCTGAACGCGCGGACAAAGTGGTGGTCATGTACCAGGGCAACGTGGTGGAAGCCGGGCCGTCGCTGGAACTGCTTCGCAACCCGCAGCACCCGTACACCAGGAGGCTCGTGGAGTCAGCGCCTTCGCTGGCATCACGCCGCATTCAGGTAGCCAAGGAACAAGGTGTCGAGGCGGGGGATTTGCTGGCCCCCGTAGCCGCTGCCAAAGACCGTGCGCAGGATGAGGTGCTGCAGATCCGGAATCTCCGCAAGATCTATAAGCTGCGCCAGGGGCTGGGCCAAACAACAGACTTCGCCGCTGTTGATGACGTCAGCTTCAGCGTCAAGCGTGGAACCACCACGGCCATTGTGGGTGAATCCGGCTCCGGTAAGTCCACTGTGGCAAAGATGGTTCTTCAGCTCGAGAAGCCGACCGAGGGCCAGATCCTCTTCGACGGCATTGACACTGCGGGCCTGAAATCCCGGGAGCTGTTCAAGTTCCGGCGCCGAGTACAGCCGATTTTCCAGGACCCTTATGGTTCTTTGGATCCGATGTACAACATCTTCCGGACCATCGAAGAGCCCCTGCGGGTTCACAAGATCGGAAATGCGGCCAGCCGTGAGAAGAAGGTCCGTGAGTTGTTGGATCAAGTGGCCTTGCCACAGTCCACCATGCAGCGGTACCCCAACGAGCTCTCTGGCGGGCAGCGCCAGCGCATTGCCATAGCCCGTGCGCTCGCCTTGGACCCGGAAGTCATCATTTGTGATGAAGCCGTTTCTGCGCTGGATGTCCTGGTTCAGGCCCAGGTGCTGACCCTCTTGGCAGATCTGCAGGATAACCTCGGCTTGACCTACTTGTTCATCACGCACGACCTCGCCGTAGTGCGCCAGATCGCAGACCACGTTTGCGTCATGGAGAAGGGCAAGCTCGTTGAAACGGGCAGCACCGACGATGTCTTCGAGAACCCGCGGCAGGCCTACACGCAGGCTCTCTTGGACGCTATACCGGGTGGCTCGCTGTTGTTGCCACCCGCGGTGGCATAACCGCCGTCGAATCCGGACAACACAGCCGAACAACACAACCAATAGCACTACCGGACAACACATCCGGATAGCGCAAAGAGCCGGCGGTTCCTCCCACCAAGGGGGAACCGCCGGCTCTCGCCGTTAATCACTCGTTGTGGGGCCCGGTCTGCGCGCCAAATCGTTGGCGAGGGGCGCAGAGCAGGCCCCGCAACACGCCCTATTGCGCCGGAACCGACGCCGTGTCCGGACGAGGTGCCAGGCCGAGTTCCGTCAGCTTCTTGGCCAGGACACTCCCGAGCTTCGCGTGTCCGGACGGCTTCATGTGGACTCCGTCCTGCAAATCGCCAACGGCGTCGTAGCGGGTCAGCCAATCGCCGGCGCTGATGAACGGAATGCTGTTCTTTGCAGCTACTCGTCCCAGGAGGGCGTCCACCTCTGTGCGTCGTCCACCGCCGTTGTCGGCGCCTTTGGCAAGGGTTCCGATCATCGCGATCCGCGCCCCCGGGTAGCGTTTCTTGAGCACGGACAGCAGGCGCTCGGCGTTGGTGGCGATCTGTGTGTCGCTGGCCTTTTGGCTGGCGTCGTTGCCGCCGCCTTGGATCACGATCAGGGGAGGGTCGCCGTAGGGGAGCACCCAGTCGCCGCGCTGCAGGGCATCGATGTAATTGCCAGTCTTGGTGGTGGATGCCACAAAGCCTGTCCCACCCATGCCTGCCACATGCAACTTGTACCCCAATGCAGCGATCCCGCGTTGCGGCCATGAGTCCTTTGGCTGGGATTGCGAGTCCCCGATCAGCACCGCGGTGTGGCGCACGTCGGCCAGAATGACCTCGTTGCGGTTGTTGGCGGGATTCTTATACAGCGAGCCCACTGGAAGGTCCGGGGCCGGCGATGCGGTAGCCACGGTTTCCGGTTTCTGCGCAGCAGCCGTCTCGGCGGGAGCGGGCGCAACGGAGCGTGTGGCGGTGGACGTAGGGGCTGACGTTGTGGATCCGCAGCCCACCAAGAGAACGCCTACGGCGATCAGCGGTGCGAGCATGCGGAACGTGGCCGAAGCTTTTCGCATCGATGGTCTCCGTGTGGCACTGGTTCTTGCAGACATCATGGTTCACTCCGCGGGGAAAATCCAGCATCTTGTCCGCCAGTTACTAAACCTTAATCCACTGTGAGGAACGCCACATTTTGACCATGGATCGCTTGCATTTTAGGCCGATAAATGCATCTGCGTTTAGACTTGCTCTAGGTGCCCTGTGTCCCGGGGTCTTTCGCCGTGTGTTCCGATCAGGTAGATCAGGTATGCGCGCGGATATAACAACTGACTTCACCACTGAAACGAGTCATAAACGCATGTCTGAAACTACCGTTAACACTGCGTCGCGGAGCGATCTGCGCAACGTCGCGATCGTCGCACACGTTGACCACGGCAAGACCACCCTGGTCGACGCCATGCTCAAGCAGACCAACTCCTTCGCTTCCCACGGCGAAGTTGAAGACCGCGTCATGGACTCCGGCGATCTTGAACGCGAAAAGGGCATCACCATCCTCGCCAAGAACACGACGGTTGCCTACAACGGCCCGTCGTCCAACGGCGAGACCATCACCATCAACGTGATCGACACCCCCGGCCACGCCGACTTCGGTGGCGAGGTAGAGCGCGGCCTGTCCATGGTTGACGGCGTCGTCCTGCTGGTTGACTCCTCCGAAGGCCCGCTGCCGCAAACCCGCTTCGTGCTCCGTAAGGCCCTTGCTGCGCACTTGCCGGTCATCCTCCTGGTCAACAAGACCGACCGCCCTGACGCCCGTATCGACGAGGTTGTCCACGAGTCCATGGACCTGCTCCTCGGTCTGGCTTCGGACCTTGCTGACGAAGTTCCGGACCTGGACCTGGACAAGGTTCTCGAAGTTCCCGTCGTCTACGCCGCTGCGAAGGTCGGCCGTGCGTCCCTGGACCAGCCGGCCAACGGCTCTGCCCCGGAGAACGAGGACCTCGAGCCCCTCTTCAAGACCATCATCGAGCACATCCCGGCCCCGACGTACAACCCGGACGGCGTGCTGCAGGCACACGTGACCAACCTGGATGCATCGCCGTTCCTTGGCCGCCTCGCCCTGCTCCGCATCTACAACGGCACGCTCCGCAAGGGCCAGACCGTCGCCTGGGCGCGCGCCAACGGCGAACTCAAGAACGTCAAGATCACCGAACTGCTGGCCACGAAGGCCTTGACCCGCGTTCCTGCCGAATCCGCCGGCCCCGGTGAAATCGTTGCAGTCGCCGGCATCGAGGACATCACCATCGGTGAAACCCTCACGGATGCCGAGAACCCGCAGCCGCTGCCGCTGATCACGGTGGACGATCCCGCAATTTCCATGACCATTGGTATCAACACCTCGCCGCTGGCCGGCAAGGTCAAGGGCGCCAAGGTCACGGCCCGCCAGGTGAAGGATCGCCTGGACAAGGAACTGATCGGTAACGTCTCCATCAAGGTTCTCCCCACCGAGCGTCCTGACGCCTGGGAAGTCCAGGGTCGTGGCGAGCTCGCCTTGGCCATCCTGGTTGAGCAGATGCGCCGCGAAGGCTTTGAGCTGACCGTTGGCAAGCCGCAGGTTGTCACCAAGACCATCGACGGCAAGATCCACGAGCCGATGGAACACATGACCATCGACGTACCGGAAGAATACCTCGGCTCCGTCACCCAGCTCATGGCTGCCCGAAAGGGCCGCATGACCAACATGGCCAACCACGGTACCGGCTGGTGCCGCATGGAATTCATCGTTCCGGCCCGTGGCCTGATCGGTTTCCGCACCAAGTTCCTCACGGACACCCGCGGTGCTGGTATCGCAGCCTCGATCTCCGAGGGCTACGAGCCGTGGGCCGGCCCCATCGAATACCGTACCAACGGTTCGATGATTGCTGACCGCGCCGGTGTTGTGACGCCGTTTGCCATGATCAACCTGCAGGAGCGCGGTTCCTTCTTCGTGAAGCCCACGTCCGAGGTTTACGAAGGCATGATCGTTGGCGAGAACTCCCGCGCAGACGACATGGACGTCAACATCACCAAGGAAAAGAAGCTCACCAACATGCGTGCTGCTTCATCTGACTCCTTCGAGAACCTGACGCCGCCGCGCGACCTCACGCTCGAGGAGTCTCTCGAATTCGCCCGTGAGGACGAGTGCGTTGAGGTTACGCCGGAGGATATCCGTATTCGCAAGGTCATCCTGGACTCGAACGAGCGTGCCAAGGCCAACCGCGCCCGCGCCAAGGCCTAGACTGTCCGGGTCTGACCCGTCAGGAACAGCTTGATGAAGAGGAGAGTCGCCGGTGCGGCGCGTGGCATTGCCGCGGCCGTACCGGCGGCTCTTTTCGTTGCTGTCGCCGGAACGGGATTACACCGGCAGACCATACAGTGGTCCGGCGGCGATCTCGTCTGGGGAGTAGTTGTTGCGTTGCTGCTGTTGGCTTCTGTGCAGCTATGGTTGGCAGCGTGGTCCCGCTCGTTGATCCCGACGGCGGTGGCTGGCATGGTGAGTTATGCCGCCGTCGGCGTCATGTCCTCTTCAGGCCCCCGTAAACAGCTGGTGCTCGGCGACCTGGCAGGTAACGTCTGGGTGTTTGGTATCGGCGTGACCACTGTGGTCATGTTGCTGGTGGCGAGTCGCCTGCGGTTGCGGCCCGCCGCGCCTGGCGGCGTGGCGGAGGCGGCGGAACCTCCTTGGCGGCAATGATCATAGCCAGCGGTATTTCGACGTCGGACGTCCTGGTTCGGATCGTGCAACTGGTGTCGCCGGTGTCCAGGAGGTAGCCCAGCGCGTCCGTCAGGCCGTCATCGATCCTGTAGCGCACCACCACCCGAATGCCGGGTTTCGCACTAAGCAGGAATTGTCGGGGCGGCAAGTGCGGAAGGTTCACCGTTTCATACTAAGACGCGAGCTAGGTTGGCGTCGTTGCACTGTTGGATAATAGGCTCGGAAGTTGAGTGTCCGGCATGCTGCCGGCAGTATTACCCCGGCCGTGGCCGGGACTAACCGTGGAGAGGTCTGGGACGTGACGTACGTAATCGCGCAGCCGTGTGTAGATGTCAAGGACAAGGCATGTATCGAAGAATGCCCTGTTGACTGCATTTACGAAGGTGAGCGTTCCCTCTACATCCACCCCGATGAATGCGTCGACTGTGGTGCCTGCGAACCCGTATGCCCTGTGGAAGCCATCTACTACGAGGATGACACCCCGGAAGAGTGGGCCGACTATTACAAGGCCAACGTCGAATTCTTTGACGACCTCGGTTCGCCGGGTGGCGCTGCGAAGATCGGCAACACCGGCAAGGACCACCCGTTCATTGCCGCACTGCCCCCGCAGAACCAAGACCACTAAGGGCGGTTGCTTCCTTGATTTCCGCGGCACCGGCCTTTGGCCTTAACCTGCCCGACTACCCGTGGGAGGCCATGGCGCCGTATGTCGCCATAGCTGCCAAGCACTCCGGGGGAGCAGTTAACCTGTCCATCGGAACTCCGGTCGACCCCACTCCTGCCTTGATTCGCGACGCACTTGCGGCGGCATCCGATGCTCACGGCTATCCCACCGTGCATGGCACTGAGCCGCTTCGCCAAGCCGTGGTGGACTGGTTCGCCAGCCGCCGTGGTGTGCCGGGGCTTGATCCCAGGGACGTCATGCCGACCGTTGGGTCCAAGGAATTGGTTGCCTGGCTTCCGTTCCTCCTGGGACTCACTGCCGGCGATGTTGTGGTGCGCCCCACTGTGGCCTATCCAACGTACGACATTGGCGCCTCACTGGCTGGCGCCACTGCAGTTGCTGCGGACGATCTGGATGAACTGGATGCCGCCACCCGCGCGAAGGTCCGTTTGATCTGGATCAACTCGCCCGGCAATCCGACCGGAAGTGTCCGCGATGTCGAATCTCTCCATCGGATGGTCAGCCAGGCCCGGGAGCTCGGTGCTGTCGTTGCCTCGGATGAATGCTATGCGGAGCTCGGGTGGGGTGAATGGGATGCCCAGCGAGGCGGAGAGCCCGTTCCGAGCATCCTTGATCCGCGCGTAACGGGCGGTTCCACGGACGGTTTGCTGTGTGTGTACTCCTTGAGCAAGCAGTCCAACTTGGCAGGCTACCGCGCAGCCTTCGTTGCTGGCGACTCGGCGATTATGGCCAATCTCGTGAACAGCCGTAAGCATGCTGGAATGATCGTTCCCTACCCGGTGCAAGAAGCCATGCGCGTGGCACTGGGCGATGCCAGCCATGTTTTGGCGCAGAAGGACTTGTACAGGAGCCGACGCGAGCGGATTGTTCCAGCGCTGGAGAAGTTCGGACTGCAGATCCGCGAGTCCAAGGCTGGACTCTACCTGTGGTCCACGGCGGGCGAAGCTACATGGGACACCGTGGGGCGATTCGCTGACCTGGGCATCGTTGTTGGCCCCGGCGTCTTCTATGGCGATGCCGGTAATGGCTTCATCCGGGTGGCCCTCACGGGCAGCGATGAGCGCATTGACGCCGCAGTGGAGAGATTGGGCGCGAGCTCATAACAATGCTGTGACTTGCACCACAAGTCGCGTCATTCCGCCAGTAACCGGACGGAACGGATTAGTTCCGTGGGGTTACTGGCGGTAGCTTTTTAACTGACTATCAATGGTGACCTTCGATAAGAAAGCACTTCGGCCGTTGGAGCCCTGCAACAGTGGGGCAGCATGCGGCGTCACCGGAAGTTTGGTTGGACAAGCGTTCTATAGAGGCCCAGAGGCCTCATGAAGGGGACTCCATGACTGAGACCACCAGCGCGACACTGCGCCATGCCGGCGGCGAACTTGAACTGCCGCGCATCCAGGTTGTAGAAGGAAACGAAGGTTATGACGTTTCCAAGCTGCTGAAGCAGACGGGCGCCGTTGCCTATGACCCCGGCTTCATGAACACAGCGGCCACCACCTCGGCCATCACCTACATCGACGGCGACGCAGGCATCCTGCGCTACCGCGGATACCCCATTGAGCAGCTCGCGCAGCACTCGAGCTTCCTTGAAGTTTCCTACCTGCTGATCTACGGCAACCTGCCGACCCCCACGGAGCTGGAAGAGTTCGACCAGCGAATCCGCCGCCACACGCTCCTCCATGAGGAACTGAAGGGCTTCTTCGGCGGCTTCCCGCGGGATGCCCACCCCATGCCTGTGCTTTCCTCGGCCGTCTCTGCGCTGTCCACGTTCTACCAGGACTCGCTTGACCCGTTCAATGAAGAGCACGTGGAAGTTTCCACCATCCGCCTGATGGCCAAGCTGCCGGTCATCGCAGCCTACGCGCACAAGAAGTCGATCGGGCAGCCGATGCTGTACCCGGACAACTCCATGAACCTCGTGGAGAATTTCCTGCGCTTGAGCTTCGGCCTGCCGGCTGAGCAGTATGAACTGGACCCGGTAGTAGTCAAGGCCCTGGACCTCCTGCTCATTCTGCACGCCGACCACGAGCAGAACTGTTCCACCTCCACCGTGCGCTTGGTGGGTTCGTCCAACGCGAACCTCTTCGCTTCGGTGTCCGCAGGCATCAACGCCCTCTTCGGTCCCGCCCATGGTGGCGCCAACGAGGCCGTCCTGAAGATGCTTCGCCAGATCCAGGCTGACGGCATCAAGCCGGAGGACTACATGGAGAAGGTCAAGAACAAGGAAGACGGCGTCCGCCTCATGGGCTTCGGACACCGCGTCTACAAGAACTACGACCCCCGTGCCAAGATCATCAAGGCAACGGCTCACGAGGTCCTGGGCAAGCTCGGCGGCAACGACGAACTGCTTGACATCGCCATGCGCCTCGAAGAGAAGGCGCTGGCTGACGACTACTTTATCCAGCGCAAGCTTTACCCGAACGTCGACTTCTACACCGGCCTCATTTACAAGGCCATGGGCTTCCCGGAGAAGATGTTCACCGTTCTCTTCGCCATCGGCCGCCTCCCGGGCTGGATTGCCCAGTGGCGCGAAATGATCAACGATCCCCAGACCAAGATCGGCCGCCCGCGGCAGCTCTATACGGGTGAGCCTGAGCGCAACTACCCGGCCAACTGATACGGCAACAGCGTCAATAACGACGGCGGGGGGCCCCCCCCCCGGGGGGGGGGGGGGGGGGGCGGGGGGGGGGGGGGGGGGGGAAGAACACCCGGGGGGCAAGAGCGCGCCAATAACCCCCCCAGAGGGGCGCACAGGGCACGCCGC